>NZ_JASGET010000132.1:0-82225 GCF_047606145.1 Nocardioides sp. | reverse complement strand
GCGCGGCGGCCGCTGCCGCGGCACCCACCTCGCGCGGCTCCTCGGCCGCGCCACCGGCCAGCCCGTCGACCAGTGCGGCGATCGCCCTGGTCAGGGCCGAGTCCGGGGCGGTCTCCAGAAGGGTCCTCCCGGCCACCAGCGCACGATCCACCGCACCGCGATCCTCCGGGAGGAAGTCACACCCGGCCGGCCGGGTGATCGCCAGGATCATCCCGGTGATGTCCTGCTCGGTCCAGCCGAGGGTGGGACGCATCCGGTTCACCACCACATGCGCGGCAGGCGTCGTGCCTCGCTCGCGCAGATCGGCCAGTGCGCGAGCCAGTCGGGTCAGGCCGACCGGATCGGCGCCGCCGACCACCACCAGCTGGTCGGCGGCCTGGACCGCCTCGATGCTGAGCTGATTGCGGCCGGCCCGACCGGTCAGATCGGCCGCGGGCTCCTCCTCCAGGCTGAATCCGGTGTCGATCACCACGTGCCCATGCCGTCGCGCGACGGCGACCAGTTGCTCGACCAGCCCGATCCGGATCTCACTCCACCGATCCGGCCGCGGCAGGCCGGTCACCACGCCGAGCCCGGGACCGATGCTGCGCACCGCGGTGACGACCCGGTGGGCGAGCTCGCCGGAGGACTGCAGACGCGCCGCCTGGAGCAGACCGGAGACCTCGTCGAGGACGCCGAGCTGCTGGGCGATCGCGCCGCCGTACGGGTCGGCATCGAGCAGCAGCGCGGTCTCCCCACGGCGAGCGAGCTCGGCGGCGACGCCGGCGGCCACGGTGGTGCGGCCCGGGGCACCGGCCGGCCCCCACACGGTGATCACTCGGCCCGGCCGAGCCATCGCTCCGGCAGGGCCCGCGCGCCCCGCCCGGTGATCGACCGGTCCGTCGTCCGGCCCGTCCCCGAGCGGTCCATCCCCGACCGGTCCGTCGGTCCTGCCGGCGGGCGTCGGCTCGGCCAACACCGCGGGCAACGCGTCCAGTTCGTCCTCGGCGAGCAGCTGGGACAGGCCCGCGCGCAGCGCCCGCAGCCGCGCCGGGTCCTCCCCGAGGCCGGCGGGCACCACCCCGACCGGACGCACGCCGTGGTGGCGCAGCTGGTCGACGGCGAGCGGGTCGAGGCCGGGCGCGTCCACCGCGAGCACCGCCGCCTCGGCCTGCCCGGAGGAGGCCGCGGCCAGCAGGTCGTCCACGTCCACGCAGCGACGCAGCGCGACCAGGCCCGGATGGGCCTCGATCACCGCCAGCGCCTCAGGCTCCCAGCCGGCCCCGGCCGCCAGGATGAGTACGACGATCATCGACTCGGCCGGCCCACGACGGTGATCACCGGCGAGTCGAGACCCGAGACGACCCGGAAGTAGCGGTGAGCGTCGGTATCGCTGACCGCGACCGTGACCTGTGCCTGGCCGGAGCCGGAGAGCGACTCGGCGGCCGAGACCACGGCGATCACCGGCGCTCGGCCGATCAACGGCGTCCCTCGGGCATGCCCGTCGGTGCCCGAGCCGGCCCCGACGTAGAGGTCCACCACCGACCCGGTGGCGATCGCGGGCGGCAGCTGGCCCGGGTCGACCGAGACCGGCAGCTGCAGCAGACCGCTGTCGCCGACCGTGCCGACCGCGGAGCGCGGCAACAGCTCGCCAGCGCCCACCGCGCGGACCAGCTCCAGCTCGTCGGGCAGCTCCTCGCCGACCGGGAAGTATCCGGCCAGGTCATCGGCGTCCGCGAACCGGACCCTGGTGCGCGCCAGATCGGCCTGGTCGACCTGGCTGCCCGGCGCGGCCCCGGCGCGCAGCGACCACACTTCGACCGAGTCGTCGGCGGCGCCGATGATCCGGGCGCCGGCCACCACGCAGGCGGCCACGATGGCCACCCCCAGCCACAGCCGGGGATCGCGCCAGCCCGGACGGGTGGCACGCACGGCGGACGGCGCACCGCCATCGGTCCCGAGATCTCTGACCACCACCTCATCATCAGCGCATCGCCCCCGTCTGTCACCCCCGCTTTCCACAGCCCGCGTGGGCGAGATGTCAGCCGGATGCCGATTTGGGAGGATGGCGGTATGCCCGATGCCCCCCGCTTCCTCACCCTCGCCGATGTCGCCGAGGTGCTCAACACCTCCAGTGCGCAGGTCTACGCGTTGGTGCGTCGCGGCGAGCTGCCGGCGATCAAGATCGGCGGGCGGGGCCAGTGGCGGGTGGAGGCCAGCGTGCTCGAGGAGTTCATCACCAAGATGTACGCCGACACCAAGGCGTTCGTGGCCGAGCACCCGTTCCTGGACAACGAGACCGACGCCGTCGACCTGTGACCCGACGACCCGGTGCAGCGGGCTCGGCCCTCGATGGCTCGAGGCTCAGCGCCGGCGGCTGCTCACCGGGTTCACGCTCATGGTCGCCGAGGTGGCGGCCGGCGCGTTGGTGACGGCGGAGGCCGGCGTGTGCCGCTGGAAGGTCGGTGCGTCGGCCGGGCCCGCGCCGACGGCGATGATGCCCATCATGGCGGCGCCGACCGCGCCGCCTCCGAACGCGGCGGCGACGATGTTGCGCCGCAGCCGGGACACGCCGACGCCGACGTACGCCTGCGCGCCGCCCAGGCCGCCCGCATCGCTCGGCCCGCCCAGCAGTGAGCCCTTCAGCGACTCCGAGGCGCCCAGTCCGGGCTCGACACCGAGGCCGGCCAGCCGGTTCTTCAACCAGCCCTCACGCTCGACCTGGTGCTGGCACTGACAGCACTCGTGCACGTGCTCCCAGGCCCGCGACTCCTCCTCAGCCGGCAGTTGGCCGTCCAACAGCGCGCTCGCGCGAGCACCGAGGTGTCCGCCCAGCGAGCCGCCGAGCAGGCTCATGAGGCTCCGCCCCAGAGCACCTTCGGCCCGGAGTAGCGCAGCCGGCCGCCGCGCGGGGCGCGGTGGGCCAGCGCGTCGCGCAGCATCGCCCGGCCGCGATGGATCCGCGAGCGCACCGTGCCCAGCTTGGCGTCGAGGATCTGGGCGATCTCCTCGTACGAGAGCCCCTCGACGTCGCACAGCACCACCGCCGCGCGGAAGTCCGGCGGCAGCGTGGCCAGGGCTCGCTCGATGTCGTCGTCGAATCGCTGGTCGGCGTACGCCGCGTCCGGCGTGGGACCGGTGCTGGTCAGTCGCTGCGCCCGCTCGTCGGAGAGCGCGTCGAACCGGATCCGCTGCTTGCGCCGGGCCTGGTCGAGGAAGAGGTTCGTGGTGATCCGGTGCAGCCAGCCCTCGAAGGTGCCGGGACTGTAGCTGTCCAACGACCGGAAGACCCGCACGAAGACCTCCTGGGTGAGGTCCTCGGCGTCCGGACGGTTCCCGGTCAGGCGGTAGGCGAGCCGGAAGACCCGGTCGGAATGCCGCTCGACGATCTCCTCCCAGCGCAGACTGCCCTCGGACTCGGGGGCTGGTCGGGTCTGCTGGTCGGTCATCGGCGTACTCCTCATCGGGGGTGGCATCGAGCCCGTCGAACTCCTTGGTAACCAAACCTAGACCTCGGGTCTGAGAGGTCCCTGTGATTGGTCAACGAACCACCTGGCCCGGATGTTCCGACCGGATCGCCGCCGATCAACCGGGGTCGGCCCGGGTCGACACGGGGTCGACACGGGTCGCCGGACGGGGTCCACGGTGTTCCGCACCGACGGCGGGCCCGCGAACCGTTAGGGTCGTGTCGTGATCACCGCACCGTCGACCGCCAGCTGGACCTACGCCGACTCCTATGTCGCCGAGGACGACCTCCTCGCCGCGGCTCGTGCGCGCGCCGAGGAGGTGGGCGTCACCCCGATCGGCCAGGGTGGCGGCGCCGCACTGCGCTTCCTGGCCTCCGTGCTGGACGCCCGGGCGGTGGTCGAGGTCGGCACCGGCACGGGGGTCTCCGGGCTGTGGCTGCTGCGCGGAATGCGCGCCGACGGCGTGCTCACCACGGTCGACATCGAGGCCGAGCACCAGCGTCTGGCGCGACAGACCTTCACCGAGGCCGGAATCCCCACCCAGCGCGCCCGCACCATCGCGGGCAGCGCGCTCGAGGTGCTCCCGCGGCTCACCGACGGGCACTACGACCTGGTCTTCTGCGACGGCGAGAAGACCGAGTACGGCGAGTACCTGACCGAGGCGCTGCGCCTGCTGCGCCCCGGCGGCGTGGTCGCCTTCGACAACGCCCTGTGGCACGACCGGGTCGCGGACCCCGCTCAGCGCGACGAGGAGACGGTGACGGTGCGCGACCTCGGCCGCACCGTCGCCGAGCGCGACGACCTGGTGCCGCTGCTGCTGCCGATCGGCGACGGCCTGCTGGTGGCCAAGAAGGAATGGGCACCGGAGGCCTGACCGTCCTCACCGGCGATGCGGACCTCGGTGCGACCCCGGGGCGATACGAGGTTCGCCGGCGACGCTAGCCCAGCGGGTCGGCTGAGCCGAGCCAGGTGAGCAACAGCCGGGCGCCGTACCCGGTCGGGCCCGGGGTCCACTCGAAGGTGTCGGTGGGCGCGTCGCCCACCGAGGCGATGTCCAGATGCACCCACGGCAGCCCACCGGTGAAGTGCTGGAGGAAGAGTGCCGCGGTGATGGCACCGGGACCGCCGGCGGCGTTGTCGCCGTCGGCGACCTGGGAGCTCACCTTGGGCTCGTAGACCTCCGCCAACGGCATCCGCCACACCGGTTCGCCGGCAGTCTCGCCGGCCTCCCCGATCCGGGCAGCGAGACGGTCGTCGGTGGCGAAGAAGCCACCCAGCTGCTGACCCAGCGCGACCTTCATCGCACCGGTCAGGGTGGCGATGTCGACCAGTGCCGCCGGCTTGACCTTGGCCACCGCGTAGGCCATGGCATCGGCCAGCACCAGCCGGCCCTCCGCGTCGGTGTTGTTGACCTCCGAGGTCCGGCCGCCGTAGTGCGTGATCACGTCCCCGGGTCGCATCGCCGATCCGGAGACGGCGTTCTCGGCGGCGGCGATCAGGCCGACCACCTTGACCGGGCAGTCGACGGCCGCCAGCGCCGCCATGGTGGCCAGCACGACCCCGCCACCGGTCATGTCGCGCTTCATGGTCGCCATGCCCTGGCCCGGCTTGAGGTTGAGGCCACCGGTGTCGAAGGTGATGCCCTTGCCGATCAGGGCGACGGTCGGCGTGCGTCGCGAGGACCGGGCGGGGGTGTAGTCCAGTCGGATCAGGCGGGGCGGGGTCGCGGACCCCTGACCGACGGTGAGGATGCCGCCGAACCCGCCCTCGGCCAACTGGTCCTCGTCCCAGACCCGGACCTTGAGCCGCGTCTGGGCATCGAGGGCGACAGCCTGCTCGGCGAGCCAGGCCGGGCTCTCCAGTCCGGCCGGGACGGTGGCCAGGAAGCGGGCGCGCCAGGAGGCGTGCGCGATCGCCACCGCACGGTCGAGACGGTCGCCGTGCTCGGCTCCCAGCTCGGCCAGTACGAGGGCGCCTACCGGCTGCCACTCGGGGCCCTCGGAGCGCCAGTGGAAGACGAAGCTGCCGAGCGTGGCACCGGCGACGAACGGCTCCAGCGCGATCCCCGGGTCGGCTGCCGGGATGGTGGTGACCACCGCCGTCCGATCTCGGGTGGCCCGGGCGAGAGCGGCGCCGGCGCGCCGGAAGTCGGTACGCCGGCCGGCGCCGATGCCGACCAGCAGCACCTGCCGCAACGCACCGGTGTGGTCGGTGCCGGCCACCGGGCAGGCGGTGACCTCGCCCGCCTTGCCGGTCGCACCGGCGAACTCCAGTTGGTCGAGCAGCCCGTAGCGGGCGTCGAGCTCGTCGGCGCCGGGGCCGAGCACCAGGCCGCCGGCCTCGGCCGCGACCGGCAGAGCGATGATCTCCGCGGTCGCCGGGTCCGGCGCGGTGCTATCGAGCTCGAAGGTCGGCGGGGTCGGTTGCGGCGGAAGCTGGTTCATCGAGATCACCGAGAGTTCACAGCGGGCGACGGACCGGTGGCCGGGTCAGCCGACGACCTCCTTGAGGGCGTTGCCCAGGTCCGCGGCCTCGTCGGCGTTGAGCTCGACGACCAGGCGACCGCCTCCCTCGAGCGGGACGCGCATCACGATGCCCCGACCTTCCTTGGTGACCTCGAGCGGACCGTCTCCCGTCCGTGGCTTCATCGCCGCCATGCGGCACCTCATTCCGTGTCTCGCGTTGTGGCTTGCCGGGTCGAGGCGACCCGGATCGCATCGTGTGAGCTTCATTATCCCTCATCGAGCCGACAGCTCCGACACCGCCGCTGCGCGGTCCACAGGCAGTGGCGATCGACCGCCCCGCCGACGCCCTGCGCGAAGCTGCCGCGAACGCCTGGGGGGTGGGAGTCCCTGAGCATCCGACCTGCCTCCGCAGCCCGGCACCAGGAACGTTTCGCTACCAGCTGACCTCACCGAGAAGGTGCTCGACACCTACGGCCGAGGAACAGGGTCCTCTCCCTGGCGCTCGCTGTCGACGACGGGCGCCACGCATCCACAGCCGTATTCCGGACGCACTGGCCGTGAGGTGCCCGAACGAGACCTTCGATCAGGGGACGACCGGATGTCGGGAACGCTGGGCCGAACTCCTTGTGGTCCCCCTGACCCGGTGACAAACTGCCGACCGGAAAGAGTGGGTTGTTCACGGCAAGCGGGGCGACATCAACATGTGTTCGATCATCGTGGCTCCGGCAGCGTCTCTCGCTGCCGTGAAGATCTCGGCGGGGACCTCATCGGGCGCGAGATCGACCGAGGATCCGTCCTCGCCGCCATCGGTCGCGAGAGCACTGTCGTCGAACTTGTCGCGTGCCCTCACGGGCGCTTCGGCCATGGGCACGCTCGGTAAGGCACACGACTCGACACCGGAGGCGATTCACCTCGATCCGAGGTGAATCGTGCTGTCACGCCATGAACGATCGACGGGCCATCCTCGGCAAGGTCGCCTCATGGAACGCTGAGGAGGGGACGGGCTCCGTCTCGTCGGACTCGCTCCCGTCCCAGGCGTGGTTTCATGCGTCGATGCTGAGGGGACTTCGTTTCGAAGACATGGCGATAGATAGACCGTGTTCCTTCGAATACGAGAAGAGCGACCAGGACGGATACGCCTATCGTGCGACCGTCCTCTGGAAGTTCGGACAGGCCCGTCCCGACGACCTTGACAATGGCTCCGACGCCGGCATCCCCTACGAGAGTTCGCTACGGATCGATTTCGACAGCTAGGCCATCTCTCCCCGGCTGTGGACTCATCCCCTGGGTCTCGGCTGTCGCCAGGACTCCGGCAGGTCTCGGCCTCACACCATCGAGTTCAGGTAGGCCCAGGTCAGCCAGAGCACCGCGGCCAGCGCGATGACCTGGCCGAGGGCAGAGAGGACCGGCCCGGTGCCCCGCGGGCCGAGCTCGCCGGCATGTCGACCCCTGCTCTCCCGCCACCGGCCGAGCAGGTAGAACCCGGCGATCACCATCAGCCAGCAGAAGAACAGCGCGATCACGCCGGCCAGCGACGTGCCCAGCGGCGAGCTCGGTGGTGCCGCCAGGAACGCGATCCAGGCCAGCACCCCGATCACACCCGCGCCGGTGTGCAGTCGTCGCACGAACGGGCTGACCAGGCTGCGGCGGGTGGCGTGCGGCCGCCGCAGCCGGAGATAGGTGGCGACGACGACCAGCGCGAGTACGCCGGTCGCGACGGCGACCAGGAGTGTGTCGGTGTTCATCGTGCGCTCAGCCGTCGGTCGCCGAGCCCGGTCCCGAGTCCGATGCCTGACCCGGGTCGGGAGCCTGCCCGATGTCCTTCCCCGGCTCCTGTTCCTCCTCGACGGCCTGCGCGTCCTGGAGCTCCTGGACGTCCTGCCCGTCGTGCTGCCCCTCGTGCTGCCCCTCGTGCTGCCCGTCGCGGTCCAGCTCCGGGTCGGCGCTCGACGCGGCGAACCTGGACACCTGCTCGATGTGCTCGGCCTCGGTGGCCAGCCGAGCCAGCAAGGCATCGACCTCGCTCATCCGGTAGCCGCGCAGGGTCACGTTGAACCGGACCCGGCGGAGGTCGGCCGAGCCGAGCGGACGGTCCGCGGGCACGAAGACGTCGGGCCGGTCGCCGTACTCCTCGCGCAGCGGCGAGCCGACGCCGGCCGCGACCAGGGCGACCCCGCCCAGCGCGAGCACGATGAGGATCGCGAAGAGCCACATCATGCCGAGTCCCGAGCCTTCACCATCAGCTCGACGGCCTCCTCGACGTGGTCGGTGAGGGTCAGCATCTCCAGATCCGACTGCTTGATCCGGCCGTCGGGCAGCATCGTGGTCCGCATCCAGTCGACCAGACCCTGCCAGTGCCGCACGCCCATCAGCACGATCGGGAACTGGGTGATCTTGCGCGTCTGGGAGAGCGTCATCGCCTCGAAGAGCTCGTCCATGGTGCCGACCCCGCCGGGCAACACCACATAGCCCTGGGAGTACTTGACGAACATCGTCTTGCGGACGAAGAAGTAGCGGAAGTTGAGCCCGAAGTCGACGAAGTCGTTGAGCTGGGCCTCCCAGGGCAGCTCGATGCCGAGCCCGATGCTCTGTCCGCCGGCGTCACGGGCGCCCTTGTTGGCCGCCTCCATCGCGCCCGGGCCGCCGCCGGTGATGACGGCGAAACCCGCCTCGGCCAGAGCCGCGCCGATCCGCACCCCGAGCCGGTAGGTCGGGTGGTCGACCGGCGTCCGGGCCGAGCCGAACACCGAGATCGCCGGGCCGATCTCGGCGAGGTCGTTGAAGCCCTCGACGAACTCGGCCTGGATCTTCATCACCCGCCACGGGTCGGTGTGCACCCACTCGCTGGGACCGCGATCGTCGAGCAGCCGCTGGTCGGTGGTGCTGCCCGCCGGGCGCCCCTGGGTGGGGCGCGGCCCGGAGCCGCTACGACGTGTCACGCTGTTCCTCCCAGCCATTCACGCAATGCGCTCTCGCACTGCTCGATCCGCGAGATCAGGACCTTCTCGTCCTGCTTGTGGGCGTACGCCGCATCCCCGGGCCCGTAGTTGACCGCGGGAATGCCCAGGGCGCTGAACCGGGCGACATCGGTCCAGCCGAACTTCGGCCGGACCTCGGCCCGTACGGCGGCCAGGAACTCCCGTGCCGCGGGCCGCTCCAGGCCCGGCAGCGCGCCCGGTGAGGAATCGGTGACGGTGATCTCGTATCCGTCGAAGAGCTGCTCGAGATGCGCCACGGCCTCGGCCTCGTCCCGATCCGGGGCGAAGCGGTAGTTGATGGTCACCACGCACTCGTCGGGGATGACGTTGCCGGCGACGCCGCCGGAGATGAAGACGGCGTTGAGCCCCTCGTGGAACTCCAGCCCGTCGATCACCGGCCGGCGCGGTGCGTAGTCGCGCAGCGTGGCCAGGATCGGCTCGGCGGCGTGGATCGCGTTGCTGCCGGTCCACGCGCGTGCACTGTGGGCCCGCTCCCCGCGGGTGCGCACCTCGACCCGGAGGGTGCCCTGGCAGCCCGCCTCGACCTCGGCGCACGAGGACTCCATCAGGATCGCGAAGTCACCCGTCAGCAGGTCGGGTCGCTCGGTGGTCAGCATGCCCAGGCCGTTGTGGACCGCGGCGATCTCCTCGGCCTCGTAGAGCACGTAGGTCAGGTCACGGTTCGGCTCGCGCAACTCGGCGGCGAGCTTGAGGATGACCGCGTCGCCCCCCTTCATGTCGGTGCTGCCGAGGCCGTGCAGATAGGTCCCGTCGTTGCGCGAGGGCAGATTGTCGTTGACCGGCACCGTGTCGAGGTGGCCGGCCAGGATCACCCGCTCGGCGCGACCGAGCTCGGTCCGGGCCACGATCGAGTTGCCGATCCGGGTGAGGGTGAGATGGTCGTGGACCGCGAGCGCCTGCTCGACCGCGTCGGCGATCGCCTGCTCGTCGAGGCTGACCGACTCGATGTCGACCAGCTGCTGGGTCAGCGCGACCACGTCGGCACTCAGATCGAGGGATGGCACGGGAGTAGTCAACCAGCCGGACCCCACTCCGAGCCCATCGAACCCGCTCAACCCGTTCACCCCATCCAGCCCAGCGCACGCAGGACGGCGGCCGCGGCGGCACCGGCACAGACCACCACCAGGAAGGGTGCCCGCAGGCAGAGCAGCACCGCCGCGACCCCGAGCGCCGCCACTCGGGCGTCGACCACCAGGCTCCGGCCGGAGGCGAGCACCTGGACGGCGATCAGGGCCCCCAGCAGCGCCGGTGGGATCAGTACGCCGATCCGGTCGGTGAGCGGATGGCTGAGCACCCGTTCGGGGACGCTGAGACCGGCGAGCTTGAAGGCATAACAGCCGGCCGCGGTGAGCAGGAGGGCGAGCCAGATCATCCCCCGCCCCCGTCTCCATCACCGTCTCCGTCTGATGGAGCGTGCGTGCTCGGCACCGCAGGGCCGAGGCTCGAGCCGGGCCCCGAGCCGAGCACCGAGCCGAGCGCGACCGCGACGGCACCGCCGAGGACGATCGGCACGCCGGCCGCGGTGAGCGGGACCAGCCCGCTCGCGGCGGCCGCGCCGATCAGGGCCACCAGCCGCGCCGGCCGGGCGGTGAGCCTCGGCCACAGCAGCGCGAGGAACGCGGCACCGACCGCGGCGTCCAGGCCATAGCTGGCGGGGTCGCCGATCGCCGTACCGGCCAGGGCGCCGAGGAGGGTCATCAGGTTCCACAGCACGAAGACCGACCAGCCGGTCAAGCCGAAGGCCAGCCGGGCGTCGTCCGGGTCGGGCTGGCCGTGACTCATCGCGGTGGACTCGTCGATCACCACCTGCGCCGCCAGCCATCGGCGCCAGCCGGACAGGCCGAGCCTCGGCGCCAGCGTGATGCCGTAGAACAGGTTCCGGCTGCCCAGCAGGGTGGCGGTCAGCGCGCCGGCCAGCGGCGCACCGCCGCTGGCGACCACGCCGACGAAGGCGAACTGGGAGGCGCCGGTGAAGACCAGCAGGGAGAGCGCACAGGCCTGCCACACGTCGAGGCCGGAGGTGGTCGCCAGCGCCCCGAAGGAGACGCCGTACAGGCCCGTCGCCACGCCGACCCCGAGCGAGTCGGCGACGACCTTCCGGGTCACGCCGACGTCACGCCCGGGTCAGCGCGATGACCGCGTGGGCGCCGTCGCCCAGGGCGACGCGCGTCCCCGGCTCGCCCGGGAGCTCCTGGTCCGCGCCACCGGCCCGGACGTCGTACGACGTGGCCAGGGTCTCCCGCGCGATCAGCTCCTGGTGGGTCCGGGCGGCGGCGAGCACCGCCTGGTCGCCGCCGACGACCAGGCTGATCCGGTCCTCGACGTGGAGACCCGCGTCCTTGCGCGCCTGCTGGACCGCCCGGACCAGGTCGCGGGCGAGTCCCTCGGCGGCGAGCTCGGCAGTGATGGCGGTGTCGAGGACGACGAACCCGCCCTCCCCGGATCCGGCGGAGCCCAGCACCCCGACGGCGGCGGTGTCGCTGGCCGAACCGGCCACCGTCTCCAGGGTGTACTCGCCCTCGACCAGCCTCAGGCCTCCCGAGGTCACGGTGCCGTCCTCGGCGACCGACCAGTCCCCGGACTTCGAGCCCTTGATGGCGAGCTGGACGTCGCGTCCCAGCCGCGGTCCGGCGGCCCTGGCGTTCACCGTCAGTCGCTGTGCCACGCCATAGCCGGCTGCGGCCGGGTCGTCCTCGGCGAGCACCCGCACGCTCTTGACGTTGACCTCGTCGGCGACGATCGCCTCGAAGCCGCCCAGGTCGACGCCCACCACGGTCAGCTCGGCGAGCGGCAGCCGGTTGCGCAGCTGTCGTGCCTTGCGCAGCGCCGAGGTGGCCGAGCAGACCTCGCGGACCGCGTCCATCCTGGCCACCAGCTCCGCATCCGCCGGCAGCTCCGCGGCGTCGGGCCAGTCGGTCAGATGCACCGAGCGACCACCGGTCAGACCACGCCAGATCTCCTCGCCGACCAGCGGCAGCAGCGGCGCGACCACCCGGCAGACCGTCTCCAGGACGACGTAGAGGGTGTCGAAGGCCGCCTGCTCCTCCCGCCAGAACCGGTCCCGGGAGCGCCGGATGTACCAGTTCGTCAGCACGTCGAGGAAGCGCTGGGTCGTCTCGCAGGCGTCGGCGATGTAGTACCGCTCCATCGCCTCGGTCATCTCGGCGACGTAGTCGCGCAGCTTGGCCAGGACGTAGCGGTCCAGCGGGTCGGTCGACGCCGTCGACCGGCTGGCCTCGACGCCGGCGGTGTTGGCGTAGAGCTGGAAGAAGTACCAGCTGTTCCACAGCGGGATCATCACCTGGCGCACCGAGTCCCGGATGCCCTGCTCGGTGACGACCAGGTTGCCGCCGCGCAGGATCGGACTGGCCATCAGGAACCACCGCATCGCGTCGGCCCCGTCCCGGTCGAAGACCTCGTTGACGTCGGGGTAATTGCGCAACGACTTGCTCATCTTGAGGCCGTCCGAGCCGAGCACGATGCCGTGGCTGATGCAGGAGGAGAACGCCGGCCGGTCGAAGATCGCGGTGGCGAGGATGTGCAGCATGTAGAACCAGCCGCGGGTCTGGCCGATGTACTCCACGATGAAGTCGGCCGGGAAGTGGTCCTGGAACCACGTGGCGTTCTCGAACGGATAGTGCACCTGCGCGAAGCTCATGCTGCCCGAGTCGAACCACACGTCGAGCACGTCCGCGACCCGGCGCATGGTGCTCCGTCCGGTCGGGTCGTCGGGGTTCGGCCGGGTCAGGTCGTCGATCCACGGCCGGTGCAGGTCGGGCTCGCCGTCGGCGTTGCGCGGGAGGCGACCGAAGTCGCGCTCGAGCTCCTCGAAGGAGCCGTAGACGTCGATCCGCGGGTACGCCGGGTCGTCGGACTTCCACACCGGCACCGGGCTGCCCCAGAACCGGTTGCGGGTGATCGACCAGTCGCGCGCGTTCTCCAGCCACTTGCCGAACTGGCCGTGCTTGACGTGCTCGGGCACCCAGGTGATCTGCTCGTTGAGCTCGACCATCCGCTGCTTGAACGCGGTCACCTCGACGAACCACGACTCCACCCCCTTGTAGATCAGGGGCTCGCGGCAGCGCCAGCAGTGCGGGTAGGAGTGGTCGTAGGTCTCGCGGCGCAGCAGCACGGTGCCGGGCGTGACCGAGCCGTGGTCTCGACACGCCTCCTCGCTGCGCTCGTCGGTCGAGGAGTCCGAGCCGCCGGGCGAGGACGTATCGCGACCACCCCTGGTCGCCGCCCGGAGGTCGTCGATGATCGCCAGGTTGGCGTCGAAGACCAGCATGCCGGCGTACTCGTCGACCGGCGCGGTGAACCTCCCGTCCTTGCCGACCGGCATCACCGGGGCGATGCCCTCGCGGTCGGTGACCTCCTTGTCGACCTCACCGAAGGCCCCGGCGCTGTGCACCAGTCCGGTGCCGTCCTCGGTGGTGACCGCGTCGTCCGCGGCCACCACCCTGAAGGCGTGGGCGTGGTCGCGGTAGTAGCCGAACGGCGGCGCGTAGGTGAGCCCCAGCAGGTCGGCGCCGGTCCCGCGCCAGACCACTCGCGGGTCGTCGCCGAGCTCGCGCCGGTACGCCGCCAACCGGGCCGCCGCGATGACGTAGCGCTCCACGGTGCCGGTGTGGTCGGACTCCACGGCGACGTACTCGATCCCGGTGCCGACCATGACCGCGAGGTTGCTGGGCAGGGTCCACGGCGTCGTGGTCCAGATGAGCAGCTTGGCACCCTCCAACGGACCCGGCGAGGTGACGGTGAAGCCGACCGTGACGGCCGGGTCCTGGCGCATCTGGTAGACGTCGTCGTCCATCCGCAGCTCGTGGTTGGACAGCGGGGTCTCGTCGTTCCAGCAGTAGGGCAGCACCCGGAAGCCCTGGTAGACCAGGCCCTTGTCGTAGAGCTGCTTGAAGGCCCAGACGACCGACTCCATGTAGGACGGGTTGAGGGTCTTGTAGTCGTTGTCGAAGTCGACCCAGCGAGCCTGCCGGGTGACGTAGGCCCGCCACTCGTCGGCGTACTTCATCACCGAGGCACGGCAGGCGTCGTTGAACCTGTCGATGCCCATCTCGACGATCTCGTCGGTGGTCTTGATCCCGTTCAGGCGCATCGCCTCGAGCTCGGCCGGCAGGCCGTGGGTGTCCCAGCCGAAGCGACGCTCGACGCGCTTGCCGCGCATGGTCTGGAACCGCGGCACGATGTCCTTGACGTAGCCGGTGAGCAGATGGCCGTAGTGCGGCAGGCCGTTGGCGAACGGCGGGCCGTCGTAGAAGACGAACTCACCGCCACCGTTCTTCCCCGCCGGACGCTGCTCGACCGAGGCCTCGAAGGTCCCGTCGGCGGCCCAGTAGTCGAGGATGCGCTTCTCGATCTGGGGGAAGCGCGGTGTCGACGGCACCGAGTTCGACGGGTCGGTGGTGACCTTGGGGTACGTCATGCGGGCTGCTCCTGCGGTGTCGATCTCGGTGGTTGAGCTTGTCGAAACCACAGGGACGGCTCGCGCCGCGGTACCACCCTGCTTGCCCGGTCTCGGCGGTCGAGCCTGTCGAGACCAAGCCACTCGTTCACGGCTATGACGGGCCTACCCGCCCGGTTCTACTCACTCGCGCTTTCTTCCGGGGACTCGCCGCTGATGACGGCTCAGGCGTCTGTAGTGGTGATGGTACGGCGGGCACCCGCCGATCCAGAAACCGAACAGCCCCGGTCGACACCCTCGGTGCCGGACCAGATCGCTGTCCGCGACGGCTGACCGGAATTCGCGTTGCCTTCGGGGGCACCCATCGCGTTGGCTAGGGCCATGAGCGATTCTCCGGTCGGGTACGCCGGCCAGTGGGTCCCCGAGGCGACCGATCCCCGCACCTACGGGAACCCCCAGGGCGAGAAGGCGACCTATGTGGAGTACCTGGCCAACTACCGGCTGACACTGGAGCTGAAGTGCCAGGGCCTCTCCCCCGAGCAGCTGGCCACCCGCAGCGTGCCGCCGAGCTCGATGAGCCTGCTCGGACTGGTCCGGCACATGGCGGCGGTCGAGCACAACTGGTTCCGGCGGGTCGCCCAGGCGACCGGCGAGCCGAGGCTCTACCGCACCGAGGCCGACCATGACCTGGACTTCAACGGCGCGGTCGGCACCGGTGAGTGCGTCGACGACGCCTTCGCGTGCTGGAAGCGCGAGATCGCCGAGGCCGAGCGCTGGTTCGCCGCCGTGCCGGAGAGCGACCTCGGCACCGAGCTGCCGTTCCCGGACGGCGAGGGAACGGTGAGCATCCGCGACCTGGTCGTGCACATGATCGAGGAGTACGCCCGGCACTGCGGCCACGCCGACCTGCTCCGCGAATGCGTGGACGGTCGCGCCGGCCAATAGACCCGGTGCGCCCTCGGGGCGCAGGGGCGTCCTCGGAGCGCGACGGCGAGAGCACCTCGGCAGACTCCTCATCGTGGTGGCCAGGTCGGCCAGACTCGTGCCACCCACCGACGTCACGATTCTCCTCGAGCGATGCCCGCGGACGGTGCGACACCTGTGCACGGGTGGTCGGTCGGACCCAGCATCTAGACTCCTCGATCGTGACCTCCGCTGCCTGGGCCTTCGGCCTGACGACGTACGCCGCCGACGACTCCGTCCTCGACGTCTGGTTCCCGAGCCCGACGCTGGGCAACGCCCCCGACGGCGTCACCGCACCCGACGAGCTGACCGCTCTCACCGAGCCGAACGGGACCGAGGTGCTGCGCGGGGTCACCCGCAGGCTCGAGCTCGTCGAGATCGCCGACCTCGACGCCGCCCCGGCCAGCGCCCAGGACGTCTGGCTGCGGCTGCACCTGCTCTCGGCCCGGCTGGTGGTGCCGAACTCGATCAACCTCGACGGCGTCTTCGGGCTGCTGGCCAACGTGGTGTGGACCAATCTCGGCCCGTGCTCGGTCGACGGCTTCGAGCTCACCCGCGCCCGCCTGGCCGGCGCAGGACACCAGGTGGTGGTGCTCGGCGTCGACAAGTTCCCGCGGATGCTCGACTACGTCGTGCCGAGCGGTGTCCGGATCGCCGACGCCGACCGGGTGCGCCTCGGCGCCCACCTGGCCGCGGGCACCACCGTGATGCACGAGGGCTTCGTCAACTACAACGCCGGCACGCTCGGCACCTCGATGGTCGAGGGCCGCATCGTGCAGGGCGTGGTGGTCGGCGACGGCTCCGACATCGGCGGTGGCGCCTCGATCCTCGGCACGCTGTCCGGTGGGGGCACCCACCGGGTCAGCATCGGCGAGCGCTGCCTGATCGGCGCGAACGCCGGCTGCGGCATCTCGCTGGGCGACGACTCGGTGATCGAGGCCGGCCTCTACCTCACCGCCGGCACCAAGGTCACCCTCCCCGACGGCTCCGTGGTCAAGGCCGCCGAGCTGTCCGGGGCCACCAACGTCCTCTTCCTGCGCAACAGCCAGACCGGTGCGGTCGAGGCCCGGGACCGGGTCGGTACCGGGATCGAGCTCAACGCGGCGCTGCACGCCAACTGACGCAGCACCGGATCGCGACCGCCCATGTCAGCACGGAAAGCCGGAATCGGTCTGGTCGTGACCGCGCTGGTGGTCGTCGCCGTGGTCATCGGCATCCGGAAGGCGACCCACAAGATCGACTCGCTGCTGCCGGATCCGGAGGAGTGCACCGCGACCGTCGCGGAGCACACCGCCACCCTCGACCCGGAGCAGGCCGGCAACGCCGGGCTGATCGCCGCCATCGCCGTACAGCGCGGGCTTCCGGCCCGGGCCGCGACCATCGCGATAGCGACCGCGATGCAGGAGTCCAAGCTCTACAACCTCGCCAGCGGTGACCGCGACTCCCTCGGCCTCTTCCAGCAACGGCCCTCGCAGGGATGGGGCTCGGCGAAGCAGGTGCTCAACCCGACGTACGCGATCAACGCGTTCTACGACGCGCTGGTGCGGATCGACGGCTACGAGACCATGGAGATCACCAAGGCGGCCCAGGAGGTCCAGCACTCGGCCTATCCGGAGGCGTACGCCCAGCACGAGCCGGACGCCCGGTCGCTGGCCTCCTCACTGACCGGCTGGTCGCCGCACACCTTCAGCTGTCGACTGGACGAGCAGAAGACCGGCAGCGGCCGCGGCGGCGCGCTGCGCACCCAGCTCCAGCGGCTGTACGGCGACCTGGTCGGGTCGCCCACGCTGCACGGCTCGACGCTCACCGTCGCCATCCCGGCCGGCAAGTCCGGCCGGATCGACGGCTGGTCGCTGGCGCAGTACTCGGTGGCCCGGGCCAAGACGCTGCGCGTCGCCTCGGTCTCCTACGCGGGTCGTCGCTGGACGGCCGACTCCGCGAAGGGCTGGGTGAGCGACGACGACGCCGGCTCGCGCCGGGTCACCATCTCCCTGGCATGAGCCCACTCCGCACCCGACCTCATCCGCACGACCCGGCGGATCCGTGGCTCAGCTGATCAGCTCGTCGAGACGGGAGTAGGCGCGCGCGTCGCCGTGGATCACCTCGCTGCGCCGACCGTCGATCGAGACCGGGACGTCCCCGGCGACGGTGATCCGCCGCATCTCGCGGGGGTGGGTGTCGAAGTCCGCCACCGCGTAGTGCTGGGTGGCCCGGTTGTCCCACATCGCCACGTCGCCCGGCCGCCACGCCCACCGGATGCTGTTCTCCAGCCGGGTGATCCGCTGCTGCAGCAGGTGGAAGAGCTCGGCCGACTCCGAGGCGTTGTAGCCCACGAAGCCCTTCACGAAGTGACCGAGCACCAGCGACCGCTCGCCCGTCTCCGGGTGCACCCGCACGACCGGATGCCTGGTCTCGAAGAGCTGGGAGACGAAGTCCTCCCGGGTGTAGTTGGCGTCCGGCTGCTCGTGCTCCTCGTCGCGCTGGGCGTAGTCGTAGCTGTTGGTGTGCACCACCCAGAGCCGATCGACCAGCGCCTTGAGCGAGTCCGGCAGCTCGTCGTACGCCGTGGCGGTGTTGGCCCACACCGTGTTGCCGCCGTACGGCGGCAGGGTGACCGCCCGCAGCACGCTGATCGCCGGCACCCGGTCGACGAAGGTGACATCAGTGTGCCAGGCGTTGGCGGCCATCCCCTTGTTGGCGCTGACCCGCAGGATCCGGGCGCTGCCGGTGTTGACCGTCGGATGCGCGGTGGTGAGCGGTCCGAATCGCTCGGCGAAGGCGATGTGCTCCTCGTCGGTGAGACCCTCCTGGTCACCGAAGAAGACCACCTTGTGCCGCAGCAGCGCCTCCCGGATCGTCGCGACGGTGCTCGCCGGCAGGCCGCCGCCCAGCCGGACCCCGTGGATCCGGGCGCCGAGACGCCCGCCCAGCTGCTCGACCCGGATGCGCTGCATGGCTCCGGCGGTCTCGACGAGTTCGGCGACACTCATGATGCTCCTTCGGTACGGCGGTCGATCGGTCATCACGACCTGTCGGCGGCGATCGGCTATCGGGGACGATCGGTCGACGGCGATCGGGCAGTGCTATATATGAGTTCTACGCTAAACAAACAGAACGGTGGAGACAAGCCGATACACACGGCGAGCTAGACCGGTATTCAGATCTAGCGATCAAGATCATCTATGGATGATCGGTCGGATTGCCGAGGACCTCCGCAGCCACCTGCACGAAGTGATCGGCGGCGGCACCCAGCCGCCCGCGCCGCCAGACCAGGTGCACCTCGGCGCGTGCCGGCGAGGTGAGCCGGGCGATCCTGGCTCCCTTCGTCACCGCATCGGCCGCCATGCCCTCGGGCAGCAGGGCGACTCCGGCGCCACCCAGCACCAGCGGGACGACGGTCACCACATGGGCGGTCTCCACGGCGACTTCGCGCGCGAGCCCGGCGGCGTCGAGCGCCTCGTCGAGCAGCTCGCGCAACGGCGTGCCCACGGGGGTGCTGATCAGGCCCCACGGGACCAGCTCGGCGAGCGTGATCACCGAGCCGGCCGGCTCGGCCAGCTCGTCGGCACCGATCCGGGCCGGCAGCAGGGCCACCAGCTCGTGCTCGAGCAGCCGCATGCTCTCCAGCTGGCCACCGGGTGCCGGACCGTCGACCAGAGCGAAGTCGGCGCCACCCGACCGCACCTGGTCCAGCGCGTCGGACCGGGTCGGCGGGTCGCCGACCGCGAACTGCACCGCCGGTTGGAGCCGGCGGAACGCGCTCAGGATGGCGACCAGCGGGTCCATCGCCCACAGCGTGTTGCCGACGATGGTGATCCGGCCCAGATCGCCCTCGGCCGCGGCCCGTACCGCTCCGGTCGCCAGCGAGAACGCACGCAACGAGTGCCGAGCCGGCCGCACCAGCGCCGCACCGGCCGGGGTGAGCCGCGCCCCACGCCCGTGCCGCTCGAAGAGCTCCACCCCGAGCTCGTGCTCCAGGGACCGGATGGCGTAGGACAGCGAGGGCTGGGCGATGTTGAGCCGGCCGGCGGCCCGGGTGAAGCTGCCGGCCTCGGCGATGGCGAGGAAGAACTCCAACTGGCGGCGCTCCACCGCCGCATCGTACCGACGCCGAGTCGGCGCAAACTGCTCGCCGTACGACGCCGAGTCGGCGCTTGATGGTCCAATAAACGCCGACTCGGCGCTCCCCGACGTACAACAGACGCCGACTCGGCGACCGGTCTCAGCCCGGGTCCACCCCGAGGAGGCGGTCCACCGCCGCGTCCACGCGCTCGTCGGTCGCGGTGAACGCGACCCGGACGTGCTCGCGGCCCGCGGCGCCGTAGAAGTCGCCGGGAGCCACCAGGATGCCGCGCTCGGCCAACCAGCCCACGGTGTCCCAGCAGCTCTCGCCGCGGGTGCACCACAGATAGAGCGCGGCTTCCGAGTGATCGATCGCGAACCCGGCCCGGGTGAGCGCCGCCTGCAGCCTGGTACGGCGAGCGGCGTACCGTGCATGCTGCTCGACCGCGTGCTCGTCGTCGTCGAGCGCGGCGGCCATCGCCGCCTGTACCGGACCCGGCATGATCAGTCCGAGATTCTTGCGGACCGCCAACAGCTCGGCCACCACCGCCACGTCGCCCGCCACGAAGGCGGCGCGGTAGCCGGCCAGGTTCGACCGCTTCGACAGCGAGTGGACCGCCAGGACGCCGGTGTGGTCGCCCCCGGTGACGCTGGAGTGCAGCACCGAGACCGGCTCGGCGTCGTCCCAGGCGCATTCCAGGTAGCACTCGTCCGAGACCAGCAGCGTGCCCCGCTCACGGCACCAGTCGACGACCTTCTTGAGGTGCTCCACCGGCAACACCCGACCGGTCGGGTTGGCCGGGCTGTTGAGCCACAGCACCCGCGGCACCCGCGGCCCGAGGGCGGTCAGGCTGTCGCTGGCCAGCGTGTCCGCCCCGACCAGCCGCGCGCCCACCTCGTAGGTCGGGTAGGCGAGCTCGGGATAGACCACCAGGTCGCCCGGTCCCACCCCGAGCTGCAGCGGCAGCGAGCCGACCAACTCCTTCGAGCCGATCGTCGGCAGCACGCCGTCCAGGCCGAGGCCGGTCACGCCGTGGCGCCGGGTCAGCCAGTCGACGGCCGCCTGCCGCGTCCGCTCGGTCCCGACCGTGGCGGGATATCCCGGCGAGTCGGCGGCCGCCCGCAGCGCATCCTGGACGACGGCGGGAGTCGGGTCGACCGGCGTACCGATGGAGAGGTCGACGATCCCGTCCGGATGGGCGCGGGCCGTCGCGGCGTACCTCTGGAGCTTGTCCCAGGGAAAGTCGGGCAGTCTCGCCGAAACCGGCGTCACGCCTCTTCCTGGTTTTGTGGCTCGAGGGCCGCGATCATGGGGGCGTCCTTGTCGATCTCGCCCATCTTCGCCGCGCCGCCGGGCGAGCCGAGGCCGTCGAAGAAGGTGACGTTGGCGTCGTAGTAGTCCTTCCACTCCTCCGGGGTGTCGTCCTCGTAGAAGATCGCCTCGACCGGGCAGACCGGCTCGCAGGCGCCGCAGTCGACGCACTCGTCGGGGTGGATGTAGAGCATCCGCTTGCCCTCGTAGATGCAGTCCACCGGACACTCGTCGACGCACGCCCGGTCCTTGACGTCGACACAGGGCTGCGCGATGACGTAAGTCATTTCCGATCCTCCATCTGCTGAACCCGCCCGGCGCGGGGCGTCACGACGCGGTTCAGCCTAGTATCCCCGGGTGCCCGCCCATCGCCTGGGACCACATGTTGTCGGTACCCGCATCGTCGTGCGACGCGTGCTGCCCGGGCGGCGCGGACCCAGCGGCGGCCCCGCCTTCACCGACGTGCTCGGCATCTGTACGGCGTGGCAGGACGATGTCGTGGTGGTGCAGCCGGCCTCCGGTGAGCCCGTCCGGATCCCGATCGAGACGATCGTGTCCGGCAAACCGGTGCCCGCACGGCCGGCCGTGCGGCTGCGGGTCTCGACCGCGGACGCAGAGGCGCACACGGCGACCCTCTTCGCCGGCGTCGAGGTGGTCGAGGTGGCCGGCTGGTCGGCGCGGTGGGAGCCTACGCCGCCCGGGCGGCTGCGCAAGCGGGCCAACTCGGCGCTGGCGATGACGGCGCCACGCTCCTCGGTGGGTGCCTCGTTGGCCGCCGTCGAGGAGTTCTACGCCGCGCGCGGCCGGCGCGCGCTGGTGCAGGTCGAGCAGGGTTCCTCGATCGAGGTCGACGTGGCGGCCGCCGGCTGGAGATCCGTGCCCGGCGACTCGGTCTTCCTGGTCGCCGGCCTGGGTCGGATCGCGCGGCTGCTCGCTCCGGTCGCGCGCGACCTCCCGGCCGACGGAGTCACGACCGACGGCTCCACCGTGCGGGTGCGGACCGCCGCGTTCCGTGCCGAAGCGGTGCTGGACGGCGACTGGCTCGGCATCCACGGCCTGGAGGTCGAGCCCGCACACCGACGCCGCGGGCTGGCGCGGGCCGCGCTGGCGGCGTTGGCCGAGTGGGGCGCCGAACGCGGCGCCAGGACCGTCTGGCTGCACGTGGAGACGGACAACTCCCCCGCCCGGGCGCTGTACGACTCCCTGGAGTTCAGCGAGCACCACCGCTGCCGCTACTACTCGCGGTGAGACCGCCTCCCTCCGGGATGTTTCACCGGTTCACCGGTGTTTCTGCCACTTCCTGCGCGTTGCAACCCGCAAGAAGTGGCAGTTTCGCCGGTGAACCGGTGAAACTGCCGGCCGGCAGACCTGCGGCCGGCAAACCTGCCGAAGTCAGTTGCGCACCCGGGGCGGCCCCACGTAGCGTCGCGGCGGTGACCGCGAGGGAGTGACGCCCCTCGGCCGGGTTCGGCGAGCGGCAGCCGCGCGTACGGCGAGACCGACGAGAGGCCGGCTGAGGAGACTGCCGGCGAAGGTGTGGTGGCACCGCGATCTGGCCCCCGCCCACACCTCCAGGGCTTCCACGACCTGGAGGAGACATGAGACCCATTCCCGACCGCACCCTCGCCGCCGAGCTGCCCACCCTGGTCGGCGCTGAGGCCGGCCGCACCGTGACACTGTGTGGACACGTGCACCGCCGCCGCGAGCTCGCCTCGGTGAGCTTCCTGATCCTGCGCGACCGCTCCGGACTCGCCCAGGTCGTCGTACGACCGGGAGAGGCGGAGCTGCCGCCGGAGGAGACGACCGTCGAGGTCACCGGCGTGCTGACGGCGAACCCGCAGGCCGCCGCCGGCGTCGAGATCACCGATCCGCGGATCACCGCACTCACCGAGCCGGCCGAGACTCCACCGATCGAGCTGTGGCGACCGACGCCGGCGGCGAGCCTGCCGACGTTGCTCGACCATGCCCCTCTCGCCTGGCGCCACCCGGTCCAGCGGGCGCGGTGGGAGCTCGCGGCGGCCTCGCTGCGTGGCTTCCGCGCCACCTTGGACGCGGCCGGCTTCACCGAGGTGTGCTCCCCCAAGCTCGTCGAGTCGGCGACCGAGTCCGGCGCGAACCTCTTCGAGGTCGACTACTTCGAGCGAGGCGCCTACCTGGCGCAGAGCCCGCAGTTCTACAAGCAGCAGCTGGTCGGGATCTTCGAGCGGGTCTACGAGGTCGGACCGGTCTTCCGCGCCGAGCCGCACGACACCGTGCGACACCTCGCGGAGTACGTCTCGCTGGACGCCGAACTCGGGTTCGTCGCCGACCACCGCGAGGTGCTGGCGATGCTGCGCGGGGTGCTCGCCGGGATGGTCGCCGGCATCGAGGCGTACGCCGCCGGGGCACTCGAGCGGCTGCGACCGGTGCTGCCGCGCGTGCCCGAGCAGATCCCGGTGATCCATTTCGCCGACGCACTGGCCCTGGTGGGCGCCCCGGCCGACGAGCCGGACCTGGGGCCGGAGCACGAGCGGGCGCTCGGCGCGTGGGCGGAGGCGGAGCATGACAGCGACTTCCTCGCCGTCGAGGGATTCCCGCTGCGCAAGCGGCCGTTCTACACCCACGGCTGGACCGGATCGACGCACACCGACGACGGCGAGTGGAGCAACAGCTTCGACCTGCTCTTCCGCGGCCTGGAGCTGGTCACCGGCGGGCAGCGGCTGCATCGGCCCGGTGACTACGACGCGGCGATCCGGGCACGCGGCGAGGACCCAGACGCCTACGCGGCCTACCTGCAGGCCTTCCGGCACGGGATGCCGCCGCACGGCGGCTTCGCCATCGGCCTGGAGCGCTGGGTCGCGCGGCTGGTGGGGGCGGCCAACATCCGGGAGGTCACGCTCTTCCCGCGGGACCTGCACCGACTGGCGCCGTAGGCGGCGTGCGCCCGACCGGGGATCATCGAAGCCGGCCCACCCGGTTGATCGAGGTGGTGTTATTCAACCCAGCGTCCTGCCACGACACATAGTCTCCGGCCGCATCCACGCCGTAGAGGCCGCTCTTGTTGCCGAGTGAATACACGTCGTGCTCCTGGAGTCGGTACAGGTAGCCGCCGACATTGGCCGGCGAGTCACCCGACGACTCAGCCCAGACCACGGTGCGTGCGGTGACAACAGGGTAGGAGAAGCCACCGCCCTTGTCGCCAGTGATGGTTGTGGGTTTGTTGTCACCGGTGTCGATGACCAACTGGGGTCGTCGACCGTTGATCGTCCAGGCGAGTGTGCCGCCATGCGCGGCGAGCCCGATGATGGTGGTCGATCCCGGCAGGGCCGGCGTGCGCACCCGGACCACCCGGTCGGTGCCGAACTTGTAAGCCTCAATGGCGACATTGTGGAAGTCGCGATGGCCTTTGCGGCCGGCGATGCCACGATAACCAGGAGCGGTGACGGCATAGATGGCATTGGAGGTCACTGCCGGATAGGCAGCCCCGCGGATCAGCGTACGGCGCCGGCAGTCGGCGAGGTGACAACCGACGATGTCGACCCGCGGCGCCGCCCCTCCCTTGGCGACCTCGGCCCAGATCACCATGCCGCCGTGCAGCGACGGTCCGGTGTAGCCAGGCGCGACCAGCGCCGGGACACCCTTGATCTTGCGGGACGAGGTCAGTCGTGTCGTGGTCCGGGTCGCCCGGTTGTAGGCATACATAGTCCACGGCTGGACCGTCGCGCTGGTCGACGGCGTCTCCATCCACACCACCCAGTTGTCGTTCATGGACACGCCGATGAGTTGGGTCGGCTTCCGACGTGCACCGCCCAGCGGAATCAGGGTGTTGGCAGCATCTTGATCGCGGACGTCGGTGAGATAGAGACGTGTCTGGGACAGCCTCAACGGATGGTCCGGGTCCGCCACACGGAATCGGGCCACGACCGCCGACCCGTCGGCAGCGATCGCAGCCGGAGAACTCTCGAACCTCTTCGACGGCGTGAATGATCGCAGGACGTTGGTGATGGTGGTCACCGAACTCACTCCGCCGACGCCGAGTGTGTCGCCGGCAGCGGCGGGCGTCGACGCGGCCGCCGTGCTACTGACGTCGTTGGCCGCGGCCGTTGCCGTGGTGGTAGCGGTTGCCCCGGCCGACCCTCCGCTACCACCACTCGACGAGCCACACCCGGCGAGCACGACCATGGCGACCACGGCCGCCACCAGCGCTCGCATCACCAGGTGATCCCGTTCGTCCGCCGAGACGCGGACCTCACCACCGACGGGGGTGCCGCCACCCGGGTGACCGTGGGCGCTCACTCACCATGCTCCAGAGCTCGGCCGGACCCACCGCGGCGCTGCCGCGACGGGGGTTGCGCCTGGATCGAAGAGAGCCATTCGGCCTCCTAGCACGAGACGTGTCACGGAATCTTAGGACGACCTCCTCCCCCTTCGCCTGCGCCGGCACGCCCTCGTCGGACTTCGCCGCTGCTCACCTCGCCCCAGCGCCGATTCGTTCCGACCACGGCGCCCACGAATGGCGCGTGCGCCGCTCGCTATGGTCGGCCCATGCCCGAGCTGAGTCTCTCCCCCGTCACCGCGACGCCCGAGCTGCTGGCACCTCCGGTGGCCGCCGCGCTCACCGCGATGGATCCGGCGCTGGTTGCCCGGATCTCGGCGGCGCCGATCGACCCGGGCCTCGCCGACACCGCCGAGTTCTGCGCGGCGTACGGCCGGCGGCTCGACGACTCGGCGAACTGCATCGTGGTCGCCGGGCGGCGCGGCGAGGCGACCACGTACGCCGCTCTGGTGGTGCTGGCCACCACCAGAGCGGACGTGAACAAGACGGTGCGCAGGCTGCTCGGTGCCCGCAAGGCGAGCTTCGCACCGATGGCGGAGGCGGTGGCGCTGACCGGGATGGAGTACGGCGGCATCACCCCGATCGGACTGCCGGCGGACTGGCGGATCCTGGTCGACTCCCGGGTGTGGGACGTGGACGCGGCGATCATCGGTGCCGGCGTACGAGCCGCGAAGCTGGTGCTGCCCGGCGAGGTGCTCGGCAAGCTCCCCGGGGTCGAGCTGATCGACGATCTGGCGACCCCAACGACCGATTGATCGGTCCGAACGAACGATTCGGCCGGCCGGAGGACCGACTCGCGGCGATCAGCCCGTGCAGGTGACCTGGTCCTGCGGGGTGTAGACGGTGTGGAACCTCTCCGTCTTCGCCACCGCGGAGCTCCCCGGCTTGTGGAAGTAGCGCCACACGTCGATGGAGAACCCGGAGGCCCCGGAGGTGGTCTCGCAGTTGCCGTCGGTCACGGTGCGCTGGCCGTATCCGGTGTAGTCGTAGCGCTCACCGGTCTTGGTGGTGATGTCCCAGACCTTGGTGGAGTACATCTGCACCGTCACCGACCCCTGGGAGCTCGGCGTGGCCTTGTCCACCCAGGAGTGGATCAGGACGCCGTAGGAGGTGTCGTTGCGGAACTTCAGGTCCACCGTCGGCCAGGCCACGGTCGCCTCGCGTCCGATCGGGTAGCGGTCGATGTAGAGCGAGTGCGGCTTGTGCTCGACGTCGGCCAGGCCGGCGAAGAACATCGCGTTGAAGGTGGTGGTGGCCAGTTGCGAGACCCCGCCGCCGAGGTCGGAGCGGAAGATGCCGCCCTGGATGGTCCAGCCCTCGGTGAAGCCGTTCTCCCGGGTCCGCTCGCCGACCGTCTGGTTGAGCGAGAAGGTCTCGCCGGGCTTCAGCACGGTGCCGTCGACCAGCTCGGCGGCGCGGCCGATGTTGATGTTGCGGTACTCGGCGTAGGGGAAGTAGGTGGTGAACTCGGAGACCTTCTGCGTGATCCCCCAGGCGCGTGCGTCGGCGGTGGTGACCTCCGGCTCGGCGACGCTCGCCTTGACCCGGACCCTGCGGTGCCCGTCGTCGCCGACCATCGCGGTCAGCAGCGCGTCGGCGGCCCGCGCCGGCTCGAAGGTGACGCCCGGCTTGGCCGGCACAACGCGCGGTTTGCCCGCGACCAGCGTGACCGTCGCGTCCACCGGCTCGCTGGCGTCGGCCGCCAGCCGCGATCTCAGCAGATGCGCCAGGATGGCGCGATCCACCGTCGGGGTCAGCTTCCCGCCGTCGGCGGTGAAGGTGATCGCCCGGCCGAAGGCGGCCGGCGAGAGCCTCACCGGGGACTTGCCGAAGACCAGCGTGACCGGGCCGGACATCGCGGGGTTGGCGATCTCGTCGACCGCGGCCGCGACCGCGTCGTCGTCGATCGCCGGTGCGACGGCGTGCAGGTCGAGGGTGACCTTCCGGCTGGTCGAGAGGTACGCCGAGCGGAGCGCCTCGCCGAGCTCATCGGCCTCGACGCCGCGGCCGGCCACCGGGTCGACGACCCGGACCTGGCCGCCGCGGAGCCGGATCGTGCCGTTCGTCGCGGCGGTGCCGACCTTCGCGTTGACGGTGACGGTCAGCTCGGCCAGCTTCGCGTCGTCGAGGCCGATCACCGGGTCCAGCTCGCCGCCGCCGGTGTAGTGCTGCCAGAGCGTGGCCGGGTTCCAGCTGCGGGTCGCCGAGCCCTGCGCGAGGCTGGCGTCGGCATCGAAGGAGAGGCCGGCGTCGGCGGGATCGACGCTGATCGACCTGGTCCCCGCGGTGACGGTGATCGGCTCATCGATGCGGTCCGCGAGCGCGTCATCGAGGGCCTCGACCGCCTGCTCCGGGGTCTTGTCGCCGATCTCCACCCCGGCCAGGGTGGTGCCGTGCCGGAGCCTGTCGCCGGCGAACAGGTAGGCAGCTACCCAGGCGCCGCCGATGACGAGCGCCAGCGCCAGCACGATCAGCGCGACGAGTCCTCCACCGGCGCGCTCCTTGCCGGCACGCTCCTTGACTGGGGGGCTGCTGGGCATGGCCCGAGCCTAGGAGACCGTCGGTGCTACTTCCGAGTCCGCGGCGCCACCGGCACGGTGGCCAGCGCCACCGCCAGCACCACCACCGCGCCGGCCAGGATCCCGTATCCGGTCACGTCGGTGCCGATGGCGTAGTCGCCCTCGGGCCGCGGGATGGTGGCCAGCGCGACCGGGGTCAGCCAGCCGGCCGCGAACCCCACCCGGCCCCAGCCCGGACGCATCGCCACCAGCGCCGCCAGGGTGGCGGCCAGGCCGAGCACCAGCCCCCACCACCAGGAGTGCACGGCGACCGCGGCCAGCCCGACCACGAACCCGAGCACCAGGCCGCCGACCGCCCAGGCCGCCGTACGCATCCGGGCGCGGCCGGCCGGGCCCACGCTCACAACCCGGCGAAGAGATCCGACTCCAGGCCGTCCGCGCCGACCGGACCGAGCCTGCCCTTGGCGATCCGGTAGTGCTCGACCCCCCATACCTGCGAGCCGAGGTTGTTGGAGAGCGCGAAGAACGGCCCGTCCAGGGTGATCTGGGTGGGGTAGGCGCGCATTGCCGCCATCTTCTGCTCGGCGTACGCGGTCGCGTCCACGCAGGCGGCGAGGTCGGCGTCCGGTGTGGTCATCGGCAACGGCCCCTCGGGGTCGACCCCCTCGAAGAAGGTCTCGTCGCCGGCCGCGCGGAGCCGGCGCAGACCCTCCCGCATCCGGCTCTCGCTCATCGCCGTCCAGTAGATCTTGGCGATCTCGTACGGCTCGCCGAGCTCCTTCTTGTACGACGGCACGGCCGCCAGCTGGGCGGCGTACATCGCCACCCGGTGGGCCTGGATGTGGTCGGGGTGGCCGTAGTTGCCGAACTGGTCGTAGGTGACCAGCACCTGCGGCCTGACCTCCCGGACGATCGCGACCAGATGGTCGGCGGCGGCGGTGAGGTCGGCCTTCCAGAAGGCGTTGTCGTGGACGTCGTCGGCCGGGATCGCGTAGCCGTCCGCGTGCCACTGCATCCCGGAGTCACGGTAGGCGCCGAAGCCGCCCAGCCAGCGATGGTCGACGGCGCTGCCGTCCGGCGCGGTGAGCGCGGCCATCGCGTCGGCGATCTCGCCTCGGCGATGCTCGCCGAGACCGTCGTCCCGGTCGGCGGCCAGGTGCTCCAGCTCCGGGACCAGGATCTCCCCCAGCTCGCCGGCGGTGCAGGTCACCAGGGTGACCCCGCGCCCCTCGGCCAGGTACCTCGCCATCGTCGCCCCGGTGGCGATCGACTCGTCGTCGGGGTGGGCATGGACCAGGAGGAGGCGCTGGGTCGGTGTCGTCACGGATGAATTTTAGGACGTGCGCGAGGAGTCTCGGCCCTCACTCCCGCGTGATCACTCCCGCGTGATCACTCCCGCGTGATCCGCTTCGGCTGCGTCGGCAGGTCGATCGGCTCCGGAGCGCGCGAGGCGTCGGGCTCCTCCGGCGCCACGTCGAGCCAGCCGTCGTACTCGTCGACCAGCAGCTCGAGGACCAGCTCGGCGGCGTCGGTCTCCACCGCCCAGGGGTGGTCCTCGTCGTCGTCCTCACCCTGATAGCGCTCCCGCCGCACCCGCGCCCGCCAGCCGGCGGCGATCAGGGCGGCGGCCACCGCGTCGGCATCGGACTCGGAGAAGAGGATCGCCCGCCTGGCCTGCGCCGCGTCCGGCTCGGGGGCGAGCAGTCGCCGCAGCGGCTCCAGGAACGGCCGGTCGGGCTCCAGCCAGTCGACGGAGTCGAGATCGTCGGCCCCCAGCCAGCGGAGCTGGTCGTGCTCACGCGGCCGCGGCTCGCCGGCGCTGATCCGAGCGGTCGCGGCCACGAGCTCCGCGGTCGTCTCGGTGCCGCCGATCGGACTGCGTCCGGGCAGCCAGTCGAGCACCTCGACCAGGCAGCCCAGCTCCTCGCCGATCTCGCGGACCAGCGCGACGGCGGGGTCCTCGCCCGGCTCCACCTTCCCGCCGGGCAGCTCCCAGCGACCGGCCGCGGCCGGCGGCGAGGTACGGCGGGCGGCCAGCACGCGGCCGCGCTCGAGGATCGCGGCGGCGACGACGGTCCGGGGCATGCCCCGATTATCGTCGTGGGCGCTCCGGCGTGGCCGCGGGGTCACTCTGCCCGAGGCAGCCGGGCCAGCTGTCGGGACTGCGCCACCAGCCGGCCGGCGCTGTCCCAGATCTCGCAGTCCTCCTCGAACATCCCGCCGGAGACGTTGCGGGTCTCGTGCCTGACCTTGAGCCAGCCGGGCGCCGGGCGGTGCCGGAGGTGACAGGTCAGCTCCAGCGTCGGCGCCCAGCCGGGCATGCCGAGGTCGAAGGTGACCGGCGGGAGGGCGTCGAGCACCTGCAGCAGCGCGATCGGGTCGGGGTCGCGGTCGTGGTGGCGGAACCACGCGCTCAGCTCGCCGCGATGGGTCGGCCGACCGACCGCGAAGCCCGCCTGGTCCGGCGGGAAGAGCATCTCGAAGCGCGCCATCATCGGCGCGGCCCGGCGTACGGCGTCGGGGGCCGCGGTCGCCGGAAGGCACGCGGCCCGCGCCGGCAGCGCGGGCTCGACGGCACCGACCCGCTCGAAGGGGTTGGCGGTGGCGTGCAGCCGGGCCAGGTCGCCGTAGGTCGACAGCGTGGTCAGGCGGAGCTCGTCCCCACGCTCGCCGGGCTGCCACAGCTCGGCGGTGACCACCGCCAGCGAGCCGCCGTCCCGGCGTACCCGGATCCGGACCTGGGCCGGCCCCGGACGAGCGGCGCTGCAGTAGGCGGCGCTCATCGTGACCGGGTCCGGCTTGTCGGGCAGCTGCGCACGCACCGCGCTGCCGACGACGGCGAGCAGGAATCCGCCGTTCACGCCGCCACCGACCACCCAGCCGGCCGGCAGCTCGGCGTCGTAGGCGCCAGAGATGTCGGAGGCGCCGGGGGCGTCCGGGGCGGCGCGCCACACCTCGATGTCGCGGTCGAACTCGGCGATCGTCACACCGGAAACCTACCGCTCGGTAATGACGCCATCCGAGGCGGGTGCGGCAGGATGACAGACGTGGAGGAGCCCAACGCGAGCGACCCTGACCGCCGCCGACCCCAATGGGTGTACCGGCCCGGGCACGAACCGGATCCGCGCTACTCCCTGGCCAACGAACGCACCTTCCTGGCCTGGGCACGCACCGCGCTCGGCATCCTCGCCGGCGCGGTCGCGCTGCACTCCCTGGAGGTGCCGCGCCTGGGCTGGCTGCGCAGCTCGGTGATCGTGCTGCTGGTGCTGCTGGCGGTCGGCTGCGCGGTGATGTCGATCGTGCGCTGGGCCCGGATCGAGCGTGCGATGCGACTCGGCCAGCAGCTGCCGTCGTTCGCCGCCGGCTTCGTCCTCGCCGGTGCGCTGGTCGTGATCGGGATCCTGCTCGGCGTCTCGCTGGCCTTCTGACCGACCCAAGACAGACGCCGAGTCGGCGCTTCTTGGTCCAGCAAGCGCCGACTCGGCGTCGTACGGCGTGCAAGATGCGCCGACTCGGCGTGGAACGCGGCTGAAACACACGTTCCATAGGCTTCGCCACATGAGCGCCCCAGCGATCGAGCCGACGCCGGGCCGGCCTGCCCGGTCGGCGCTGCAGCCCGGCGTCGGACCGATCCGCGCCCGGGCGTACCTGCCGGCCGATCCCGAGGCGGTCCTCTGGGGACGGCTGCCCTGTGCCGCCGACTCCCCGGTGCTCACCGTGGCCTCCGGCGACGAGGTCACCGTGGACACGATCAGCCACGAGGGGATCCTGGAGGACCAGGGCCGCGACCCGGAGGCGTTCTTCGGCCGCCACGGCGTGACCGAGGTGCTCACCGATGCGGTGGCGCTCGCGGCCGGCGATCACCCGCACACCGTCGGCGTCGACGGCCCGCACGTGGTCTCCCGGCCGATCGCCGTCGACGGCGCCCAGCCCGGCGACCTGCTGGCGATCACCGTCGTCGAGACCCTCCCGCGGGTGCCGTACGGCGTGGTCTCCAACCGGCACGGCCGCGGTGCCCTACCGGACGCGTATCCGCTCGGCGGCGTGCCGCTGCACAGCGTCTTCACCCCGGTCCACACCGACCCCGACGGCGTGGACCGGGCACGGATCGGCACCGCCCGCTTCGAGCTCGCCCCGTTCCTGGGCATCCTCGGGGTGGCAGTCCCGGGCAGCGCCCGCCCGCACAGCGTCCCGCCCGGCACGCACGGCGGCAACCTGGACATCCGGCTGCTCACCGCCGGCGCGACCCTCTACCTGCCGGTCCAGGTCGCCGGGGCGCTCGCCTATCTCGGTGACCCGCACTTCGCCCAGGGTGACGGGGAGGTGAGTCTGACCGCCCTCGAGGCGAGTCTGCGGGCCACCGTCCGGCTGGACGTGATCGCCCGCGAGCAGGCGGTGGCGGCCTACGGCGAGATCGTCGGCCCGCTCGCCGAGACGACCGAGTTCCTGGTGCCCACCGGCCTGGACCCCGACCTCGACGTCGCCGTCCAGAACTGTGTGCGGGCCTCGATCGCGCTCCTCCAGGCACGGTTCGCGATGTCGGCCGGCGACGCCTACGCCTACCTGTCGGCGGCCACCGACTTCCGGATCTCCCAGGTCGTCGACCAGGTCAAGGGCGTGCACGCCACGATCCGGAAGGCAGACTTCAGCCTATGAACCAGGCACCGGGCCAGCCGTCCAGCCGGCCGTCCAGCCGGCCGTCCAGCCAGTCGTCCAGCCAGTCGTCCAGCCAGGCGAGCGGACAGCTCCGGCCGATCCCGCACGGGCTGCTGCAGGCGTTCCGGGCCTACGAGAGCGCCCTGATGAGCAACGACCTCGCCGCCCTGGACCGGCTCTTCGCCGACTCCCGCACCACGCTGCGCGGAGACGCCGCCGGCCTGCTGGTGGGCCACGACGCGATCGCCGCGTTCCGGGGCGCGCGCGGCGGCGCGCCGCGCCGGCGGCTGGTGCAGACCCACGTCCAGGTGATCGACGAGGACCACGCCCTGATCGTCGCGGTCACCGAGCTCGAGCGTGGCGGGCGCGGGCTCCAGACGCAGCTGTGGTCGCGCGACCCGATCCGGATCGAGTACGGCGGCTGGCAGGTCACCGCCGCGCACGTCAGCGTGCCGGCGCCGGCTCTCGACACCCGGATCTGGCGGGTGGTCGGGGATCCGCTGCTCGCCGGCGCCGAGGACGGCCCGCTGGCCGGGGAGAGCGTGGCGGTCAAGGACCTCTACGCCGTGGCCGGACATCCGATCGGCGCCGGCAACCCGGCCTGGCTCGCCCAGGCGAGGCCGGAGCCGGTGCACGCCGCGGCGGTGCGCACCCTGCTGGAGTCGGGAGCCTCGATCCGCGGCATCGCCCGCACCGACGAGTTCGCCTACAGCCTGGCCGGCGCCAACGTCCACTACGGGACGCCGCCGAACCCGAAGGCGCCGTACCGGATCTCCGGTGGCTCCTCCAGCGGCTCGGCGAGCGCCGTCAGCCTGGGACAGGCGAGCATCGGACTGGGCACCGACACCGGCGGCTCGATCCGCGTCCCGGCCGCCTACCAGGGCCTGTACGGCATCCGTACGACGCACGGCGCGATCGACCGCGCCGGACTGCTGCCGCTGGCGCCGAGCTTCGACGCGATCGGCTGGCTGACCCGATCGGCCGACGAGCTGCGCGCGGTCGGTGGAGCGCTGCTGCCCGCGGCGGGGGCGTCACCGACCGGCGGCCGGCTGCTCGCCGTCACCGGCCTGCTCGAGCTCGCCGAGTCGTCGGTGGCCAGTACCCTCGAGGAGTGGCGGACGACCACCGGGGACCGGTTCGCGCCGACCACCGAGCACGATCCGATCCTCGCCGAGCAGCTGACCGACTGGCTGACCGCGTTCACCACCCGGCAGGCCTACGAGGCCTGGCAGAGTCACGGCTCGTGGCTGGCGACCCGGCTGGACACGGTCGGCGCGGACGTGCGCGGCCGGTTCGAGACCGCCGCCCGGATCGACGCCGAGCAGGGTGCCCGTGCCGGCCGGGCGGCCGCCGAGGCCGGTGCCCGGATCCGCGACCTGGTCGGCGAGGACATCTGGCTGCTGCCCAGCACCGGCTCGGTCGCACCGGCGACGACCGCCACCCCGGCCGAGGTCCAGCTCGCCCGCGACGCCACCCTGCGGCTGACCTGCCTGGCCGGACTCGGTGGCCTGCCGACGGTGAGCATCCCACTGCACACCGGGACCGGGCTGCCCGCCGGGGCCTGTCTGCTGGCGGCACCCGGGCGCGACGCGGACCTGCTCGATCTCGCGGTCGAGCTCGCCACGCCGGGGCTTGCGTAACAGGAAAGAAACGCCGGTTTCATCTTCCCGAACGATCGTTTCATTAGCGTCGTTCTCCGGAGGCACACCGATGGATGTCACGGAGTTCAACGAGATGAGCGATCGAGCGGCTGAGGCGCTGATCAGGCCCTGTGCCGCGATCGACTCGTTCGTCGACGCGCTCCTCGCCGCACGGCCGTACGCCGACCTGGCGACCCTCCTCGCGACGGCCGAGGCCCAGGCGGCGACCTGGACCATGGCCGAGGTGGACTCCGCACTCGCCGACCACCCCCGGATCGGCGAGTCCCTGTCACGAGAGGGGTCACGAGAGAGCTCATCAACGGACTCATCGGAGCGAGCACCGGCCGCGGCGAGCGTGGCCATGTCGAGCTCGGAGCAGTCGGGCGTGGACCTCACCGACGAGGATCTCGCCGCCCGGCTGCGCCGCGGCAACCGGGCCTACGAGGAGCGGTTCGGCAGGATCTACCTGGTCCGCGCCGCCGGCCGCAGCACCGCGGAGCTCGTCGAGATCCTCGAGCAGCGGCTGGGCAACGACCCGGTCACCGAGTCCTCGGTGACCGCCGCCCAGCTGGGTGAGATCGCCCTGCTGAGACTGAGAGGGATCTTCTCGTGACGACCTCGGTGAGCACCCACATCCTCGACGCCGCGCTCGGGCGCCCGGCGATCGGCCTCCAGGTGACGCTGACGCTGCCGGACGGCTCGACCAAGACCGGGAAGACCGACGCCGACGGTCGCGCCCGGGTCACCGACGGGCTCGGGCCCGGGATCCACACCCTCACCTTCGCCACCGGGCCCTGGTTCGCCGCACAGTCGCGGGAGACCTTCTACCCCGAGGTGACGGTCAGCTTCCATCTCACGCAGGACGAGCACCATCACGTCGCCCTGCTGCTCAGCCCGTTCGCCTACACCACGTATCGAGGCAGCTGATGATCACACTGGGAACCAACCAGCACGGCAAGGCCGAGGTCCGCCTCGTCCACGTCACCCGTCCCGCGACCGGCGCGGCCGAGGGCGCGCACGCGATCGAGGACCTGAACGTCTCCTCGCAGCTTCGCGGCGACTTCGCCAGCGCCTTCACCGAGGGCGACAACGCCCACGTGCACGCCACCGACACCCAGAAGAACGTCGTCTACGCCAAGGCCCGCGAGCTCGGCGTCGGCTCCCCGGAGGCCTTCCTGATCGCGCTCGCCGACTACTGGGCCGAGCAACCCTGGGTGGAGGGCTCGGTGATGAAGGCCGAGCAGTACGCCTGGGACCGGATCCCCACCAACGACCACTCCTTCGTCCGCTCCGGCCAGTCGGTCCGGACCGCCGTGGTCAACAGCGTCGGCACCGAGCGGCTGGTCGTCTCCGGGATCACCGGTCTGGTGGTGCTCAAGTCCACCGGCAGCGAGTTCACCGGGTTCCCCCGGGACCGCTACACCACCCTTGCCGAGACCACCGATCGGATCCTGGCCACCAGCATCACCGCCTGGTGGCGGTGGAGTGAGCCACCCGCGGACTGGAACGACGCCTACGCACAGATCGGCGAGATCCTGCTGAGCACCTTCGCCGACGTACACTCGCTCGCCCTGCAGCAGACCATCCACGCGATGGGCAGGGCGGTGATGGAGAAGTTCGACGGCATCGCCGAGTTCAAGATCAGCTGCCCCAACAAGCATCACTTCCTCGTCGACCTGGATCCGTTCGGCCTGGACAACCCGGGCCAGGTCTTCCACGCCGCCGACCGGCCCTACGGCCTGATCGAGGCCACCCTGTGCCGCGACGGCGCACCCGCCGAGCCGCGCGCCTGGGCGAGCGTGCCCGCCTTCGCCTGAGCCACCGCCCACCCCGTCCCCGTCCCCGTCGCCGTTCCCCGGTCAGGCCACGCCGCCGACCGGCCCGCCGCATCCTTCACGAGGCAGCGACGCCTCCTCTCCCCCACCGCGTCCCACGCCTCCACCAGGAGCCGCCATGTCCGCCCATCTCGTCGAGCCGACCAGGCCCGAAGACCAGACGTTGCCGCTGCCGACCCTGTTCGGCTACGGCATCCAGCACATCCTCGCCATGTTCGGCGGCGTCATCGCCGTGCCCTACATCATCGGCAGCGCCGCCGGCCTCTCCGGCAGCGAGCAGGCGCTGCTGGTCGCCTCCGCACTGTTCATCTCCGGCCTCGCCACCATGCTGCAGACCCTCGGCGTGCCGTACGTCGGCTCGCAGCTCCCGCTGGTGCAGGGCATCTCGTTCGCCTCGGTCTCCACGATGACCACCATCATCGGCGACCACGGCGGCGGCGAGCGCGGGCTGCGGGTCGTCTTCGGCGCGATCATCGTGGCCGCCGTCGTCGGCTTCGCGATCAGCCCGTTCTTCTCCCAGATCGTGCGGTTCTTCCCGGCCGTGGTCACCGGCTCGGTGATCACCGTCATCGGGATCTCGCTGCTGCCGACCGCGGCCGGCTGGGTGACCGACAGCGGTGATTCCGCGGCCACCTCGGCGATCGTGCTCGCCGCGATCACCCTCGCCGCCGTCCTGGTGCTCTCCAAGTCCGGCCGGGCATCCCGGATGGCGATCCTGCTCAGCCTGGTCTTCGGCACCGTCGTGGCGCTGATCGCTGGCAAGACCAGCTTCGACGGACTGGGCGACGCCGACGTCGTGGCCATCCCGTCCCCGTTCCACTTCGGCTCGCCGATCCTCGATGCCGGCGCGATCGTCTCGATGGTCATCGTCGTCCTGGTGATCATGGTGGAGACCACCGCCGACATCCTCGCCGTCGGCGAGGTCGTCGGCACCCGGGTCGACAACCGCCGCATCGGCGACGGCCTGCGCGCCGACATGGTCTCCTCGGCCATCGCGCCGATCTTCAACTCCTTCCCCGCGACCGCCTTCGCCCAGAACGTCGGGCTGGTGGCGATGTCCGGGATCAAGAGCCGGTTCGCGGTCGCCGCGGGCGGCCTCGTCCTCTTCGTCCTCGGTCTCTCGCCCTGGCTCGCCGCGGTCGTCAACGTGCTGCCCTCCGCCGTCCTCGGCGGCGCCGGCGTCGTGCTCTTCGGCACGGTGGCGGCCAGCGGCATCCGGACCCTGGGCAAGGTCGCCTACGACGGCAACAACAACCTGATCATCGTGGCGGTCTCGATCGGCTTCGGCGTCATCCCGATCGCCTACCCCGACTTCTGGGGCTCCTTCCCCGCCTGGTGGCAGACGATCTTCGACTCCGAGATCAGCGCCGCCGCGATCATGGCCTTCGCCCTCAACCTGTTCTTCAACCATCTCCTGCCCGGCGCTCCGCCGGCGGGCAGCCTGCCCGAGACGGCCGGGCCGGCGGTCCAGGTGCGGCGCGACGAGGCCGAGGTGCTGCAGCGCGACGGGGCCTTCGTCGCCGGCCGTCCGGTCCCGGGCGCCCCGGGCGTCGGGGCCATCCAAGACACCCAAGACATCCAAGACACCCCAGCCACCCCAGCCACCCCAGCCACCCGGGACGCCGAGACGGCGGAGACGGCGGAGACGGCGGAGAAGAAGGAAGAGGTGCACGAGTAACGATGCGTGTCGACGCCGTCCGCGGAAGCCGGGTACTCCTGGGAGAGCGGTTCGAACCAGCCACCGTGCGACTCCACCATGGTCGCATCGAGGCGGTCGAGCCCTTCGACGCCGACGTGGAGGGGCTGGTGCTCGAGGCCCCCCACACCGCCTACGTCGTCCCGGGCGTCGTCGACACCCATGTGCACATCAACGAGCCGGGCCGCACCGAGTGGGAGGGCTTCGTCTCGGCCACCGAGGCCGCGGCCCTCGGCGGCGCCACCACCCTGATCGACATGCCGCTCAACTCGATCCCGCCGACCACCACGCCGGCGAACCTGGCGATCAAGCAGGCCGCCGCCCGCGGCGAGCTGATGGTCGACGTGGGCTTCTGGGGAGGCGCCGTACCCGGCAACCTCGCCGACCTGGAGCCGCTCTGGGAGGCGGGTGTGTTCGGGTTCAAGTGCTTCCTGGCCCACTCCGGGGTCGAGGAGTTCCCGCCGCTGGAGCCGCCCGAGTTCACCGCCGCGCTGGGCGAGGTGGCGCGCTTCGGCGGGCTGATGATCGTGCACGCCGAGGATCCGGCGGCGCTGGCCGCGGCGCCGCATCCGGCGTCGCGGGCGTACGCCGACTTCCTCGTCTCCCGGCCCGACCACGTCGAGCTGGTCGCGATCCGGCGGGTGCTGGACGGCGCCCGCGAGACCGGCTGCCGGGTGCACATCCTGCATCTGTCCAGCGCACGGGCCCTGGAGATGATCCAGCAGGCTCGCGACGAGGGACTGCCGGTCACCGTGGAGACCTGCCCGCACTACCTCTGCTTCGCCGCCGAGACGATCCCGGACGCCGCCAGCCAGTTCAAGTGCTGCCCGCCGATCCGGGACTCCGGCAACAGGGAGGAGCTCTGGTCCGGCCTGCGCGCCGGGGTGATCGACACCATCGTCTCCGATCACTCCCCGGCCACCGCCGCGGAGAAGTCCGCCGGCGGCGGCGACCTGCAGCAGGCCTGGGGCGGCGTCTCCGGGCTCCAGGTCGGCTTCTCCGCGGTAGCCGCCGAGGCGCGCCGGCGCAACATCGGGCTGGACGCGGTGAGCCGGTGGATGTCGCGGAACACCGCCGACCTGGTCGGCCTGGGACACAAGGGCCGGATCGAGGCCGGCGCCGACGCGGACCTGGCGATCTACGACGCCGGTGTGGAGTTCCGCATCGAGGCGACCCGGCTCGCCCACCGCAACCCGATCTCGGCCTACGACGGCCTGCGCTACGGCGGCCGGGTCACTCGGTCGATCGTCCGCGGGAACGCCATCGACGTCGAGCGCCCCGACCACGACTGGGGTCAGCAACTGAGGAGGACGCCCCTGTGAGCCCTGTGAGTGCCGTGCCGACCGACCCGACGCCGCCGATCTCGCCGCCGATCTCGATGCCGATCTCGATGCCGGCCCGCCTGCTGATGGGCCCGGGGCCGATCACGGTGGACCCGCGCGTGCTGCACGCCGCCGCCACCCAGATGGTCGGCCAGTTCGACCCCGCGATGACCGCCGCGATGACCGAGGTGATGGCGCTCTACCGCACCGTCTTCGCCACCGAGAACGAGCAGACCTTCCTGGTCGACGGCACCTCCCGAGCCGGCATCGAGGCGGCGCTGGTCTCCCTGATCGAGCCCGGCGACGACGTGCTCGTCGTGGTCTTCGGCCGATTCGGCCAGCTGCTGGTCGAGATCGCCGGCCGCTGCGGGGCGCGGGTGCACACCGTCGAGGTGCCCTGGGGCGAGGTGGTGCCGGTCGAGCTGGTCGAGGAGGCCTGCCGGCGGGTCCGGCCGCGGCTGATCGCCGTGGTCCAGGGCGACACCTCGACCACCATGTGCCAGCCGCTGGCCGATCTCGGTGAGCTCGCCCACCGCTACCAGGCGCTGCTCTACGTCGACGCGACCGCGTCGATCGGCGGCAACCCGTTCGAGACCGACGCCTGGGGCATCGACGTGGCCACCGCGGGTCTGCAGAAGTGCCTCGGCGGACCGTCCGGCAGCGCCCCGATCACCCTCTCCCCGGCCGCGGTGGCAGCGATCGAACGGCGCAAGCGGGTCGAGGCCGGGATCCGCACCGCCGACGACGACTCGGCGCCGCCGGCCGGTACGCCGATCGCGTCGAACTACCTCGACCTCGCCCAGATCATCGACTACTGGGGTCCCCGGCGGCTCAACCACCACACCGAGGCGACCACCATGCTGTACGCCGCCCGGGAGGCGGCGCGGCTGCTGGTGGCCGAGACCCTGCCGGCGGCGATCGACCGCCATCGGCGGCACGGCGAGGCGATGCTCGCCGGCGTACGCGGCCTCGGCCTGGGGGTCTTCGGCGACGTGGCCCACAAGATGACCAACGTGGTGGCGGTGGAGATCCCCGAGACGCTCGGCAGCACCGGTGGCGACCGGGTGCGGGCGGCGATGCTGACCTGCTTCGGCATCGAGATCGGCACCTCCTTCGGCCCACTGGCCGGACGGGTGTGGCGGATCGGCACGATGGGCTACAACGCCCGCCAGGACGCCGTACTGCTCACCCTCGCGGCGCTGGAGCAGGTGCTGCGGGCCGAGGGCGTGCCGGTGAGCGCCGGCGGCGGGGTGGCCGCGGCCAGCGAGGTGTACGCCGGATGACGACCACCGGACACACCCCACCGACCGACCGGATCGACGCCGCTCAGGCGGTGCTGGACCGCTGCGCCGAGCTCGACCAGTACTCGGCCAGTCCGCACCACCTGGAGCGGGTCTACCTCTCGCCACAGCACCGACAGGCGAACGGCCGGGTCGCCGACTGGATGCGACAGGCCGGGTTGACCACGCGCACGGATGCGGCCGGCAACCTGGTCGGCCGCCGGGAGGGGCCGCGCCACGGGCTGCCGGCGCTGGTGCTCGGCTCCCATCTCGACACCGTGCCGGACGCGGGCTCCTACGACGGCATGCTCGGCGTGGTGATGGCCGTCGCGGTCGCGGACCGGCTGCGCTCGGCCGAGCTCCCGTTCGCGCTCGAGGTCTACGGCTTCAGCGACGAGGAGGGCGCACGGTTCGGCAAGGCGCTGCTCGGCTCCCAGGCCGCCTCGGGTCAGTGGGATCCGGACTGGTGGGACCTGCGGGACAAGGACGGGACCACGCTGCACGCCGCGTTCGGCGACTTCGGCCTCGATCCGCGCCGGGTCGGCGAGGCGGTTCGACGGCCCGAGGAGCTGGTCGGCTACCTGGAGGCACACATCGAGCAGGGCCCCGAACTGGAGGCGGCCGACCGGTCGCTCGGGGTGGTCAGCACCATCGCCGGCGCGCGGCGGTTCCGGGTGAGCGTCCTCGGCGAGGCTCGGCACGCGGGCGGGACGCCGTACGCCCGTCGCCGGGACGCGCTGGTCGGCGCCAGCGAGGCGATCACCCTGATCGAACGACTGGCCCGTGCCACCGGCCCCCAGGGGGTGGTGGCGACCGTCGGCCGGATCGAGGTCCGGCCCGGAGCGGTCAACGTCATCCCCGGCCGCGCCGACTTCAGCCTCGACCTGCGCGCGGCCACCGACGCCGAGCGGGACGCGATGTGGGAGCGGATGTACGCCGAGATCGAGCGGTCGTGCACCGCACGCGGACTGCGGCTGGAGGCCCATGAGCACCACCGCGCCTTCGCCGCGCCCTGTGCGCCCTGGCTGCAGGCGGCCGTCGCCGCCGGGATCGTCGCCGCCGACGACAGCTATCCGGCCGGGGCGGAGCCGATCCGGTTGTGGAGCAGGGCCGGCCACGACGCGATGGCGATGGCCGCGGTCACCGAGATCGGGATGCTGTTCCTGCGGTGCCACGACGGGATCAGCCATCACCCGGCCGAGGACGTGCGGTCCATCGACGTCGCACGGGGGCTGGACGCCTTCGAGCAGGCGGTCCTCGAGGTCGCCCGGATCGTCCGGGAGCGCCGATGAGCGGTCTCGATACGCCGTCGCTCGTCCCTCGCGACGGCTACTCGACCAGCGAAGGCACCCTCGGTCGAGCAGCAAGCGCGAACCACGCGGCGACTGCCGTTGGTCGAGCAGCAAGCACGAACCACGCGACGACTGCCGTTGGTCGAGCAGCAAGCACGAACCACGCGACGACTGCCGTTGGTCGAGCAGCGAGCGCGAACCGCGCGGCGACTGCCGTTGGTCGAGTAGCGAGCGCCAGCGAGCGTATCGAGACCACCCACCACGCCCACGGACTCGATACGCCGTCGCTGGTCCCTCGCGACGGCTGCTCGACCAGCGAGCCGGTGCCGGTGGGGGCGCGATGAGCGCGCCGTACGCCACGCCGCCGCCGAGCGGCCGGATCGACCAGCGGATAGCCGCGCACCACGACCGGCTCTCGCCGCAGGAGCGTCGGGCCGCCGACACGCTCTTGGAGCATCTCGACGATCTGGCCACCTACCGCGCCGCCGAGCTGGCGGTGCTGGCCGGGGTCTCCAAGGCGACGATGTCGCGGCTTTTCCGCTCACTCGGATTCGTCGACTTCGACGAGGTCCGCGACCATCTGCGCTCGTTGCGCACCGCCGGCGAGCCGCGCCGGGTCGACGGAGCACCGGACCTGCATGCCCAGGTGCGGGCCGAGGCGGACTCGATCCGTCTTGCGCTGACCCAGCCCGGACTCCCGGACGCGGTCGCCGCGCTCGCCTCCGCCCGCCGAGTGCTCGTCGCCGGCTGGCGCAACAGCCACCCGGTCGCGCTGCACCTGCGCCAGCAGCTGGTCCAGGCACGACCGGCGGTGGCGCTGGCACCGCTGCCCGGCCAGATGGTCGGCGAGGAGCTCGCCGACCTGGGGACCGGTGATGTCGTGGTGGCCATCGGCTTCCGCCGCCGGCCTCGTGAGTTCGGCGACTTCGTCACCGCCGCGGGTGCCGCCGGGGCCGAGGTCGTGCTGATCGCCGATCCGACCGCCACCATGCATCTGGCCCGCGCCGACGTCGCCCTGACCTGTCCGGTCCAGGGCCTGCTCGCCTTCGACTCCTACGCCGCGGCGATGAGCCTGGTCGGGGTGATCGCCGACGGGGTGCTGCACGAGCTCGGCCGCGCCGGCCGGGACCGGGTCTCGGCGATCAGCGGAAGCTACGAGCGGCTGCGGGAGGTCGAGACGTGGACCTGACCACCGTGACCGACTGGCGCACGCCGCGCGGGGAGACCGACCTCGAGCTCGCGACCGGCGAGGCCTTCCTGGCCGGCGGCACCTGGCTGTTCAGCGAGCCGCAGGAGCACCTGCGCGGCTTGGTCGACCTCACCGCACTCGGCTGGCCGGACGTCGAGCCGCTGCCCGACGGTGGGCTGCGGATCGCCGCCACCTGCACCATCGCCACCCTGCAACGTGCCCCCTGGCCTCCGGCGACGGCGGACGTGGTCCGCTCCTGTGCCGATGCGCTGCTGATGTCGCCGAAGGTCCAGGAGTCCGCCACCGTCGGCGGCAACATCTGCCTGGGGCTGCCGGCCGGGGCGATGATCTCGCTGTTCGCCGGGCTCGGGGCGTCGGCGGTCATCCGGACCGGACCCGGCCTCGCCGCCGAGCGCACCGAGCCGGTCGCGAGTCTCGTCAGCGGCCCGGGCCGCACCCGCCTGGCGACCGGCGAGCTGCTCCGCGCGGTGGAGGTGCCGGCGAGCGCGCTGCGGGCTCCGGTCGCCTTCGCGCGGACCTCGCTGACCGAACGGGGCCGCTCGGCGGCGGTGGTGGTCGGCCGGCGCGACCCGGACGCGGTCGTCCTGACCCTGACCGCGAGCACACCACGACCGGTGCTCCTTCGCCTCCCGGTCCAGGGCGGCGAGGCGGCGATCACCCCAGCAGCCCTCACCGAGGCGCTCCGCGCCGTCGCGTGGTACGACGACCAGCACGGTGCCGCGGACTGGCGGGCCGCGATGACCGGGCTGCTCGTCGAGCGGGTCGTCGCCGACCTGGCCGCGCAACACTCGGGGCCGCGCCGATGAGACTCGACTCGGTCCCGGTCCCGGGCCTGCCTCGCCCGGGCCAGTGCCTGCGCACCTGGATCCGCGAGCAGGACACCTTCAGCGTCAAGCTGGGCTGCGACGCCGGCGACTGTGGCGCCTGCTCGGTGCTGCTGGACGGCCGCGCGGTGCACTCCTGCATCACGCCGGCGATGCGGGCGGTCGGACACGACGTCGTCACCGCCGCCGGCCTGGCTCCCTCCGGCGAGCTCTCCGAGGTGCAGCGGGCGTTCCGGTCGGCGGCCGGCTTCCAGTGCGGATACTGCACGGCGGGGTTCGTGGTGACCGCGACCGCGGCGCGCGCGGCAATCGACCGGACGACCGATGGAGCGACCGATGGAGCGACCGATGGAGCGACCGATGGAGCGACCGATGAGGCGACCGACGGGGCGACCGATGAGGCGCGCTCCCCGGTGGAGCGCACCTACAAGGGCAACCTGTGCCGCTGCACCGGCTACCGCGCCGTACGCGACGCCCTGGCCGGGGTGACCAACGTCGGGTCGGATGCCACCGGGGCTGCCTTCGGCGCCGCGCTGCCGGCCCCGGCCGCGGACCGCATCGTCGCCGGCCGCGAGCCCTTCACCCTCGATGAGCCGGCGCCGACGGACAGGCCGTTGCTGCACGTGGCGGTGGTGCGCTCGCCGCATGCCCACGCCCGGATCACCGCCATCGACACGCGCGCAGCGCTCGCCCATCCCGGCGTGCGGCTGGTGCTCACCCATCGCGACGTGCCGGCCACGCTCTACTCCACCGCACGCCATGAGAACCGGCTCGACGACCCCGACGACACCCGGATGCTCGACGACGTGGTGCGTCACCGTGACCAGCGGGTGGCGGTGGTGGTGGCCGACACGCTCGCGGCGGCACGGGCGGCGGCCCGGCTGGTCGAGGTCAGCTACCAGCCGCTGCCGGCGGTCTTCGACCCGGACGAGGCCAGGCGTCCGGGCGCTCCGCTGCTGCACGGCGAGAAGGACCCGGTCGGATCCCGGATCAGCGAGCCGGGACGCAACGTGGCGGCGCAGACCCACGGCGAGGTCGGCGACGTGGCGGGCGGCCTGGCACGGGCGACCGCCCGGGTGCGCGGCGTATGGCGCACCGCCCGGGTCAGTCATGCCTATCTCGAGACGCTCGCCGCCCGGGCGCACCTGGACGCCGACGGCCGGCTGGTGGTGCGCACCAGCACCCAGGTGCCGTTCCTGGTGCGCGCCGAGCTGGCCCGGCTCCTCGACCTGCCGACCGATCGGGTCCGGGTCCTCGCCGGCCGGGTCGGCGGCGGCTTCGGCGGCAAGCAGGAGCTGCTCACCGAGGACGTGGTGGCGCTCGCCGTACTGCGGCTGGCCGAGCAGGGCGTCGACGCCACGGTGCAGTGGCAGCTGACCCGGGAGGAGCAGTTCGCGGCCACCCCCTGCCGGCATCCGATGCGGGTCGAGGTGGAGCTCGGGGCCGATGAGGCCGGACGGTTGAGCGCCGTACGGCTCGAGGTGACCACCGACACCGGCGCCTACGGCAACCACGCGCCCGGGGTGATGTTCCACGGCGTCCACGAGTCCGTGGCCGGCTACCGCTGCCCGAACAAGCGGGTGGACGCCGAGGCCGTCTACACCAACAACCTGCCGTCCGGCGCGTTCCGCGGCTACGGGCTCGGCCAGGTGATGTTCGCGATCGAGTCGGCCATCGACGAGCTGGCCGGCCGGCTGGGCCTGGACCCGATGGAGCTGCGCCGGCGCAACGTGGTCACCCCCGGCGACGAGTTCGTGGTCAACGGCCCCGCCGACGACGACCTGTCCTTCGGCAGCTACGGCGCGGCGGAGTGCCTCGACCTGGTGGCCGACGCCCTCGCCGAGGCCCGCGCCGACGAGGAGGCCGACGACGGGGCCGCGACGCCGGCCGGCTGGTTGGTCGGCGAGGGTACGGCGCTGGCGATGATCGCCACCATCCCACCGCGCGGTCACCACGCCGCCGCCTCGGTGACCGCGCATCCCGACGGCAGCTTCACCGTGCGCGCCGGCACCGCGGAGTTCGGCAACGGCACCGCCACCGTGCACGTCCAGCTGGCCGCGACCGAGCTCGGCGTCGACCCCGCGCGCATCCGGCTGGAGGCCGGCGACACCGATGCGTGCGACTACGACACCGGCGCCTTCGGCTCGGCCGGATCGGTGGTGGCCGGGCTGGCGGTGCAGCAGGCCGCCGCCGCTCTCCGGGCCGATCTGGACACCGGCAAGCCGTTGCCGGCCACCGCGACCGCCCGCCAGGACGGCAGCAACCGATCGGTGGCCTTCAACGTGCACGGATTCCGGGTGGCGGTGGACCCGCGCACCGGCGAGGTAGAGATCCTGACCTCGGTGCAGGCGGTCGACGCCGGTGCGGTGATCAACCCCGAGCAGCTCCGCGGCCAGGTCGAGGGCGGTGTCGCCCAGGCCCTCGGCAGCGCCCTGGCCGAGGAGCTGGTCGTGCAGGACGGCGAGGTGCTCACCCGGTCGTTCCGGAACTACCGGCTCCCCCAGATCGGCCACGTGCCGCCGACGCGGGTGCTCTTCGCCGACACCTATGACCGGCTCGGGCCGCGTGGCGCGAAGTCCATGTCGGAGGCGCCGTACAACCCGGTGGCGCCGGCGCTGGCCAACGCGATCGCCGATGCGACCGGAGTCCGACCCACCGAGCTGCCGATCACCCGTGACCGGCTCTGGCGCCTGCTGCGAGAGCGGGACCGACGCGCGGACCGGCGTCCGTCGGCACGGTCTGCGCCAGACAACGAGGTAGACACGGGGATGGACGCCGAGAGCGACATCGAGAGCGGCATCGACGTGGTGCAGAGAACCGGAGAGGTGAGGAAGCGAGCATGACCGACGAAGAGTGGTTGACCCAGGCGATCGAGCTGGCCGAGGCGAACGTCGCCGCCGGCGGCGGCCCGTTCGGCGCGGTGGTGGCCCGCGACGGCGACCTGGTGGCGACCGGACGGAACCTGGTGACCGCCACCCTCGACCCCAGCGCCCATGCCGAGGTGGTGGCGATCCGCGCGGCCGGTACGGCGATCGGCGACTTCTCCCTGGCCGGTTGCAGCCTGTTCACCTCCTGCGAGCCGTGCCCGATGTGTCTCGCCGCCAGCCTGTGGGCGCGTCTGGACCGGGTGGTGTACGCAGCCGACCGGGACGACGCCGCCGCCGGCGGCTTCGACGACCGGGCGTTCTACGACCTGTTCGGCCTCGGCCCGCACTCGGACACCGCCGGTTGGCCCACCCGGGTCGAGGAGCTTCGGCTGCCCGGCTGCGAGACGCCGTTCGAGGCCTGGCGCGCCCACGCGGACCGGACCGACTACTGAGCCCCGCCCAGGGATCCGCGCGGCGCCGAGACGTGATAGCTTCGCGCACGGCGCACCAGCGGTGTCCCCTCGGACCCGCAGCGACCGGAGGGCCGTCGTTATCGTTTCGTGATCATTTCGAGACCTTGTCGTGATGGCCTCACCGGCTCCACCAAGCGGGGTCTCCTCCGTCGGTCGAGTAGCGAGCCCCAGGCACGCCGTACGCCCCCGGCACCCCGCAGGCGAAGTGGCGCGGTCTCGATACGCCCTCGCTCGTCCCGCACGAGGGCTACCCGACCGACGACAGCCTGACCCGGCGAGCAGCGAGCCAGCAAGATCCCCGTGGTCGAGTAGCGAGCCGAGCGTGTCGAGACCCGGCTTAACCGCACCGAAACACCCACGCCATGGCGACCGAAACGGCCGCCTCCTACGGTGCCGACTCAGGCACGCAACGCCGCCGGGAAGGAGCTCGATGATCTCACCGACCGCTCTCCCGACCCGCGCGGCGCCATCGATCGCGGCCCCATCGATCGCGGCCGACGCCGCCCAACCGCCAGCGTCGACCGTCCCCACCGGCGGCGGGAGCTGACGACGATGCAGGGCGCACGTCGTCGGTCGATCTTCACCGCGCGACTGGTCAACTCGGCCGGCGCGGGCGAGCAGCCGCGCGTGATCGAGGACCTGCGCCGAGCGATCCTCGGCGGCGACGAGCCGCCGGGAACACTCATCCCGATCGAGGCCGTCGCCTCCTTCTTCGGGGTCAGTCAGATCCCCGTGCGCGAGGCGCTCAAGACGCTCCACGGCGAGGGACTGGTCGACCATGTGCCGCATGTCGGCTACTCGGTGGCCAAGGTGACCTTCTCGGAGTTCCGCGAGCTCTACGACGTGCGAGCAGCGCTGGAGGCGGCGGCGCTGCGGGCCGCCGTACCTCGCGCCACCACCGAGGACGACGACCGCGCGCGTCGCTCCCACGCCGCGCTCGCCCGGGCCGTCGCCGAGCGAGACGAGCGCGGCTATCACGCGGAGTCGCGTCACTTCCACATGCACCTGATCGCGCCGGCCGGGATGGAACGGCTGCTGCACATGTACGAGGGGGCGTGGAACATCACCGAGCCGGCCCGGCCGATGTCCCGTGTCTCCACCCAGGGACGACAGATGTTCCACGACGATCACGACCGGATGCTGGACTCGTTCATGGCCCGCGACGCCGACCGCCTGGTAGTCGAGTCGGCACGGCACTACGAGCACCTCAAGAGGGCGATCGCCACCTTCCGCGACGACCCGGAGGTCTTCCGCCAACCCGGCTCGTGACGGCCGCGTCGCCTCACCGCCCCCTCGGCCCGGGAACTATATTTCTCCCGTCACACCGCCCTGACACGGCGGCCGGTCAGGCGAAACACCGCGTTCCTAGCCTCCTGCGCATCGATCCCCTCACCCGCAGGAGTGGCCATGAACCAGCCCCCGGACGCCGATCTCGTCGAGGCCGCCGGCTACCCGCCCGGCCGCGGCGTCGGCAAGCGTGCCTACGACCCCCGACTCACCAACGAGGACCTCGCGCCGCTCGAGGAGCAGACCTGGGGGAGCTACAACATCTTCGCCTTCTGGATGTCCGACGTGCACAGCGTCGGCGGCTACGTCACCATGGGCGCGCTCTTCGCGATCGGACTCAACGCCTGGCAGGTCTTCTGCTGCCTGATCGCCGGCATCGTGATCGTCCAGTTCTTCTGCAACCTGGTCGCCAAGCCCAGCCAGCTCGCCGCGGTGCCCTACCCGGTCGCGAGCCGAGCCTCCTTCGGGGTGTTGGGCGCCAACATCCCGGCCATCGTCCGCGGGCTCATCGCGGTCGCCTGGTACGGCGTACAGACCTACCTGGCAGCGGAGTCGCTCAACATCGTCTTCCTCAAGCTGTGGCCCGGCTTCGCCCAGCCGCTCACCGAGCACACCTTCCTCGGTCTGTCATTGCTCGGCTACCTCAGCTACGCGATCCTCTGGATCCTGCAGGCACTGCTCTTCTGGCGCGGGATGGACATGATCCGCCGGTTCGTCGACTTCGCCGGGCCCGCCGTCTACGTCGTGATGATGGCGCTGTGCGTGTACATGCTGTTCAAGGTCGACTTCAACATCGACCTGAACCTCTCCGCCGACCAGCTCACCGGATGGTCCCTGGTGTGGGCGCTGTGCGGCGCGGTCGCGGCGGTGGTGTCCTACTTCTCCGGGCCGATGCTCAACTTCGGCGACTTCTCCCGTTACGCGAAGAGCTTCGGCTCGGTGCGGCGCGGCAACCTCCTCGGGCTGCCGGTCAACTTCATCCTCTTCTCCCTCCTCACCGTGCTCACCGCGGCCGCCACCGTGCCGCTGTACGGCGAGCTGATCACCGACCCGATCGACACGGTCAGCAGGATCGACAGCACCTTCGCCATCGTGCTGGGTGGCGCGACCTTCGTGATCGCCACCATCGGGATCAACATCGTGGCGAACTTCATCAGCCCGGCCTTCGACTTCTCCCACGTCAGTCCGCAGCGCATCTCGTGGCGGATGGGCGGCATGATCGCCGCGGTCGGCTCGGTGATCCTGACCCCGTGGAACTGGTACAACAACGACGACGCCATCTTCTGGACCCTCGGTATCCTCGGCGCGCTGATCGGACCCCTGTTCGGGATCCTGATCGCCGACTTCTATCTCATCCGGCAGCAGCGGATCGTGGTCGACGACCTGTTCACCATGGAGCCCGACGGTGAGTACTGGTATCGCAACGGCACCAACCCGGCAGCGGTCCGCGCGCTGATCGTCGCGGCCGTCCTGTCCATCGGCTCGGTCGTGGTGCCGAAGGTGTGGAGCCTCCTCGGCGACGGCTCCTCCCCGATCGACTGGCTGAGCAAGTACAGCTGGTTCGTCGGCTGCGGCGCCGGGTTCGCGGCGTACTACCTGATCGCGCTCGCCTTCGACGTCGCCGGCAGCGGCACGCGCCGGGCCGCGCGCCTCGGCCCGAGCGCGGCGGAGGCGTGAGCCGACGGTGCGGATCCTGGTCGTCAACCCGAACACCACGGCACGGATGACCACGCTGATCGGCGAGTGCGCCCGGGCCTCGGTGAGCCCGGGCGTGCTCGTCGACGCGGTCAACCCCGCCGCCGGGCCCGAGTCGATCGAGAGTCACTACGACGAGGCCGTCGCCACCCCGCACCTGCTGGCCACCCTCGGCTCGCTGCGGGCCTACGACGGCTACGTCATCGCCTGCTTCGGCGATCCCGGCCTGCACGCCGCCCGCGAGCTGGTCACCGCTCCGGTGGTCGGGATCGCCGAGGCGGCGATGCGGACGGCCGGCTACCTGGCCCGGAGGTTCTCGGTGGTCACCACCCTGTCGCGGGTGGTGGGGCATACCTGGTCGATCGCGCGCGACTACGGGGTGGCCGAGCTGATCGGCGGCGTCCACGCGTGCGAGATCCCGGTCGTGGAGCTGGACAGCGACCCGGCGGCGTACCAGCGGATCGCGACCGCTTGCCGCGTCGCACTCGAAGAGGATCGCTCGGAGGCGGTGGTCCTGGGCTGCGCCGGGATGGCGGACCTGTGCGCGAAGCTACAGGCCGAGCTCGGGGTGCCGGTGGTCGACGGCGTCGCGGCCGCCACCGCGGAGGTCGAGAAGCTGGTGCGCCTCGGGTTGACCACCAGCAGCTCCGGTGAGTACGCCGCACCGCCGGGGAAGTCGTTCGCCTGATCTCCGCCCGGCCTCCGGCGACCCGCGGCCGCTCACGACGGCTCGGCGGCCACCCGGGCATGCCAGGCGCCGAGCAGGGTGGCGCCGCCGATCACCACTCCGGCCACCAGCAGGCCCAGCCCGAGGTGGGACTTGAGCAGCAGCGCCCCGAACAGCGCGCCGAGCAGGATCAACACCACCGCGCCGAGTCGGCGCAGGGTGCCACCGCCGCGCCAGGGCGCCTTGCCCGAGCCGAACGGGCTGTCGGCGGCCAGCCCGGTGATGGTGCTGGTCACCACCACCGTCGTCACGTCCTTCACCGCGAGGTGACGCGCGGCCGCCGCCTGCGTCCCCATCGCCACCGCGGCGATGGTGGTGGTGGTCACCATGACCCCGCGGCCGGGCTCGGCGCCGGCGGCGAACAGCAGCACCGACAGCGCGACCATGACGACGGCGACCAGCGCGAACAGCCCGGTCGTGCGCCGATCCCACGCCGGCGCCCGGCTCAGCACCCGGCCGCCCAGCGCCGCCCCGGCCATGAAGCCGACCAGCGCCAGCGCCGGACCGAGCACCGGAAGGCCGCTGCCGCCGGCCAACGCCATCCCGAGGACCACCACGTTGCCGGTCATGTTCCCGGTGAAGACCTTGTCCAGGCCCAGATATCCGACCGCGTCGTTGATGCCGGTGGTGAAGGTGAGCACCAGCATCAGCCAGAGGTGCATTCGCTCGGCCGGAACGGCGCGCAGTCGTCGGGTCACGCAGCCATTCTCACCGAGTCGTGTCGTCGGCGATGGCCTGGGCCGCGACGGCGAGATCGTCCACACCGCGGGCGAGCTCGTCGGGCCGGTCGGTGGTCAGGTCGAGCTTGAAGCCGTACAGGCCGGAGTCGACCAGGGTCACGATGCGGCCCACCCGGTCGGCCGGAGCACCGCAGGCCACCAGATACTCGGCCAGCGCGGCGGCCCAGCGGCCGTTGGACGCCCGCACGGTCGACAGGTAGGGCTCGATCCCGATCAGGCCGGTGGCCGCGGCCTGGCAGTAGACCGAAAGGCAGTCGTGCAGCACGCCGCCCTGATAGGCCTGCCAGAGCCGGTTGACGCCGGAGCGCACGTCGGCCGCGGCCGGCAGGCGTCGTACGGCGACGATGCCCCGCTCGCTCGCCTCGACCACCACCGCCGCGACGAGCTCGTCCCGGCTGCCGAAGTGATAGATGAGCATCCGGTCGCTGGTGCCGATCGCGGTCGCCACCGGCCGCAGCGTCAGCCCGATCAGGCCGTGCTCCAAGACGTGGTCGGTGACCTGCCCGAGCAGTTCCTCGCGTCGCGTCATGGAACCAGTATGCCAAGCGGGTGTAGCGAGTGCTACATTTGGCTGTAGCAATCGCTACGCCACCGAGGTCATTCCCATGCTGCTCGCCATTCCCCTGCTCTTCGTCGCGATCGCGGCCGAGGTCGCGGCCACCACCGTCCTTCCTCGCACCGCGGGCTTCACCGACGTCGGCTGGAGCGTCGTGGTGCTGGTCGGCTACGGGCTCTCCATCTGGCTGCTGACCGTGGTGGTCAAGGCGATGCCGGTCTCGGTCGCCTATGCGATCTGGGCGGGCCTGGGCACCGCAGCGGTCGCCGTCGTCGGCGCGATCTTCCTCGACGAGCCGATGTCGCTGGTCAAGATGGCCTCGGTGGCGCTGATCATCCTGGGCGTGGTCGGCCTCAACCTCACCGGCGCGCACTGATCCCGGTCGCCGCCTCTCCCCCGGCGCTCCGCCCCACCGCGTCGCTCAGAGCGCGGCCGCGGCGGCCCGGCCCGCGGTACGCCCGGAGAAGAGGCAGCCGCCGAGGAAGGTGCCCTCCAGTGCGTTGTAGCCCATCATCCCGCCGCCACCGAAGCCGTTGACCTCACCGGCCGCGTAGAGCCCCGGCAAGGGCGAGCCATCGGCTCGCAGGCAGCGGCCGGACAGATCGGTCTCCAGGCCGCCCAGGGTCTTGCGGGACAGGATGTGCAGCTTGACCGCGATCAACGGGCCGGCCTTGGGGTCGAGCAGTCGGTGCGGAGCGGCGACCCGGGACAGCTTGTCGCCGCGGTAGTGCCGGGCAGCGTACATCGCGGTGATCTGGGCGTCCTTGGCGTAGGAGTTGGCGATCTGGGAGTCGCGGGCCTCGATCAACCGGCGCAGTGCCTGCTCGTCGATCATCGGTCCGGTCGGCTCGACCTGTGCCAGCCGGTTCATCCCCGCCACCAGCTCGGTCAGGTCGCCCGCGACGACGAAGTCCTCGCCGTGTTGCTTGAACGCCTCCACCGGCCCCGGACCCTTGCGCGCCCGGTCGATCACGCCGCGCACGTCCTTGTCGGTGAGGTCGGGGTTCTGCTCCGAGCCGGAGAGCGCGAACTCCTTGCGGATGATCTTCTCGGTCAGCACGAACCACGAGTAGTCGTAACCGGTGGTGCGCAGGTGCCGCAGCGTGCCCAGGGTGTCGAAGCCCGGGAAGTTCGGGGCGGGCAGCCGATTGCCGGCGGCGTCGAGCCACAGCGAGGAGGGGCCGGGGAGGATGCGGATGCCGTGGTTGGCCCAGATCGGGTCCCAGTTGCGGACACCCTCGACGTAGTGCCACATCCGGTCGCTGTTGATGATCCGGGCGCCGGCGGCCTCGCTGATCGCGAGCATCCGGCCGTCAACGTGGGCGGGCACGCCGGAGACCATCGAGGTCGGCGGCGTACCGAGACGGGCCGGCCAGGCCCTGCGGACCAGATCGTGGTCGCCGCCGATGCCGCCGCTGGTCACGATCACCGCCTGGGCACGCACCTCGAACTCGCCGGCCTCGATCCGGGAGCTGGCCCGGCCACGCTCGAAGGTCTCCGGCACCGGCTCGAGTACGGCGCCGCGGACCCCGACCGCCGTACCGTCCTCGACGAGCACCTCGTCGACCCGGTGCCGGAAGCCGAACCGCAGCCGACCGCCGTCGGCGTGCGCCCGCACCCGTCGCTCGAACGGCGCCACCACCCCCGGCCCGGTGCCCCAGGTGATGTGGAAGCGGGGCACCGAGTTGCCATGGCCGTCCGCGCGACCGTCGCCGCGCTCGGCCCAGCCGACCACCGGGAAGACCCGATGACCCTGCTCACGCAGCCAGGCCCGCTTCTCCCCCGCCGCGAAGTCGAGATAGGCATGCGCCCACTGCCGTGGCCAGTAGTCCTCCTCGCGATCGAACTGGGCGCTGCCCATCCAGTCCTGACCAGCGAGCTCGACGGAGTCCTTGATCCCCATCCGGCGCTGCTCCGGGCTGTCGACGAAGAACAGGCCGCCCAGGCTCCAGAACGCCTGCCCGCCCAGGCTCTGCTCCGGCTCCTGGTCGAGGAGCACGACGCTCCTGCCGGCGTCGGCCGCCTCCGCCGCGGCAGCCAGCCCGGCCAGCCCGGCCCCCACCACCACGACGTCGGCCTTGGTTGACCCCTCAGTCACCGGCATGCGCCGATCCTAGGGGCACCCACCACCCAACAGAAGCACCAACCAAGAGCAACAACCAGAAGCACCCAGCAAGAGCGCCGAACAGAGCCAAGTGGTCACCCCACACCCGGCGAGCAGAGCCAAACGGTCGCCCCCACACCCGGCGAACAGAGCCAAACGGTCGCGCCACAGACAGCGAGCGGAGCCAAACGGCTGCTACAGACGCAGCCGGGTGGCTCTTGCCTGCCCATTTGGCTCTGCTCGCCCGGTCCGCCGGGGCCATTTGCCTCTGCTCGGCCGGCCAGCCAGAACCATTTGCCTCTGCTCGGCCGTCGGCGCGGGAGCGCGGTGGTGCGAGGCGTGAGGATGGAGGTCAGGGCCGCTGGTTGGGGAACAGGTAGATCTCGCCCTCACGGACCTCGACCCGATGGGGCACGGTGTCCACCGTGGCCGGCGGACCGTCGACGTGGCCATCGCGCAGACAGAACCGGGAGGAGTGCACCGGGCACTCGACGTACCCGTCCTCCACCCACCCGTCGGCGAGCGAGGCCTGCGCATGGGTGCAGGTGTCGTTCAGCGCCCAGCAGGAACCGTCCAGATCGCGCAGGATGGCGATGTCGTCCTCGGTGCCGGTGATCTCGCTGGAGATCGCCAGTCCCTCGCCTTCGGAGATGTCATCGAGTGCGGCGACGCGGATCCCGCCATCGGGCTCGGTCACGGGTTCCTCCTGAACAGATGGCACAACGACCAAGGGTAGTGGAGCCCCGCCAGGCGCCGGAGCGGGCGCAACCGAGACGCTCCGTCGCCCTCATCGTGCGGTGCCGAGCAGATGGCCGAACGTCTGGTCCAGATCCGGCGACCTGAACGGATGCCCGGCCGCCTCCAACGCCGTCGGCCGCACTCGTTGGCTGCTCAGGGCCAGCTCGCGGGCGCCCTCCTCGCCAAGCAGCAGCCGCGGCCCGATGGAGGGTACGGCGAGCACCGCCGGCCGGTGCATCGACCGGCCGAGCGCGCGGGCGTACTCGGTGCCGCGCACCGGATACGGTGCCACCGCGTTGACCGGTCCGGTCAGGGTCTGGTCGAGGATCGCGCGGTGGTAGACGTCGACCAGGTCGTCGATGCCGATCCACGGCAGCCAGCCCGACCCCAGCGGCCCGCCGACACCCAGCGCGAACAGTGGCCGCTGCAGCCGCAGCACGCCGCCTCGCGGCGAGAGCACGATCCCGGTGCGCACCTGCACCGTCCTCAGGCCCGCCCGGGTCGCCGGCTCGGTGGCGGCCTCCCAGTCCGCGACCACGTCGGCGAGAAGACCCTGGCCGCGCTCGCTCTTCTCGGTGAGCTCCTCATCGCCCCGGTCGGCGCCGTAGATCCCGACCGCGGAGGCGGAGACGAACCCGGTCAGCCCCGAGGTCGCCGCCAGTCGGGCCAGCGCCGCGGTCGGCCCGATCCGCGAGTCCCGGATGGCCTCCTTGTGCGCGGCGGTGAACCGTCCGGCGATGCTCACGCCGGCCAGGTGGACGACGACGTCGACTCCGTCGAAGAGGTCCGCGGCCGGCTCCGCGGGGTCCCAGTAGCGCTCGTCGGCGCCACGCGGAGACCGGCGCACCAGCCGGATCACCCGATGCCCGCCACCGGTCAGGAACGGCGTCAGCGCGCTCCCCACCAGCCCCGAGGAACCGGTCAGCGCGACAGTGAGCCGCCGGTCGGCGTACGGCCTGGCGTGGGCGGCCAGGTCATCGGCGAGCTCGGTGGCTCGGTAGCGCAGAGTCGGCCGCACCAGGCGGCCCGGAAGGTTGGTCTCGACGGTGTCGAGGACACGGGTGCCGTCCGGGGTGGCGGTCAGCGCATGCCGGTGCACCCAGTGCACCCATCGCGGCCAGGTGGTGGCCCGGTCCACGAAGGTGAGCATCTGCGACGACTCGGCGTACGCAGCCGGGTCGTGGTCGGCCAGCCACCGTACGCCGCCCGGCAGACCCAGCACGGCTCGACCACCGCGCAGGTCGGCCGTCTCGGCCAGCACCCGCACCGGCTGCCACGGCGGCAGCAGCCGCGACAGCGCACCCGGCCGCCGATGCCACTCGGCCACCTCGGCGAACGGGACCTCGACATGAGTGCTGCGCTGGTGAACCTGCACGTCCGCCAGCATGGCACAGCGCTCCCGAGCCTCGACCCGGGTGCGGCCGGGTGCGGCCGGCCGACTCGACCGACGGCCCACCCCGATGACACGATTCGGCCCATGACCGACCGCTATGTCGACGCCCTGGCCATCTCCCTCGACGACCTGCCGCTAGACCCGGACACGGTGCTGGCCGGTACGCCGGCCGCGGCCGCCGTCGAGCTCGGCGAGATCGGGGATGCGCTGACCGGGATCGAGGTCGGGGTCTGGTCGCTGACCGAGGGCACCGTGACCGACACCGAGGTCGACGAGGTGTTCGTGGTCGTCGCCGGCCGCGGGAGCGTCACCTTCGAGGGCGGCGAGCGGGTTGCGCTCGCCCCCGGGGTCGTCGTACGGCTCCATGCCGGCGAGCGGACCACCTGGACCATCACCGAGACCCTGCGCAAGGTCTACCTGGCGCCCTGATCCCACCGCACGACCTAGGTCGGTGCTCTAGGTTTGTCCCCGCCGTCCACCCACTCGCGAGGAGAACCATGAGCCTGTCCGACCAGCTGCTTGCCGACGACGTCCGACCCGCGGTGACCGCCGACCTCGTCGAGGTCGTCGGTCAGGAGGTCGGCGACAAGAAGGGCATCTCCGGCACCGCCGTCAAGGCGGCCTACGCCGCGGCCCGCAAGGTCGTGCCCGACCTGGCTCCGCGTGCGGTGGGCAGCCTGCTGCCCGGCTTCGCCGCCGCGCTCGACCCGTTCTGGGATGGGTTCCAGAGCTCGGGCGGCGGCGATTTCGGCGGCTACCTCGCCGGCCGCGGACCGGAGGCCGCGGCGGCCCTGCTCGCCGTCACCGACGCCCGTGCCGAGTCGAGCTCGAAGGAGCCGCTCAAGAAGGCGTACGGCGCCCTGCGCGGCAAGGCCGGCGGCCATGTCGAGGCGGCGCTCCCGCGACTCGGCCGGGCGCTGCAGCGACACGCCTCCTGAGCACCAGTCGGGCTGAGCGCCGACCTCGGTCGCGCTGGGTGGACCGCTACGGATCTCCCCAGCGCGACCGGTTCGAGGATCAGCGCTCGATGTAGAAGAGTCGCTTGTTGAGGAACTCCTCGATGCCCAGCGGGCCGAGCTCACGACCGAAGCCGGAGCGCTTGGTGCCGCCGAAGGGCAGGTCCGCACCCTCGCCCGCGGGGGTGTTCACGTTCGCCATGCCGACCTCGAGCCGCTCGGCGACCTTCGCCGCACGCTCCTCGTCGCGGCTGAACACCGCGCCACCGAGGCCGAAGTCGACCACGTTGGCCAGGTCGACCGCCTCCTCGTCGCTGGTGACCTTGTAGACCACCGCGACCGGACCGAACAGCTCCTCGGTGTAGGCCCGCATCTCGGGCGTCACCCCGGTCAGCACGGCGGGCGAGAAGAAGGCACCGTCGCCGAGCTCACCGCCGATGTGCAGGGTCGCCCCCTTGTCGACCGCGTCCTGGAGCTGGGCACGCAGGTTCTCCGCGGCCTTGCGCGAGACCATCGGGCTGTAGGCGGTGTCGCCGTCGTCCGGGCCGGTGCGCGGCGTCATCGCGGAGGCACGTTCGACCAGGGCCGAGACGAAGTCGTCGTACACCTCGTCCATCACGATCATCCGCTTGTTGGAGTTGCAGGCCTGGCCGGTGTTCTCCATCCGGGTCTCCCAGGCGACCTCGGCGGCGCCGGCCACGTCGTCGCTGTCCAAGACGATGTACGGATCGGAGCCACCGAGCTCGAGGACGACCTTCTTCAGGTTGCGTCCGGCGTTCTCGGCCACTGCCGTGCCGGCCCGCTCGGAGCCGGTCAGCGAGACCGCGCGCACCCGCTTGTCGGCGATCATGGAGGCGATCTGCTCGTGGGTGGCGTACAGGTTGATGTAGACGCCCTCCGGCACACCCGCATCGGCCATGATCTGGGCGATGGCACGCGCCGAGCGTGGACAGTTCTCGGCGTGCTTGAGGATGATGGTGTTGCCGGCCACCAGGTTCGGGGCGGCGAACCTGGCCACCTGATAGTAGGGGTAGTTCCACGGCATCACGCCGACGACCGTGCCGATCGGCAGTCGCTGCACCCGGGCCTTGCCCTCGTGGCCGGGCAGGTCGGTGTCGGCCAGGAGCGCGGGCCCGTTGTCGGCGTAGTAGCCGAAGATCTCGCCGCTGAACTCGGCCTCGCCGACGCCGGAGCTGAGTCGCTTGCCCATCTCCAGCAGGATGATCTCGCCGAGCTCACCGGAGCGCTCGATGAACAGCTCGCCGACCCGCTTGGTGATGGCGGCGCGCTCCTCGATGGGACGCTCGCGCCACTGCGCGAAGGCCTTCTGTGAGTCGGCCAGCGCCTGCTCCACCTCCGCGTCGGTGGCGAAGTCGAACGTCTCGACGACCTCGCCGGTGGCTGGGTTGGTGATCTGGTACGTCGGCGTGGTGGTCTGTGTGCTCATGGCTCCCTCGCTCTGCTGCCTGTGCTGAAGCGGCCGTCCTCATTGACGGCCCCAGGCCAACTCTGCCCTGCCGGACAACCGGGCTGCCAGGGGGTCGAGCCCCGAGGCGTGGCCGTGGCTATCCTGGCAGCCCGGCGACTGGCGCGGGTCAGCCCGTCGGGGCAGGCTGCTCCTCCCCGGCCTCGTCCTGGGGATCGGCGTCGGGCATGCGCGCGCCGCGGATCGCCGGCCTGCCGAGCGCCAGCGACATCACGGCGGCCATCGCGGCACCGAACACGACGAAAGGGGTCGCCATCGAGACCCCGGCGAGCCCACCGAAGCCGACGTTGGCCACCGGCATGAACACGTCGTCGCCCAGCGACTGGATGGCGGACATCCGACCGAGATAGGCCTGGTCGACGACGGTCTGGAAGAGCGCGTTGAGGGAGACCGAGGATGCGCCGACCAGCAGGCCGATCAGCACACACACGCCGAAGAGGAACGCTCGGCCCCCGTATCCCAGGGCCATGATCGCCAGCCCCTGCGCGACCATCGGGCCGAAGCCCCACAGGCCGATCCGCCGCGGCTTGATCCGGACCATCACCAGGGACCCGAGGATCGCGCCGACACCGAAGAGCGCCTCGGAGAAGCCCACCGCATGGGCACCCCAGTCTTGGTGCGAGGCACGGAGACCGATGCCGAGGTCCAGGGCGGGGTCGACGGCGAGGTTGAGGCCCATCAGGCTGAGCACCACCGTTCGCGTGGCCGGTGACTCGGCGAGATGACGGAAGCCCGCGACGATGCCCTGCCAGGCCGACCCGCCGGTGCTGCGGCTCAGCGGATAGCGTGGCCGCACCACGGCGAGAAGGCCGGCCATCGCCAGAAAGCTCACCGCGTCGACGGCGGCACCGACACCCGCGTCCCAGGTGGCGACGAGGATGCCGCCGAGCGCCGCCCCGATCATCGCCCCGGTGCGCTGCACGCCCAAGGACACACCGGAGTACTCCGCCAGCTCCTCCGGTGCGACGAGCTGGCGCGGCACGGTCGACAACGCCGGGTTGGCGAGTGCGTCGGCGATGCCGAAGAGCACCGCACCGAGGACGAGCACCGGCACCGTCAGCCCGCTGGTCCACGCGACGACGGCCAGCACCCCCAGCACGGTCGCGCAGGCGAGGTTCGTGATCCGCAGGAGCCGCAACGAGTCGACCCGGTCCGCCACCACCCCGCCGTAGAGCAGGACGAGCGCGCGTGGGATCGTTCCGGCCGCGAGGACGGCGCCCGCGGTGGCCGGCGAGGCCAGGTGGACAGCAGTCCAGATCAGGGCAACGGTCCAGGCGGCGTCACCGGCACGCGAGAACGCCGCGCACGCGATGAAACCCTGGACCTGCCGGTCGCGACCGAACGCCGACGCGTTCACGACCTGAACCCCCCGAGGACGGCCATGGCGGAACGGTAGGTGCCCTCAGGCCAACCGGCAACCCGTTCTCCACAATTGAGGTGATCCCGGCGACGATTCCGACCCGAGGCAGGGTGATCCCGAGAGACGGCTCAGGTGAGAAGCGTGGCCAGCCTCTTCTTCCGGCCGTTCTCACGGACGATCCAGGCGACGTCGGGATCGCCGGTGTCCAGCCTCCGGAACAGCCGTAGTCCGTCCTCGGGCGCTGCGGCCACCGCAACACTCCAGGAATAGCCGAGCGCTTGCCGAAGCGTGCGTGCATCCGGCTGCCTGCGACGGTCGGCGGACAGCGATCGAAGCCTCCTCGTGGCGAGGTCGCAGACCTGCAGCGCGACCGCAGCGGCCCCCGGGTCCTTGAGCAATCGAGGCTCGCAGATGGCGGCGAGCGCCGCGCGTTGAACCAGGGGATGGGGATCACCGACCCAATCGAGCACGATCCTGGTCAGCGCCGCCCGCGAGCGATCTCCGAGGAGCTGCAGCCCGGTGGCCACCCCCTCGCGCACCCGCCAACGCCCGTCGACGGCGAGAGCACGCGAACGGGACTCGCAGGACGCCTCGTCGGCCCGGCTCGCCAACGCGGTCGCAGCACAGAGCATCTGATACTCGCCCCATCGGCGACGAGAGCGCTGATGCTCGGCTGGTCCGCGCGAGCAGCGACGGCGGCCGCGAGGGCAAGATTCGCCCGCGGGCCGGGCAGCCCCGAACGCTCCTCGAGATAGCCGGGCCAGTCGGCCGGTGCCAGGTCCGACAGGTCGGCGTACTCCCTCCTCCGCCCGGCCATGAGCCCGATCGTAGACGTCGTGGCGCGGCGGTCGGGTCGTCATACGTTGATGCGGAGCTCCATCGAGTTCCGGGTACGGAGCAACCTCGGTCAGCGCGACGCACACGCGCCACCGCGAGCTCCTCACACCTGGCGATTCCTGTTCCACAACTGATGCGTCAGCCCACTGGACGCACTGATCGACTCAACGCTGAACCGCTCTTCCAGGCCGACGAGATCATCCCAGACCCGAACACCGGAGCCGAGCACGATCGGAACGATCACCAGGTGCAGGAAGTCGATGAGATCGGCCTGCAAGAACTCGCGCACCGTCGACGGGCCACCGCCGATCCGGACATCCAACCCGCCGGCCGCCTCCCGGGCTAGACGAAGCGCCTCCTCCGGCGGCGCATCCACGAAGTGGAAGCGCGTGCCGTTGGCGAACTCCAGCGTGTCGTGGGGGTAGTGGGTCAGGATGAACACCGGCGTACGGAAGGGTGGCGCGTCTCCCCACCAGCCCTGCCACCCGTCGTCGGGCCAGTCGTCCGCCTGCGGTCCGAACTTACGGCGACCCATGATCTCGGCCCCGACACCCTGGCCCCACATGCTGAACATGGCGCGGTCCACGGTCACCGGCTCATCGACTCCGTGAACACCGTGGATGACGCGTCCGTCGAACTTGCCGAAGAGCGCCTCGGCTCCGCCAATCGGCCTCTCGAGCGTCACGTGGTCACCGGCGGCGTACCCATCCGAGGAGACGAAGAGATTGTGGACTCGAGTACGGGACATGACGACTCCGAAGGCATGTGGTTGCAAAATGAGAGCAGTCGAACCGTAACGTAGAGTGATCCTTATCTGCAACCACTTGGGAGGTCAGTTGGCGAGGGGAGAGCCGCGATCGGGGTGCGCCATCAATGCGGCGGTGGAGGTGCTGGGCGACGCGTGGAGCCTCATCGTGCTCCGCGACATCGTGTTCGGCGGTCGCCGACACTTCCGTGAACTCCTGGCCGGCAACGATGAGGGCATCGCCTCGAACGTCCTCGCCTCCCGCCTGCGGAATCTGGTCGACAACGAGCTGCTCACTCGGGACGGCGCGACGCGGGGCCAGCGGGCAACGTACTCACTGACCGAGGCGGGTATTCAGACCGTCCCCGTGATGGTGGCGCTGGGGACCTGGGGCATGCATCACCGCCCTACGTCGCACGCCTTGACCGTCCGAGCCCGCATCCTGGCCGAGTCTCCGGATCTCGTCGACGATCTCATCGACCAGCTCAGGGAGATCCACCTCGGCGTCCCCCGACCCCACCCCGAGCGCCCGCTCGCCTCCGCACGCCTCCAACAGGCGTTCGAGGCTGCCATGGAGGCAAGCGGGCCATGATCCTGGCGCCAGGGCCGACGCACCGACACCCGAGCGCCGCGACCGAACTCGACCACCTTCCCATGGCATGGGCCAGTGGCACCCCGGGTCAACCGCCATTGCGCGCGAAGACCACGGCACCCGGAAGCTCGTCATCAGGTCTCAAGACGAGCTCGGCCTCGATGACGAAGCCCGCATCTCGCAGCCAGGCGGAGACCTCGCGCGGCTCCCGTCGGTAGCTGTCCACGTTGATCGCCCGCCCCGTGTAGCCGCGGGACGTATGGGACTTGCCTCGTCCGGCATGGAAGCCGACCAACAATGGACCTCCAGGTCGCAGGACACGATGGAACTGCCCGAACACGCCGGGGATGGCTTGGTCAGGTACGTGGATCACCGACCAGAACGCCAGGAGTCCGGCTATCGAGTGTTCGTCCCAACCCAGGTCGGTCATCGTGCCGACCTCGAATCGCAGGTCAGGATATTCGCGCCGAGCGATGGCAATCATCTCGGCCGAGAGATCCACGCCGAACGCTTCCACCTCGAGGCCTCGGAGGTGCCGAGTCACGTAACCCGGGCCACAGCCGACGTCGGCGACGAGTCCGCCTCCGGCATCTCGCACCAACTCGGCGAACAGGGCCAGGCTCGCGCGAAGGTACGGATTGCCGTCCAGCAGGCCTCGTACCTTCTCGACATGGCCGGCGGCGTCGGCGTCGTACGACGTCCGCGTGTCCGACAGCCAGTCCTCAGACATCGGTCGAACCCACCACACCGGCAGCAGATCGAGTCCTCCGATCGACGCGGGCAAGCCACTCCATGGTCAAGGCACGCCGAGTGTCCGGCTGCTCAGAAGGCAGCACGTGACCGGCGCCGGCAATCACGGCGACCGAAGCGGACGGATGGATGGCTGGCCGCGAGACCGAGAGCGGCCGCGTCGCCGGCCGTCGAGTCGAACCGCCCCGGCACGATCGCCGTAGGGCCCTGACGACTGGAGTTGGCAGACACGGGTTGCCACCGAACGCCTTGCGGACTATCTGCGGACAGCTACGCCAGGACCTTGGCGGGCAGAACGGTGCGCCCGTGCTGCTCCACCCGCTGCCGGCTGAGCTGACGGAAGAACCCGCACGGCCCGTCGCTCTGGATCATCGTCGTGCCCCTCTCAATCCAACTCGGTCACGAAGTGGTCGTTGCCTACCAGAGTGTAGGCGGCACGAAGGACCCCGTCAGCGAGATCCTGGCGCTGGCCGCGGTGACCTGCACCGAGCCGACCGCGCTACTCGGGCGGCCTCGAAGCGCTCCCTGCCAAGCGGCCTGCCTGCATTCTCCGCGGCGAGGCGGCGGATCTGACCGAGGATGTGTTCTTTGCTCGGACGCTCCACGTCAGGATCTTAGAAACCGGAGCCGAACCCGCGGCGATGCAGGCGTCACGCCAGCCGTCGTAGCGCGCGAACGTCACGACCTTCCGAAGCGGAATTCCACCACGTCGCCATTCACTCTGGGCCGCCAGCGATCAGCGTGACCCGCACGCCGACGGCTTCATAGGTGGATCGGGCGCGCGCATCCCGCGTCGCGAGCACGAGATCGTGTTGGTGAGCGGCCAATGCGACCAGGCCGTCGTACGTCGCCCCGCCCGAGATGCCAAGACGAGCGAGGTCCCGATGGGTCCCGGAGGCCGCGTCGGGCGGAAGCGCGAGGTTCCCCACGAAGTTCTCGTCGATCAGCACCACGGCATCCGAGGGACTCACGCGTGCATCGCCAGGCAGACGAGTCAGCACGGAGTAGGTCTCGGCAAGGGCATGCCCACTGAGGAGGAGGGAACGTTCCGTCGCCCACCGCCTGACCGCCTCGTGCGCCTCATGCGATGCGACGAGCAGCGGTACGGCCACGCTCGTGTCGACGGCACAACGCGACTCGTCGGTCAACGTCGTCCCGAATCGATCAGCGCGAACATCTGGTCGTCCGTGACGACGGTCTCAGCACGAGAGACCAGTCGACCACCAGCATCCCGCTCCAGTCGGGCGGTTCGACCGCCCGGCGTGATCTGCACACCGCTGCCGTAAGGCGAGACATCCACCTTCGAACCCGGGACGAGCCCCAACGAGTCACGAATGCTCTTGGGCAACAGAAGCCGCCCTCCGGAATCGATCGTGGCCTCCATGGGATTATCCTACCACTCGAGTCCCATCCGCGGAGTCGGGGGCACCTGTTCCTTCCGAGCACGTGCTGCTGTATCGCCGAGGTTCGCGCGCGGTCAACGACTCGTGGGGAGGAATCGGCGGTCACATCGAGCCGGATGAGGCAGCCGATCCAACGAAGGCAGTTCTCCGAGAGATGCAAGAAGAGGTCGGGCGCGTGCCCGCACGTAGGGCTGTCTGGATCAGCGCGCGTTTGTCGTGCCGGGGGCAATCACATCGAGCCCGGCGGACCGGGCCGCCTCACCGAGCCTGCGATCGTAGGTGAGGATGGCATCGGCATCTATCCGCATGGCGGCCTCCAGATGCAGGGCGTCGAGGGTTCGCAGGTACGGCATGGGTAGGAATCCGGCGCCACGGTAGACGGCTCGGTCGAGGGCCGCGAGGGCGACTCCGTCGAGTACACGGGTCACGTCGGCTTGGTCGAGACTCTCGCGGACGGCGATACGGCGCAACTCGATCTCGAGCAGATCGCTTGAGACAAGCGTGGCCGTTGCCTGATCGAGCCAGTCCACCAGGGCAAGGCTCTCGGGCCGGTCGATCAGCAGCGCACCGAGAGCAGAGGTATCGACGTAGACGACCGAGCTCGAGGTCACAGTCGGTCCTCGCGCAAGTCGTCGAGAGTCTCAGCAAGGCTCCGCGTGGCGGCCTTCCGCTCAATGGCGAGTGCCGCCCATCCGCCCTCACGCCTCGCCGGACGAGCAATGGTCAGCGCAGGCGCGGGTGCGTCGATCGGCACGATCCGACCCACCGGTACGCCGCTGTTGGTCAGAACGAAGGACCGACCTTCGCTCACCTCGCGGAGGACCCGACCGGACTCGTTGCGCAACTCGCGCTGCGACAGACTCTCGGTCCGGGGCTCGTTGATGCCCATACCACCAAACGTAGTACGCGCGCTACGGCCAGACGGCGTCATTGGCCCACCCCCAGACCGAGCGAAAAATGCCCGTACGCCGCCCCCAAGAGTCGAGCAACGAATCACCCAGAGTTCGAACCGGAGCTCAGCTACACGTTAAACCTGAATTCCACGACGTCCCCGTCGGCCATCACGTAGTCCTTGCCCTCCATCCGGACCTTGCCGGCCTCGCGCGCCTTGAGCATCGAGCCCGCCTCCACCAGATCCTCGAAGGAGACGATCTCGGCCTTGATGAAACCCTTCTGGAAGTCGGTGTGGATCACACCGGCCGCCTCGGGCGCGGTGGCGCCCTTGGGGATGGTCCAGGCGCGGGACTCCTTGGGGCCGGCGGTCAGGTAGGTCTGCAGCCCGAGGGTGTCGAACCCGACCCGGGCCAGCACCTCCAGCCCTGGCTCGGCGATGCCCGCCTCGGCGAGGAACTCGGTCGCCTCGTCCTCGTCGAGCTCGATCAGCTCGGACTCGAACTTGGCATCCAGGAAGATCGCCTCGGCCGGAGCCACCAGCTCGCGCATCCTCGCCTTGAGCTCCTCGTCGCCGAGCTCGTCGGAGTCGCAGTTGAAGACGTAGATGAACGGCTTGGCGGTCAGCAGCGACAGCTCGCGCAGCAGCGCGCGGTCGATGTCGGTGGCGATGATCGGCGTACCGGCCTCCAGGGCATCCTTGGCCGCCCTGGCCGCCTCCAGGTTCGCGGCCAGCTCCTTGACCTTGCGGGACTCCTTCTCCAGCCGAAGGATCGCCCTGTCCACCGTCTCCAGGTCGGCCAGGATCAGCTCGGTGGAGATGGTGGAGATGTCGTTGCCCGGGTTGACCTCGCCGTCGACATGGGTGACGTCCTCGTCCCGGAAGACCCGGGTCACCTGACAGATGGCCGACGACTCCCGGATGTGCGCGAGGAACTTGTTGCCCAGCCCCTCGCCCTCACTGGCGCCGCGCACGATCCCGGCAATGTCGACGAACTCCACGGTGGCCGGCAGGATCCGCTCCGAGCCGAAGATCTCGGCCAGCGTGGCCAGCCGCGGATCGGGCACCCCGACCACGCCGACGTTGGGCTCGATGGTGGCGAACGGGTAGTTCGCCGCGAGTACGTCGTTCCTGGTCAGTGCGTTGAAGAGGGTCGACTTGCCCGCGTTGGGAAGTCCCACGATGCCGATGGTGAGCGCCACGAGGGACGATCCTAGGTGCGTACGCCGCCCCGGCCGAAACCCTCACCGGCGGCGCTGCTCACCCGGCCGGCCAGATCACCGACCCGTCCTTGCGCACCACCGAGGCGGCGTAGGAGTTGTCGAAGCCCGCCACCGCGTCCGCGTCGGAGGCCGAGGAGTCGGCGTAGGTGCGCATGATCCCCGCCAGCGCTCGGACGTTGCCGAGGTCGACGCTCCCCCACCGCCCCGGCACCGGGTTGTCGACGCCGACCTTGACCTCGGTCTGCCACACCTTGGTCTCGTGTGTCCGATCGAAGCTCTGCTCGCCCTCGTAGTCGCCGACGAAGCCGACGCACTGCGCGACGTGCGCCTTCTGGGCGCAGTACCGGTAGGCGCGGAAGGCAGCCCGCAGGAAGTCCTGCACCACGCTGGGGTGCGCCGAGGCGAAGTCCGGGCTGGTGGCCAGGGTGACGATGGAGCCGGGCACGCCGAAGTCGGCCGGCTGCCACACCTTGACCGGGTAGTCATCGGCCTCGAGCTGCAGCGGCTCGTTCGAGGCGAACCCGGTCAGCGCGTCCACCTGACCGCGGGCGAGCACCGAGGGGTCATAGCCCACCTTGACCAGCTTCAAGCTCGACCAGTCGACGGCCTCCTTGATCATCATCGCCTGCACCGAGACCGGGACCGACCCCTTCTCCCCCAGCGTCGCTCCGTCGAGCTGGGTCAGGTCGCTGATGTCCTTGCCGGTCATCAGCACGTCGAGCCCGGCATCGGCGTACGAGGCGAGCCCGAGTACCGGGGTGTCGGTGGCGTTGGCGTCGATCACGTCCTGCTCGGCCAGGCCGGTGAACTGCACCTTCCCGGCGGCGAGCAGCTTGGCGTTCTGCGGGGTGTCACCGGAGCCCGGCTTGATCGCGACATCGAGGCACAGGTCGTCGAAGTAGCCGAGCTCCTTGGCTGCCAGCACCTCCAGGATCGAGGCCGAGGCCTGGTAGCTGTAGCTGGTCAGATAGGTCAGCGCGCCGGCCTTCTCGTTCTCGGCGCAGCGCTTCGTCGAGACGGCCGAGCCGTGGGTGCCGGCCGACTCCTGGCTCGAGGAGGAGCCGCAGCCGGCGAGCACGGTCAGCAGCAGGACGGCGGCGGCAGCGCGCAGGGGTCGAAGAAGCGTCATCGCAGGTTCCTTGGACGAGTCGGTCACCTGGCGCGGCCGGAGTCGTGCCAGGTCAGGACACGCCGCTCGACGACCGTGACGAGCAGCAGCAGGAGGGCACCCATGACGGCGAGAACTCCGATCGCCGCCCACACCAACGGGAGGTTGTTGCGAGACGAGGCTACCTGGATCGTCGTACCCAGGCCGTCGGCATACCCGGCCGCGGACAGCTCGGCGACCACCGCGCCGATCACCGAGAGCGGGAAGACGATCTGCAGGGCCGCGAAGACATACGGCAGGGCGTTCGGGACCCGCAGATGGCGCAACAGCTCCCAGCGCGAGGCGTGCATGGTCCGGTAGACCTGCAGCATCGGCTCCGGCACGGCGCGCAGCCCGGTGGCGACGTTGATCAGGATCGGGAAGAAGCAGATCAGCGCGACCAACACCAGCTTGGGCATGATCCCGAAGCCGAAGGCGACCACCAGCACGGGCGCGATCGCCACCAGCGGGGTGACGCTGAGCACCACCGCCACCGGCATGATCGCCCGGCGGGCCAGCGGCAGCTCGCTGACCACCACCGCCAGCAGGAAGGCCGCCCCGAAACCGATGCCCAGTCCGGCCACCGCCTCGCGCAGGGTGACGAGCGCGTTGCGCAGGAAGAACCCGGGATCCTGGCGCAGTTCGGTGCCGACCTCGCGCAGCGGCGGCAGCAGATAGGGCCACCGCCGGGCGCCGAAGTGCCAGCCGACGCCGAGCACGACCAGCATCACCACCAGGGGCAGCCAGTACGCCGGCCGGAGCCACCGCCACCTGCTCACCGGACCTCCTGGCCGGCGCGGAAGGCGTCGGCGAGGAGCTCGCGCAGTCGCAGCTCGAGCTCGTGGAACCTGGCCGAGGCGATCAGCTCCGGTGTACGCGGCCGGGGCAGGTCGACCTCGACGATGTCGGTGATCCGGCCGGGCTTGGGCGCCATCACCACCACTCGATCGGCCATCCGGACGGCCTCGCTGATCGAATGGGTGACGAAGAGCGCGGTCGCGCCGAGCTCGTCCCACAACCGCAGCAGTTCGAGCTGGAGCGACTCCCGGGTGAACTCGTCCAACGCCGAGAACGGCTCGTCGAGCAGCAGGACGTCGGGACGCAGGCCGAGCGCCCGCACGATCGCGGTCCGCTGCCGCATGCCGCCGGAGATCTCGGCCGGGCGCTTGTGCATCGCCTCGCCCAACCCCGCGCGCACGAGCAGCCTCTCCATCTCGGCGCGCCGGGTGTCGGGTGCCCCGCGGGTGTTGGCGCGCCGGTTGATCTTCCCCGGAAGCGTCACGTTGCCGAGCACGCTCAACCAGGGCAGCAGCGCCGGGGTCTGCGGGACGAAGCCGAGCATCTTCGCCTCCGCCGCCTGCTGCGGCGTACGCCCGCCGAGCCTGATGCTGCCGGCATCGGGCCGCTCCAGGCCCGCCACCAACCGCAACAGCGTGGACTTCCCGCAGCCGCTGGGACCGATGATGCTGACGAACTCGCCCGCACCGACCCGCAGATCGACGTCGGCCAGCGCGACCAGTCCGTCGCGGAGCCTGGGCTGACCGGGCTCGGCGTAGACCCGCCGTACGCCGCTGACCTCGATGGCACATGCGGCGGCGGTCTCGGTCATGGGGGCAAGTCTGCCTGTCGGTGGCCACCACTAGGCTGCGTGGGGTGCGCATCGCAACGTGGAACGTGAACTCCATCCGCTCCCGGATCGATCGGGTCGAGTCCTTCCTGACTCGGCACGAAGTCGACGTGCTGGCGGTCCAGGAGACCAAGGCCAAGGTCGACCAGCTGCCGACAATGGGCCTGCAGGCGCTCGGCTACGAGGTGGCAGCCGCCGGGGTGAACCAGTGGAACGGAGTCGCCGTCATCTCCCGGGTGGGGATCGAAGACGTCCAGGTCGGCTTCGACGGCATGCCCGGCTGGGGCGAGCCGGCCGAGTCCGAGGCGCGCGCGGTGGGTGCGGTCTGCGGCGGGCTGAGGATCTGGTCGCTCTATGTCCCGAACGGCCGCAAGCCCGACGATCCGCACTACGCCTACAAGCTGGACTGGCTGGCCGCGCTCAAGGAGGCGGCCCGGGCCTGGCAGGACGAGCCGAGCGCACTGGTCGGCGACTGGAACGTCTGCCCGTACGACGAGGACTGCTTCGACCCCAGCCAGTTCAAGAACTCCACCCACCTCACGCCCGCGGAGCGAGCGGCCTTCTTCGCCATCGAGGCGGACTTCCGTGACGTGGTGCGGCCCTATGCGCCCGGTCCCGAGGTCTACACCTACTGGGACTACTTCCGTCAGCGCTTCGAGCGCAACCGGGGCCTGAGGATCGACTTCGTGCTCGGCTCACCGTCCTTCGCCGAGCGGGTGACGGGGGCGTTCATCGACCGTGAGGAGCGGGCCGGCAAGGGCGCCTCGGACCACGCACCGGTGGTCGTCGACCTGGACTAGACCCATCAGAGATCCCGATCGGAGTCGCGGACGGGTGGGAGTGCCGACGTAGCCTGCACAGAGGAACCGAGCGAAGGAGACGGCATGGCACGGGCAGCTCAGTACGACCAGTACGGCGGACCGGAGGTCCTTCACGTCGCCGAGGTCCCGACGGCCTCGGCGGGGCCGGGCGACGTGGTCGTGCAGGTGCACGCGGCGGGGCTGAACCCCTTCGACGCCAAGGTCCGCAGCGGGTCGATCCCCACCGACGCCCCGTTCCCGCGCCGGATCGCCTCGGATGTCGCGGGCACCGTGACGGCCCTCGGCCCGGGCGCGACCTACTGGGACGGCTCGGCGGTGCAGGTCGGTGATGAGGTCCTCGGCCGCGCCGCCGGTGCCGCCGCGGACGAGGTCGTGGCACACGCGTCCGATCTCACCCGCCGCCCCTCCGGGCTGCCCGTGGAGGCGGCCGGTGGTCTGAACGTCGCCGGACTCACCGCGGTCTCGATCCTGCGAACCGCGCCGGTCGGTGCGGACGACACCGTGCTGGTCGGTGGCGCCGCCGGTGGCGTCGGCTTCGTGGCCGCACAGCTCGCCGTGGCCGCCGGGGCGACGGTGATCGGCACGGCCTCCGAGGCCAACCACGATCTGTTGCGTTCCGTCGGCGTCGTGCCGGTCGCCTACGGTGCCGGCCTGGCCGATCGGGTGCGCGCACTCGGTGCGGTGACCGTCGTCTATGACTGCCACGGGCGCGACGCGCTGGACGCCGGTGTCGAACTGAGCGTCCCGGCCGATCGGATGGTCGCCATCGCGGCCTACGACGCGGTGGACGAGCTCGGCGTGGGCAACGCCGAGCGGGAGGCGCGTACCGCCGAGAACCTCGCCGGCCTGGCCGAGGAGATCGCCGCCGGGCGCCTGCGGTTCCCGGTGGCTCGCACGTTCCCACTCGACCAGATCGTCGCCGCGTTCGAGGCGGTCGAGTCGTCCCACGCCCCGGGCAAGATCGTCGTCATTCCCTGATCCGCTCCGCCCGGGAGCGGTGGAACCCGGTCAGACGCGGTCGCCGCGACGTGAGGTCCGGACCGCCTCCGGCGCGAGCCGCAGACCGAGGCTAGGGTGCTCGGATGACGGACCTGGTGGTGCTCACCCAGCCCGACGCCGGCTCGGCCGGCGACGAGTTCGACGAGGCGCTGGAGATCCTGCGCCGCAGCGCGTCCGTACGGGTCGAGCAGACCTCCTCGCCCGACGAGCTCGACGAGGTCCTCGATCGGTGCGACGAGCCCACCCTGGTCATCGCCGGCGGCGACGGCACCGTCCACGCCACCCTCGCCGCCCTGCACCGCCGCGGAGAGCTCGACCGCCGGCGCATCGGCCTGTTGCCGATGGGGACCGGGAACGACTTCGTGCGCGGCAACCGGATCCCGCTGGACGTCGTCGAGGCCGCCCGGGTCGTCCTGGCCGGACGGGAGCGGCCGACCGATCTCGTCGTGGACGCCGACGACGGCATCGTGGTCAACAGCGTCCATCTCGGTCTGGGCGCGGAGGCCGCCCGCCGCGGCGAGCGCTGGAAGGAGCGATTCGGCCGGATCGGCTATCCGATCGGCGCGGTGCGCAGCGCCGTCCGCCCACCGTCCCTTCGGCTGCGCGTAGAGGCCGACGCACGGCTGCTGCACGACGGCCCCGGCGTACGCCAGCTCGTCGTCGGCAACGCCGACCAGGTCGGTGGCGGCACCGAACTGGCCCCCGACGCGCGTCCGGACGATGGCCGGTTCGACGTGGTGCTCTCCACCCCGCGCGGCCTCCGCGGACTGACCGGCTACCTCACCGACCTCGTCCGGGGCCGGCATCCGAGCAGGGACGACGTGCTCTCCCTGCGGGCGAGGGAGGTCACGGTCAGCGGCGAGGAGTTCTGGTGCAGCGCCGACGGCGAGGTCAGCGGACCCGTCCGCGCGGCCGAGTGGCGGATCCGGCCGGCGGCGTACCGACTGATCGTGCCCTGACCTACGCCGCCGACCGTACGGCGCTCCCACCGTCCGGAGCCGATGCCTCTCGCGGTCATCGAACCCATCGAGCAGGTCGCGGGTCCGGACTCAGTTCGGCTCTACGGCGAGACGCGCGGCCAGGCCGGCGAATCCGGCGGCGAAGAGCCTGCGCAGCCGGCGCATCAGCGTCGCGCTGCCGAGCACCCGCTCACGCAGCACGCCGGCGACCGCGGCGTACCCGGCGAAGACGACGAAGGTCATGGCCATGAAGACGCCGCTGAGGACGAGCATGTGCGGCAGTGCGTTCGCCGATCCCGCAGGAACGAACTGCGGCAGGAAGGCGAAGAAGAACACCGTCAGCTTCGGGTTGAGGAGATTGACGGTGATCCCGGTGGCCAGCACCCGAGCCACCGAGCGCGGGGCCGCCGCCGGCTCGAGCCGAAGCGTTCCCGTGTCGCGCCAGGTCCCCCAGGCCAGGTAGAGGAGGTAGGCGACGCCGGCGTACTTGAGGGCGGTGAAGGCCACCCCGCTCGCTTGGAGCAGCGCAGCGAGGCCGGTGATGGCGGCGAGGAGGTGCGGCACGATGCCGAGCGTGCAGGCGAACGCCGCCAGGACGCCGGCCCGGGTGCCCCTGCCCAGCGCCGCAGCCAGCGTGTAGATCGTCCCTGCCCCGGGGAGGAGCACCACGATGAGCGAGGTCATCAGGAAGGTCGGTCCCATGGCGCGAGGGTGCCATGCGGTGGACGCGACCGACAAGGCTCATCGCGGTGCCGATGAGCCGTCTCCAGCGGCGAGTCGGTGGCTATCCCCATCCCATTCGGTGGCTATCCCCATCCATACTGTCGGTGCCGGCTGCGAGGGTGAGCACATGCTCACTGTCGGCGTCTTGCTCGGTCTGCTCATCGGCCTCGTGCTGGGTGCGCTCCTCGGCGCGCTGTGGTGGCGTGCCCGGACCGTCGATGCCGCGACCGCGGGGCTCGTCGACCAGGCCGAGGTCATGCTCGGCCTGGATCGGCTCAGCGACCAGATGCAGCATCTGGAGGCGGCCCGTGCTCGCTGGCAGGGTCAGTTCGACACCCAGGTCGACCAGCTGCGCACCGAGACCCGGTCGCTCTCGACGGCGCTGCGCAAGCCCCAGGTCCGCGGCCGATGGGGCGAGTTGCATCTGCGGCGTGCGGTCGAGTTGGCCGGCCTGGTCGACCGGTGCGACTTCACCGAGCAGATGCAGCTGCGCGACGGCGAGCAGCGACCCGACCTGGTGGTCCACCTGGTCGGCGGACGGCAGATCGTGGTCGACGCCAAGGTGCCGCTGGACGCGCATCTGGACGCCGAGGCCAGCACCGACGAGGCCGAGCGGGCGGCCCTGGTGGTTCGCCATGCTCGCCAGCTGCGCGGCCACGTGGACCAGCTCGGCTCCAAGGCCTACTGGCGCGCGCTGAGCGAGAGCCCCGAGTTCGTGGTGCTCTTCGTGCCGGCGGAGTCGGTGCTGGCGGCGGCGCTGGACGGTGACCCCGGCCTGATCGAGTATGCGGCGGCGCGGCGGGTCGTGCTGGCCACGCCGACCACCCTGATCGCGCTGCTGCGCACCATCGCGCACGGCTGGTCACACGAGGCGCTCGCCGAGCGCGCCGGCGAGATCCACCAGCTCGGACGGGACCTGCATCAGCGGCTGCTCACCTTCTCCGGCCACCTCGATGCCCTCGGGCGGTCGCTGAACGCCACCGTGACCCGGTTCAACCAGTCGCTGGGGTCGCTGGAGCATCGAGTGCTGGTCCCGGCGCGGCGGCTGGCCGAGCTGGGGGTCAGCGAGGACGAGCTCGGCTCACCCCGACCGGTCACGCTTCGTGCGGTCGATCGGCGCGTCGCCGACAGTGGCCCGGAGGCTGGCTCTACGGTGAGCGTGGAACTTGAGGACTGTGAGTCGACATGAGCCATGCACGCACGGTGTGGGAGGAAGGGCACGAACCCGGTCGCCGGGTGGTCGTGCTCGGTGTCGCGCTCACCCTCAGCCTGGCCTGCATCGACCTGTTCATCGGTGACCGGGTCGGTGTCGTCTTCGACCTGGGCTTCGTCGTGGTCTGCGTGCTGTTGGCCCTGCTCGTCGACGCCATCGACTTCTTCGTCGTCGGCGTGCTCCCGCCACTGCTGATGGTGGCGCTCTTCATCCTGTTGGCCATCACCCAGCCCGCCACGATCGCGCTGCCGGACGACGGCGTGGTGCAGGCGGTGGTCAGCGGCCTGGGGCATCACAGCATCAGCCTGTTCGTCGGCTACGGGCTCTGCCTGGGCTGCCTGGCGATGCGCCGTCATGTCCTGGCCGGGCGAGCCGCTGCCGAGCGCGCTGCCGCGGCTCCGGCGTACTCCAGGACCGAGCCCGACGACGCTCTGTCGGTCTGAGGGGCGCCCACGCCGCGGACGCTCCGCCGAGCGGCGCTCGGCGGGTCAGGAGAGGAAGCGGGCGGGGTCCCCCGCCCCCTCCCGCGCCACCACCGGATCGCCCTCGGACCAGTCGATGACGGTGGTCGGCTCGGCGGGGGTCTCCCCCGCCTCGATCACGATGTCGACCTGATGGTCGAGCTCCTCCTTGACGTTCCAGCCGAGCGTCTGCGGCTCGGAGTCGCCGGGCAGGATCAGGGTCGAGCTCAGCAACGGCTCGCCCAGCTCGTCCAGCAGCGCCCGAACCACCGCGTGCTCCGGGATGCGCACGCCGACCGTGCGCTTCTTCGGGTGCAGCAGCCGTCGCGGCACCTCCGGGGTGGCGGGCAGGATGAACGTGTACGGGCCGGGCGTCGCGGCCCGGATCGCCCGGAACGCGCTGTTGTTCACGTGCACCAGCTGACCGAGCTGGCTGAAGTCCTTGCACACCAGGGTGAAGTGATGCCGCTCGTCAAGGCCCCGGATGGCGAGGATCCGGTCCCGGCCTGATCGATTCCCGACCCGGGAGCCGAGGGCGTAGCCGGAGTCGGTCGGATAGGCGATCAGCTGGTCCTCACCGAGCGCCTCAACGACCTGGCGGATCAGTCGGGGCTGCGGATTGACCGGGTGAACGTCGAGATAGCGAGCCATCCCATGCTCTCCTTGCGTCCTCAGGATCGGGCCGTGGCGGCCTTCAGGTCGCGCCGCAGCTCCTTGGGCAGGGCGAACATGAGCGACTCCTCCGCACTGCGCACGACCCGGGCATCGGGATAGCCACGCTCGGCGAGCTGGAGCAACACACCATCGACGAGGCGCTCCGGCACGCTCGCGCCGGAGGTCACCGCGACTCGGCGTACGCCATCGAACCACTCGTCCTGGATCTCGGAGGCGTCGTCGACCCGGTACGCCGTGCGGGCCCCCGCCTCCTTGGCCACCTCCACCAGCCGGACGGAGTTCGAGGAGTTGCCGGACCCGACCACCAGCACCAGGTCGACGCCGGCGGCGAGCTCCTTGACCGCGAGCTGTCGGTTCTGGGTGGCGTAGCAGATGTCGTCGCTGGGCGGGTCGATCAGCTCCGGGAACCGCTCCCGGATCGCCTCGACGGTGGCGAGCGTCTCGTCGACCGACAGCGTCGTCTGCGACAGCCAGGAGACCCGGGCCGGGTCGCGCACCACGATGCGGTCCACGTCCTCGGGGCTCTCGACGAGCTGGATCCGGCCCGGCGCCTCGCCCATCGTGCCCTCGACCTCCTCGTGACCGGCGTGCCCGATCAGCAGGATGTCGAAGTCCTCGCGGGCGAAGCGGCGCGCCTCCTGGTGCACCTTGGTGACCAGCGGACAGGTGGCGTCGATCGCCTTGAGCCGACGCTGCTCCGCCTCCTGGTGCACCGTCGGCGCGACCCCATGCGCGGAGAACACGACGGTGGATCCCTCCGGCACCTCGGTCAGTTCGTCGACGAAGATGGCGCCGCGGTCGCGCAGGTCGTCGACCACATGCTTGTTGTGCACGATCTCCTTGCGCACGTAGACCGGCGGCCCGTACAGCTCCAGCGCCTGCTCGACCGTGATCACCGCACGATCCACCCCGGCGCAATAGCCACGCGGAGAGGCGAGCAGGACCGCCTTCTCGGTCTCGGAGAGAACGCGTGGCGTGCCCAGGTCGGTGCTCATGTGGCCAGTCTACGGATCGAGCGTGGTCCGTGTGGGGCGCACCGATGAGACGGGCGGTGCCCCGCGCGTCGGAACCAACGGCTGCGCAGCAGCGTAGCGTTCAACGGGTCGGCAGCCCCCGAGGTCCGAGCGTCGCTCGGCGCGTGCGGCCGCAAGGCGACCGAGCGAGGCCGCGTGGCGAGCTTGCTCGATCACGTGTGCCGAGCGAGAGAGCAACCGCGCGAAGCGCGGTCGGCGCGGGCGCGAAGGCGACCTTGAGAGCGAAGCGGTCCTCGAGCGCCCGCAACGCAGCCGACACTCCCCAGGTCCGAGCGTCGCCCGGCGCGTGCGGCCGCAAGGCGCGGGCGCGAAGGCGACCTTGAGAGCGAAGCGGTCCTCGAGCGCCCGCAACGCAGCGGACGCTCCGCCGAGCGGCGCTCGGGGTCGCTAGGGTCGAGGCCATGGCCTTACTCACCTCGCCGGACGCGCCCGCCCCGGTGCGGCAGATCGCCAGCGCGGTGGCCGGCTGGATCGACCGGCTCGGCGCGGTCTGGGTCGAGGGACAGGTCGCCCAGATCAATCGGCGGCAGGGCATGGCGACGGTCTTCTTGACGCTGCGCGACTCGGTGGCCGACATCTCGGTCACGGTGACCTGCAACCGCGCCGTGGTCGACTCGCTCAACCCGCCGCTGGTCGAGGGTGCCAGCGTGCTGGTGCACGCCAAGCCGTCGTACTACGCCAACCGCGGCACCTTCTCGCTGCAGGCCCGCGAGCTGCGGATGGTCGGCCTCGGCGAGCTGCTGGCCCGACTGGAGCGACGGCGGCAGCTGCTCGCCGCCGAGGGCCTGTTCGCCGCCGAGCTCAAGCGCCGGCTGCCGTTCCTGCCCAGCGCGGTCGGTCTGGTCACGGCGCCCGGATCCGCGGCGGAGCGTGACGTCACCGAGAACGCCCGGCGCCGCTGGCCCGCCGTCACCCTCACCACGGCGTACGCCGCCATGCAGGGGCCACGCAGCGCCGGCGAGGTCGTCGAGGCGCTGCAGCGCCTCGACCGCGACCCGGCGGTGGCCGTGATCGTGATCGCGCGGGGCGGCGGGTCGGTGGAGGACCTGCTGCCGTTCTCCGACGAGCACCTGATCCGGGCGGTGCACGCCGCCACCACTCCGGTCGTCTCCGCGATCGGCCACGAGCCGGACAGCCCGCTGCTGGATCTGGTGGCCGACGTCCGGGCCTCCACGCCTACCGATGCCGCCAAGCTGGTCGTGCCGGACATGGCCGAGGAGCTGCGCGGCCTCGCCACCGTCCGGGAGCGAGCCCGGGCCGCGCTTCGCGGCTACCTGACCCAGCAACAGGCCGGGCTCGACGCACTGCGCAGCCGGCCCGCACTGGCCGACCCGCGGTCGCTGATCGTCGAGCGCAGCGAGCAGGTGGCTGGCCTGCGCGACCGCGCCCGACGGTCCATCGCCCACCTGCTCGACCGGGCCGCCGACGACATCGGACACCACCGTGCCCGGGCCCGCGCGCTCTCGCCGTACGCGACGTTGCGGCGCGGCTACGCGGTGCTGCAGGACGCCGACGGCCACGTGCTGACCACGACGCACGAGGTCAGCCCGGGCGCCCGGGTCAGCGTCCGGGTCGCCGATGGCAGGATCCACGCGGACGTCGAGCAGGTTGAGCAGATCGAGACGATCGAGGAGGCGTGAGGATGAGCGACCAGGGGCCTTCCCAGGAGCTCGGTTACGAGCAGGCCCGCGAGGATCTGATCGAGGTGGTCCGCCGCCTGGAGACCGGCGGCACCACCCTGGAGGAGTCACTGGCCCTGTGGGAGCGCGGCGAGCGGCTGGCCACGCTGTGTCAGAGCTGGCTGGACGGCGCCCGCCGCCGGCTGGACGCGGCGATCGACCCAGACCCCGACCCCGACCCCGACGATGCGGGCCCAGACACAGATCCGGAGGCTCAGCCGGAGGCCGACGCGGACGGCTGAGCGGACCGGCCGGCATCGGCCAGCGGCTCGGTGGTGAGCAGCCCGAGGAACGTGCGCAGATCGGCCTCGCGGGGGCCCCACAGCAGCAGGGTGTCGCCCGCCACCGTGGTGGAGTATCCGTGGTCGCCGCCCCCGTCGGACCAGGTCGTCCAGGTCGAGCCGACCTCGGTGTCGATGGTCACGGTCCGGCCCTTGACCGGGTTGGCGTCGATGGTCCCGGTGGCGACGTTGCGCGCGCTGCCGTGGGCGAGCACCAGCCCGACGTACCCCGAGGAGCCGTCGGTGAAGTTCATCCCCCACGAGGGATGGGTGCCGGGTGAGTACGACGGCACCGTGTTGGCATACCAGCCCGATGGCAGGCTGCGCGGATAGACCGGGGTGAGCACCGTGCTGCCGTCGTCCTCGGACCGGGCCTGCTGTACGGCGAGCACGGCGCTGCGCCAGTCCTCGCCGGGACCGCTCACACCGGCCTCGCGGTTGGCCTGGTCACGGTTGGCGTCCCCCCACCAGTGCGTCACCAACACGATCGGCACCACCAGCGCCACCAGCACGATCATCGAGCCGATCAGTCCGCCGAAGGTCCTCGGATAGCGCCGGCTGCCCTGCTCGGGCTCCTGCCCGGCGGGCTCGCCGGGTCGGCCGGCAGCTCCGGCACCCTCGCCCTCCTGCCGATCGGTGGACTCGTCGGTGGGGTGGTTCACCCCCTCATGGTCCCATCCCGCCCCAGCCCGCCGGACATCGCGGGGCACGGCGCTCTCGGCGGTGTTGTCGGGTGGCGCCGTCGAACCGTCCCGTCCATGCTGTCGGAGCTGTCGGACAATGGCCCGGTGCCCCTCCCCTCGGCAGTGAGCGATGCCGTCACCCTGGCGATGCTGGCCCTGCTGCTCGTGGTCGCACATCGTCATCCGCGGCCGCGGACCGAGGCCGCCGCGGGTGTCCTCGCAGCGGCGGTCACGATCGCCGTCGGTGCGCTCGGCCCGCACCAGGCCTGGGACGCGGTGCGTCCGCTGCTGTCGGTGGTCGGCTTCCTGGCCATGATCGTCGTGGTCGCCGGCGTCTGCGGCCGCGCGGGGCTGTTCCACCTCGCCGCCCGAGCCATCGAGGCGCGCGCGACCGGGCGTCCGGGCGTCCTGTTCGGTGGCGTCTTCGCTCTCGCCGTGGTGGTGACCACCGTGCTCAGCCTGGACGCCACCGTGGTGCTGTTGACGCCGGTCGCGGTGCTCGCCGCCCGCCGGCTGCGGTTCTCGCCACGGCCCACCGCCTACGCCTGTCTTCGGCTGGCGAACTCCGGCTCGCTGCTGCTGCCGGTCTCGAACCTGACCAACCTGCTGGCGATGCCCTACCTGCACCTCAGCTTCACCGGCTTCGCCGCCCGGATGGCGCTGCCGCTGCTGGCCGTCCTGGTCGTCGAGTACGCCGGCCTGCGACTGCTCTTCGCCGCGGATCTGGTGCCGCCCGCCCCGCCGGCGGCCCGACGGCTCGTCGACACCGACCCGGCCGACCCGGCACTCGTCGACTCGACCGACCCGGCGCAGCCCTCGCCGGCGAAGCGGGTTCCACTGCTCGTCGTACTCGCCATGCTCGCGGCGTTCGCCGCCGGCTCTCCGCTCGGGATCGAGCCGTTCTGGCCCGCCGCGGCCGCCGCCGTCACCCTCGTCTGGTGGGGCCGGCGCCGCGGTCTGGTCACGGTGCGCGGCGAGGTGAGAGCCGCCCACCCCGGCTTCCTGCTGCTGGTGCTCGGGCTCGGCGTGGTGGTGGCGGGGCTGACCGACGGCTTCCTCGGCGATCTGGTCGGCCGGCTGCTGCCCGGCGGCACGGGGCTGTGGGACATGCTGGTGGTCGCGGCGTTGGCGAGCGTCGCGGCGACCGCGCTGACCAATCTCTCCGCGACCCTGTTGCTGCTGCCCGCCGTCGCCCCGCTCGGCACCGACGCCGTGCTGGCCGCGCTGGTAGGCCTCACGGTCGGCGCGGGGCTGACCTGGACCGGCTCGCTGGCGAACCTGCTGTGGCGGCGCACGCTGGTCGCCGGCGGCATCGAACCGAGCCAGCGTCAGTTCCATCGGGTCTCGCTCACCCTGACCCCGGTCGCGCTGTTTGCCGCAACTGCGGCGCTTTGGCTGACAACCTAGCCGCAGTTGCGGCATGATCCGCCGCATGGCGAGCTACCGGATCGCGGAGGCAGCCGACCTGCTCGGGGTCAGCGACGACACGTTGCGACGCTGGGTCGAGGCGGGTCGGATCTCCGCACTCAGCGAGGAGGGGCGGACGGTCGTCGCCGGTGCCGACCTGGCCCGCCTCGCGGCCGAGCTCGCCACCGCCCCCGATCCACAACGGGCACAGTCGGTCAGTGCTCGCAACCGGTTGCTCGGCCTGGTCACCAAGGTGACCAAGGACACCGTGATGGCGCAGGTCGAGCTGATCTGCGGTCCGTACCGGATCGTCTCGCTGATGAGCAGCGAGGCAGCCGATGACCTCGGGCTCGAGCCCGGGGTCACGGCGGTGGCCTCGATCAAGTCCACCAACGTCGTCGTAGAGCGACCGTGAAGGAGACAGAAGTGAAGACAGTGAAACAGATCAGGGTCGCTCGCACCGCCGCCGTGGTGGCCGCGCTGCTCGCCCTACCGCTCGCCGGCTGCGGCAGCAACGACGACTCCGGCGACTCCTCCTCGAGCGGCGGCAGCGCCAGCACGAGCAGCGCCACCGGGACGCTGACCGTGTTCGCCGCCGCCTCCCTGACCGACACCTTCACCGAACTGGGCAAGGAGTTCGAGGCCGCCCACAGCGGTGTCACCGTCAAGTTCAGCTTCGGCGGCTCCTCCGACCTGGTCGCGCAGATCCAGGCCGGCGCGCCCGCCGACGTGTTCGCCTCGGCCGACACCGACAACATGGACAAGCTCGGCGACGACGCGGTCGACCCGCAGAACTTCGCCACCAACGTGCTCGAGATCGCCACCCCGCCGGACAACCCCGCCGGGGTCACGGACTTCGCCGACCTCGGCAAGTCGAGCACCAAGGTCGTCATCTGCGCCGAGGAGGTGCCCTGCGGGTCGGCGACCAAGCAGATGGAGGACGCGACCGGGGTGACCATCGACCCGGTCAGCGAGGAGCAGTCGGTGACCGACGTACTCGGCAAGGTCGAGTCCGGTGAGGCCGACGCCGGCGTCGTCTACGTCACCGACGTCAAGGCCGCCGGCGACAAGGTCGAGGGCGTGGAGATCTCCCAGGCCGACAAGGTCGTCAACACCTACCCGATCGCCACCGTCGCCGACTCCGAGCAGAGCGAGCTGGGCTCCGAGTTCGTCGACCTCGTGCTCAGCGACGCCGGGCAGAAGGTGCTGCAGGACGCCGGCTTCGGCAAGCCGTGACCCCACCGCTGGGTCTGCCCCGCTGGCTGTGGCTCCCGGCCGCGGTCGGCGGGGCGTTCGTCCTGCTGCCGCTGGTCGCCATGATCAGCCGGGTGGAGTGGTCGAGCTTCGGCTCGCTGATCACCTCCTCCTCCGCCCTCGACGCGCTCTGGCTGAGCCTGCGTACGGCGACGGCCAGCACGTGTGTCTGCATCGTGCTCGGCACACCGATGGCGATGGTGCTCGCCCGGACGAACTTCCGCGGCCAGTCGGTGGTGCGCTCGCTGGTGCTGCTTCCGCTGGTGCTACCGCCGGTGGTCAGCGGCATCGCGCTGCTCTACACCTTCGGCCGGCGTGGCCTGCTCGGGCACACCCTCGACGTGCTCGGCATCGAGATCGCCTTCTCCACCACCGCGGTGGTGATGGCCCAGACCTTCGTCGCGCTGCCGTTCCTGGTGATCAGCCTCGAGGGTGCCCTACGCACCGCGGGCCAGCGCTACGACGTGGTCGCGGCGACCCTCGGCGCGCGCCCGACCACCATCTTCTACCGGGTCACCCTGCCGCTGGTGCTGCCCGGCCTGCTCTCCGGCGCGGTGCTCGCCTTCGCCCGCTGTCTGGGCGAGTTCGGCGCCACCATCACCTTCGCCGGCAGCCTGCAGGGCACCACCGCCACCCTGCCGATCCAGATCTACCTGCAGCGCGTCACCGACCCGGACGCCGCCGTCGCGCTCTCCCTGGTGCTGGTGGTGGTCGCGGTGGTCGTGATCGGCCTGGCCCGGCAGTCCCGGTCGGCGGTGTGAGAGTGCCGACCCCGCCCCCCGCCCGACTGCGCGCGCATGCGGTCGTCCCCGAGCGGCACGTCGACGTCGCCTTGGAGATCGCCGCCGGCGAGACGGTGGCACTGCTCGGCCCGAACGGCGCCGGGAAGTCCACCGTGCTCGGCGTGCTCGCCGGACTGCTGAGACCGGCGCAGAGCGAGGTGGTGCTCGGCGGGCGGTCGCTGGCCGGCGTACCTCCGCACGCGCGTGGGGTCGCGCTGCTGGCCCAGGAGGCGCTGCTGTTCCCGCATCTCAGCGCGCTGGACAACGTCGCCTTCGCCCCCCGCGCCGCAGGAGTACACCGGGCGGCGGCCCGCGCCGCGGCCCGACAGCGGCTCGACGCGCTCGGTGTCGGCGACCTCGCTCGCCGCCGCCCCGCCCAGCTCTCCGGCGGCCAGGCCCAGCGG
>NZ_JASGET010000131.1:0-12527 GCF_047606145.1 Nocardioides sp. | reverse complement strand
CCCAGCGCGCCGCCGAGGCCGCTCAGGTCGTCGCCGCCGAGGCGGCCGAGGCGCCGACGAGCGGCGTACGACGCTGGGCCGCCCGGCTCGGAGTGCTCCGGCGGGACTGAGCCGGCCGTCGCCGGCTCAGGAATCCGAACGATCCCCGAGCGTCTCCTCGAGCACGGCGGGCCGCAGCCGGCGGAACTTGCGCGGCTGGGGACGGGTGCGGTCCAGGACGGCGACCTCGAGGTCGCCGACCGGGATCACCCGCTCGCTGTTGCCGTTCTCCACCTGTGAGTGACCCAGCGCCGCCACCGCCAACCGGACGGCGTCGTCGAGGACGATGTCGTCGGCGTACCTCTCCTTGAGGTAGGTCGCGACCACGTCCGCGGCCCCACCGATCGCGGCGAAGCCGTGCTCGTCGACGACCTGGCCGTCGTAGGTGAGCCGATAGAGCTGGTCGCCGGCCCGGTCATCGGCGATCTCGCCGACGAAGAGCTCGACCTCGTAGGGCTTCTCCCCACCGGAGGAGAAGATGGTGCCCAGCGTCTGGGCGTAGGCGTTGGCCAGTCCTCGCCCGGTCACGTCACGCCGGTCGTAGGCGTAGCCGCGCATGTCGGCCAACCGGACGCCGGCGATGCGGAGGTTCTCGAACTCGTTGTAGCGCCCGACCGCGGCGAAGGCGATCCGGTCGTAGATCTCGGAGACCTTGTGCAGCGCGGCGGACGGGTTCTCCGAGACGAACAGCAGTCCGTCGGCGTACTGCAGCGCCACCAGGGCCCGGCCGCGGGAGATGCCCTTGCGGGCAAAGTCGGCCCGGTCCTTCATCTGCTGCTCGGGCGAGACATAGAACGGCATGCTCATCGGGGCCCCCGTTCGGAGCGGAGCGGAGCGAGCATCTGGATGGGGTGATTCATCGGGGCCCCCGTTCGGAGCGGAGCGGAGCGAGCATCTGGATGGGGTGATTCATCACGCACCGCCTTCCAGGGGCGCGGCGGGTCCGTTGGGTCGCTCCATCCGGCCCGCGACCACCCGGTCGGCGATGGCGGAGACCTCCTGCTCCGGCAGCGTCCGGCCACCCTCGGCGGTGATCACGTGCACCACCGGGAAGATCCGCCGGGTGAGGTCCGGGCCACCGGTCGCCGAGTCGTCGTCGGCGGCGTCGTAGAGCGCCTGCACCAGCACGGTGACCACGTCGGCCTGCGACAGATCGGGACGGTAGAGCTTCTTCAGCGCGCCCTTGGCGAACAGCGAGCCCGAGCCGACGCCGGCGAAGCCGGTCTGCTCGTAGCGGCCGCCGGTGACGTCGTAGGAGTAGATCCGCCCCGCCGGCTCGGCGACGTCGGCGTCGACCCCGACGAAGAGCGGCACCACCGCCAGGCCCTGCATCGCCATCGCCAGGTTGCCGCGGATGAGCGCCGCGAGCCGGTTCGCCTTGCCCTCCATGGAGAGGTTGGCGCCCTCGATCTTCTCGTAGTGCTCCAACTCGGTCTGGAACAGCTTCACCAGCTCGATGGCGAGCCCGGCCGAGCCGGCGATGCCGACCGCCGAGTACTCGTCGGCGGCGTAGACCTTCTGCATGTCGCGCTCGGCGATGAGATTGCCCATGGTCGCGCGCCGGTCGCCCGCGATCACCACACCGCCGGGGAACGTCGCGGCGACGATGGTCGTCCCGTGCGGGGCCAGATCACCGGCCCCGGCCGCGGACTGGCCGAGCTCGCGGCCCGGCAGCAGGTCGGGCGAGTGCTCGGCCAGGAAGTCGCTGAACGACGACGTGCCCGGCGCCATGAAGGCCGCCGGGATGCGCGGGTCCCCCACTACTCCCCGCCCTTCTGGATGAACGACTTCACGAAGTCCTCGGCGTTGCTCTCCAACACGTCGTCGATCTCGTCCAGCAGGTCGTCGACGTCGCTGTCCAGTGCCTCCTTGCGCTCCGCGACATCGGCGGCGGGGGCCGTCTCGACCGCGTCCTCCTCCTCGGAGGACTTCCGCGGCTGCTTCTGCTCCTGTGCCATGTCTCCCAACCTATCCTCATCCACCGACAGACCGGAGGACCTGCGTGATGATTTCGCGCTCAGCGGAGTCGCTCAGCCACGGGTGAGCGCGGCGACCAGCTCGGTCGCCGTCCGGCAACGCTCCAGCAGCTCGCCCACATGCGCCCGGGTGCCGCGCAGCGGGTCGATGGTCGGCACCCGCTGCAGGGAGTCCCGGCCCGGGAGGTCGAAGATCACCGAGTCCCAGGAGGCGGCGGCGACGCTGTCGGCGTACTGCGCCAGGCAGCGGCCACGGAAGTAGGCGCGGGTCTCGACCGGCGGCTCGTGCATGGCGCGCTCCACCTCCGCGTCGTCGAGCAGCCGGGTGATCCGACCGGCGCGGGCGAGGCGGTGGTAGAGACCCTTCTCCGGCCGGATGTCGGCGTACTGCAGGTCGATGAGGTGCAGCTTCGCGTCGTCCCAGTCCAGGCCGTCACGGTCGCGGTAGGACTGCAGCAGCTTGAGCTTGGCCACCCAGTCCAGCTCGGCGGCACAGGACATCGGGTCGCGTTCGAGCCGGTCGAGCACCGACTCCCAGCGGGAGAGCACGTCGAGCGTCTGCGGGTCCGCGTCGACGCCGTAGGTGTCCTCGACGTACTTCTTGGCCAGGTCGAGGTACTCCAGCTGCAGCTGTACGCCGGTCAGCTCGCGTCCGTCGGCGAGCCTGACCCGGGTGCGCAGGGTCGGGTCGTGCGAGATCGCGCGCAGCGCCGCGACCGGTCCCTCGACGCTGAGGTCACGGTCGATGAAGCCGTCCTCGATCATGGCCAGCACCAGCGCCGTGGTGCCGACCTTGAGGTAGGTCGAGATCTCGGCCAGGTTGGCGTCGCCGATGATCACGTGCAGTCGCCGATAGCGCTCCGGGTCGGCGTGCGGCTCGTCGCGGGTGTTGATGATCGGTCGCTTCAGCGTGGTCTCCAGGCCGACCTCGACCTCGAAGAAGTCCGCCCGCTGGGAGAGCTGGAAGCCGTGCGTCTTGCCGTCCTGTCCGATGCCGACCCTGCCCGCGCCGGTGACCACCTGCCGGGAGACGAAGAACGGCGTCAGATGCCGCACGATGTCGGCGAACGGCGTGGACCGCTTCATCAGGTAGTTCTCGTGCGCACCGTAGGAGGCGCCCTTGTTGTCGGTGTTGTTCTTGTAGAGCGTGATCTGCGGGTTGCCCGGCAATCGGGCGGCGGCACGAGTCGCGTCGAGCATGATCTGCTCCCCGGCCTTGTCCCAGCGGACCACGTCCAGCGGAGTGACCACCTCCGGGGTGGAGAACTCCGGGTGCGCATGGTCCACGTAGAGCCGGGCGCCGTTGGTGAGGATCACGTTGGCCAGGCCGAGATCCTCGTCGGTGAGCTGGCTCGGGTCGGCCACCTGCCGGGACATGTCGAAGCCGCGAGCGTCGCGCAGCGGCGACTCCTCCTCGAAGTCCCAGCGTGCCCGGCGGGCGGTCAGCGTCGCCGAGGCGTAGGCGTTGACCACCTGCGAGGAGGCGAGCATCGGGTTGGCCTGCGGCTGTCCCGCCACCGAGATGCCGTACTCGATCTCGGTCCCCATCACCCGCTGCACGCTCACGCCGCCGCCCCCGTCGAGGAGAAGCAACGATACGGACGCGGCGGCCTGAGGCCACCGTTCGCTCGCTGACGCTCGCTCATGTCTCCAGGCTACGCGGTCTCCCGCGCGGGCCATGCCCCGCGCGCCCCGACGGCCCACCGTTTCGGCGGGCGGCGAGGCGCACCGCTGCAGCCGGCCACAGGTCCAACGACAGATCCGGCTACAGGTACTGCCCGGTGTTCGCCACCTGCTCGATCGACCGCCCCGGCTCGGTGCCCTGCTTGCCGGTGATCAGGGTGCGGATGAAGACGATCCGCTCGCCCTTCTTCCCGGAGATGCGCGCCCAGTCGTCGGGGTTGGTGGTGTTGGGCAGGTCCTCGTTCTCCTTGAACTCGTCCACGCAGGCCTGCAGCAGGTGCGAGACCCGCAACCCCTTCTGGTTGGCCTCCTGGCCGGAGTCGAGGAAGCTCTTGATGGCCATCTTCTTGGCGCGGTCGACGATGTTCTGGATCATCGCGCCGGAGTTGAAGTCCTTGAAGTAGAGGACCTCCTTGTCCCCGTTCGCGTAGGTGACCTCCAGGAACCGGTTCTCCTCGGACTCGGTGTACATCCGCTCGACGGTGGCCCGGATCATCGCCGCCACCGTGGCGGTCCGGTCCTGGCCGAACTCGGCGAGGTCGTCGGGGTGCAGCGGCAGCTCGTCGGTGAGGTACTTGGAGAAGATGTCGCGGGCGCCCTCGGCATCCGGCCGCTCGATCTTGATCTTCACATCCAGCCGCCCGGGCCGCAGGATCGCCGGGTCGATCATGTCCTCTCGGTTGGAGGCGCCGATGACCAGCACGTTCTCCAGCAGCTCCACTCCGTCGATCTCGCTGAGCAGCTGCGGCACGATGGTGTTCTCCACGTCGGAGGAGACCCCGGTGCCGCGGGTGCGGAACAGCGAGTCCATCTCGTCGAAGAACACGATCACCGGGGTGCCGGCCGAGGCCTTCTCCCGCGCCCGCTGGAAGACCAGCCGGATGTGCCGTTCGGTCTCGCCGACGTACTTGTTGAGCAGCTCGGGACCCTTGATGTTCAAGAAGTAGGACTTGCCCTCGGCGCCCGTCCGGGTGGCGACCTTCTTCGCCAGCGAGTTGGCGACCGCCTTCGCGATCAGCGTCTTGCCGCATCCCGGCGGCCCGTAGAGCAGCACGCCTTTGGGCGGCTTGAGCTGGTGCTCCTTGAACAGCTCGGGGAAGAGATAGGGCAGCTCGACCGCGTCCTGGATCATCTCGATCTGGTTGCCCAGGCCACCGATCGACTCGTAGGCGATGTCGGGCACCTCCTCGAGGACGAGCTCCTCGACCTCGGACTTCGGCACCTTCTCGTAGACGTAGCCCGAGCGCGACTCCAGCAGCAGCGAGTCCCCCGCCCGGATGGTGTCGGTGCGCAGCGGGTCGGCGAGTCGGACGACCCGCTCCTCGTCCGCGTTGGCGATCACCAGGGCGCGCTCGCCGTCGGCGAGCATCTCCTTGAACATCACCACCTCGCCGACCTTCTCGAAGGCCAGCGCCTCGACCACGTTGAGGGCCTCGTTGAGCATCAGCTCCTGGCCGTGGCGCAGGGTGTCGAGGTCCACGTTCGGAGAGACCGAGACGCGCAGCTTGCGACCACCGGTGAACACGTCGACGGTGTCGTCGTCGTTGCGGCCCAGGAAGACACCGAACCCGGCCGGCGGCTGGGCGAGCCGGTCCACCTCCTCCTTGAGCTTGAGGATCTGGTCGCGCGCCTCCCGCAAGGTGGCGGTCAGCCGCTCGTTCTGCGCGTTGACCGTCGACAGCGAGCGCTCGGCCTCGGCGAGCCTGGCCTCCAGCCCCCGGCTGCTGCCCGGCATGTCGCCGAGCCGGCTGCGCAGCGCCGTCACCTCGGACTCGAGGAAGCGCACCTGCCCCTCGAGCTCATCCCTGCTGCGGCCCTGGGGAGGGAATCCTTCGGATGACGTCATGAGAGCACACCTCCTAGAACTGTGACCCTACCCGGGCAGGGGCGGAACGGAAGGGTGGTTTTCGCACGCGTCGATCACGATTTGGCGACGCCGCCCGCAACCATGCGGCCGGGACTACTCCGCCGGCTCCTCGCCCGGCTCCCCGGTCGGCGCCAGGTCGGCCGGGCGGGGTCCGGTGTAGTCCGGACCGTAGGCGCCCGGCGCCGGCCGACGGGTCTTGCGCGGCGCACGCTGCCCGGGCGCGAGCCGGCGGGCGGTGACCAGGAAGGCGGTGTGTCCGATCATCTTGTGCCCCGGGCGCACCGCCAGGCCCTCCACGTGCCAGTCGCGGACCAGCGACTCCCAGGCCTGTGGCTCGGTGAAGCCACCGTGGGCACGCACCGTCTCGACGAACCGGGACAGCTGGGTGGTGGTGGCCACGTAGGCGCACAGGATGCCGCCCGGGTGCAGTGCGGCCGCGGCGGCGGGCAGGCACTCCCAGGGTGCGAGCATGTCCAGGATCATCCGGTCGCAGCGCAGGCCTGCCGCCGGCAGGGCGTCTTGCAGATCGCCCAGCGCGAGCTCCCAGTTCGGGTGCGACTCGCCATCGGGCGTCCCGAAGAACTGGTCGACGTTCTTGCGGGCGACCTCGGCGAACTCCTCGCGGCGCTCGAAGGAGTGCACCCGGCCGAACGGGCCGACGGCCCGGAGCAGGGAACAGGTCAGGGCCCCCGAGCCCACACCGGCCTCGACCACCGTGGCGCCGGGGAAGATGTCGGCCATCGCCACGATCTGGGCGGCGTCCTTGGGGTAGACCACCGCGGCGCCACGCGGCATCGAGACCACGAACTCCGAGAGCAGCGGCCGGAAGACCAGATACTCCCCGCCGGTGGAGGCGGTCACGGTGAAGCCCTCCTCACGGCCGATCAGGTCGTCGTGATCGATGTGCCCCTTGTTGGAGAAGAACCGCTTGCCCGCAACCAGCTCGATGTTGTGCCGCCGGCCCTTGGTGTCGCTCAGCCGCACCCACTCACCCGGGCGCAGCGGGCCGCGGTGCACCCCCGCCCGCGCCTGCGCGGGCACGTCGGGGGTCTCGACACGCTCGCCGGTGCTCGCTCCTCGACCGGCGACCGGACTGGGCTCGGGGTTGGACTCTGACACGAGAGCGAAGGCTAGTTCGGCTGCCGCCGGAAGGCCGCATCCACGTCGGCGGTGGCCAGCACGCCGTACACCGAGCCGTCCGGCTCGAGCAGCAGGTACTCCGCGGACGGGGTCGCCGAGATCGCCTTGATCAGCTCCTCACCGGACAGGTCCGCGGCCAGGGTCAGGCCGGGCTCGAGCTGACGGGTCACCGCCGAGGTCGCCATCCACGGGCGACGGTCCGCCGGAGTGGCGAGCAGCGCGGCCTCGCTGACCACACCCACCGGCACGCCGGAGGTGGTGACGGTGACGATGCTGCCGGCCTGCGCCTCCTGGGCCCGCCGGACCGCCTCGGCCAGCGGCAGGTCGGAGGGCACGGCGAGAGTACGCCGCGCGAGCCGGCGCGCCGACAGGTCCGGCAGCGCCGCCCGGAACCGGGACGAGGCGATCGCCGCGCTGGCGCCGCTCCACAGGAACATCGCGACCGCCACCGAGACCACGTAGTCCCACAGATCCGGCTGGCGGTCCAGCAGGTCCTCCTGGACGAAGGGCCACAACAGCACCACCAGCGCCGCCGCCCGGCCGACCCAGCCGGCCGCGATGGTGCCCGAGTGGACGTTGTCGGTGGCTCCCCAGATGACCGACTTGAGCACCCGGCCACCGTCCAGCGGCAGGCCCGGCACCAGGTTGAGCAGGCCGACGATCAGGTTCGCCCCGGCCAGCCCGCCGATCGCCATCCGGAGCAGTCCGGACGGATCGGCCACCAGATGGACGCCGAGGGCGAGGCCGCCGACCACCAGCGAGGTCAACGGACCCACCACCGCGATCCAGAACTCGTCCCGCGGGCGGCGCGCCTCCGCCTCGATCTCGGTCGCACCACCGAGGAAGTGCAGCGTGATCGGTCCGACCGGATAGCCGTAGTGCCGCGCGACGTAGGCATGCGCCGCCTCGTGCACCAGCACCGAGCCGTAGAGGATCACCGCGAAGGCGAACCCGGCGACGTACTTCCAGCCACCCAGCCCGGGCTCGACGTTCTCCACCGCCGGCGCCACCCACACCGCGATCAGGATGGCGACCAGGAACCAGGACGATGTCACCAGCACGTCGCTGCCCGCGATCGTGCCCAGCTTGATCGAGCCCGGCGGTCGCTGGTGGGGGTCTGACACGTGCCAAGGCTACCCGGGCGGCGCCGGGAGCCGGGTGTCGGTGCCGTCGTCTAGGGTCACGACCGTGAGCGCCACCCAGTCCCCCGCCGATCGGGTCTCGACCCCGGTCGACGGGGTCGACGTGCTCGGTGCGCTCTCGCCGAGCCGGGCCCAGGACTTCGCCACCTGTGGCCTGCTCTACCGCTTCCGCAGCATCGACCGACTGCCGGAGCCGCCCTCGACCGCCGCCGTCCGCGGCACACTGGTGCATCGCGTGCTCGAGCTGCTCTTCGACGATGCCGCCGCCGAGCGCACCCCCGAGCGGGCACGGGCGCTCCTCGAGCCGAGCTGGGCCGAGCTGAGCGCGGCCGAGCCCGAGGTGGCCGAGATGTTCGCCGACCCCGCCGAGCTGCGGACCTGGCTCGACTCGTGCGAGACCGCACTGTCCCGCTACTTCGCCCTGGAGGATCCCCAGCGGCTCGAGCCCGCCGAGCGGGAGCTCTACGTCGAGACCCTGCTGGACTCCAAACTGCTGCTGCGCGGCTACGTGGACCGGCTCGACGTCGCCGCCGACGGCCGGATCCGGGTGGTCGACTACAAGACCGGCCGGGCGCCGAGCCCGGACTTCGAGGCCTCCGCGCTCTTCCAGCTCCGCTTCTACGCGCTGGTGCTGTGGCGCGCCCGTGGGGTGCTGCCGACCATGCTGCAGATCATCTATCTGGGCAGCGGCGAGGTGCTGCGCTACCTGCCCGACGAGGCCGACCTGCTGGCCACCCAGCGTCGGGTGGAGGCCATCTGGCGGGCGATCCGATCCTGTGAGGAGACCGGGGACTGGCAGCCCCGGCCGGGCCGGATCTGCTCCTGGTGCCCGCATCGGGAGCTGTGTCCGGTCTACGGCGGCACCCCGCCGCCGCTGCCCCCGAGGCCGCCCGACGCGACCGTGGGCTCACTCGCCGACGCGGCCGAGGAGATCGGGTAGGTCGGCGGCCCCCGCCCCGGCCAGCGTCGACCAGAAGATCCGCCGCTCCCCCGCCGGGACCTCGACGTGGTTCGGCACCACCAGCACCGTGCATCCGGCCGCCTGCGCGGACGCCGCACCGGTGCCGGAGTCCTCGATGGCCAGGCACTCCTCCGGCGGTACGCCGAGCGCCTCGGCGGCGCACAGATAGGGCTCCGGATGCGGCTTGCCGCGCGCCACCTGGTCGCCGGTGACCACCGCGTCGAAGGAGTGCGCCGGCAGCTGGGCCAGGATCGGGTCCACGAAGCGCGCATACGACATGGTCACCAGCGCGCACGGCACCCCGGTACGCCGCAGGTCGGCGAGGAGCTCCCGCGCGCCGGGCTGCCAGGGCACCTCGCGCCGGACCCGGTCGACCACGCCGTCCAGGAGGACCTCGACGACCTCCGCCGGACTCAGCGGCAGGTCCATCCGGCGCTTGATGTAGCTGCCGGAGTCGATCAGATCGCTGCCGACCAGGTTCAGCGCGTCCTGCTCGGTCCAGGTGGCGTCGTACTTCTCCGCCAGCTCGAACTCGGTCGCGATCCAGTACGGCTCGGTGTCCACCAGCGTGCCGTCCATGTCCCACAGCACCGCCTTCGGCGCTCGCTCTCCTCGGTCCGGTGCCCGACCTGCGGGAACACCAGAGAAGTCGGTACTCACCCATGTCCTCCGAAGAACTCCGTACGACGCGCCGTGCGACGAACCACCCTAGATCCACGGCGCGCGGCATTCGCCATCGCCGAGGACGTGGAGCGCATCACGGAGTCGCATCCGGTCGACGACCACCCCGAACCGCGCGCACGGCACGGCCCGGGAGACCCTCTAGGACGTCTGTCCTATCCTTCTCCTAGGACAAACGTCCTAGGAGGGAGTCGATCGATGTCCGGTACACGCGAGCAGATCGTGGATGCGGCGAACCGCCTCTTCTACGAGCGGGGCTACGAGGCCACCTCGTTCGCCTCGATCGCCGAGACGGTCGGGATCTCGCGCGGCAACTTCTACTACCACTTCAAGACCAAGGACGAGATCCTGGAAGCGGTCATCGACGCCCGCCTGCGCAGCACCCGCGAGATGCTGGCCGGCTGGCAGGAGGGCGCCACGTCAGCCCTGGAGCGGGTGTTCCGGTTCGTTGAGATCGTGATCGCCAACCAGCACGACATCGAGAACCACGGGTGTCCGGTCGGCACACTGACCAACGAGCTGGCGAAACGGGGACATCCCGCCCGCCCCCATGCCGTGGGCATCTTCGAGGTCTTCCGCGGGTGGCTCCGCGAGCAGTTCGAGGAGCTGACCGTCGCCGAGGAGGCCGACGACCTCGCGATGCATGTGCTCACCTTCAGCCAGGGGGCCGCCACACTCGCGAACGCCTTCGCCGATCGCGACTACGTCCGCCGCGAGGTCGACCGGCTGGAGGCATGGCTCCGCGACCGGTTCCCCGAGCAACTGACCCGAGCAACTGACCCGAGCAACCGCAAGACCCACGACCAAGGAGCATCCACATGTACGTCGTCCTGCTGCGCTTCTCCGCCAACAGCTCCCGAGCCGCCGAGCACATGGCGGACCACCAGGCCTGGATCAAGACCGGTGTCGAAGACGGCGTCTTCCTCCTGGTCGGCAGCATCCGACCTGGCCTCGGCGGTGCGATCCTCGCCACGAACATCGCCACGCGCGACCTGCGAGCGCTCGTGGATGCGGACCCGTTCGTCGTCCACGACGTCGTCACCGCCGAGATCATCGACATCGACCCCAACCTCACCGACCCCCGACTCGCCTTCCTCACCGACTGAGCACGAAAGCGATCCGCATCCATGAGTCTCTACCTCGCCCCCGACGGCCTGCCCCGGTGCGGCTGGGCCGGTGCCGCACCCGAGTTCCTCGCCTACCACGACACCGAGTGGGGCTTCCCGGTCGCCGACGACGTCCGGCTGTTCGAGAAGCTGAGCCTGGAGAGCTTCCAGTCCGGGCTCAGCTGGCGCACGATCCTGGCCAAACGTCCGGGATTCCGCGCCGCCTTCGCCGGGTTCGACCTGCGCGCCGTTGCCGCCTTCGACGTCGACGACGTGACCCGTCTGCTCGGCGACACCGGCATCGTGCGGCATCGAGGCAAGATCGAGGCCGTCATCAACAACGCCCGGCGCGCCCTCGACCTTCAAGCCGAGCGCGGGTCCCTGGCAGCGTTCTTCTGGGGCTATCAACCCAGCCCGGTGGAGATCCCGGAGCCCCAGAGCGTCTCGACCTCACCGTCCGCGATCGCGCTGTCCAAGGACCTCAAGAGGCGCGGATGGAAGTTCGTCGGCCCCACCACCGTCTTCGCCTTCATGCAGGCCATGGGCCTGGTCAACGACCACGCCACCGGATGCACCACCCGATCCCTGGCCGACCGCCGACGCGGGGCCTTCACTCGTCCTGGATGACGCCCGTCCCGGCGCGGTCGTCCGCCGCCGGCAGATCGAGCAACGGCGCCTCAGCCGTGCGGCCATCGGGCCGCGGCACGCGCGATCGACCTGCGTGCCGACGCGGAGACCTGCTCGACGAGCTCGACCTCCGGCTCGGTCCGCGACTGCCCGCGGGCGGCCCGGGCGGCCCGCCAGGTGCCGACGACGACACCGTCGAGCAGCACCGCGGGCCGGAAGATGCCGTTCCCGCCGGGCACGAGCCGCTCGAGCGCGGCCGGGCCGGCGATCAGCGACCGATCGCCGTACCCCAGGATCCACTCATCGAAGCCGGGCACCAGGGTGACGCCGCTCGACGCCGGGGTCCCGGGATCGATCGCCCAGGCGGCCTCGCCCGCCACCGAGACCGTCTCGATCTCGGCGACCCGTGCGCGGGCGCGGCGCAGCACGGCCACCGGCAGCTTGGTCCACCACGCCAGATCGGCCTCGGTCACCGGTCCCCGGGCCGCGACGTAGGCACCGACCACCTCGGCGAGCGCGGCCTCCGGATCCACCGGCTCCACGACCGGCTCGGTACGGGTCAGCAGCTGCTCGCGACCGCTCTCCTCGAAGGCGCCCCAGTGCGCCACGCCGTCCACGCACAGATGCACCAGCAGGTGATAGCCACGGCCGGCGTCGGTGGCGATCCCCGCCCGCTGCCAGAGCGCGAGCACCTCCGCTCGCCGCAACCCGGACTCCGAGAGTGCCTCCACCAGTGCCTCTCGACCGCGGGCGATCGTCGCGTCGTCCAGGCCGAGCTGGCCCCGGCGCCGAGCCGCGGCCCGGTGCGTCCGCTCCGCGGTGAAGTGCAGCAGCGTGGCCAACCGGTCGGGCGTGGTCGCGAAGAGCGTGCCGCGCATCGGCCACGACCGGACCAGGTCGCCGGCATCGAAGGCCGCCCGGACGTCGGCGACCGACGTGCCCGGCCTCGACCGGATCGCGATGGCGCGCAGCACCGCCGGCAGGTCCTGCCCCTGCAGGCCCACCATGTGCTCGACCACCCGAGCCGGGGTCAGCTCCGAGCCGCCGAGCAGCTGCACGCCGTGACGCAGTCGGCGGGCCTGGGTGGCGGTGAGCTCGATCCCGGTCATGCCGCCATCCTGCCCGGAGCCACCGACATCGAACCTCCGCTCACGTCCGGAGGACCGCGCAGGCCCGCGCTCAGACCGTATGACGTGACCGCCTCGGGTTGAGGGGGTTGCGGGCCGGGGCCTCTCTGCGCATGTTCGTGGGTTACCGAGCAGGGGCCGCCTGCTCGGCCTATCCACAGTCGTAGGAGGCCCCGGT
>NZ_JASGET010000130.1:0-12316 GCF_047606145.1 Nocardioides sp. | reverse complement strand
GCGCTCGGCCGAGCGCGAGCTCGACCGGCTGCGTCGCCTGATCGCCGACGCCGAGGCGCGCCCGGTGCGCCGCGGCTTCCGCGGGCGACGGCCGTAGTCGTCCCGCTGGGCACACGTCTCGGCACGCCTCCTCAGCGACCGAGAACGCGTGGCGACCAGCGGCTCCAGCGGCGGCGGCGTGAGGACTCCGGGCCGAGGAGCGGCGCGAGCTCTGCCCAGACCCGGCGCCAGTCGAGAGTGAAGTTGCGCAGCGTCGCGCGACCGTCGCCGGCCCGCTGGATCCGGACGTGCTCGCGACCGAGGTCGGTGCCTGCGACCACCCGCGGCAGCTGGGATCGAGTCGCCCGCTGGAGGAACCCCGGCCACCCCGCCCGATCGGTGTGGAGGGTCTCGGCGGGGGTGTAGACGACGCCCGGGATGTCGCGGAACCAGTCGACCTTGTGGTGGGCCGTCCCCAACGGCGTCAGGTAGCAGGTCGCCGTACGCAGCACCGCGATGCTGCCGAGCAGGTCGAGGCCGAGCATCGAGACCACCCGGTCCGGGTCCGCGACCCGTGCGGTGATCGCGGTGACCAGGTCGGCCAGTTCGCGCTGTTGCCGAGCCCATCGTGGGGTGACGTGGTCGGCGCCGGCGGGTCGCGAGAAGCCGTCGAGCAGCACGATCGCGTCCGGATGTCGTCGATGTACGGCGTCGATCAGCGATGGCAGCTCCTGTGCCGCGTCCGCCCAGGACTTGTCGCCGACCCGGAGGCCGACGTAGAGGCGCTGGCGGAAGGTCGCCACCCGGTCGCGCAGGCTCGCGGAGTCCGGGTCCTCCTCGCCCGCCCGGTCGGCTCGCGCGCACACGCGGTCGAAGGCATCCGGCCACTGGAGGCTGGTGCCCAGCGGCAGCAACAGGTGGGTGGGGTCGTCGATGTGCCGCCCGGTGATGCCGCCCCGATCCCGATGCCGCACCTGGGCCCGGTCGAGCTCGGGATAGAGCTCGCCGATCGCGCCGAAGTACTCCGACCCGACGGTGACGACCCGCCTGAGCGCCGGGAGCGTGCCGAGTGCCTGCTCCCGCGAGAGCGCACCGAACGTGTTCCAGACCAGGTGGGCGAAGTTCTCCGGGCCACCGAGCCGGACGGTGATCGCCGGCCGTCGGCGTGGCCGGTCCACCGCCGGCGACCCGACGTCGCGGTGCCGGCCCAGCGCCTGCGCGAGGTGCGCCTTCACCAGCGGCCAGTCGCGCACCAGCGCGCTGCTCGGGTGCTGACCGACCACGTTGCGATCATGGATCACCACCAGCAGATCCGGCCCAGATCCGGCCCGGGCAGGTAGACCCCCAGGAGCTGCCCCGCCACGCCACCGACGATCAGGTAGAACTCGTCCTCCGGCCGGGAGCCGGTCGATGCGGTGCCGAACCGGTAGACGACGGTGCCGAAATGGACGAAATAGCCCAGGTAGGCGGCCCGGGCACCGGTGCGGGGGTCGTCGACGACCAGGCGTCCGCGCCGCAGTGTGGAGCTCTGGTAGGCGGTCAGGCGCTCGGCCCGCCGTACGGTGCTCCGCTGGGCGGTCACGGTGACCGAGGCGTCGACCTGGGCGCGGACTCGTGGATCGAGCCGGAAGGCGGGGGAGCGCAGCAGCGTGGCGACCTCGACGCCGTGCGCGGCCGCCTCGGCCGCGGACACCACCCGAGTGCGATCGCCGAGCAGCGCGGCCAGTTCGAGCGATGCCTTCGACCACTCCGACGGCCACCCTGCCGCGCGGCCCTGCAGCACCCCGGTGGCGTGCTGCAGGGCCTCGACCGCGGTAGCGACCCGTCCGGTCTCGTCGTCGCGGCGGAACCGACCGGGGCCCTCGAGCCGGACCAGCTCGCGGGCCAGGGCGACCGGGAACGGGTCGGCCGCCTGGATCTCCGCCCACAGCGCCTCGGCCGCCTGCTCCGGTCCGTGCTCGGCCAACAGCTCGCGCAGGTGTGCTGCCGCGGCGGGGATCTCGTCCGGTGAGGTGGGCACTGTCTGGGGCTCTCGGTGGTCGCTCGGTGGTTGCTCGGTGGTTGCTCAGTAGCCGTAGAGCTCGATGTCGGCGGCGTACAGGGCGCGCACCCGTCGGACGAGGTCGGGTCGGTCGTCGTACACACTGGACGTCGGTCGGGTGCCCTGGTTGCGGTACGTCACCGGGATCTCGCGAATGCCGACCGCGGAGCGGATGACGGCGAGGTCGTCGGCGAAGCTCTCCAGCCGCCCGATGTGGTCGTAGGTCACGTCGGGGTGCATCAGGTTGATGTGCTGTGGCCGCCAGTGCGGGTCCATCTCCGCGACCGGGTCCTGGCGTTCCGCCGCGGTGAGGAACTCCTCGAAGCTCGGCCGAGGGCCGCCGTCGAGCTCCTGGCCCAGCGACCTGCGCACCTGGTTGCGCCAGCGGGGATTCGACGCCTTGACGACCTTGTCGAAGTACGCCGACTCCAGGCGGGTGAGCGGATCTCGGACGAACGTGAAGCGGTAGGCGCCGCCGGCGAGCATGCGCAGCACCACCGGCCAGCCGATCTCCGCGGGCGGCGGGATCAGACCGTTGCGATGGATGTCTCGCGGAGCGAAGGTGTCGTCGCAGGAGTGGAGTCTGCTGAGCCAGAGCAGGAGCGTGGAGCACCCCGCCTTGGGGTTCTTGACGTAGACCAGCCCACACTCCGGCAGCGCGTACAGCGCCGAGCCGAGGGGTTGGCAGGGGTAGTAGCGCCGCCGGAGAGCGACGCGAGTCAGCTTCTTCAGCGGCGGTGGGGAGGCCGGCGGTCGCGGCTCGGGAGGTGCGCTCATGCTGAGTGCCGGGACACCCGTCGGCCGGGGGCGCGGGAATCGCCGGGCGTGAGGCCCGCGCCCCTGGCCGGTGGGTTGGTCAGACGCCGGCCGTCATCTCGGAGAGCACCGACGCCGGGTCGACGACATGCTCGGCGTTCCACGCCGACAGGGCCGGGATCTTCGAGCGGTCGCAGCGGTCGGCGTACTTCCGGGTGATGGCGACGACCTCCTCCATCAGCCCCTCGCTCAGGGTGATGGGGCTCAGACCGAGGTGCAGGAACCGGTCGTTGGTGACGTGCAGCTCGTTCTCGTCGGCCTCGTTGCGCGGGTTCGGCACGTTGGCGATCTTGGCCCCGGTGCGGTCGGAGATCATCGTGGCCAGGTCGCGCAGTCGGTGCGTCTCGGTCATCTGGTTGAACACCGAGACCCGGTCGCCCTTCGACGGCGGGTTCTCCAGGGCGATCTGGATGCACTTGACGGTGTCCTGGATGTGGATGAACGCCCGCGTCTGGCCGCCGCTGCCGTGCACGGTGAGCGGGTGCTCGATCGCGGCCTGCATCAGGAACCGGTTGAGCACGGTGCCGTAGTCGCCGTCGTAGTCGAACCGGTTGATCAGCCGCTCGTCGAGCTTGGTGTCCTGGGTCTGAGTGCCCCACACGATGCCCTGATGGAGGTCGGTGACCCGGACCCGGTCGTTCTTGTTGTAGTAGGCGAACAGCAGCTGGTCCTGGGTCTTGGTCAGGTGGTAGACGCTGCCCGGGTTCGCCGGGTAGAGGATCTCCTGCTCGACGACCCCGCCCTCGTCGGTCTGCACCTGCACGGTCAGGTAGCCCTCCGGGATCTTCATCCCGGCGGTGCCGTAGCCGTAGACGCCCATCGTGCCCAGGTGCACCACGTGGATGTCGAGACCGCTCTCCACCACCGCGGCCAGCACGTTGTTGGTGGCGTTGAGGTTGTTGTTGACCGTGTAGCGCTTGTGCCGGCTGCTCTTCATCGAGTACGGCGCCGCGCGCTGCTCGGCGAAGTGCACGAGCGCGTCCGGCCGCCAGCTCTCGAACAGATCGAGCAGCCGCTGGTAGTTGACGGCCACGTCGATGTCGTGGAACGCGATCTCCTTGCCGGAGACCTCCTTCCACGCGCGCAGCCGCTCGCCCATCGGACGGATCGGTGTCAGGGAGGAGACCTCGAGCTCGATGTCGATCTTGCGGCGGGAGAGGTTGTCGACGATCGCGACCTCGTGACCCTGGGCCGAGAGATGTAGCGCGGTCGGCCAGCCACAGAAGCCGTCGCCTCCGAGAATGAGTACCCGCATGGTGTTCCTTTCATCGTCGGTCGTGATGACCGGTGGTGGTGCCTGGCTCGCGGGGGCAGGCTCGATCGGCGCCGACGCGGCGCCCGTCTGGAGGACCCGGCTTCGTTGGATGCGTCCGGTCGCCGGGTCGACATGGATGCCACACTCCTTGACCGCGTCCAGCTCCCACCACCAGCGCCCGGCGCGGACGTCCTCGCCGTCGGAGATCGCGCGGGTGCAGGGCGCGCAGCCGATGCTCGGGTAGCCGCGGTCGTGCAGCTTGTTGTAGGGCACCTGATGCTCGCGGATGTAGGCCCACACCTGCTCGTGGGTCCACTCCAGCATCGGGTTGAACTTGCGCAGGCCGTGCGCCTCGTCCCAGGACTCGGCCTCGAGGTCCCGGCGGGTGACCGCCTGCTCGCGGCGCAACCCGCTGAGCCAGGCGGCCTTGCCGGCCAGGATCCGGTTCAGCGGCGCGACCTTCCGCACCTCGCAGCAGCCGTGTCGCAGCTCGACGCTGTCGTAGAAGCCGTTCTGCCCGTGCGCCGCGGTCCAGGCCGAGACCTCCTCGGCGTCGGGCGAGATCATCGTGATGATCGGTCCGTAGCGTTGTCTCACGCTGTGCGCCAGCGCGTGGGTCTCCTCCGGCAGCCGGCCGGTGTCGATGCTGACGATCTCGATGTCCAGGCCGTGCTTGGCGATCAGGTCGGTCATGACCATGCTCTCCGGGCCGAAGGCATTGGTCAGCACCGCGGGTCGGAACTCCGCCGCGACCCTCTCCAACACGCGACGCGTGTCGGCGAGAGCGGCTCGGTAGTCCACCAACTCTCAGCTCCCGGACATCGTGGAATCGGTGACGGACGAGCGTCAACGATCTGCTTGGTCGAGGGGACTGTACGCCACGAATGTGTCGCATCCACGTCGGCAGCGCCGGGGCCGGCCGATCACCATCTGGACCGGCGCATCGGAATCCGTAGTCCTCCGGCGCTGCGGTGCGGGCCGTCCCGCCACCCCGATAGGGTCCAGCCATGAACTCGTTGCGGCGCCGCGACCCGGCATCGAGCCCGGCGACGAACCCGGTGCCGGGCTCGTCGCCGGGTTCGTCGCCGGACTCCTCGGCGCGGCCGACCGCCGAGGAGACGACGGCGACGCCCGCGGAGATCGAGCTGCCGCTCCCGTTCGCCGGGATCCCGGCCGAGGCGGTCGCCGAACCGGTGCCGAGCGAGCTCTTCGACCGCTCCTTCTACCGCGCCGCCTATCCCGACGCCGTCGCCGGGCGGGGGCCGCGGGAGCACTTCGCCGGCGGCGGCCGGGTCGAGGGCCGGGCCCCGAGCCTGGGGGCGGTCTACCTGGCCGAGGCGATCAGGCTGCGGGCGGCGTACTCGGCCACGCCGATGGCGGATCTGGTGGCTCGGCTGCCCGCGGACAAGAGACATCGGGCGGCGACGGACGTGCCGTGGAAGCGGCTGCGGCTGTGCACCCATCCCGACTTCTACGCCGCGCAGCTCGACGCCGAGGGCCGGCGCGAGCTGGCGGCGATCCCGCTGCCGCCGTTGGACGCGGCCGTGGCCCACTTCCTGGCACGGGGCGCCGACGACGGCCTGCGACCGACCGCGCTGTTCAACCAGGAGTGGTACGTCGCGCGACAGGCCGAGCGTGGGCAGCCGGTGCCACCGGGCGCGCAGCCCTTCTTCCACTGGCTCACCACCGGCTGGCACGAGCGGGTGGTGCCCACCCCGCTCTTCGACGCCGACTTCTACCAGAGCCGTCACCCGAGCGTCGCCAAGGCCGCCGACTGGGCGTTCCAGCATTACCTGACCAGGGGCTGCTACGAGACCCACTGGTATCCGAGTCCGACCGGGAAGCACCACGACGGCGCCGCCGATCCGGACGCCCGGCGCGCCCGGAGGCCGCTGCTGCTCCCGATGATGCTGCACCGGGCCGAGGAGTACGACCTCGCTCGGACCAGCTGGCTGGAGGAGGGCCAGGTGGTCGCGCTGGAGCGCTATCGACGGTTCTGGGACTCGCCCCGGGTGGCGGAGCTGGTCGCCAAGGTGGCGGCCATCGAGCCGTTGGTCCACCAGCCGTCGCGCACCCATCTGACGGTGAGCACGCCGCCCTACCGTCAGGGGCGAGTCCACCTCTATGCACGGGCCGAGCAGGTGCGACGGGCGCTGGACAGCGCCTGCTTCGATGCCGTGGTCGTGGTGCCGGGCGACGATCGGGCCGATGCGCTGGCCGAGGTCGTGGGGGACGCGCTGCGGCGTCGTACGCCGAACGCGAGGGTGCTGCGCGTGATCGCGGATCGCCCGGCCGACGAGCGCGCCGGCGGGGACGCCGGTGATCGTGCCGGTGCCGGTGATCGTGCCGGTGAGGGGGTGCGACCGGATGCGGCGTCGGACCGCGTCTTCGACCTGACCCCCTTCCTGAGCGGGATGTCGGACAGCCTCCGGGTCGATCTGTTGCTCGACCTGGTCCGCGGGGTCGAGGCCGGCCAGGTGGTCAACCTCGACAGCCCTCTCGGCTGGGAGCTGCTGCTGGCCTACGCGCGGCAGCTGTCGGTGCGGTCCTCGCTCGGCGCCGTACTGTTCCCGGCGGACGACGGCGACAGCCGCAACAGCGGCGACGGCGATGACGGCGCGGGGCGGACCGCCGAGCGTGCCCGGCTCGTGGAGGACGTCTTCGCCAAGCTGGACTGGCTGCTGCTCGAGGAGGGCGAGCGAACCGATCTGATCGATCGGTTCGTGCTGCCGCGGGTCAGCCGGGACCGACTGGTCGCCTTCGACCAGGCGAGTGCGGCGGCCGCCGTGGCCGGTGCCGTGGAACTGCCGAGGAGACGCGCATGAGCGAGGCGCCCGGGCCGCAGATCACCACCATCCTCACCGGTCACGCCGAGGGGCAGCTGATCGGGGTGACGTTCCGCAGCATGCTGGACGCCGTGGCGGCCGCGCGCGCGACCGGACTCGAGGTCGAGATGATGGTCGTGCTGGACAAGCCCGACCCGGCCACGGCCGAGGCGCTCGCCGAGGCCGAGGAGCACGGCTGCCGGGTGCTGCGGGTGAGCTTCCCCGCCGCCGACCACGCAAGCGTGCGCAACCACGCGGTGGAGCAGGCGCGCGGGGAGTACGTCGCGTTCCTGGACGGCGACGACCTGTGGACCGAGAACTGGCTGGTGGAGGCCCATGCCATGTGCCAGACCGATCCGGGCCGGGTGATCGCCCACCCGGAGGTGGACTGGATCTTCGACCACGGCAGCAACCTGTGGTTCCTGCTCGACCAGACCGACCCGGCCTTCGACCCGGCCTATCTGCGGGTCTTCAACTATTGGGACGTGCTCTGCCTGGCACCCCGGGCCGCCTACCTGGAGCATCCGCGGCAGCCCCGTGCCATCGAGGCCGGCTACGCCTACGAGGACTGGCACTGGAACCTGCAGACCGTCGGCGCCGGCTATCTGCACCGGGTCGTGCCGGAGACGATCCACTTCAAGCGCCGCCGCAAGGCCTCCCAGCTCACCGTCGCCATCAGCAACCGGTCCCTGACTCCCGACCACGAGCTGCTCACCTATCGGGGCATGGCCGCCTGGGAGAGCCGGACGGGCGAGACCGGCTGAGTCGTCGGGTCGAGTCGCGGTCCGACTATCGGGCCGAGTGCGGGGCCTCGTCCGCCGGGCTCGGCGGCCCCGGTGCGGAGTCGGGAGCGCCGGACCGGCTCTGAGAGGATGGCGCCCATGGTCGAGATCATCATCCTGATCGCCGTCGTCGCGGTCCTGCTCATCGGCGGGACCGTCGGCCTCGTCGCGAGCAACCGTCGCAAGCAGCGCTCCTCCTCGGCGTCGTCGGCCGCCTTAGGCCGGGCCGGGAGCACGGTGCTCGACAGGCCTGCCGCCCCGACCGGCACCACCGGCACCACCGACGCCACCGGCACCGCGCCGCCGGCCGAGCCCGAGGCTCCCGTCGAGACGCCGGCCGAGCCGGCCGCGCCGACCCGGGAGCGGCCGGAGGGCACCGCCTCCCGACTGGTCCGGTTGCGGCAGCGGCTGGCCGGGTCGCAGGGCGGGCTCGGTCGAGGACTGCTGGCGCTGCTGTCCCGGGACAGGCTCGACGAGGACACCTGGGAGGACCTCGAGGACCTGCTGATCACCGCGGACGTGGGGGTCGCCCCGACCCAGGAGCTGGTCGAGCGGCTGCGCACCCGGCTGCGGGTGGAGGGCACCGCGGCCGGCGAGGTGCGCTCCGTGCTCCGTGACGAGCTGGTCACCCTGGTCGACGCCGGGATGGACCGGCGGCTGCAGGTCTCCGGGAGCGACGGTGTGCCGGGCGTCGTGCTGGTGGTCGGCGTGAACGGCGCCGGCAAGACCACCACGGTCGGCAAGGTCGCCCGGATCCTGGTCGCCGAGGACCGCCGGGTGGTGCTCGGCGCGGCCGACACCTTCCGCGCCGCGGCGGTCGAGCAGCTGGCCACCTGGGGGGAGCGCGTCGGGGTCGAGGTGCTCCGCGGGCCCGAGGGCAGCGACCCGGCGAGCGTGGCCTTCGACGCAGTCCGGGAGGGCGTCGACACCGCGGCCGACACGGTGATCGTCGACACCGCCGGCCGGTTGCAGAACAAGGCGGGCCTGATGGACGAGCTCGGCAAGGTCAAGCGCGTCATCGAGAAGCAGGCTGCGGTCAGCGAGGTGCTGCTGGTGCTGGACGCGACCACCGGCCAGAACGGACTGATCCAGGCCCGGGTGTTCAGCGAGGTGGTCGACGTGACGGGCATCGTGCTGACCAAGCTGGACGGCTCGGCCAAGGGCGGCATCGTGGTCCAGGTCCAGCGCGAGCTCGGCGTACCGGTCAAGCTGGTCGGCCTCGGCGAGGGCCCCGACGACCTGGCGCCGTTCAGCCCGGAGGCCTTCGTGGACGCCCTGCTCGGCTGACCGCGCCGGCCCGCGACATCCAGCCGTAACCGGAGCGGACGAGGTGTTACCTGCCCGAAACATGTGAGGCCGAGCACGGAAACCTCCGCCGACCAAGGTAGCAGCCGAACGCAGGCGGGTGTGGCACCTGCGACGACGACGTCATGGCCGCCCGCCTCCCGAGATGCGATATCCATGGAGGTTCTGTGGACGGCTATTACGCCTGGATGATCGTGGCCACGGCGCTGGTGTTGATGATGACCACGCCGGCGCTGGCGCTGTTCTACGGCGGCATGACGCGATCCAAGTCAGTGCTGAACATGTTGATGATGTCCTTCACCGCGATGGGCGTCGTCGGCATCATCTACTACCTGTGGGGTTGGTCGATGTCGTTCAGCGACAGCGGCAACACCTTCTTCTCCAATCCGTTCGACCTGTTCGGGATGAAGGGAGTGGAGTGGGGCTCGCTGATCGGCGTGTCGTTCCAGATGACCTTCGCGGTCATCACCGCTGCCCTGATCAGCGGCGCCATCGCCGACCGGGTCAAGCTGTCGTCCTGGCTCGTCTTCATCGCCATCTGGGTGACCGTCTGCTACTTCCCGATCTCACACATGGTCTGGGGCGGAGGCTTCATCACCGAACACTGGGCTCCGCAGGACTACGCCGGCGGCACCGTGGTGCACATCAACGCGGGTATCGCAGCGCTGGTGCTGGTGCTGGTCATCGGCAAGCGGATCGGCTTCGGCAAGGAGCCGATGCGGCCGCACAACCTCACCCTGACCATGATCGGCGCCGGGCTGCTCTGGTTCGGCTGGTACGGCTTCAACGTCGGCTCGATCGTGCTGGGCGGGAGCGAGGAGCAGAGCACCAACCAGTTCATGAGCGAGACCGGCATGACGTTCGTCAACACCACCGTCGCCACCATGGCCGCGATGCTGGCCTGGCTGGCGGTCGAGCGGATCGTGCACGGCAAGGCCTCGGCGCTGGGTGCGGCCTCGGGCATCGTGGCCGGCCTGGTCGCGATCACGCCGTCCTGTGGCGCGGTCGAGCTGGTCGGCGCGCTGGTGATCGGCATCGTCGCGGGCGCGGTCTGCTGCCTGGCGGTCGGGCTGAAGTACAAGTTCGGGTACGACGACTCCCTCGACGTGGTGGGCGTCCACCTGGTCGGCGGCATCCTGGGCAGCCTGCTGATCGGTCTGGTCTCCAGCTCGGACGCGCCCGGCGGCATCGACGGCCTCTTCTACGGCGGCGGATTCAGCTCGCTGGGCGACCAGTTCATGGGCGTCTTGGTGACCATCGTCTGGACCGGCGTGCTGACCACCGTCATCGCGCTGGCGATCAAGTACACGATGGGCTGGCGGGTCTCGGAGGAGGCCGAGATCGACGGCATCGACTCCGACCAGCACGGTGAGACCGCCTACGAGATCAGCGCGGGCTCGGGGGTCCTGGCATGAAGCTCGTGACAGCGGTGATCAAGCCGCACAAGTGGGAGGACGTCCGCGAGGCGCTGGAGAGCTTCGGCGTCACCGGGATGACCGTCTCGGAGGTCAGCGGCTACGGCCGGCAGAAGGGCCACACCGAGGTCTACCGCGGCGCGGAGTACGACATCGCGCTGGTGCCCAAGATCCGGATCGAGATCGTGGTCGACGACGCGGACGCCGAGGAGGTGGTGAGCCTGGTGGCACGCACCGCCCAGACCGGACGGATCGGCGACGGCAAGGTGTGGGTGGCCCCGGTGGAGACGGTGGTGCGGGTGCGCACCGGCGATCGGGACGCGGCGGCACTCTAGCGAGCCGGCAGGCAGCGCGGCCCGGCCCGCCGGGGCCGGGCCGCGCGACCGGCGTACGACGGATGCGGCGCCGGATTCGAAGCCGTACGGCATGATGCAACCAGATTCGCCGGATCGGTCAGAGAGGCCGGATCGGTCGGGGCATGCCGTCGACGTGGCGTTTCGGAGGAGAGAGATGAAGCTCGTCACAGCGGTCATCAAGCCGCACAAGTGGGAGGACGTCCGGGTAGCGCTCGAGGCGACCGGCGTCACCGGGATGACCGTCTCGGAGGTCAGCGGCTACGGCCGGCAGAAGGGCCACACCGAGGTCTACCGCGGCGCCGAGTACGACGTCGCGCTGGTGCCCAAGATCCGGATCGAGATCGCCGTGCCGGACGGCGACGTGGAGGCGGTCGTGACGGCCATCGCGACGGCGGCCCGCACCGAGCGGATCGGCGACGGCAAGATCTGGGTCTCACCGCTGGACACCATCGTCCGGGTCCGCACCGGCGACCGGGACGACGCCGCCGTCTGAGCGGACCCGGCAGCCCTCGAAGAGAACAGGACAGCGCAGACACGTGAGTGCCGCGGAACGAGCCGCCCGCACCGCCGCCGCCGATGTCGTCTGCGCCGAGGCCTACGCCTCCGTGGGCGGCCCCGAGACCGGGGTCGCCCTGGTGGCCGTCGGCGGCTACGGGCGGGCCGAGCTGGCGCCGTACTCCGACTGGGACATCGTGCTGGTGCACGACGACGAGGTCGACCCGGGCGGGGTCGCCGCCGAGGTCTGGTACCCGTTGTGGGACGCCGCGCCGAAGCTCGACCACTCGGTGCGGTCGATGTCCCAGATGACGGCGGCCGCGGCCGGCGACCTGCGGGTCGCACTGGGGCTGCTCGACATCCGGCATCTGGCCGGTGATCCCAACCTGACGCTCCGGCTGCGCGCCACCATGCTGGCGCACTGGCGGCGGCACGCCCGTGCGCAGCTGCCGGCGCTGGCCGAGCTCACCGAGCAACGGCACCGCAGCCTCGGTGAGCTCGCCCACGCCTCGGTGCCCGACCTGAAGGAATCGGCCGGCGGCCTGCGGGACGCGACGGTGCTCAAGGCGCTGGTGGCGACCTGGCTGGTCGACGTGCCGCACGAGGAGCTGGAGCGTTGCCGGCGTGCGCTGCTGGACTGCCGCGACCTGGTGCATGAGCTGGCCGGTCGGGCGGCGGACCGGATCGTCCCGGAGATGTGGGAGGAGCTGGCCAAGGGCCTCGAGCTCGACGACGGACGCACCGCCCAGGTCTATGTGCGTGACATCGGACGCCGGCTGCTCCATCTCTCCCGGCTGGTCTGGCGCCGGGTCGACGCGGTCCTCAAGCGACCGCCCGCCGCCGGGCCGCGCCGGCCGCAGCTGACCCCGCTCGCCCCGGGCGTCGCGCTCTCCGCCGGTGAGGTGGTGCTCGATGCCGGCGCCAAGCCGGCCGAGGACCCCCTCTTGCTGCTGCGTGCGGCCGCACTGGCCGCCGAGGCCGGTGTGGTGCTGGCGCCGCCCACGGCCGCCCGGCTGGCCCGCGAGTCCGCGCCGCTGCCCGAGCCCT
>NZ_JASGET010000129.1:0-61905 GCF_047606145.1 Nocardioides sp. | reverse complement strand
GCGGACGCCGGCCGGGCCGCGCTGCTGGTGGCGGCACTCGCCGCGGCGCCGGAGCAGCTGCTGCGCGCCACCCGCGACTTCCTGCACCAGGAGTATCGCCGGCCCGCCATGCCCGACTCGTTGGACCTGGTCGACGAGCTGCGTGCCGCCGGGTTCGCTGCCATCGTCTCGGGCGCGGGTCCGACGGTCCTCGCCTTCGGCACCGGCGTCGACTCCTCCTACTCCCTCGATCTGCTCGCCCGCTGCCCGGACGGCTGGGTGGCGCAGGCGCTCCGGGTCGACCTCGACGGCGCCCTGGTGGTGTGAGTCCGGGAGGCCGGGAAAGAGGCCGGTGGCTCGGAGTGTTACATTGGCGACGCGCCCATCGGCGCACTCCGGCAGGCTCACCTGCCGGGTTCTCTCCTTCGTCGTCCGAACGGGCGCGCGACACCATGTCGTAGGCCGCCGGCGCGGGCGATGAAGTTCTGACAAGGCACGCCGTCGACGTCGTACGTCGGTCGGCAGATACGTGGGAAGGACCTCACGTGACGGAAACCAGCGAATCCGCACCCGCCAAGCGGCGCGGCGGACTCAACTCCATGCTCATCGCGGACCTCAAGACGATGGCCGCCGGCATGGGCATCTCGGGCAGTGGCTCGATGAAGAAGGCCCAGCTGATCGAGGCCATCAAGACGGCACAGACCGCGCGGGCGTCCTCGGCCGCGTCGGCATCACCGGCGTCACCGGAGCGCTCGGCGTCGTCCCGGTCCCGGAGGGGCGCGGCCTCGCAGACCGGGGAGGCCGGGCAGACCGGGGAGACCGGGCAGCCCGAGGAGCCGGCCGCACGAAGCGGGCGGCAGCGGCGTGGCCGGAAGGCGTCGGCACCGCCGTCGGCGACGGACGAGGCGGGGTCCGCCCGTCCCGCGGACACCCAGTCGGCGGTGGTCGAAGGTACGCCGACCGAGTCCGCGCAGACCGAGACCTCCGCCGAGTCCCGGCCGCGTCAGCAGCGCCGGGCACGGCAGCAGAAGCAGGCGGCCGCGGAGACGACCGCGGGCGACCAGGCAGCCGCGGCGCAGAGTGGATCGGGTCAGGGCGGGTCGGGTCAGACCAGGGCCGCCGGGAACCAGAACGCGCGCAACGGCCAGGGCAAGGCCGCCCAGAGCCCGGCCAGGAACGACCAGGCCAGGAACGACCAGGCCCGGAACGACCAGGCCCGGAACGACCAGGCCCGGAACGACCAGGCCAAGAGCGCCGCCAACGAGGAGGCCAAGAACGAGGCCGCCGAGGCCGACGATGCCGACGGCGAGTCCGGCGGCCGCCGCAACCGGCGCCGTCGCGGCCGGGAGCGAGACCGCACTCGCAACGGCCGCAACGAGCCGGACACCATGATCCTCGAGGACGACGTACTGGTGCCCGCGGCCGGCATCCTCGACGTCCTGGAGAACTACGCCTTCGTCCGGACCAGCGGCTACCTGCCGGGCGCGGACGACGTCTACGTCTCGCTGTCGCTGGTCAAGAGGCTCGGCCTGCGCCGCGGTGACGCGGTGGTCGGCCAGGTCCGCCAGCCGCGCGAGGGCGAGCGCCGGGAGAAGTACAACCCGATGGTGCGCATCGACAGCGTCAACGGGGTGGACCCGGAGTCCGCCAAGCATCGCGCCGAGTTCGCCAAGCTCACTCCGATCCACCCGCAGGATCGGCTCCGGCTGGAGAGCGGCCCGGAGAACCTCACCGGGCGGCTGATCGACCTGGTTGCTCCGATCGGCAAGGGTCAGCGTGGCCTGATCGTCTCGCCCGGCGACGCGGGCAAGACCACCCTGCTGCAGCAGGTGGCCGGCGCCGTCACCAGCAACAACCCCGAGTGCCACCTGATGGTGGTCCTGGTCGGCGAGCGCCCGGAGGAGGTCACCGACTTCGAGCGCTCGGTCAAGGGCGAGGTGATCTCGTCCACCTTCGACCGGGCGCCGGCGGATCACACCATCGTGGCGGAGTTGGCGATCGAGCGGGCCAAGCGTCTGGTCGAGCTCGGCCATGACGTCGTCGTACTTCTCGACGGCATCACCCGGCTGGGCCGGGCCTACAACCTGGCCGCCCAGGGCCATGCCTCGGCGGGGTCCGCTCCGGTGGCCGGCCGCGCGCTGGCCGGCACCGTCGACTCGGCCGCGCTCTATCCCTCCAAGCGGTTCTTCGGCGCTGCCCGCAACGTGGAGAACGGCGGCTCGCTGACGATCCTCGCCACCGCCCAGGTCGAGTCCGGGTCGGTCACCGACGAGCTGATCCTCGAGGAGTTCGACGGCACCGGCAACGCCGAGCTCCGGCTGCGCCGGGAGTATGCCGAGAAGCGGATCTTCCCGGCGCTCGACCCGATCGCCTCGGGCACCCGATACGAGGAGCAGCTCATCGGTGAGGCCGAGCTGGCCCTGCTGCGCAAGGTACGGCGAGCCGTGGCCGAGCTGGGGGCCGAGGAGGGTCTGGTGCGGCTGCTGGCGCGGTTGCGCGCGACCCACACCAACGTCGAGTTCCTGACCCGGGTCCAGCAGGTCGCCGACGACGCGGTGCTGTGACGGCGCGGGCCGAGCAGGAAGATTTCTGGTCCGGCCCGCGTTCACCGTATGCTCACGCATCGGCTCCGGTTCACGTCCCCGCTCCAGCGGAGGCGACCCGGCGCCCAACGATCGAGAGGAACCTCATGAAGCCCGACATCCACCCTGACTACGTGCTCACCCAGGTCACCTGCACCTGCGGGAACACGTTCGAGACCCGCAGCACCAAGACCGGCGGCGTCATCCGCGCCGAGGTGTGCTCGCAGTGTCACCCGTTCTACACCGGCAAGCAGAAGATCCTCGACACCGGCGGCCGAGTGGCCCGGTTCGAGGCCCGCTACGGCAAGAAGTAGCACCGTCCGAGCGCCGGCCCCCGCCATGATGCGGGGGCCGGCGTGCGTGCTTCCTGCGCAGAACTGGCACTTCCTGCGCGGTGCAACACGCAGGAAGTGCCAGTTTCACCGGTGAACCGGTGAAACCGTCCCCGGCCCGGATCGAGGTGAGCAGATGTTCGAGGCAGTCGAGGGGCTCGTCGAGGAGCACGCCGAGCTGGAGAAGCGGCTCGCCGAGCCGGAGACCCACGCCGACGCGCGGCTGGCCAAGCGGCTCAACCAGCGCTACGCCGAGCTGTCCGCGATCATCGGCGCCTGGCGGGAGTGGCGGCAGCTCGGTGACGACGCCGAGGCGGCACACGAGCTGGCCGGCGAGGACGAGGTCTTCGCCGCGGAGGCGGACGAGCTCACCCAGCGCCGCGAGCAGGCCGAGGAACGGCTGCGGCGGCTGCTGGTGCCGCGGGACCCGGCCGACGACAAGGACGCCATCCTCGAGGTGAAGTCCGGGGAGGGCGGGGAGGAGTCGGCGCTCTTCGCCGGCGACCTGCTGCGGATGTACACCCGGTTCGCCGAGACCCAGGGCTGGCGGGTGGAGATCCTCGACGCCACCGGCTCCGACCTGGGCGGCTACAAGTCGGTGACGGTGGCGGTCAAGGCCAAGACGACCTCCGAGCCGGGCCGGGCGCCGTACGCGCTGTTGAAGTTCGAGGGCGGGGTGCACCGTGTCCAGCGGGTGCCGGTGACCGAGTCCCAGGGTCGGGTGCACACCAGCGCGGCCGGGGTCCTGGTGATGCCGGAGGCCGAGCCGATCGACGTGCAGATCGACGAGAGCGACCTGCGCATCGACGTCTACCGCAGCTCCGGCCCCGGTGGCCAGAGCGTGAACACGACCGACTCGGCGGTACGGGTCACCCATCTCCCGACCGGGATCGTGGTCTCGATGCAGAACGAGAAGTCCCAGTTGCAGAACAAGGAGCAGGCGCTCCGCGTGCTCCGCGCCCGGCTCTTGCAGGCCGCGCAGGACGCGGCCGACGCCGAGGCGAGCGACGCCCGCCGCAGCCAGGTGCGCACGGTCGACCGCTCCGAGCGGATCCGTACCTACAACTTCCCGGAGAACCGGATCTCCGACCATCGCACCGGCTACAAGGCCTACAACCTCGACCAGGTGCTCGACGGTGCCCTCGGGCCGGTGCTCGACTCGGCGGTCGAGGCCGACCTCGAGGCGCGGCTCGCGGCGCTGGAGTCATGACCCGTCGCGAGCTGCTCGCCGAGGCCACCGCCCGGCTGCGCGCCGCGGCCGTGCCCAGCCCGGAGCACGATGCCGCCGAGCTGCTCGCCCACGCGCTCGGGACGGAGCGCGCGAGTCTGGTGCTGGTCGAGGAGGTGCCGCCCGCGACGCGGAGCCGGTACGCCGACCTGATCGCCCGCCGGGCCGCGCGGGAGCCGCTGCAGCATCTCACCGGGACCGCCCACTTCCGCCACCTCGCCCTCGCCGTCGGCCCGGGCGTCTTCGTGCCACGGCCGGAGACCGAGCTGCTGGCCGGCTGGGCGATCGAGCAGGCCAGCGCGGTGGCCGGTACCGGACGGGCGCCGGTGGTCGTCGACCTGTGCACCGGCAGCGGTGCCATCGCGGCGAGTCTGGCCGACGAGCTGGCCGAGGCACGGCCGGCGCCGCTGATCCATGCCGTCGAGCTGTCCGAGGAGGCGTTCGCCTGGGCCGAGCGCAATCTCGCCGGCACCGGGGTCGACCTGCGTCAGGGAGACTTCGCCACCGCCTTCCCCGAACTCCTCGGGACCGTCGACGTGGTGGCCTGCAACCCGCCCTACGTCCCGTGGGAGGCCTGGGAGTCGGTGGCCCCCGAGGCCCGCGAGCACGACCCGGAGATGGCGCTCTTCTCTGGCCGGGACGGGCTCGACGCGATCCGCGCGCTGGAGCGCCGTGCCGCCGAGCTGCTGCGCCCCGGCGGCGTACTCGGCGTCGAGCACGCCGAGGTCCAGGCCGCATCCGTGCCGGCCATCTTCGGCGCGTCGGGCCGGTGGTGCGCGGTACGCGATCATCAGGACCTGGCAGGGCGTGCACGCTTCACCACCGCGCGACTGGCACGATGAGGGTTGACGCGATCGCCGTGCCCGGCGGCGCGGGCAGGAGAGGAGAGGCGTGAGCACCCGATATCCCACCGCCACCGAGGAGGAACGCGAGGCCGCCATCGAGGCGGCGGCCGAGGCGCTCCACGACGGCGAACTCGTCGTCCTTCCCACCGACACCGTGTACGGCCTGGCGGCGGACGCCTTCGACAAGGGCGCGGTCACCCAGCTGCTGGCCGCCAAGGGCCGCGGTCGGGAGAAGCCTCCACCGGTGCTGATCGCCAACGCCGCCACTCTCGACGCGTTGGCCACGCGGGTGCCGGACTGGGCCCGCACCCTGGTGGAGAAGTTCTGGCCCGGACCGCTCACCATCGTCTGCCACGAGCAGGCCTCGCTGCAGTGGGATCTGGGCGAGGCCCGGGGCACCGTCGCGATACGCATGCCGGACCTCAAGCTCACCCGTGACGTCATCGACCGGGTCGGGCCGCTCGCGGTCAGCTCGGCCAACACCACCGGCGATCCGGCCGCCACCGACGCCGAGGCGGCCGAGGAGATGCTCGGCGACAAGGTCGAGGCGATCCTCGACGGGGGTACGGCGTCCGGGGGAGTGGCCTCGACCATCATCGACGCCACCGGTGAGGAGCCCAGGCTGCTCCGGCTCGGCGCGATCGGCGTCGCCCGGCTCAACGAGCTGCTCGCCGAGCACGACCTCAAGCTGCTCATCGAGGATCCCGACGACGAGGCCGATGAGGCCGATAAGGCCGACGAGAGCGATGAGGTCGACGAAGTCGACGAAGACCTCGACGCCGAGACGGACGCAACGGACGCGACGGACGCGACCGACCAGGCTGAGGACCAGACCGACGCCGAGACCGACGACCAGAACGACGACCAGAACGACGACCAGAACGACGACCAGAACGACGACCAGAACGACGACCAGACCGTCTCACTGACCAAGCAGGACGACGGCGACGCCTGATGCGTGCCTACCTGCTGGTCTTCCTGGTCGCGGCCGTGGTCAGCTACCTGCTGACCGTGATCGCCCGGGAGATCGCCCTGCGCACCGGTGCCGTGGCCCGGGTGCGTGACCGGGACGTGCACGCCGAGCCGGTGCCCTATATGGGCGGTCTGGCCATGCTCGGCGGTCTGGTCGCGGCGTACCTGGTGGCCCGCAAGCTCCCCTTCCTGGCCGACGCCTCCTACGTGGTGCACGACACCGGGGTGGTGATCCTGGCCGGCGCGGTGATCTGTGTGGTCGGCATCATCGACGACATCTTCGAGCTGGACGCGCTGACCAAGCTGGGCGGGCAGATCCTGGCGACCGCCGTGCTGATCGCCTTCAACGTGCAGTACATCTTCTTCACCCGGCCCGATGGGGTGCAGTTCTCCTTCGAGGACTCCCAGGGCGCGCTGCTGACCGGCCTGGTGGTGGTCGCCACCGTCAACGCGGTCAACTTCATCGACGGACTGGACGGCCTCGCCGCGGGTGTGGTCGGGATCGGCGCGGTCGCGTTCTTCCTGTTCTGCTACGAGCTGACCCGGTTCAACGACCTGAGCCGCGCCACCACCGCCGCGCTGCTGAGCGCCGCGCTGGCCGGGGCCTGCGCGGGCTTCCTGATCCACAACTGGCACCCGGCCCGGCTGTTCATGGGGGACAGCGGCTCGATGCTCATCGGCCTGGTGCTCTCCGGCAGCGCGGTCAGCCTGTCCGGGCAGTTCACTCCGACGGATCTGGCCGAGGGAGCCCGCGGATCGCAGGCGAGCCTGTTGCCCACGCTGCTGCCGGTGCTGCTGCCGGTGATGATCCTGGTGGTCCCGCTCGCGGACCTGGTGCTCGCGGTGGTCCGCCGCACCCGGGCCGGGCGGTCGCCGTTCTCGCCGGACAAGCAGCATCTGCATCACCGGCTGCTGGAGATCGGCCACTCCCAACGCCGTGCGGTGCTGATCATGTGGCTGTGGGCCGCGCTGGTCGGCTTCGGGTCGGTGTTCGCCAGCCTCTACACCGGGCCGGCGATGTGGGGCGGCCTGCTCGCCGCGGTGGTGGTCACCCTGGTGCTCACCTTCCTGCTGCCGGCCTACCGGAGCCGGCGCCCCGTGCCGGCTCCGGACGAGCTGGAACGATCAATTTCTTCGCCGTGAAGCGCTTGTGATAGCTTTCACGAGCCATCGGACGATCGCTCGTCCCGGTGGCCGACCCCACACCTACACCACAGAAACGGCCGCCGATGTTGACGACCGCTCAGAGCGCCACCCGGCCCGGGCCAGACCGGGCGATCTGGGGTGGCGATCGCTGTGATACGTTGCGGTCGAACGTCGGGGCGACGTCCACATCTGCTGCGCGCGGCGCGTCCGATGCGTGGGGCCTTCCAGATACCGATCGGTTTCGATGCCAGACCAGCGAGCTGACCAGCAACTGCGAGGCCGAGATCTACTCGGTCTCGGAGGTCTCCTGGTGGGCTGCGTGGTCGGGTGTACGGCGCTCGGGCTGCTCGTCGACCATCTCACCGGACTCGCACCACTGGGCGCGGTTCTCGGCGTCGCCGTCGGGATCGTGCTCGCTTGCGTCGGTTTCGCGATGCGGGTCGCGCGGGCGTTTCGAGACACGTCGGAGTGAGGTGACATCGTGACCAACGCAACCCCGGAGGGCAGTGACCTTCCCCAGGCGAGCATCGGCCGTGTCATCGTCGACCAGCGCAAGATCGAGCTGATCGCCCTCGGTCTGATGATCTTCAGCCTCTGGTTCTACCAGCTCGGCTCGTGGGTGCTGCCCGGGTGTCTGGCGGCCGGCATCCTGCTCGGACTGCTCAACCATCTCGCCACCGAGTACTGGCTGCTCAAGGTGATCTCCAGCGGCCGTACGCCGACCCGGGCGGAGCTCACCCGCGCCACCATCGTGCGGCTGTCCATCCTCGCGGTCGTCGCGGTGGCCATCGCCGCGTTGTTCTGGCCCGACGGCATCGGGGTGCTGCTCGGCCTGGCCATCTTCCGCCTCATCGCCCTGGTGATGACCACCCTCCCGTTGCTGAAGGAGCTGAAGCATCAATGAGCGGCCTGCTGCCCCTCGAGATCGACATCCACCCGGGCGAGCACCCGGAGTGGCACGTCCTCGGCATGACCTTCAACGCCGACACGATCTGGAACACGCTGATCGCGGGCGCGATCGTGGTGGCGCTCGGCCTGCTGCTGCGCCGGCAACTGGTGCGGCGACGTGAGGACAACGTCCCGACCAAGCTGCAGCTGCTGTGGGAGACGATCGTCAAGGAGGTGCAGACCCAGGTCGAGGACAACCTCGGCTTCGTGCACCCGTTCGTGGTTCCGCTCGCGGTGGCCCTGTTCTTCTTCATCCTGATCGCCAACTGGCTGGAGATGATCCCCAGCAAGACGAACGACGACGCGACCCAGATCTTCGTGGCGCCGACCTCGGACACCAACCTCACCTATGCGATGGCGATCCTGGTGATCGTCGGGGTGTGGGTCTTCGGCATCCGCCAGCGCGGCGCCAAGGAGTACTTCAAGCACTTCGTCGGGCAGAGCATCTTTCCGGACAAGAAGGGGATCGACATCCCGATCCGGGTGGTCTTCACCTTCCTCAACGTGCTCGAGGAGCTCATCAAGCCGGTCACGCTGGCACTGCGACTCTTCGGCAACATCTTCGCCGGCGGGATCATGATCGGCCTCATCGCCGGTCTGGTCGCCTGGAAGATCGGCCCGGCCCCGCTCGGTGGTGTGCTCGCGTTCCTGAGCACCATCGCGTGGAAGCTGTTCGACATGTTCATCGGCCTGATCCAGGCGTTCATCTTCGCCCTGCTGACGGTGCTCTACTTCGGCATGGCGGGTGGCGGTCACGGTGACCACGACGAGGAGAGCGCCGAGCACGGCACCACCCCCGAACCAGCGGCCTGAGCCCCGGCTCGGTCCGTTCCAAGAGGTACATTCCACGCGTCGGACCCCGACGCAGAACCAAGGAGAGACAGTGGCAGACATTGATTCGGCTATCAAGACCGCCGGCGCCTTCATCGGCGGCGGGCTTGCGCTCGGCGGCGGCGCGATCGGTGCCGGCGTCGGTGACGGCCTGGCCGGTTCGTCGTACATCCAGGGCGTCGCCCGTCAGCCGGAGGCCCAGGGCCGCCTGCAGACCATCTTCTTCCTGACCGTGGGTCTGGTCGAGGCGATGTTCTTCATCAACCTCGCCTTCATGGCCCTGTTCGTCTTCGTCCTGGGTAAGTGACCGGGCCCCGACCGGGGCCCGCACGACCCGTACTAGACAAAGGACCAAGAGGTAGATGAGCACCTTAGTGAGCGACCTGAACCCGCTGGCGAGCAACTTCCTCGTGCCCAACGGCACGTTCATCGTGGAGTTGATCGCGTTCGTGGTCATCGTGCTCCTCCTGGCCAAGTACGTCATCCCGCCGATCAACAAGGCGATGACGGCGCGGCAGGAGGCGATCCGGCAGCAGTTCGCCGACCTCGACCAGGCGAAGGAGGACGCGGTCTCGGCCCGGGACGAGTTCCAGTCCCAGATCGCCGATGCGCGTCGCGAGGCCGCCCAGATCCGCGAGGAGGCTCGCGAGCAGGGCGCGGCGATCATCGCCGAGATGCGCGAGCAGGCTCAGGCGGAGGCGTCCCGCATCGTCGAGCACGGCAAGGCCCAGATCGAGGCCGAGCGCCAGCAGGCCGTCGCCTCGCTGCGCACCGAGGTCGGCAGCCTGGCGACCGGCCTGGCCGGCCGGATCGTGGGCGAGAGCCTCGAGGACGACGCTCGGCAGAGCCGGGTCGTGGAGCGCTTCCTCTCCGAGCTGGAGTCCGGTACGCCGGCGGGCGGTGTGAACTGATGGACTTCCGCGGAGCGTCGGCCGAAGCCGTCGCGGCCCTGACCGACCAGCTGGTCGACCAGTTGGCCGGCGACCGGTCCGCGGCCGACAAGGCCGCCGGGGCGCTGTTCTCGGCGGCGCAGACCTTCCGCACCGAGCCCGCGCTGCGCCGCTACGCCACCGACACCACGGTGCCCGGCGAGGCGAAGGCCGGTCTGGCCACCGAGCTGTTCACCCGGGTGGACCAGCCCGCTGCGGTGGCGGCGCTGGCGGAGGCGGCGTCGCGTCGTTGGACCCGCAGCACCGATCTGCCGGACGCGGTCGAGCGGCTCTCCGAGGTCGCCGCGATCTGCTCCGCCTCCGACGGCGAGCGCCTGTCCGCCGAGCTCTTCGAGCTGCGCCGGGTGGTGGATCACTACCCGGACCTGCGCGACGCGCTCTCCGACCCGACCCGGACCGTGGGGGACAAGGCCGGCCTGTTGGACTCGCTGTTCGCGGGCAGGTTCCAGGACGCGACCCTGCGGCTGGCCAAGCAGGCGCTGGCCGGCTCCTACGGCACGGTGCCGGCGGCGCTGTCGTCCTACCGCCGGCTGGCCGGGGAGATCCACGGCGAGAGCGTCGTCACCGTCCATGTGGCCGCGCCGCTGAGCACGGACCAGGCGGAGCGCCTGAACGGCGTGCTCTCGCGGCAGTACGGCCGCGCGGTTCACGCCGACGTCGTCGTCGACCCGACCCTGATCGGCGGCGTCCGAGTCGAGGCCGGGGACGAGATCGTCGACGGAACCATCGCCAGCCGCCTCGACGACGCTCGCCGACGGCTGGCCGGCTGAGTCTCGACCAGAGCTCGACCACCGAAGAGCCCGACCACCGAAGAACTTGAAGGAACGAGAGAGAAGGCATCAGCAGATGACGGAGCTCACCATCCGTCCGGAGGAGATCCGCGACGCACTGCAGAAGTACGTCGCCGAGTACAAGCCCGAGGCCGCGAAGACCGAGGAGGTCGGCGTCGTCGCCCAGACCGCCGACGGCATCGCGCGCGTCAGCGGACTGCCCTCGGCGATGGCCAACGAGCTGCTCGAGTTCGAGGACGGCACCCTCGGCATCGCGCTGAACCTCGACACCCGCGAGATCGGCGTCGTCATCCTCGGTGACTTCGACAAGATCGAGGAGGGTCAGGCCGTCCGTCGGACCGGCGAGATCCTCTCGGTCCCGGTCGGCGACGGCTACCTCGGCCGGGTGGTGGACCCGCTCGGGAACGCCATCGACGGGCTGGGCGAGATCGAGACCACCGGTCGCCGTGCCCTGGAGCTCCAGGCGCCGACGGTGATGCAGCGCAAGTCGGTGCACGAGCCGCTGGCCACCGGCATCAAGGCCATCGACGCGATGACCCCGATCGGGCGTGGCCAGCGTCAGCTGATCATCGGCGACCGGGCCACCGGCAAGACCACCATCGCCATCGACACGATCATCAACCAGAAGGCGAACTGGGCCTCGGGCGACCCGACCAAGCAGGTGCGCTGCATCTACGTCGCGGTCGGCCAGAAGGGCTCCACCATCGCCTCGGTGCGCGGTGCCCTGGAGGAGGCCGGCGCCCTGGAGTACACCACCATCGTGGCCGCTCCCGCCTCCGACAGCGCCGGGTTCAAGTACCTGGCGCCGTACACCGGCTCCGCCATCGGCCAGCACTGGATGTACGACGGCAAGCACGTCCTGATCGTCTTCGACGACCTGACCAAGCAGGCCGAGGCCTACCGCGCGGTGTCGCTGCTGCTGCGTCGTCCGCCGGGTCGTGAGGCCTACCCCGGTGACGTCTTCTACCTGCACTCCCGGCTGCTGGAGCGGTGCGCGAAGCTGAGCGACGACATGGGCGCCGGCTCGATGACCGGCCTGCCGGTCATCGAGACCAAGGCGAACGACGTCTCGGCGTTCATCCCGACCAACGTCATCTCCATCACCGACGGCCAGATCTTCCTCCAGTCCGACCTCTTCGCGGCCAACCAGCGTCCGGCCATCGACGTCGGCGTCTCGGTCTCCCGCGTCGGCGGCTCGGCGATGACCAAGGCGATGAAGGCGGTCACCGGCTCGCTCAAGGTCGAGCTCGCGCAGTACCGTGCGATGGAGGCCTTCGCGATGTTCGCCTCCGACCTGGACGCCGCCTCCCGGCAGCAGCTCGACCGGGGCCAGCGGCTGATGGCGCTGCTCAAGCAGCCGGCCTACTCGCCGTACCCGCTGGCGGAGATGACCGTCTCGCTCTGGCTGGGCACCTCCGGTCGTCTCGACATCGTCCCGACCGTGGACGTGCTCAAGTTCGAGCAGGAGTTCCTCGACTTCTTGCGCAACTCGCACGAGGGCATCCTGTCCGTCATCCGGGAGACGACGAAGTTCGAGGACTCCACCGAGTCGGAGCTGGCCGCCGCGTACGACCACTTCCTCGGCGAGTTCCAGACCTCCGACGGCGGGTTCATCCGGGCCGGTCACGAGGAGGCGACCCCGCTGGCGGACGAGGACGTCGAGCAGGAGCAGATCGTCAAGCAGAAGCGGGCGTGAGGTCCTCGCATGGCTGTGTCATTGCGCGAGTACCGCGCGCGGATCAAGTCGACGGAGTCGATGAAGAAGATCACGCGCGCGATGGAGCTCATCGCCGCGTCGCGGATCATCAAGGCGCAGCAGCGGGCGAATTCGGCTGCGCCCTACGCCCGTGAGCTGACCCGGGCGGTCTCCGCGGTGGCGACGTACTCCAACGTCGACCACGCGCTGACCACCGAGCCGGAGTCGGCCACCCGGGCTGCGGTGCTGGTGGTCACCAGCGACCGTGGTCTGGCCGGCGCCTACTCCTCCAGCGCCATCCGGGAAGCGGAGTCGCTGGTGGAGAAGCTGCGTGGCGAGGGCAAGCAGGTCGACCTCTACATCTCCGGCCGCAAGGGCGAGGCCTACTACAAGTTCCGCGGTCGCCCGGTGCGGCGATCGTGGACGGGGCACTCCGACCAGCCGACCTACGAGGTGGCCAAGGAGATCGGCAGCACGCTGATCGAGGTCTTCCTCGCCGGCGCGGCCGAGGCCGGATCCGAGGCGAGCGCGGTCGGTGTGGACGAGGTGCACGTCGTCTACACCCGGTTCGAGTCGATGCTGGTGCAGGCCCCGACCGCCGTCCGGCTGCTGCCGCTGGAGGTCGTGGAGGGCGAGACCCGACCCGAGCCGGGCGAGGTCCTGCCGCTGTACGAGTTCGAGCCGTCCGCCGAGGCGGTCCTGGACGGGCTGCTGCCGCAGTACGTGGAGAGCAGGGTCTTCTTTGCCCTGCTGCAGGCCGCCGCCTCCGAGCTGGCCGCCCGACAGAAGGCGATGAAGTCGGCCACCGACAACGCCGACGAGCTGATCAAGAAGTTCACCCGGATCGCGAACCAGGCACGCCAGGCCGGCATCACCCAGGAGATCAGCGAGATCGTGGGCGGCGTGAACGCCCTCGCCGACGCCAGCTCCGCGAACGACTGACCCCTACCGGAATCTGAGAAGAGTGAGTGACATGACTGCAACGGTTGAAGAGACCGCCGGTACGGCGGCCGCCGGGGCCGCCGGGCGCATCGCCCGGGTCATCGGTCCGGTCGTCGACGTGGAGTTCCCCGTCGACGCCATGCCCGACATCTACAACAAGCTCGAGGTCGACGTGACCCTGGGCGGCGAGACCAGCGTGCTGCCGCTGGAGGTCGCCCAGCACATCGGCGACGGCGTGGTCCGCGCGATCTCGCTGAAGCCGACCGATGGGCTGGTGCGCGGTGCCTCGGTGCGCGACACCGGCGGACCGATCACCGTGCCGGTCGGCGACGCGACGCTGGGACACGTGTTCAACGCGACCGGCGACGTCCTCGACGTACCGGCCAGCGAGCTCCAGGTCACCGAGCGGTGGGGTATCCACCGTAAGGCGCCGGCGTTCGACCAGCTGGAGTCGAAGACCCAGATGTTCGAGACCGGGATCAAGGTCATCGATCTGCTGACCCCGTACGTCCAGGGCGGCAAGATCGGCCTGTTCGGTGGCGCCGGGGTGGGCAAGACCGTGCTCATCCAGGAGATGATCGCCCGGGTGGCCCGTGACCACGGTGGTGTGTCGGTCTTCGCCGGGGTGGGGGAGCGGACCCGTGAGGGCAACGACCTGATCGTCGAGATGGACGAGGCCGGCGTCATCGGGCAGACCGCCTTGGTGTTCGGTCAGATGGATGAGCCGCCGGGTACCCGGTTGCGGGTGGCGCTGTCGGCGCTGACGATGGCGGAGTACTTCCGCGATGTGCAGAACCAGGACGTGTTGCTGTTCATCGACAACATCTTCCGGTTCACCCAGGCCGGTTCGGAGGTCTCCACGCTGCTGGGCCGGATGCCGTCGGCGGTGGGGTATCAGCCGAACCTGGCCGACGAGATGGGCACGCTGCAAGAGCGGATCACCTCGACCCGGGGTCACTCGATCACCTCGATGCAGGCGATCTACGTGCCCGCCGACGACTACACCGACCCGGCGCCGGCCACCACGTTCGCTCATCTGGATGCGACCACCGAGCTGTCGCGTGACATCGCCTCGCTGGGTATCTACCCGGCGGTGGATCCGTTGACCTCGACCTCGCGGATCTTGGACCCGCAGTACATCGGTCAGGCGCACTACGACTGTGCGATCCGGGTCAAGCAGATCCTGCAGCGCAACAAGGAGCTGCAGGACATCATCGCGATCCTGGGTGTCGATGAGCTCTCCGAGGAGGACAAGATCATCGTGTCTCGGGCTCGCCGGATCCAGCGGTTCTTGTCGCAGAACACCTACGTGGCCAAGCAGTTCACCGGCATCGAGGGCTCCACGGTCCCGGTCGCGGACACGATCGAGGCGTTCAACAAGATCGCCGACGGCGACTACGACCACGTGGCCGAGCAGGCCTTCTTCATGTGCGGCGGTCTGGACGACGTCGAGCAGAAGTGGGCTGAGATCCAGAAGAGCCTCTGAGATGGCCGAGGCACTGCACGTCGAGCTGGTCGCGGCCGACCGGACGGTCTGGTCGGGTGAGGCCACCCAGATCAGCGCCCGCACGGTCGACGGCGATCTGGGCGTCCTGCGTGGCCACCAGCCGCTGCTCTCGCTGCTCAGCCCGAGCGTGGTGGAGATCAGCGGGACGAACGAGAAGGTGATCGCCTCGGTGGACGGGGGATTCATCTCGGTGGCCAACGACCGGGTCTCGGTGCTCGCCGAGCACGTCTGGCTGGGCGGCGAGATCGATGCCGCCCAGGCCCGCGCCGAGCTCGACGAGGCGAAGACGGCGGCCGGTGCGAGCGCCGAGTTCGATCCCGCCGTACGGTTGGCCCAGGCCCGCGTCGACGCGGCGGCGAAGGCATCCTGAGGCGAGAGGGCAGACCTGGATGGCGCTGTGGGAGTGGCTGCTGGAAGCAGTAGGCGTTCTCCTCGCGCTGGTCGTGGTCTATGGCGTGGCCCTCATGGTGCGCCGACGCGTCATCGCTCGCCACGGCGGCACGTTCGAGCTCAGTCACCGCGTCCGGGGTGGACACCCCGGACGCGGTTGGCTTCTCGGGCTCGGGCGATACTCCGGATCCACCCTGGAGTGGTTCCGGGTCTTCTCCCTCGATCCACGTCCGAAGAGGATCTGGGAGCGAGCACAGCTCACCTTCGTCTCCAGCCGTACGCCGGCCGGCCTGGAGCAGATGTCGCTCTATCCCGACCATGTCGTGGTCGAGTGCCGCTCCGGTGCTCGTAGCGTCGAGTTGGCGATGTCGGAGTCGTCCCTGATCGGCTTCCAGGCCTGGCTCGAGTCGCGCAACCCGGGCACCGACTGGAGCATCAAGTAGCCGGGTCAACGGCGTCTCATCGGCCCTTCGCGGCGTCGTCCTCGCTGATTCGCGGGCCGGCTCCCCTCCCTGATTCGATGGTGCCATGAGCAGCGCCCTTCGCTCCGCGCGGACCGGATCGGCGATGGTCTTCGCCGCCAACGGGGCACTGTTCGCCTCGTTCGTGTCGCGGCTGCCCGACATCCGCTCGGCGCTGGCGCTGTCCAACGGCGGCCTCGGTCTGCTGCTGCTGTGCGCCGCCGCGGGTTCGGTGGCCGCGCTCCCGTTCGCCGGCCCGGTGGTGACCCGCTTCGGTCCCACCGTGGTGGTGCGGGTGGCCACCGTCGTGTGTGCCACGGCGCTGTTCCTCGCCGCGGTCTTCGTCGTCACCGGGGTGGTCTGGCTGGTGGCGGTCATGCTCGCCGGATACGGCTGCACGATGAGCACCTGGGACGTCGCGATGAACGTGGAGGGGGCCGAGGTGGAGCGGCGGCTGCGCCGCACCACCCTGCCGCAGCTGCACGCCATGTTCAGCCTCGGCTCGGTCGCGGGCGCGTTGGTGGGGGTTCCGATGGCCGCCCTGCAGCTCCCGCTGCCGGTCCATCTGGCGGGCGCGGCGGTGCTGGTCACGGCGCTCTCCCTGTCCGGGACCCGTGCCTACCTCGCCGAGCGTCCCCGCCCGGCGTCCCAGGCCCCGACCGAGCACGGTGAGGCCGCCCGCCCGGGTTCGGGCCGGTCCGCGTTCGCTGCCTGGCGGGAGCCGCGGACGGTGCTGCTCGGGGTGATGGTGTTCGCCTTCGCGGCGGTCGAGGGCAGCGCGAACGACTGGCTGACCCTGGCGGTGATCGACGGCTACGACACACCGCACTGGGTCGGGGTGGCGGCGTACTCCACGTTCGTGGTGGCGATGACCCTCGGCCGCCTGCTCGGCGCGCGGGCGGTGGACCGGTTCGGGCGGGCGCCGATGCTGTGGGGCTGCACCGTCTGCGCCTTCGTCGGCATCCTGACGGTGGTCTACGGCGGTCGGCTCGCGCTGGCGTTCCCCGCGATCGTGGTCTGGGGCATCGGCGGTGCGCTCGGCTTCCCGGTCGGGCTGGGCGCCGCCGCCGACGACGGTGCCCGGGCGGCCGCCCGGGTCGGGGTGGTGTCGACGATCGGGTACACCGCGTTCCTGGCGTTCCCGCCGCTCCTCGGCGCCCTCGGCGACCGGGTCGGGACCCTCGACTCGCTGGTCGTCATCGCCTGCCTGATGCTCCCGGCGGCGATCACCGTGACCGCCGCCCGGCCGCCTCGGGTGGCGGACTCGCTGGTCCGCTGACCGGACCGGGTCGTCCGCCGACCCCCGGCGCGGTCCGGGCGGTCAGTGGTCGAAGAGGCGGCGGATGTCGTCGGCGTCGATGGCGGTGCTCATCAGGCCCTCCCCGTCGACCACCCGGGCGAACAGCTCGGCCTTGCGACCCTGCAGCTCCATCACCTTCTCCTCGATGGTCTCGGCCGACACCAGCCGATAGACCATCACCTTCTCGGTCTGTCCGATCCGATGCGCGCGGTCCACCGCCTGGGCCTCGGCGGCCGGGTTCCACCACGGGTCCAGGACGAAGACGTAGTCGGCCTCGGTCAGGGTCAGCCCGACGCCGCCGGCCTTGAGCGAGATCAGGAACACCTGTGCCGCACCGGTGCGGAACCGCTCCACCACACCCTCGCGGTCCCGGGTGGCACCGTCCAGGTAGGTGAGCTCGATGCCGGCCTCCTCCAGCCGGCGCCGCGCCCGATCGAGGAAGGTGGTGAACTGGCTGAACACCAGCGCCCGGTGGCCCTCGGCGGTGAGCTCGACCAGATGGTCGAGCAGGACGTCCAGCTTCGCCGAGCCGACATGGTCGTGCTCGGCGTCGACCAGCGCCGGGTCGAGGGCGAGCTGGCGCAGCCGGGTGATGGCGCTGAGGATGGCGACCCGGTTCCCGTCGAAGTCGTCGAGCAGCCGGAGGATCCGCTGGCGCTGCTTGGCGAGATGGGCGTCGTAGAGCCGGCGGTGGCGGGCGGAGAGCTCGACGGTGAGCACCTGCTCCTGTTTGGGCGGGAGGTCGGCGGCGACCAGTTCCTTGGTACGGCGCAGCAGGAACGGCCGGATCCGGGTGCGGAAGCGGGCCAACGCGAGCTCATCGCCCTGCTTCTCCACCGGTGTGACCACCTGCTGCCGGAACGTCTTGGCGGAGGGGTAGAGCCCCGGCGCGACGATGGAGAGCAGGGACCACAGCTCCATCAGCCGGTTCTCGAACGGCGTCCCGGTCACCGCCAGCCGGAAGGGTGCCTCGATCCGGCGGACGGCGGCGTACGCCTTGCTCTGGTGGTTCTTGACCTGTTGGGCCTCGTCCAGGATCAGTCCCGCCCACTCCTGGCCGCCGAACTGATCCTGCTCCAGACGCAGCATCGCGTAGCTGGTGACCACGACGTCGCTTCGGGCGGCGATCGCGGCGACGTCGTCCACCCGCCGCTGGACCATGCCGATCCGCAGACCGGGGGTGTGCCGGGCGGCCTCGCTCCGCCACGCCGGGACCACGCTGGTCGGCGCCACCACCAGGAACGGACGGGTGCCGCCGGCCGCCTTGGCGCGAGCGATGGTGGCGAGCACCTGCAGCGTCTTGCCCAACCCCATGTCGTCGGCGAGGATCCCACCGAGGCCCTGGTCGTGGAGGAAGCTCAGCCAGGCGAAGCCGTCCTGCTGGTAGGAACGAAGCGTGGCGGCCAGGCCGGTCGGGACCGGCCTGGGGATCTCGACCAGGTCGCGCAACGCCTGGGCCTTGGCCACCCAGGCGGCGGCCTGCGCGTCCACCACGCCCAGCTCGGCGAGCTCCGCCCACACGCCGAGGTCGTGCTTGCCCACCGAGAGCCGGTCGCCGTCGCGCTCGCGCAGCTGCGCGGCGGCGGCGACCACCTCCCGCAACCGGGCGAGCTCGGGCCGGTCGGTGCTCAGATACAGCCCACTGGGCAGGAGGAGGAAGTCCTCCTCGCGGGTGAGCGCGGCCAGCACGTCGGGCAGCGGCACCTGCTCGCCGTCGACGCTGACCACCACCTCCAGGTCGAGCCAGTCGGTGTGCTCGGGGCCGTCACCGCTCACCTCGAAGCTGATCTGCGGATCCTCGAGGCTCTCCCGGAAGTCGGGACGCTCGACCTCGACGACCTCGAGGTCCTTGACCTCGCGCAGCGCCGGCAGGTGGTGGATGGCGAGCTCCAGCGCGTCGCCGTGGGCGCGGGTGGAGACGGTGAGCAGGTGGCGCAGCGAGTCGGGGATGCGGGCGCGCAGCTCCCGCTCGGCATCGGGGTCTCGCACCAGGCCGAGATCCTCGCGGGAGCCCAACCCATAGCTGCGCGGGCCGTAGGCCCACTCCCAGTGCAGCTCGGCGCGACTGGCCGCGCGCCAGGTCACCCTCAGCCGCAGCATCGGGGGAAGGGGCTCCGGCACCGGGACCGAGTCGTCCGGCGAGTCGATGCTCACCAGTCGGGCCAGCGGGCCGAGGAGCGGCTCGAGGCGGTCGGTGTCGGTGAGCGGCACCCGCAGCGGGTCGCGGTCGATCACCAGTCGTCTGGCGTGGTCAGGCAGCGGCTCGGCGAGCCGGCCGACGACCAGGACGCCGGCACGGAGCAGCGCCACGCTGTGCGCCGGTCGCCCGATCGGCAGCACCGGTGGGCCACTGAGCAGCTGATCGTCGTACCGGACGCCGAAGCGGAGCACGGTGCCGTCGTCCTCCCGAGACGCGGCGCCGGCCCAGGACAGCGGCTCCTCGGCGAGCCGGACCTCCCGCAGGCCGGTGCCGGGCAGGAAGGTCACCTCCGCCTCCGCGGCGGCGCTCAGCAGGCGCACCAGATGATCGCCGAACTCGTCGGCCGGCACGGCCATGGCGCCCACCGAGTAGCCGTACGGCGGAAGTGCCCGGGCGAGCTCCTTGAGCGCGGCGACCTGGGCACGGGGGAAGTCGTGGCCCGGGGTCGCGCGCTGGATCGCCGACCACTCCGCGCCGGTCTTCACCCAGCGGCCGCGATGGCCCAGCCGGAGCGGGCGAAGCCGCAACCCGGGTGCGGAGTGGGCACCGAGGCCGGTCCGGGTCGACTCGACCTCGAACTCCACCGCGAGCGGAGCCAAATGGTCCTCGGGACCGAGGTCCTGGGCCAGTTGATCGAGCAGCGCGCGCAGCCGCGCCTCCCAGTCGGTGCTCGCGGCCGGGTCCTCGCGCGGCGCCGCCAGGGTGAGCGCGAGCGCGGCGCCATGCTTGCAGTCCGCATGCACCGGGCAGCTGCAGGTCGTCACCAGCCAGGGTCCGCTCTCGTCGCTCTCGAAGGTGAGATTGACCCGGTACGGCGCCGGCCTGGTGCCTTGGACATCGGCCGAGGCGGTGAGGAAGGAGCTCTCCATCTCGGTGATCCTCATGCCGGAGACCCGACCCTCGGCGGCGTAGCCGCGGGCACGATGAAGGGTCAGCGGGTCGAAGGCATCCCGCAGCACCTCATCGGTGAGCTGGTCCAGGATCACGCCATGGATTCTGTCAGGCTCCGCCCACAGAGCGGAGTCGGCGGGACCGGTGGCCCGGAGACCGCTCGGACGATCTCCCACCGACCCCTGCCCCAGCCGGGCTCAACGCTCGCCGCCGGGCACCCACAGCACGTCGCCGGCGCCGCGGTTGGCGTAGCGGGCCAGGATGAAGAGCAGGTCCGAGACACGGTTGAGGTAGGTCAGCGCCAGCGGGTTCATCGTCGCGCCGTGCACCTCGTAGGCCGCCCAGGCGGCCCGCTCCGCACGTCGCGCGACGGTCCGCGCGACGTGCAGATGGGCGGCGGCGACGGTGCCGCCGGCGAGGATGAAGGAGCGCAGCTTCGGCAACGGCTCGTTGAACTCGTCGCACCAGGCCTCGAGCCGGTCGATGTAGCTCTGCTCCACGCGCAGCGGCGGGAACTCGGGGTCCGCGACGATCGGCGTGGACAGATCCGCGCCGACGTCGAAGAGGTCGTTCTGGATCGTGGTGAGCACCCGCACCACGTCCGCATCCAGCCCGTCGCCCTCGGCGGCGGCCGCCGCCTGGGCGAGTACGACGCCGATGGCCGCCCCGGTCTCGTCGGTGGTGGCATACGCCTCCAGCCGCCGGTCGGTCTTCGCCGTCACGCTCATGTCGCCGAGCCGGGTCTCGCCGGCGTCGCCGGTACGGGTGTAGATGCGCGTCAGGTTGACCATGGGCCGAGCCTACGGCCGTCGACGTCCGCCGCGGCGAGGCGCTCGAGAATCGCCGGTGGCGATCGTGGAGGGGTCGGGCACAGGCCTAGGGTCCTATGAGGAGAGGCGAATGGCATCGCTCCGTACCGGGTGGCGTGAGGCGCTGGTCTCGATGGTGTCCGTGCTCGGCACCTGGTACGCCGCCTGCCGGGTCGAGCGCGCCGCCGGGCTCGATCTCGACGTGGTCATGCTCGCGACGGTCCTGGCGCTCACCCTCGATCGCGTGGCGTCTCGTGAGGGGACGGTCTCGCGGGGTCACCTGTTGCTCCGACTGCTGGCGCTTCCCGTCGTCGTGCTGGCCGCCGCCGAGGCGGCCCTGGTCGCGGCCGATGCCGCGATCGCCGGCGTCGCGGCCGCGCTCACCACGAGTATCTGGCGGCGACTCGGCGGCTCCTCATCGGCGTCGGCGCCGAGATCCGTGTCGAGATCTGCGCCGGAATCCGCGCCGAAAGCAAGATGAGACTGGAGTGGTGCAACCCGATCGCGTGGTTCGCGCGTCATAGTTGTTGGTAGCGGACGTCTCATCGACGTACGCGGTTAGCGATCTCGGTGGGGGCCGACATGGACATCGCCACAGACGGACAGACGCTCAGGCTGAGCGGAGAGCTCGACGCGCGCACCACCTGGAAGGTGCGTGCCGCCATCCATGACCATCTCGACGCGGTCGAGGGCGACGCGGTCGTCGACGTCACCGAGGTGCGCGCGGTGGACCTGACCGCGCTCCGGGTGCTGGCCTTCGCCACTCGGAGGGCACATGCCGAGGGTCGGCGGCTGACGCTGCGCGGCTGCTGCCCGGCCGTCCGCCGGATGCTGCACCTCTCCCGGCTCTACCCTCGGGTCGAGGTGGAGAACGGCCTGATCGCCTGATCGAGGCCGTCTGTCCAGCGTCGGTGACGTGGCATTTTCCACATCACAGACGGTTACCAACCCGTAACCAGCGGCCTAGTCTCGGGCCATGAGCGACACACAGCCCGAGTCCGGCCCGGGCCCGGATCCGGCGCACGAGCGGCGCGCGACCAAGGACCGGCCGTGGGTGATGCGCACCTACGCCGGGCACTCCACGGCGGAGGCCTCCAACGCGCTCTACCGGACGAATCTGGCCAAGGGGCAGACGGGGCTCTCGGTCGCCTTCGACCTGCCGACCCAGACCGGCTACGACCCGGACAGCCCGCTGGCCCGTGGCGAGGTCGGCAAGGTCGGCGTACCGGTCCCGCACCTGGGGGAGATGCGCAAGCTCTTCGATCAGATCCCGCTGACCGAGATGAACACCTCGATGACCATCAACGCGACCGCGATGTGGCTGCTGGCGATGTACCAGGTGGTCGCCGAGGAGCAGAACCCGGGCGTCGACCCGGAGGAGGTGGCGGCCCAGCTGGCCGGCACCACCCAGAACGACATCATCAAGGAGTATCTCTCCCGCGGGACCTACGTCTTCGGGCCGGAGCACTCGCTGCGGCTGATCAGCGACGTGATCGCCTACACCGTGCACCACATCCCGAAGTGGAACCCGATCAACATCTGCAGCTATCACCTGCAGGAGGCCGGAGCGACGCCGGTCCAGGAGATCGCCTATGCGATGTGCACGGCGATCGCCGTGCTCGACGCGGTCAAGGCGTCCGAGCAGGTCAGCGAGGACGACTTCGGCAAGGTCGTCGGCCGGATCTCGTTCTTCGTCAACGCGGGGGTCCGCTTCGTCGAGGAGATGTGCAAGATGCGCGCCTTCGTCGAGCTCTGGGACGAGCTCACCCGGGAGCGCTACGGCGTCACCGACCCCAAGATGCGCCGGTTCCGGTACGGCGTGCAGGTCAACTCGCTCGGCCTGACCGAGGCCCAGCCGGAGAACAACGTGCAGCGCATCGTGCTGGAGATGCTCGCGGTGACGCTCTCCAAGAACGCCCGTGCTCGCGCGGTCCAGCTGCCGGCCTGGAACGAGGCCCTGGGCCTGCCTCGGCCCTGGGACCAGCAGTGGTCGCTGCGGCTACAACAGGTGCTCGCCTTCGAGTCCGATCTGCTGGAGTACGACGACCTGTTCGACGGATCCCCGGTGGTCGAGGCGAAGGTGCGCGAGCTGGTCGACGGCGCGAAGGCGGAGATCGATCGCGTCCAGGCGATGGGCGGTGCGATCGCCGCCGTCGACTCCGGCTACATGAAGTCGGAGCTGGTCTCGAGTCACGCCCGTCGCCGCGCCGCCATCGAGGCCGGGCAGGAGACCATCGTCGGGGTCAACCGCTTCGAGACCACCGAGTCCTCCCCGCTCACCGCCGACCTCGACGCCGCGATCATGGTCGCCGACCCGCGGGCCGAGCAGGCGGCCATCGAGTCCGTCCGCGCCTGGAAGGCGGCGCGGGACGAGGCCGCGGTGAGCAGCGCCCTGGACGCATTGGCGGCGGCGGCCAAGACCCGTACCAACCTGATGTCGGCGACGCTGGCCGCGGCCCGGGCCGGCGCCACCACCGGCGAGTGGGCCCAGACCCTGCGCGACGTCTTCGGCGAGTTCCGCGCGCCCACCGGCGTGGCCGGCGCGGTCGGAGTCACCGAGGCCGGTGAGGCGCTGGCGCAGGTGCGGGAGCGGGTACGTCGGACCGGAGCGGAGCTCTCCGGCTCGCCGGAGGGACGACTGCGACTGCTGGTCGGCAAGCCCGGTCTCGACGGACACTCCAACGGTGCCGAGCAGGTGGCCGTGCGTGCCCGAGACGCCGGCTTCGAGGTCATCTACCAGGGCATCCGGCTCACCCCGGAGCAGATCGTGTCGGCCGCGGTCGCCGAGGACGTGCACTGCGTGGGGCTCTCGATCCTCTCCGGCTCGCACATGGAGCTCGTCCCCGCGGTGCTCGACGGACTGCGGTCCGCCGGCGCCGGCGACATCCCGGTGATCGTCGGCGGCATCATCCCGGAGTCCGACGGCCGGCGGCTGCTCGAGCTCGGGGTGGCGGCCGTCTACACGCCGAAGGACTTCGGGCTCACCGAGATCATGGCCGGCATCGTCGAGGTCATCCGGACGGCCCACGGCCTGGCGGAGCGATCCTCGAGCGGATCGGGCAGCGGTAGGTAAGCCTAACCTCTCGCTGCTACCATGCCTGCCGTGGGCAAGAAGAAGCTTCCGAAGACCGAGTGCTGCGTCTCGAAGAGCCGCTGCGGGCGGTGTCCGATTCGGATGCTCAAGGAGGGAACCCTGCCCAAGGGGTATACGGTCAAGAAGCGGAAGCTCGTCAGCCTTGACGGCAGCAAAGTGACCAAGAAGCGGCTCTCCAAGGCCGCCTGATCCCCAGGAGCCCGGATGCCAGCCGATCGCTTCGTAGCCCAGCTCAACGTCCAGGTCGGCAACGAGTTGGCCTCGCACAACCAGTATCTGGCCTGCGCCGCCTACTACGAGGCGCTCACCCTGCCGCAGATGGCCGCGTTCTTCTACCGCCAGGCGGCCGAGGAGCGCGACCATGCCCTGATGATGGTCAAGTACCTGCTCGACACCGACGCGAAGGTCGAGATCCCGGCGATCGAGGCCGTCGAGAACGACTTCGCTGATGTGGTCGCCCCGGTCGCGCTCGCTCTGGCGCAGGAGAAGAAGGTCACCGACCAGGTCCACCACCTCTACCGGATCGCGCGCGAGGAGACCGACTTCGCCTCCGAGCAGTTCATGACCTGGTTCGTGCGTGAGCAGGTCGAGGAGGTCTCCACCATGAGCGACCTGCTGGCGGTGGTCACCCGGAACAAGAACGACCTCGAGCAGATCGAGGAGTACGTCGCCCGGGAGGGTGCTCCGGAGGACGGCGATCCGACCGCTCCGCCGATCGCCGGCGCCTGAGCCTCCGCTCAACGCCGGCGCGGCTCCAGGAGCCGGGTGAGGGCGGCGATGACCAGCATCACCGCGGCCAGCAGGTAGGCGGTGCCGGCGAACCCGTCGGGGTCGGCCTGGCTGAGGTAGAGCGACCCGACGACCGCCGAGCCGAGTCCCAGGCCCGCCTGCTGGGTGGTGATGATCAGCCCGCTGCCGAGTCCGGCCAGGTGACCGTCGACCCCGCCGAGCACGATCCCCATCAGCGGTGGCATCACCAGGCCGAGGCCGAGGCCGGCGACCACCATCGGTGCCACCTGGTCGCCGAGGGTGAAGGCACCGTCGGTGTGCGCGACGGTCCAGCCGACGGCGGCGTACCCGAGCACCGCGATCAGCGAGCCGACACTGAGCACGCTGGCGCCGTACCGAGGGACGAGCCGGCCGGCGACCAGCGAGGCGCCCAGGAACGCCAGCGACATCGGCAGCAGGCTCACCCCGATCCGCAGGGGTGACATGCCGGCCGCCTGGGCGACCAGCGAGTAGATGAACATGAACCCGCCGAAGGCGACGAAGAAGGGTGCCGCGATCAGCAGGCCGACCCCGATGCTGCGGAAGCGGAACAGCGGCAGCGGGATGAGCGGCAGCCCGCCGTGTCGCCCGAGCCTGTCCTGCCAGGCGACGAAGGCACCGCCGACCGGCAGCACGGCCGCCAGGCAGATCCAGGTCCAGGTGGGCCAGCCCAGCGCACGGCCCTCGGTCAACGGCAGGATGAGCAGCGTCATGGTGGCACCGAGCAGGCCGGCACCGGTCAGGTCGATGTCGGTGCGGTGTGGCGCCTTGGTCTCCGGCAGGTAGCGCACGATGCCGATCAGGACGATCGCGGTCACCGGGGCGTTGACCCAGAAGATGGCGCGCCAGCCGACGGGGGAGTCGGTCAGCAGGCCGCCGACCAGGAACGCCAGGCTGGTGGCGATGCCGGCGGTCGCGCCGAACCAGGCGATCGCCCGGCTGCGATGCTCGCCATCGGTGCTGGCGTGGATCGTGGCCAGCACCTGCGGCATGGCGAAGGCGGCCGCGACGCCCTGGAGGACGCGGGCGCCGACGAGCTCGCCGGGGGTCTGCGCCACCGAGCACAGCAGACTGGTCAGGGCGAAGAGGGTCAGGCCGGCGACCAGGGCCCGCTTGCGGCCGTAGGAGTCGCCGAGCCGGCCGCCGATCACGACGAGCGAGGCGTAGACGACGCCGTACGCCGCCACCACCAACTGGAGCATGCCGGCGGAGGCGCTCAGGTCCTGGCCGATCTCACCGAGCGCGACGTTGACGCTGAAGAACGACATCACCGGGACCATCACCGCGGTCAGCGCGGCGGTGAGGGCGACCGGATGCATCCGCCGCGGCTCGAGGCGCGCGTCGTCCTGCTCCGAGAGAGTCATTTCTGCGGTCATGTCGACCATCGTGGATCGACCGGTGTCCTGGTGGTGAGAGCCTGGTGATCCTGGTACTGAGAGTGACTGGATACGCCCTCCGGTAAGGGGCACTATGGGGGAGTGACCACGCGTCGAGGCGAGCTCGCCGACTTCTTGCGCACCCGTCGGGAACGGATCGCTCCCGAGGACGTCGGCCTCCCTGCGGGCGGGCGGCGTCGAACCCCGGGGCTTCGCCGGGAGGAGGTGGCGCTGCTGGCCGGCGTGGGGGTGACCTGGTACACCTGGCTCGAGCAGGGACGTGACATCAACGCCTCGGTGCAGGTCCTGGAGGCGATCGCGCGGACCCTGCGGATGGACAACCAGGAGCGTTGGCACCTCTTCGAGCTGGCCGGGGTGACGATCGTGCCGCCGGCGGCCACCGAGTGCCAGCTGCTGGGTGGCATCGGCCAGGAGATCCTCGACCAGCTCGACCCGTTGCCGGCCGTGGTCCTCTCGCCGCGGTCGGACATCCTCGGCTACAACCGCGCCTACAACCGGATGGGTGGCGATCTGGACTCGATGGAGCCGGGGGAGCTCAACCAGATCTGGCTGTTCTTCACCCACCCCTACTGGCAGGACCTGTGTCGCAGCGCCGACCGGGAGCGCGCCGCGGCCTACATGGTCGGCTCGATGCGGACCGCCGCGACCCAGCATCTCGAGGACGTCACCTGGGACCGGTTCATCCGTCGGCTCCGGGAGGCGTCGGCGGAGTTCGACGAGCTGTGGCGACGCCACGACGTGGCCGATCTGGCGACGCCAGCGAAGAACTTCAAGTCCCCGGTCGGGGAGCTTCGTCTCCAGATGACCCGGATGACCATCGGCACCCGCGGACTGACCCGGATGAACGTCTACTCCCCACGGGACGAGGAGACGCGGGCACGGCTGGTCGAGCTGGTGGCCTACGACGCCGAGCAGAAGCTGCGCGCGGTCGGCTGAGCTGTCATCACCGCGGGGCGGTCGGATGCCGCCGTCCGAAGATGCACCTTCGGCCCGGGGCCAGGCTCAGAAGAGCCGTTCCTCGACGTCGTCGAGGCCGCGCAGGGCGTCGTAGTCGACGACCGCACAGACGATGCCGCGGTCCTCGGCGAGCACCCGGGCCTGCGGCTTGATCAGCTGGGCGGCGAAGATCCCTCGCACCGGGCCGTTGCCGGTGAGCAGCGGGTCGCGGTTGAGCAGCTCGAGGTAGCGGGTCAGCTGCTCCACGCCGTCGATCTCGCCGCGGCGCTTGATCTCGACGGCGACCGAGCTGCCGCCGGCGTCGCGGCACATCAGGTCCACCGGGCCGATGGCCGTCGGGAACTCGCGGCGGACCAGGGTCAGGCCGGGCGCGAGGGTGCCGGGATGCTCGGCGAGCAGCTCCTGCAGGTGCCTCTCCACACCGTCCTTCTGCAGCCCCGGGTCGATGCCGAGCTCGTGCGAGGTGTCGTGCAGCACCTCGTCGATGAGGATGCGCAGGGTGTCCTCGGCGCCCTTGGCGGTGCCGCGTGAGCTCACCGTCCACTCGGCCCGGCCGTCGTCCGCGGTACCCTCGCGCAGGGTGCAGGGTGGTGACATCCAGTTCAACGGCTTGTAGGAGCCGCCGTCGGAGTGGATCAGCACCGACCCGTCCGCCTTGAGCATCAGCACCCGGGTGGCCATCGGCAGATGCGCGGTGAGCCGCCCGGCGTAGTCGACCTGGCAGCGTGCAACGACGAGTCTCACGCGGCCTGAATCTACAGTGGGGCCGATGAGGAGCATCCGGGAGGCGGGACCGGCGGACGTCGCGCTGCTGCGCGAGATCGAGGAGGCCGCCGATCGACGCTTGGTGGAGCTCTTCGCGGCCACCGACTGGGCACCGGCCACGCCGGGGGAGCGCCGGGCGGCGCTGCCCGGATTCCTCCTGGTCGTGACCGAGGGCGACGCCGTGCCGGTGGGCTTCGCCCATGTGCTCGAGATCGAGGGCCAGTGCCACCTCGAGCAGCTCGCCGTGCTGCCGGAGCACGGCCGCCGTGGCCACGGCCGGGCGCTGGTGGACGCGGTCAGGGCCGAGGCCGGCGTACGCGGCCATCGATCGGTCAGCCTGATGACCTACGCCGAGGTGCCGTGGAACGCGCCGTTCTACGCGACCTGCGGCTTCGTGGTCGCACCGCCTCGCACGACGTTCGAACACGAGCTCGCCCGCGCCGAGCGACGGCTCGGCCTGGAGCGGTACGGCGCCCGGGTGCTGATGGTGGCGGATGTCACATCCCCGGAAGTGACTCGTCGGTAACGAGGTCTCCCGCGCCCGGTACGACGATGGCATCATGCCTCCATGAGCGATGCAGCGCAGCCTCGTCCGGTCTCGGTCGTCGGTGTCGTCGGTCTCGGCACGATGGGGGCGGGGATCGCCGAGGTGTTCGCCCGGGAGGGGTTCGCCGTCGTGGGCGTGGAGGTGGACGACGAGGGTCTGGAGCGGGGCCGGGCGCATCTGCGGCACTCGACCGATCGAGCCGTCAGCCGGGGGAAGCTCGCGGAGGACGAGCAGGCGGACCTGCTCGGCAGGATCACCTTCTCGACCGATCTGGCCGACCTCGAGGACGCCGACCTGGTCATCGAGGCGGTGGTGGAGTCGCTGGAGCTGAAGAAGAGGATCGTGGCCCAACTCGATGACGTGGTCGGCCCCGACACGGTGCTCGCCACCAACACCTCCTCGCTCAGCGTCACCGAGATCTCCACCGCCAGCAAGCGCCCCGGGCGCGTGGTCGGGGTGCACTTCTTCAACCCCGCGCCGGTGCAGCGCTTCGTCGAGATCGTCCGCACGGTGGTCACCGAGCCGGACGTGCTGAGTGGGGTGCGCGAGGTGGTCGAGCGACTCGGCAAGTCGCCGGTCGTGTGTGGCGATCGGGCCGGCTTCATCGCCAACACCCTGCTCTTCGGCTACCTCAACCACGCGGTGTCGATGTACGAGGCGCACTACGCCAGTCGCGAGGACATCGACTCGGCGATGCGGTTCGGCTGTGGCTACCCGATGGGGCCGCTGGCCCTGCTCGACCTGATCGGCCTGGACACCGCCTACGAGATCCTCGACACGATGTATCGCCAGGGCCGCGACCGACTGCACGCGCCCACGCCGATCCTGAAGCAGATGGTGACCGCGGGCATGCTCGGCCGCAAGAGTGGCCGAGGCTTCTACACCTACGCCGCCCCGGACTCACCCGAGGTGGTCGCCGACGCGCTCACCCCGGACGCCGACGCCACGCCCCGCTCTCGCCGTGAGATCGCGCAGGTCGGGGTGGTCGGCACCGGCACGATGGCGAGCGGGATCATCGAGGTCTTCGCCAAGGCGGGCTTCGAGGTCACCTACGTCGGCCGCGGGCAGGACAAGGTCGACGCCGTGGTCGACCGCATCACCCGCTCGCTGGACAAGGCGATCCAGCGGGGCAGGCTGACCGATGCCGCCAAGGCCGAGACCGTCGGCCGGCTGCACGGCACCACCGCGCTGGAGGATCTGAGCGCCGTCGACATCGTGATCGAGGCGATCGCCGAGGACCTGGCGGTCAAGACCGCGCTGTTCGAGGATCTCGACGAGATCTGCCGGGACGGGAACTCGGGGCGGGGCGCGATCCTCGCCACCACCACCAGCAGCCTGCCGGTGGTGCGTCTGGCGAGCGTCACCGGTCGGCCGCAGGACGTCATCGGCATGCACTTCTTCAACCCGGCCCCGGTGATGAAGCTGGTCGAGGTGGTCTCCACCGTCTCCACCGCCGACGAGGTCGCCGAGACCGTGCGTGCGCTGTGCGCCAGGGTCGGCAAGGTCGCGGTGAGCTGTGGCGATCGGGCGGGGTTCATCGTCAACGCGCTGCTCTTCCCCTACCTCAACGACGCGGTCAAGATGCTCGAGGCGCACTACGCCACCGCCGACGACATCGACACCGCGATGAAGCTCGGCTGCGCGCTGCCGATGGGCCCGTTCGAGTTGCTCGACGTGGTCGGCAACGACGTCTCGCTGGCGATCGAGCGGGAGCTGTACAACGAGTTCCGGGAGCCCGGCTTCGCCCCCGCGCCGTTGCTCGAGCACCTGGTCACCGCCGGCTATCTCGGCCGCAAGACCGGGCGCGGATTCCGTGACTACTCCTGACGGCCCGTTCCGCAGAGACGAGAGGGGCCCCGCCGACCGGCGGGGCCCCTCTCGTCTCTGTCGGGTGCTATCGGGGTGCGCTCAGGCGCGGCGGGTGGTGCACAGCCACGCCCAGATGCCCACCTTGCCCGGACCGGCGACCTTCTTCTTCGCCTTGGCCTTCGCCTTGGCCTTGCCGTAGGCGTAGGCGGACGACCACTCCTTCAGCGTGCCGCTCTTGAGCCGGTAGGCGACGGCGAGGCAGCCGTTGCGGACCCAGCCGGCCTTACGGCACTGGCGGTTCTTGGAGGTCTTGGCGAAGCACTTGTTCTGCGCCTTGTTGACGGCGGTCGACTTGGACTTCTTGTCGTTGGAGAAGTAGGCCTTGTAGCTCTTGATGTTCACCGAGATGGCGCCGAAGCACTTGCGCGCCCGCCAGTTGCAGGTCGCCTTCTTCGGTGCGACGCGGCCGTGCACGGCGGTGGCACTGCTGGACGCGGAGGTCGTCCCGGCGACGACGGACGGGCTGGCCGCCGAGGCGGCTCCGGCTTCGAGCAGGGACACCGTCAGCAGGCCGGCGATGGCGAGGGCAAGCATGCGCCCCACGAGCGTGATGATCGATCGCATGTTTCACTCCAGATCGGGATCGGCAGGTCGTCGGAGACCCTTTCCAGACTCCGAGCGGTCAAACCTCGACAGGGCTGTTTTCGTCGGTCGAGGCTGTTTCTTCGTTGGTCGGGCCTGTCGAAACCATCTACCGCCGGGCGTGGTTTCGACAAGCCCGACCATCGAATCCTGCAGCGATCGGTCTCGGGCCAACCTCACGACTGTCGCTGCCGACCGCCCGGTCGGACACCCCCGGACGGCCACACCGTACGCTGGCCGGGTGCCGGCTCCAGCGACGTCCTCCTCGCCGAGCGGCACACCGAATCTGCTGCACACCCTGAGCTTCGGGGAGCAGGGCCGTCGGGTGGTGTTCTGTCACGGGCTCTTCGGCCAGGGCAAGAACTGGACCCAGATCGCCAAGGCTCTCGCCGGCACGCATCGGACCTGTCTGGTGGACCTGCCCCAGCATGGCCGCTCGCCGTGGCGGCAGCGCTTCGACTATCTCGCGATGGCCGACGAGGTCGCGGCGCTGCTCGCGCCGGAGGACCCGGTGGCGTTGGTGGGGCACTCCATGGGCGGCAAGGTGGCGATGCTGGTGGCGCTGCGCCACCCCGAGTTGGTCGAGCGGCTGTGCGTGGTGGACATGTCGCCGGTGCGCTACGCCGAGACCGGCACGAACCCGAGCCTGGTGGCCGCCATGCGCCGACTGGACCTGGACTCGCTGTCCAGCAGGCAGGAGGCGGATCAGCGGCTCGCCGTGGACGTGCCGGATCCGGTGGTGCGCGGCTTCCTGTTACAGAATCTGCGCCGCGATGCCACCGGGGACCCCGGCTCACGGTGGCGCTGGCAGATGAACCTGGCGGTGCTGGGCGACAGCCTCGACCAGCTCGCGGACTGGCCGGCCGAGGCGCTGGTGGGTGTGGCGCCGTACCGGGGACCGGTGCTGTGGGTGGCCGGAGCGCAGTCCGACTACATCACCGCCGAGTACGAGCCGGCGATGGCGCACTGGTTCCCGCGCAAGCGGCTGGCGACCATCAAGAACGCCGGTCACTGGGTGCACTCCGAGCAGCCGGCCGTCTTCACCGAGGTGCTGCGGCGCTTCCTCGACGACTAGGCCGGTCAGGCGAGCCGCCGGAGCAGTGGTCGATGACCCTGATTCCGATGTCGTGGTGGATGGCGCGTTCGCCAGTTTGTCATAGCGGGTGGCGAAGCTGGGTCGCCCGGGACCGGGATGCTCGCACGGATCCCATGGTACGGAACCAGGAACGGTCCCCCGAACGCGCGCGGACCGGCCTGGCGCTTGGTTCAGCTGGCGATCTCGAGGCGGCGGAAGCCGGACTGGTGAAAGACCAGCGGATTGATGTGGGGCTGGGTCTGGAGGGCTTCGATGCGCAGGAGGATGACGTGGTGGTCGCCGGCGGGGACCTCGGCTTCGATCTCGCATTCGAGCCAAATGGGGGCTCCGCTGATGAAGAGGGCTCCGGCGGTGGTCTCGGCGAGGTCGAGTCCAGCGAACCGGTCACCGTTCTTGGAGGCGAGTTGGCGGCAGGCTTGGTCGTGGGTCTCGCCGAGGACCGAGATACCGATCCGAGGGGCGCGGCGCAACGTCGGCCAGGTGGTGGAGGAATTCTGGACGGCGAAGAGGACCAGAGGCGGTTCCAGGGAGACTCCGACGGTGAAAGAGGAGGCGACCAGGGCGGTGGGTGCGCCTTCGATGCGGGCGGCAAGGGCGGCGACGCCGGACGGGAAGTGACTGAAGGCGTTGCGGAGCAGAGTGGGGTCGGGGAGTTCGGTGAGGTTGGTGGTGTTCATGCGGCTGCTCCCTGCAAAGCGGTCATCGTGCCGCGGATGGTCGAGCCCCACCGGGTGATCCATTCGTCCATGGCAGGGCTTTCGTCGTAGGTCTTGTCCATCAGGTAGAGCCCCGGAGCGGGGCAGGCGGCGCCGAGTTCGGCCAGGACGGGCTTGAGCAGGAGATCGGAGGCCATGAAGTGAGCGGGGCCGGCGCCGAGCATGAGGGGGACGGCAACGACGTCTTGGAGCCCGGTGCCGGTCTCGAACTGGTCGAGGAAGAGTTTGAGCAGTCCGGCGTAGGTGGCTTTGAACGTGGGGGAGGCGACAATGAGGAGGTCGCTGGCCGCAGCCTTGGCGACCGCTTCGGTGACAGCGGGGTCGCCCCATCCGAGGAGTCCGGGGCCGAGAGTGATCACGTCGACAATCTCGGGTTGAGCCTCGGGCGCGAGGCCGTGAGCCAGCAGGGTGGCGGCCTCGGCGGTGCGGGAGGCCGGTTTGGGGTTTCCGACCACGACGGTGAGGTTCACGAACAGTTCCTTTCGGTCAGGAGGGGACGGATCGGTGGCTCTTCGAGCCCCGGCTACGGGAGCAGCAGGTTGTCCCGGAAGTGCTGGTGCGGATAGGTGGTCCTGGCCAGCCCCCGCCGGGTGAGCTCCGGCATCAGCCCGTCGAGAACCTCGGTGAGGTAGTGGCGGGTGATCAGGCCACCGCCGCCGGCGAAGAAGAGGAAACCGTCGCCCCCGACTTCTTCCATGGCCTCCTCCATCTCGTCGACGATCGACTCCGGGGTGCCGACCAAGGTGAGCGATTCGGACTGACTACTTCCGGTGAGCAGCTCGCGCAGAGTCTTCTCCGGCCCGAGCTTGCGGAGTTCCTCGACGATCGACTGGCCGCCGCGCTCCTCGTCGAACTGAGGGAGTGGGGCGTCGAGGTCGAATCGGGAGAAGTCGGTCTGCGCGCTCGACATCAGGGCCAGCTTGCGCATGATGGCGTCGGGGTCGGAGTACATCCGCTCGTGCTTGGACCGGGCGTCGGCCATTGTCTCGCCGACGACGGGCGTGATCATGTAGAGGACTTTGCAGGAGTCGGGGTCGCGCCCCAGCTCCTCCATGCGCTGTCGGATGTCGTCGCGGTAGGCCTTCATACTTGCCCGTCCCTTGGGAGCGGAGACGATCACATCAGCCTCGGCCGCTGCCAGGCCGCGGCCCGCGGGAGAACCGCCCGCCTGGGCGATCACGGGCTGTCCCTGTGGCATCGGGAGGGTGTTGAGCGGCCCGCGCGAGCGGAACCACTTTCCCTCGAAGTCGATCCGGTGGACCTTGGTGTGGTCGACGTAGTACCCGCGCTCGCGGTCCATGACCAACGCGTCCGGGTCCCACGAGCTCCACAGCTGCCGGACCAGGTCGATGAACTCGTGAGCGCGCTCGTACCGGTGGTCGTGGTCGAAGATCTGATCCATGCCGAAGTTCTGGACAGCGCGGTCCTCGGCCGACGTGACGACGTTCCAGCCGATCCGACCGCGGCTGAGGTGGTCCAACGAGGAGACCAGGCGGGCGAGGATGTAGGGCGGGTAGAGCGTCGTCGACATGGTGATGACGATGCCCAGGCTCTCGGTCGCCGCCGCGATCGCGGACGCGAGCGGGACGGGGTCGTTCTTCGGAGAGCGCGTCGTGTACATCAGCTCGAGATCCATCGAGCCGCCGAACGTGTCGGGGACAGTCACGGAGTCTTCCAACATGACGAAGTCGACGCCGGCGCTCTCGAGCATCCGGGCCATCTCGACGTAGAACGTGCCGTCGAGCCAGGTCGCCGGGTCTGACGTCGCCCATGGCGTCTTCCATGCTGTCGGCATGTAGTTGACGAACCATCCGTAGCGCCAGCGCTCGCTCATCAGAACTCCATCAGATTGTCACGGAAGGTGGCGTGGCTGTACGAGGCGCGGGTCAGGCCCCGCGCCTGGAGCGCCGGGGCCAGGCCATCGGTGATCTCGCTGATATAGCGACGGGTGGTCGGTCCCATGATCAGGAAGCCGTCGCCGCCGACCTCGGCCATCGCCTCGTCCATCTGCGCCGCGACGCTCGTCGGCGTGCCGACGAGGGGGATCGACTCGATCGACCATTCGGAGGCGACCTCGGCGAGGGTCCTTCCTCGGGTTCCCTGACGGATGAAGTCGGCCAGTGTGCTGCGGTGTCCGTTGGTGGTCACATCGGGGATCGGTGCGTCCATCTCGTAGACGGAGAAGTCGTTCTCGGTCAGGCAGGAGAGGTGGCCCAGCGCCGTCTCGGCGCGCTGACGTTGGGTCGCGGGATCGTGGCGTTGCTCATCGGCGAGCCGCGCCTCCTGGTCGGTGGCTCCGATCACCGGGCTGACGACGAAGAGCACCTTGCAGCTGTTCGGGTCGCGTCCGGCCTGGACCATCCGTGCCCGGATGTCCTCGCGGAACTCGCACATGGCCTCGAGGCCGTGGGCTGATGCGATGACTGTCTCCGCGTGTGCTGCGGCGAAGGTGCGCCCGCGTGGTGAACCTCCCGCCTGGCAGAAGACCGGCCGGCCCTGGGGGGAACGGGTCGTGTTGAGAGGACCGCGGACCTTGAAGTACCGGCCGGCGTGGTCGATCGGGTGGACCTTGGCTGCATCGGCGTACTTCCCACTCGCTCGGTCGAGCAGGAAGGCATCCGGCTCCCACGAGTTCCAGAGCTTCTCCACGACCTCGACGAACTCGTCGGCGCGGTCATACCGCTCGTCATGATCCGGGAGCGACTCCATTCCGAAGTTCTGCGCCGCTCGGTCCTCGCTCGAGGTGACGATGTTCCAGCCGACCCGGCCGCGGCTGAGGTGATCGAGTGTGGCCATGGTCCGGGCCAGCATGAAGGGCGGATAGAAGGAGGTCGACATCGTCGCGACAACGCCCAAGTGCTTGGTCGCGCCGGTGATGAACGGGACCAACGCGACGGGGTCGTGCTTAGGTGCGTAGAGGGCGTGCTTGAGATCCATCTCGTACGTGCCCGCGTAGATGTCGGAGACCATCGAGGAATCCTCGACCATCATGTAGTCGAAGCCGGCTCGCTCCAGTGAGCGCCCGAAGTCGACGTAGAAGTCGCCCGCGCCCCACTCCCGCGCATCCGAGACGGAACAGAACGGACTCTGCCAGGATGGCGGACGGAAACTGAGGAACCACCCGAGGTGGAACGGCTTGGCTGGCATGGCAGTCATGGTGTAGTCCCGCTGTTTCGCGCAGATGTGGCTCGGGACTCCGCACGATTGCGCCGATCGGCGGCCGTATTGACGAGCGGGCGCGGCTCCCCATTACGCCGTCGGCTCGCGGCGTGTCAACGACGGAGTCGATCGCTGGCCGGTGGGACTGGCGGGAGTCGGCCGATGGCGGATTCCTGGCACGAGCAGCCTGACAACCCCGGCGAGCGTCGGCGCAATCCACCCGCAATGACCTTGATACGGCCGAGCAATCGACGAGTGCCGTACTAGTGACCACCGCCGAGCGCCAGGAGACACGACATGAGCACCGTCGACGTTCAGTCCTTCAATCGGGCGCGCAATGAGACGCGTCGTCGACTCCAGCGATCCCCCCACCGGGTACACGACCTCCTCCGCTCGGGGATCCGCACGGGCCTCCTTGCCGGTAACGGCGCCTTGATCGAGGACGCGCTCGTCGCCAGCCTCGCCGCGAGCCGCAACTCGGTGCGCCAGGCGCTCCAATTGCTTGCGGCCGAGGGGCTCGTCCTCCGCCGACCGAACCTCGGGACAACCGTGGTCGGCTCGATCTCGGAGGTTCCACTCCACGAGATCGTCTCTCGCTCGCAGTTGGGCGCCACGTCCGTGACGGTGAGGGAGGTCGACCAGCGTGAGATCCCCAGCACGGATTACCTTCGCGCCCGCTTGGAGACCGACGCCGAGACCGTTGAAGTCGACGAGGTGCTGGTCTGTGCTGATGGCGAACCACGCTCGGTCCGTGTGTCCTATGTCCCGTGGGAGGGCGCACCGTGCCCGCGGGTCCGCGACGTGATCCCGGTCCCGCAGGCCTTCAAGAAGGTCTTCGGGGTGGCCCTTGGCGAATGCGAGGTCTCGATCAGCGCCGTCGCCTGCGGCGCCTCGCTCAGTGGCATGCTCGGGATCGTCGAGGGAGCGCCGGTCCTCGTCGAGGAGGTCGTGCTCCGTGACGTCAACGGTCAGCCTCGCGAGTTCAGCTACACCCACCATCGTGCCGACCGGGTCGCACTCTCGATCAATCTCCCCGTCGCCGGTCCCCAGTCGGGGCTCGACGACCTCGGGGTCGAGGAGCGCATCGCCAGTTAGTCACTGAAATGTGCCGCTGACCTACGTCTCGCCCCTCAACTGACGCCGTCCGCTCGCGTACGGCTTCCTAGGTGTGCCCGTTCTCTGGAAGGAAGTGCCCATGTTCCACCTCGGTTGGTTTCTCGGCGGCAGTTACGGAATTCACCCGTGGACTGGTCCATGGTCGGGCAATGTGCGCTATGACTGGATGCGTCCGGGTCTCTACGTCGACCTGACCACCTCGCTGGAGCGGGCCGGATTCGACTTTCTCTTCATCGAGGACACCGCGATGGTCGAGGACACGTTGAACGGATCGGCCGAGACGTCGCTGAAGTACGGGATGATGACGCCGAAGAACGATCCGCTGCCGTTGATGCCGCTGTTGACCCAGGCGACCCGACACATCGGGATCATCTCGACGATGTCGACGATCCAGTACCCGCCCTACCTGGCGGCGCGGATGATGGCGACGATGGACCATCTCACCGAGGGGCGGGCCGGTGTCAACGTGGTCACCTCGGTGACCAACCGGGTCGCGCAGAACTTCGGATACGACGAGCACATGGAGCACGACGAGCGTTACCTCCAAGCGGAGGAGTGGATGGACGTCTGCACCGCTCTGTGGAACTCCTGGGAGCCGGGAGCCTATCTGGCTGACCAAGAGACTCCCCGTCTGGTGGACCACACCAAGGTCCATACGATCGACCACGTCGGCAAGTACTTCAAGGTCCGGGGTCCGCTCAACACCCTGCCGGGCCCGCAGGGCCGACCGGTGGTGGGGCAGGCCGGCAACTCGATCCCCGGCCGCAACCTCGCCGCCAAGCACGCCGACACGATGCTCGCCTTCGGCACCAGCGTCGAGCAAATGAAGAAGTTCCGTGAGGACATGCACGAGCGACTCCTGGCGGCCGGTCGCAAACCGACCGACTGCAAGGTGATGTTCCTTGCCACGCCCACTCTCGCCGACACCGACGAGGAGGCCCGCGATCGACGTATCCGACTCGACCGCCAGGCGATGGCGGCGCCGATCGAGACGAAACTCTGGGGCCTCTCCTATATCAGCGGCGGCACCGTCGACTTCGGTCAGTTCGACCTCGACGAACCGGTCCCCGAGTATGTCGGGAACGGCGAGCAGTCCTCGCTCGCCCGCTTCTACGAGCGCGCCCGCGGCAAGACGCTCCGGGAGGCGCTGATGACCAGTCCGGCGGTCGGAGAGGATCTCGATTTCGTCGGGTCCCCGGATACCGTTTCGGCGAAGATGGGTGAAGTCATGGAGGAGGTCGGAGGAGACGGCTTCCTGCTCTACCCGGAGATGAACCGCCGGACCATCGCCGAGATCTGCGACGGCCTCGGCGCGGCGCTGCAGAAGCGCGGACTGGTCAGGACCGGATACGAGGGTGACACCTTCCGCGACAACTTGATGGCCTTCTGATCTTTACGATCAATTTCTCGTTCGATCGTCGCGACGTGACAAACCTGTGGCGACCCAGTGGAATTCATCGAATTTGTGTTTTCCGAAGTGGGAATTAATGTGGTCGATGGATGTCCACACGGGTGGGTGCCACTGGCCGCCGCCATGGGCGTAATACAAATGTGACAAGGTCGCTGCGGGGGTGCTCGGGCGCCGTGACCACGCGTGGATGAGGCGATCTCGGACACCGCCCGGGCCCGATCGGGCGGGAGAACGGTCGGCGTAACCTTTGCCTTACCGAACCGACTCAGCGCCGAATCGACTAGTGGTTTGACTCTTCGCATGGGAATCAAGTTCTCGACTCGAACCGGCTCCGTCGCGGGATCACACCGGGCCGGGGCGTCGGTCGCTGGAGTCGGCGACGTCGCCCTCGAGGTGAGCGATCTCGTCGTTCGGGCGGACAACAGCCGGGGCTTCTCGGAGCTCCTCCACGGTGTCTCTCTTCAGGTGGCATCTGGCACGATGCACGGCCTCGTCGGCGAGACCGGTTCGGGGAAGTCCATGACGGCAGCGGCCGTGATGGGCCTCCTGCCCAAGGGCGTCTCGGTCGTCAGTGGGAGCATCAAGCTCCGTGATCGCGAGTTGGTCGGACTCGGTCCCAAGGAGCTCCACGACCTGCGCGGGCCCGCCTTCGGCATGGTCTTCCAGAACCCCCGTACGGCGCTCCACCCGATGTACAACGTCGGAACCCAGATGTCGCGGGTCCTCGAGGCGCACACGGGATTTTCCCGCCGTGAGCGTCGAGCGAGGATCTTCGAGTTCCTCCGGATGGCGGGGATCGCGGAGCCGCAGCGGATCGCGCAGGCCTACCCGCACGAGCTCTCCGGCGGCCTCGCACAGCGCGTGGTCATTGCGACCTCCCTGATCTGCGACCCGACGTTCCTGATCGCCGACGAGCCGACCACCGGTCTGGACGCGACCGTCCAGCGGCAGATCCTCGAGCTGCTCGCCCGGCTCCAGGGCGAGCTCGGCCTCTCGGTCCTGATGATCACCCACGATCTCTCGATCGTCGCGCAGTACTGCGCAAGCGTGAGCGTGATGCACGTCGGCGACGTGGTCGAGAGCGGGAAGGTACGTCAGGTGCTCCATACGCCGACGGCCTCGTACACCCAGAAGCTGCTCCGAGCGTCGCGCCTGGAGTTCGTGACCCAGCGCGAGCGGGCTACCGCATGAGTGCCCTCGCTCAGGAGTCCGAGGGTGACGTCGTCGTCCTGGACAAGCTCTGCAAGCGGTTCCGTGGCCGTGCGGGCAGCGCCGACATCGTCGCCATCGACGACACCTCGTTCCGCATCCCGCGGGGCGCGACCGTCGGCATCGTCGGCGAGAGCGGATCGGGCAAGTCGACCCTGGTCCGCTGCATCCTCGGCCTGATTTCAGCGGATTCGGGGAGGGCCGAGGTGCTGGGGGTCAACACCGTCGGCGCCAACGAGCAGGTGCTCCGCTCGCTCCGTCGTCGTGCCGGCATCGTCTTCCAGGAGCCGTACGAGGCGCTTGACCCGCGGATGCGGATCGGTGACGCGATCGCAGAGCCGCTCCGGCTCCACTCGACGCTGGCGTCGGACCAGATCGGCGACCGCGTGGGGGAGCTGCTCGAGATGGTGCTTCTGGACCCGGCTCTGCGGACACGTTTCCCGCACCAACTCTCCGGCGGACAGCAGCAACGGGTCAACATCGCTCGGGCGCTGGCCACCGAGCCTGAACTCCTCGTCCTCGACGAGCCGACATCCGCGCTGGACGTCTCTGTCCGGTCCGAGGTCCTCAGCCTCCTGGTCCGTCTGCAGAACCAACTCGGTATGACCTATGTCCTGGTCTCCCATGATCTGCCCACGATCCGCGCCGTCTGCTCCCACATCATCGTGATGTATCTCGGCCGGGTCGTGGAGCAGGGGACCGTCGACCAGGTCCTCGGCTCGCCCTCGCATCCCTACACCCGCTTCCTCCTCGGATCCGCGCTCTCGCTCGACCCGGACGTGAAGACTGCGCCGCCCGAGACGCGCCCGACCGTCTTGGACGGTGCCGTGGACCGTCGCGGCTGCTGCTTCGCTCCGCGGTGTATGGAGGCGATTCCGGACTGCTCCACCACCGTACCGGTGCTCGCCCATCGCGGATCGCCCAGCTTGGTCGCTTGCCTCCGTGCCGGCGAGTAGCTCTTGCGCACCGACCCGTGGGCGTCCGTCACTCCGAGTTCCCCTCCTGCCTCCAGCTGAAGGAGCAAACCGTGGTTGCCGTCGAAGCCACTGATCTGACGACTCCCCCTGCAGCGAAGCCTCAACGTGCGCCTCGCCAGCACCTAGTGCTGTCGATGGTCGCCCGGCGCCTGCTCTTGATGATCCCGACGCTCTTCGGGATCGTCACCCTGACCTTCATCCTCACCCACGCGCTCGGTGGCAACCCGGCACGGCAGATCGCGGGTCAGGCCTCGGACCCGGCGACGATTGCGAAGATCAGTCACGAGTACGGCTTCGACCGGCCTCTGATCGTGCAGTACGGCTCCTATCTCAAGGGTCTGCTCCACGGTGATCTCGGCGTCTCCACCGTCACCGACGAGTCCGTCCTGCACGACCTGGCGGTACGGTTCCCCGCGACCCTGGAGTTGGTCGCTCTCTCCCTTGCTCTCGCCACTTTGATCGGTGTTCCGCTGGGGGCGTACGCAGCACGGACAAAGCTGCGAGGCGCCCAACGTGGAATCCAGATCTACACCTTCATCGCGCTCGCGGTTCCGGACTTCTGGCTCGCTCTGATCGCGATCTACCTCCTCTACTTCCGCTGGGGGGTGCTGCCCTCACCGACCGGGCAGATCGATACCAACGGGGTCGTGCCCGCCGATGTCACCGGAGCGACGCTGATCGATGCCCTCCTCAGCGGTAGCCCCGCGGCGATGGGCAATGCTCTCAGCCACGCCATCTTGCCGGTATGTGTCCTCGGGGTGTTGCTCTGCGCACCGATCACCCGGCTCATGCGGAGTGCCACGCTGGCGGCGATCGAGTCGGACTTCATCCGGTTCGGGACCTCGGTCGGACTCGGCCGTCGCCGCCTCCGACGGTACGCCGTCCGGGCGGCGATTCCGACGATCATCACCTTCCTGGGAACGCTCTTCACCCTGATGCTCGGCGGCGCGGTGCTGATCGAGTCTGTCTTCAGCTGGGGCGGTGCGGCGCAGTATGCCGCTACCGCGATCCAACGGAACGACTTCGCCGCCACCCAGGGCTTCGTCCTGGTCAGCGGCTTCATGGCGATGGTCGCCTTCCTGATCGTCGACCTCGTTCAGATCAAACTCGACCCGCGGATCCGTGCCGCCGCCGTTCCGTGGTCATGGCGTTCAATCGTGATCTGGCGAGCCCGCCGAGCCGCGCGGCCCGCGGAGTCCCCGGTGGAATTGGTCGCGCCGGAGAGCACGGCCCCGGCTGGCGGGCCGAGGACTCGTCTCGCCGGGATCAGAGAGGCCTGGTCGCTGACCAAGGAGGTCGTCTCCCAGGTCCGTCCCTGGCGCTGGCCGACCGCGATGTGGCGTTCGATTCGGACCGGCAACGCGGCTCTCCTGACCGGTGGCGGCATCATTCTGGTGATGGTCCTCGCGGCCTTCCTGGTCCCGCTGATTTGGCCGTACGGCGCTACCGCGCCGGACGTCAACGGCATGTTGAGCGCGCCGAGTTGGTCCCACCCGTTCGGTACCGACTCCACCGGTTTCGATATCTTCATCCGGGTCATCGTCGCTGCCCGGACCGACCTGTGGATCGCGGCGGCCGGGATCGGCCTCTCCGCGATCGTGGGCACCGGGATCGGTCTCGTGGCCGGCTACTCCCGCAGCAGGTATTTCGACGGTGTCGTGATGCGGATCTGCGACATGATTCAGGCGTTCCCGGTCCTCATCGTCGCGATCGCGCTGGTCGCCTTCGCCGGAAACAGCCTGGTCAACGTCGTCTGGGCGCTGATGTTCATCAACATCCCGATCTTCCTCCGCCTCACCCGTTCCCAGGTCCTCACGGTCCGTGAGCTCCGCTATGTCGAGGCGGCCCACGCGATGGGCTACTCCCGGGTGCGGATCCTGGTCCGCCACGTCCTGCCGAACGTGACCGGTCCTACCGTGGTCCAGATCGGCATCCAACTCGGCTACGCCCTGCTCACGGTCGCCGGCCTCGCCTTCCTGGGCGTCGGTGTCCAGGCGCCGACGCCGGAGTGGGGATCGATGATCCTGACTGGCACCGAGACGATCACCACCGGGCAGTGGTGGGCGGTGACCTTCCCGGGCCTGGCGATCCTGGTAGCGGTCGCGGCGTTCAACCTGCTGGCTGACGGCATCGAGCGACAGCGGGACATCTATCGCTGAGCCTCCTTCTGACGGCGCCCGCGGGAGGGGATCGCGAGTCTCGTCCGTATCGGTCGATATGTGACAGGCCGATCCACTCAACGTGCACTCGAAAATATGCGGAAGTCTTTTTCTTGGCGGTGCAGTCGTGGCGAAATTGAAAAGCAACATCGAGCGTGATCAAAATTCACTGAATCTACGTACAATGTGATCAAACTCCGCACCGCAACGATTCTCTGTTTCGGAACCTACCCTCGCGGTCACAGTAAGAGAGATAAGAGTCATGACACAGAATTCTGGAACGCAGCACGCCATGCTTCGGCCCAATGCAGAGGAACAGCGACTGGCCTCGGCGGCGTTCACCCGCCGTAGCCTCATGAGGGGCGCGGGCGGTGCCCTCGCTTTCGGCGGGCTCGCCAATTTCCTGTCCGCCTGCGGCACCGGGACGACCGCCCCTTCCGGCGGCTCCTCCGGCACCGCGATCGACTCCTTGGTCGTTGCCTCCTCCCTGGCCGGTACGGTCTTCGACCCGAATCTCTCGGCGACTGCACTGACCGTCTGGCCGGTCCTCTACGACTCGCTCTTCGACACCTCCACCCCACCCAAGCTGGCGGACGCGACGGCCTACCTGAAGGACTTCGATCCGAAGCCGGCCCTGGCGACCACGTGGGAGGCGAGTGAGGACCAGCTCGAGTGGACTCTCACCCTCAACACCGCCATCACCAGTCCGCACGGCAACAAGTTCAGCTCGGCTGACGTGCTCTGGTCCTTCGAGCGGAACCTGGACATGAAGTGGTACTCCGGGATCTTCCTCAACCGAATCGGCATCACCGACATCAAACAGGTCACGGCACCGGATGCCAAGACGATCAAGCTCTCCCTGCCGCAGGTCGTAGCCCGCAACTACTTCCTCCAGCTCCTTGGTAGCTTCGTGGTCCCGATCTACGACTCCGTCGAGGCCAAGAAGCACGCCACCTCGACGGACAAGTGGGCCTCGGACTGGATCAGCAAGAACGCCTGCGGCTTCGGGCCGTACACCCTCAAGTCGGTCAACAGCGACGGTTCGGCGGTGGAGTTCGAGGCCAACCCCCACTACTGGGGGGAGAAGCCCTTCGACACGGTCACTTGGCGCCAGACCACGGAGTCCAACACGCAGCTCCAGATGCTGCTCAAGGGCAAGGCCCACATCATCGACGCGCTCTCCCCAACCCAGGTGCAGGCGGTGGAGTCCAGCTCGGCTGCGAAGGTGACCTCGGTGACGACCACCGGCTTCGTCTTCATCGGCTTCGACAACTCCAAGGCACCCTTCAAGGACGTCGCGCTCCACCAGGGGATCGCGTACGCCTTGCCCTTCGATGAGATCGTCTCGAGCGTCTACAAAGGCCAGGCCACGGCGATGAAGAGCGTCATCTCGAGCTTCCTCCAAGGCGCCACCGATGAGTATTGGAACTACACCCAGGATCTCGACAAGGCGACGTCGCTCCTCGCTCCCTACGCCGGCGAGTCGATCACGCTGCAGTACAAGTCGGGTGACAACTCGCTCAAGACGATCGCCATCCTGATCCAGTCCTCTCTCAAGGCGGTCGGCCTCAACATCCAGCTCGAGGCGATGGACCCCAACAGCTTCCAGACCAAGCTCACCGCGGCGGAGCTGACCATGTGGCTGGACAATCAGTCCACACCCTTGGTCCCCGATTCGCTCTACGCGCTACAGCTGCTCTTCCCGAGCGAGCCGACCCAGGTGCTGATCCACTATTCCAACAGCATCGTGGACAAGGCGATCGCGGGCCTGGCCACTGCAAAGACCACGGAGGAGCAGAACGCCTTCATCAAGCAGGCTCAGAAGGTCCTGGTGGAGGAGTTGCCGATCGTCCCCTTGGCGCAGTTGCCCTACATCAGCCCGACTGCCGAGGCGATCACCAACATCAGGGGCCACGGCGCCAGCTTCATGTGGATCAAGGACCTGGAGACCACGTGATCACCACCTGGAGGGGCGTACGACGGGGCTCGGGAAGAGAGCAGCATGGCGCCTAAGAAGATGCACCTCGGCTGGTTCATGAATTTCAGCCGATCCACCGCATGGACCGGCCCCTGGGTGCTGGAGAGCGAGGCGCGTGAGTGGATGAACGGCGATTTCCACACCGACTGGGTCCGCTCTATGGAGCGAGCCTGCTTCGACTACGCGATGCTCGAGGACTCCTCGATGGTCTCCGACGGCTACGGGGGCTCGATGGAGATCGACCTCAAGCACTCGTTGTACGCGCCCAAGGGTGACCCGCTCAGCATTGCGCCGATCCTGGCCAAGGCGACGTCGCACATCGGGATCATCTCGACCGCCTCGACCTCGTTCTACCCGCCGTTCCTGCTGGCCCGTTCGATCGCCACGATCGACCATATCTCGCAGGGTAGGGCAGGCTGGAACATCGTCACCTCCAGTGAGGACCGTGCGGCCCAGAACTTCGGTCTGGACCATCTCTACGAGCACGACCTGCGCTACGAGAGGGCCGATGAGTTCGTGGAGGTGGTAGAGAAGCTCTGGTCCTCCTGGGACCCCGACGCGGTCGTGATGGATCGCGAGCGCGGCGTCTACGTGGACCACACCAAGGTCCGTCCGGTCCATCATCACGGGCGCTTCTTCGACGTACGAGGGCCGCTCAACGTGCCGCGGCCGCCGTCGGGCAGGCCAGTCTACTGTCAGGCCGGCGGTTCCCCTCGGGGCCGGGAATTCGCCGCCCGGCACGCCGACACGGTCATCTCGGCTTCGCAGGGAGTCGCCGACATGCGGGAGTTCCGCGACGACATCCGTCAGCGGGCCAAGGCCGCTGGCCGCGAACCGGACGCGATCAAGGTCATGTTCATCACCACGCCCGTGCTGGGCAGCTCCCAGAAGGAGGCCGAGGAGCGCTGGGAGCAGATGCTCCACCCGAGCCAGGCCGGCGTCGAGGTGGCGTTGGGGCACATGGGCGCGCTGACCGAGATCGACTTCACCGACCTCGACCTCGACCGGCCTTTCCCGGTTCTCCAGACGAACGGCCACCGAACGACTCTGGAGAAGTTCCTCGGTCTGGGTTCCACTCCACGCGAGGCAGCCGGGCGCTGGGCGGTCCGCTACACCCATCCCACCTTCGTCGGCACTCCCGACAAGGTCGCCGCAGCGATGGTTGAGATCTTCGACGAGGTCGGGGGAGACGGCTTTCTGATCGCGGCTGGCGGCTCCCGGCGCGGGATCACCGAGATCACCGATGGTCTTGTCGGCGCGCTCCAGCGGCTGGGTCGCGCCCGTACCGCGTACGACAGCGACACGCTGCGCGGGAACCTGACCGCCTTCTGACCTCGCGGGGTCTTTCGTGGCCGAGCCGGGAAGGCGGGACCTCCATGTCCAGATCGGCCGACCTAGGTGTACTGACCACGGACGTTAGGTACGGCGTGCCGGCTGGACGATGACGAAGACCTCCGAGTGAGGTGTGGAGCAACCACGCAACCACACCCTGCTCACAACGGAGGTCTTCGTTGTCCCACGCTAACGCCTGTCTGACTCCGGCCGGTCGGCTACGTCTGGCTCAGCTCATCGTCGACCAGGGCTGGCCGCTGCGCCGAGCTGCGGACCGATGGAACTGCTCGGTGACCACCGCCCGACGCTGGGCCGATCGCTACCGCGCTCATGGCCGGGCAGGCATGGTCGACCGGTCCTCGCGGCCGCACGCCAGCCCACGACGCACTCCTGCCCGGCTCGAACGTCGCGTGCTGGGGCTGCGGGTCACGCGCCGCTGGGGATCGGCCCGGATCGCCTACCATCTGCGTGCCCAGGGGCTGGCGCCCTCGACGGTGCACAAGATCCTGCATCGCTACGGCTGCCCACCCCTGGCCTGGACCGACCCCGGCACCGGGGTGCGGATCAAGTGGGGCCCGGCGCAAGGTCCACTCCTATGTCCACGAGGCCCCCGGCGACCTGGTCCACGTCGACATCAAGAAGCTCGGCCGCATCCCCGACGGCGGCGGACACAAGGTCCTGGGTCGTGCTGGGGGCAAGCGCAACCGTCGCCGCGGGATGGGCTACTGGTACATCCACAACGCCGTCGATGACTGCTCCCGGCTGGCCTACAGTGAGCTGCTCACCGATGAGCGCAAGGAGACCGCGGCCGGCTTATGGCTACGCGCCAATGCTTACTTCAACTCCGTGGGCATCACCGTGGCACGCGTGCTGACCGACAACGGCTCCTGCTACCGCTCCCGCGACTTTGCCGCCGCCCTCGGCCAGATCACGCACAAGCGCACCCGGCCCTACCGACCTCAGACCAATGGCAAGGTGGAGAGATTCAACAGGACCATGCTCGAGGAATGGGCCTACGCCCGCCCCTACGGCTCAGAAGCCCAACGCGCAGACCTCTTCACCAACTGGGTCCACACCTACAATCACTGTGAGTCTTCGGGTGGCCGGTCTGGGACTGGCTGGCAGGGTTAGCGGCGGTCGCTTCGCCCTGGGTCGTGACTCATACAATCACTCGCCCCGATGGGTGCGTTTCGGTGGACTTGTCCGGCTCATGGCGGGCGGCCGACGCTGACCCGGCTCCACCTCGGTGACTTGATCAGAAGACTGCCCGTCCCCGCCGCTCGACGTGTCAAACGGCGGGTCGTGGCTCATCACAGTGCTGCCCCGAAGTGACTTCCATCCAGGCCGGCGCCGGCCGTGTCGGCGGCCGGATCTGTCCCTCGCCTGGAAGGAAGCCCGCCACCGTGACCATCGTCGCGCATGCACACCCGTTCGTCATCGGAGTGGACACCCACGCCCGCACTCACACCCTCGCCCTCCTGGTCGCCGGGACCGGCGAGCTGATCGCCACCGAGCAGTTCCCGACCACCGATGCCGGCCTGAATCGGGCGATCGCCTGGGCAGCACGCCGCACCGGCGGCGACCTCGACACTCTGTGGGTTATCGAAGGCATCGCCACCTACGGCGCCCGCCTAGCGTCGACGGTGACCCGAGCCGGTTACGAGATCGTCGAGGCTGCTCGGATGGACGCACGAGCCCATCGCGACACAGGCAAGTCCGACCCCTTGGACGCCCGCAGGATCGCTGCCGCAGTGTTGTCACTCGAACCTGACCAGCTGCGTCGCCCACGAAGCGACGACGGCATCCGTGCCGCGCTGCGCACTCTGGTCACAGCCCGCGAGCACATGACGACCGAACGCACCGCCACCGTCAACGCGCTCACAGCGCTGCTGCGCGCGACCGCCCTGAGTATCGATGCCCGCAAGCCGCTGACCACGAGTCAGATCGGCGAGGTCGCCCGCTGGCGCACGCGCAGCGAAGACCTTGCAATCCTCACCGCTCGCGCCGAGGCAGTCCGGCTAGCCAAGCGAGTGATCGCACTTAACGACGAGCTCGCGGTCAACCACGCACAAATGGCCAGCCTCATCCGCGCAAGCAAAGCCGCCGTACTGCTGGACAGGACCGGCATCGGCCCAGTTACCGTCGCGGTGGTCTACACCGCCTGGTCACACGCCGGTCGGGTCCGTTCTGAAGCAGCATTCGCTGCCCTGGCCGGCGTCAATCCGATCCCAGCCTCGTCCGGCAACACCACTCGTCACCGGCTCAGCCGAGGCGGTGACCGGCGGCTCAACCGAGCACTGCACATGGCAGTGGTCACGCGCATGACGCACGACCCCGACACCCGCGCCTACGTCGAACGGCGCCGCGCCGAAGGGCGCACCACCAAGGAGATACGACGCTGCCTCAAGCGCTACCTCGCCCGCCAGCTCTACCGAGCCCTCGAGACACTCCACGCTGCGCCTGACCTCGATCCGCAGACCGCTTGACGAAACATAGAAGAGTCCACCGTGGCCACACCGCGCTCGGCGGCAAGTCACCAGCCGACCTCGTGCCCAACCTGCGTGGACAGAACACCTAGCGCCGCGGCGCCGAAGTCGGTGGGCGCTTCGCGCCCACCTGGCACGCACGCCGTCGGGCCGCACGTCGGCGTTCACCGGGGAGGACCGAGGTGGCCGGCGAGCCGGATGCTGCGACGACGAGTCGCTCTGCTCGCCCCGTGGCGTCGTTGCTGGCCGGTGAGCTCGCGATCGGTGCGTACATCCCCGAGGGAACGCCGATATCTCGATTACTCGGCCGATCGTTGTCTCCGCCGTGCCGGCGGTGCCCAGAACCGACTGTGCCGCAATCCGGCGCAACGTCCATTTAACTCCCGCCCGGCTCTGCATCGGTGCAGGTCAGGACGGTGCGGGAGCGGCGCGTCGCGGCCACTCGGCGGCGAAATCGGCGGGACATCGTGGCGTGCTGGATATGCAATCTCGGCCGGACTGACTAGGGCGCGTCAACTCAAGGGCGGTTCGGGTCGAACCGAAGAATTGAAAGGCAGACGACGTGGGCAAGAAGTTTCATCTCGGATGGTTCACCAATTTCGCCCCGCCGATCTGGGAGGACACCTTCAGCGGAGATATCGGCAGCACCTGGGCCGATGGCCAGTTCTACGTCGATTTCGCTCGGGCCCTTGAGCGTGCTCGCTTCGACTACATGATGCTCGAGGACTCCTCGATGGTCTCGGATGCGTTCGAGGGCACCTCGCGTGCCGACCTCAAGCATCACCTCTACGCCCCCAAACACGACCCGTTGGCGCTCGCCCCCCTCCTCGCGGCGGCGACGACCCGGCTCGGCATTGTCGCCACCGCGTCGACCAGCTTCTATCCGCCGTTCCAGCTTGCTCGCGCCATGTCGACGCTCGACCACCTCTCCCGTGGGCGGATCGGGTGGAACATCGTCACCTCGAGTGAGGACCGCGCGGCGCAGAATTACGGATTGGACACGCTCTACGAGCACGATGCGCGTTACGACCGAGCGGATGAGTTCGTCGAGGTCGTCGAGAAGCTCTGGTCCTCGTGGGAGCCTGACGCGTTGATCATGGATCGTGAGACCGGCCAGTACGTCGACCACAACAAGGTCCACAGGATCGACCACAAGGGTCAGTTCTACTCCGTCCGAGGGCCGCTGAACACGCTCCCGTCGCCGCAGGGCAAGCCGGTGTTCTGCCAGGCCGGCGGAAGTCCGCGGGGCCGTCAGTTCGCCTCCGAGCACGCCGACACGATGATCACCCAGTCGCGGGGCAGGGAGCGGATGAAGGCGTATCGGGACGATATCCGCCAGCGCGTGGAGTTTGCCGGGCGGAACCCCGACAGCCTGAAGATGCTCTTCATCGTCAGCCCGGTCATCGCCGAGACCGACGCCGAGGCTCAGGAGACCGCCGCCGCGGCGGCCGCGCGGCGGGAGACGAACGTCGAGAAGGCTCTGGCGCACATGAGCGCCCTGACCGAGGTCGACTTCTCCACATTCGACCTTGACGCCCCGCTCCCCGAGGGGATCGAGACCAACGGCCACCGCACCACCCTGAAGGAGTTCATCCGTCTCGGCGAGAACGGGACCAAGACACTGCGCGAGATCGCGGCGGGCTGGAACATCAACGCAGTGGATCTGATCGGATCGGTCGAGAACGTCGCGGACCAGATGGGTGAGGTGATGGAGCATGTGGGCGGCGACGGTTTCCTGATCTCGGGTCCGATGACGCGTAACTACATCAACGAGATCTGTGACGGTCTGATCCCGGCTCTCCAGCGCCGCGGTCTGACCCGCACCTCTTACGAGCACGAGTACTTCCGCGACAACCTGTTGGCGTTCTGATGGCGCCCCGAGACCCCGGGCGGGTGCGCTGAGATGGCGCTTCCTCGGATGCGGCTCTGCTGGTTCATCAACTACCTGGTCCCCGGGTGGAATGTCCCTTGGTCGGGCAACACCGGTGCCGACTGGATGAACGGCGACTTCTTCGTCGATATGGCGCGTTCACTCGACCGCGCCGGCTTCGATGCCATGATGCTGGAGGACGGCGTCCATCTCTCCGACGCTTACGGCGGCGACTTCCAGGCCACGTTGAAGCACACTGTCGCCGGGCCGAAGCAGGACCCGCTGCCGCTGATCCCCGTCCTCGCAGCGGCGACCAAACGACTGGGCTTCATCGCCACGATGAACTCGACCTTCTACCAACCGTTCCTCCTGGCACGGCTGGTGACGACCCTGGACCACCTCACCGGTGGCCGGGTGGGCTGGAATGTCGTGACCGGCACCAGCGACCAGGCTGCTCAGAACTTCGGGATGGATCAGCTCCCCGACCACGACGAGCGTTATCTCATCGCGGAGGAGATGGTCGAGGTCGTCAAGAAGCTCTGGAGCTCCTGGGATCGGGACGCCGTCGTCCTCGACAGGGTCAATGGGGTCTTCGTCGACCACACCAGAGTCCACCCGATCGATCACCACGGGCGCTTCTTCGATGTCCGCGGCCCGCTCAACGCGCTGCCACCGATCCAGGACCTGCCCCCGATCTTCCAGGCAGGTGGCAGCCCGACCGGCCGGGAGTTCGCGGCCAGGTCGGCCGATGTCATCGTCTCCTCGGCGAAGGGGATCGCGGAGATGAAGGACTACCGCCGTGAGATCCGTCGCCGTGCGGAACTCAACCGACGCGATCCCGACGAGGTCAAGATCCTCTTCATGATCTCCCCATTCCTGGAGGAGACCGACGCCGTGGCGCGGCGACGTCGTGCCGAGCGGCGAGCGGTCACCGATCATCACGCCGAGCGGCGTCTGCTGATGATGAGCGACTCGGTCGACTTCAAGCATTTCCCGCTCGACCGCCCCTTTCCCGACCACGTCGACTCCACCAACGGCAGCCAGTCAATCCTCGAGTCGTTCCGCAAATGGGCCGGTGACCTCCCGCTCCGCGAGGCCGCTTGTCGCGACGAGTTCGAAGCGCTACCGCTGGCCGGGACGCCCGCGACCGTTGCGGACCAGATGCAGCACGCGTACGAGGAGGTCGGCGGCGATGGCTTCCTGATCTTCGCCGGTGGCGGCGGCATGATCACCCGGCGCTACATCGACCAGGTCTGCGAGGGGCTCGTTCCCGAACTGCGTCGCCGTGGTCTCGTCTGGGACCGGGTCCCGGATCTCCCCTTGAACCAGCGACTCCGCATCGATGACGTCGCCTAACCGACCGCGCTCGCCGCTCGCGAGTGCCGACCCCCGGAGGACTGATGAGTGCATCCCCGTTCCACCTCGGCGTCTTCACGTCGTTCACCCGCGGTGGCTTCGCCGGCCGCTGGTCCGGATCGGACACCCACCTATGGCCGACCGGCGAGTTCCACATCGAGATGGCGAAGGCGCTCGAGCGAGCCTGCTTCGACTACGTCATGTACGAGGACTCGCTGATGGTCTCCGATGTCTACGCAGGATCGCACAACACCAACCTGAAGTGGGGCTCGCATGGTCCGAAGCACGACCCGCTCTCGCTGGTGCCGGTGGTCGCCCGCGAGACGAAGAACATCGGGTTGATCGCCACCGCATCCACCTCGTTCTACCCGCCCTACATGCTGGCGCGGACACTTGCGACCCTGTCCTATCTCTCGGATGGGCGGACCGGTTGGAACATCGTGACCTCGAGCGAGGACCGGGCGGCACAGAACTTCGGCATCGACAAGCTGCCGGCCCACGACGACCGCTACGACGTCGCGGACGAGTACGTCGAGGTGGTCAACAGGCTGCTCTCCTCCTGGGAGCCGGACGCGGTGGTCCTCGACCGAGAGACCAACACCTACGTCGACGGCAACAAGGTCCACGCGATCGACTTCGAGGGGAAGTACTTCCGCTCCCGGGGCCCGCTCAACACACTGCCACCGCTGGGCGGGAAGCCGGTCTATTGCCAGGCCGGTTCGTCGCCGCGCGGGCGTCGCTTCGGCGGCACGAACGCAGACACGGTCCTTGCCTCGATGACCGGCGTGGGAGAGATGAAGCGCTACCGCGAGGATGTCCGCTCCTACGCCGCCGAGGCCGGACGCAACCCCGACGATCTCAAGATGCTCTTCATCATTCGGCCCTTCATCGCCGACAGCAAGGAGCAGGCACTGGAGATGAAGGAGCGCGGTAAGGAGCCGCTGGAAGCGTTGCTGTGCACGCTCTCGGTCCTCACCGAGATCGACTTCTCCCGCTATGACGTCGATGCTCCGCTGGACCAGGAGATGCGGACCAATGGCCACGCCGGCTATCTCGATCGCTTCATCAAGACGGGGCAAGGCGGTCAGACACTCCGTGAGGTCGCCGACGGGTTCTCGATCTCCTGCCTCGACCTCTACGGCACACCAGACGCGATCGCCGGCCAGATGGAGGAGGCGATGGAGGAGGTGGGTGGTGACGGTTTCCTCTTCACTGGTCTCAGCAACCGGCGCTCCATCATCGAGTTGACAGAAGGCCTCGTGCCCGAGTTGCAGCGGCGCGGGCTTTCTCGCACCGAGTACACCGGTGGGACCCTCCGCGACAACCTGATGGCGTTTTGATCCTGATCCTCCTCGCGCTCTGACCGCCCACCCGCTCTCCGCGGGGCCAACGACCCACGAGGCCGGCCCCGCGGCCCCACGCCCGGAAGCACCCGTCATGAACATGCGAATGTTGGCCATTGTCGCGGCGATCACGGCGTTTGCGCCGTTGTCGATGGATCTCTATCTTCCGGGTCTTCCTGATCTCGAGGCGGATCTGGATGCTTCTGGCGCGGCGGCTCATGCCACGGTGACAGCGTGTATCGCTGGGTTGGCCTTGGGACAGTTGGTCTCGGGGCTGTCGTCACCGGGACGGAAGCGGAGGCCGTCGTTGCTGGTCGCGATGTCGGTGTGGGTGACGGTGACGGTGTTGTGTGCGTTCGCTCAGAACATCTGGGTGGTGGCCGGTCTCCGGGTCGCGCAGGGCCTGGCTGCCGGGGTCTCGATCGCGTTGGCGCGGACGGTGATCGCGGATCTGGACCCGGAGAATCTGACGCGGCATCTGTCGCGACTGATGGTGGTGTTGGCCTCCGTGCCGATCCTGGCTCCAGTGTTGGGTGGGGTGGCGCTGGCGGTGACCGATTGGCGTGGCCTCTTCCTGACGTTGGCGGCCCTGGGGCTGATGTTGACGGTGATCGTGGCGCGCAATCTGCCGGAGTCGCGGCCAGCGGTTCCGATGGAGGTCGCGGGGACGTCGGGGATACGAGGAGCGTTGCCGTTGTTGGGCAGTGCCCGGTTCCTGATGCCGGCGACGGTCAGCGGCGTGGGCTTCGGAGTGCTGTTCGCCTATATCGGGGTTTCGGCGTTCATCTTCCGGGACCACTTCGGTCTCTCCGCGATCGGATATGGGATCGTCTTCGCGGTCAATGCTGCGGCGATGATCGTGGGGTTCCAGATGGCGCCGCTGTTGCAGCGGTGGATCGGGACGCGCCGGGCGATGCTGACCGGTGCGTCGGTGGGGGCGGTGGGCGCGCTGGCGATGTTGCTGGCCTCGGTGGTATCTCCCGATGCGCTGATTCCGGCGTGTGCCTTGTTGACAGTCGTGTTGTGGGCGGCTGGGATCGTGGTGCCATTGGCTTCTTCGGAGGCCATCGTGGCCTCGCGGACCCGGGCTGCGGCCACGTCGGGGGTTGCGGGTGCGATGCAGTTCGCGATCGGTGGGGCGCTCGGGACGTTGCCGGATCTGTTGCCGGGGCGAGGTGCCGTGCCGTTGGCGGCCGTGGGGTTGATCTGCCTGCTGGTCTGTGTGGCCCTGGTGACGCGGACCCGGGCGATCGGGGCACCTGCGGTCGAGGGCGAGGAGGTGACCGCTGCTGCGATCGTCATCACCGAGTCCTGATCACGACTGCCGTCGTGATCAGGTGGGTCAGGCTTCCGGTCCGCGGTCGCATCGGCCCGCACGCGACCGCATCGGTGTGAGCGGTATCCATCTGACGGCTCAGCTCCGCAGCGTCGATCGGTCCCTCGGCGCCGAGAAGGCGGTCCTTTGCGTCCACATCGACGACCGCAGCCCAGACGCTGTGGCGCTCGGGTCCTGCTGGGAGCCGAACTCGAGGTTGGCGGCGGGAAAGTCCCGGGCCAGCCGGGCCCTCTGCCACCGCCGACGAGGTGCCTGTGGAGGACGCCCATCGGTCTTCGATGCCGGACGTTGCAGAGACCCGAGCCCGCCGCGTACGGCATCAACCTCGTCGGGACACCGGCTCGGCTTCGCCACCATCCGAATCGCGATCATCGACCGCTGGCCTCGACGACCTTCGTCACCGGGCCTGGTCCGAAGCGCTCCGCAGACTCAGCGTTGGTCCTGGGCCCGGACAAAGACCTCGCGCACGATCATCAGGATCGCCGCGGCGGTCGGGATGGCCAGCAACGCGCCGACCACTCCCAGCAGCGAGGCACCGATCAGTGCCGCGATCACCGTGACCAGGCCCGGTACGTCGACCGAGCGAGCCATCACCCGCGGGTAGATCGCGTAGTTCTCCAGCTGCTGGTAGATGACGTAGAAGATCACCGCGATGAGACCGGTCTTGAGATCGGTGCTGGCGAAGGTGATGAGGCAGACGATCACCGCCCCGATGGTCGCGCCGATCATCGGGATCACATCGGTCAGCATGACCACGAAGCCCAGGGCGACGGCGTAGTCGCTCATCCCGATCGCGAACAGGAAGATCACCGAGCTCACCCCGGCGCACACGGCCACGATGAAGGCGCCCGAGACGTACCCGCCGATGCTGTCGAAGATCCGATCGCCGAGCTTCGCGACCCGGGCCCGGCGAGAGGCCGGGGCGAGGCTGTAGATCGCGTGCTTGGTCTTGTCGAAGGAGGCGGTGAAGTACAGCGTGAGCACGATGATCACGAAGGCGTTCACCAGGAATCCGAGCACCGCGAGCCCGACGCCGAGGACGCCGCCGAACAGCGAGCTCACGAAGCTGCCGCCGGTGACGTAGCTCTGGATCTTGTCGAGGATGTGGTACTCGTCGTCGAGGTTCTGCACCCACTGGTTGTTCTCGAGCTGGTTGAACCAGGTCGGCACGTTGTCGCTGATCCGCTGCACCTGGTCACTGATCACCGGGACCAGCGCGACCACGAAGAGGGCCAGTCCGGCTAGCACCGCGAGGATCACCACGATGACGGCGAAGCCGCGTCGCATGCCGCGCCGCTCCAGTGCCACCACCATCGGATTGATCCCGGCGGCGATGAACAGCGACACCACCACCTGGACGATGACGCTGCTGATCGAGTAGACGATGCTGCCGATCGCGAACGCGGTGAGCAGGCCGAGCCCGGCCAGTACGCCCCAGACGAAGGGAGCGCGCCGGGAGAACGGCGGACCCGGTACGCCGAGCGGCGGCTCGTCGACCTCGTCGCTGCTCGCGTCCTCCTGGGTGTCCTCCCGGGTGTCCGCGGGCTCCTGGGCGTCCGCGGTGGTCTCGGTGTCGTCTTCGGCGGAGTCCCGCCGTACCGCCGGATCGGGTGGGCCGGGCTCCGAGCGCCCGTGTCCCTCGGCGGCGTCGGACTCCGTCACGCGCCGTCCTTGTCGGCCTGCTCCTCGGTGCTGTCGGTGCTCTCCGCGTCGGCGGCGTCGGTGCTGTCCTCGCTGTCTTCGCTGTCTTCGCTGTCGGCGTCGGTCGCGGCGGGGACCTCCTCGGCCTGCTCGTCCTCGGTCTTGCCGAACCCGGCGACGAGGTCGGTGAGCGAGGAGAGCTGGACCGCGATCGCGTCGCGGCGCTTGCTGAGCCGGCCGAGCTCGGCGGTGACCGCCGCCCGGGCCCGCTCGGCCTCGAGCGTCGCCGTGGCGCCGAGGTGCTCGGCCTCGGCGCGCGCCTTCGCCAGGATCGCCTCGGCGTCCCGCTTGGCCCGGGAGAGCAGGCTCTCGGCCTCTTGCTGCGCCTCCAGCCGCTGGGCCGCGACCTGCTGCCCGGCGACGCGGGCCCGCTCCTCGGCGGCGGTGGCACGATTCTCCGCCTCCTCGACCAGACGCCTGGTCTCGGCCAGTGACGACTCGTGGTGGTCGGCCGCCTCGCGGGCCAGTCGCTCCTTCTCGACGGCCAGCATCCGGCGGGCCTCCTGGACCTCGCGGTCGGCACCGGCGCGTGCCTTCTCCACCTCGCGCTGGGTGGCGGTACGCAGTTCGGTGGTCTCCTGCTGGGCCGCCAACCGCAGCTGGTCGGCCCCGCGCTTGGCGCCGGCGATGTGGTCCTCGGCCTCGGCGCGCGCCAACGACCGAGTCTGCTCCGCCTCGGCCATCACCTTGGCGCGGTGCTCGTCCATCTCGCTGTAGTGCGAGCTGCGCAGCGACTCGATCTCGCGCTGGGCGGCGGCCTTCGCGGCGGCCACCTCACGCTGGGCCTGCTCGCGGATCGCCGCCGCCTCCTTCTCCGCCGACTCCTTGACCGCGGCGGCCTCCTCCTCGGCGAGCCGCAGCATCGCGCTGGCCCGCCCGCCCAGGCTGGCGTACGTGGGGCTCTTGGTGTCGGCCAGCTCGGCGCGCAGGTCGGTCACTTGCTGCTCGAGCTCCGAGATCCGGCGCTGTGCCGCGTTCACGGCGGTGGAGGCGGCCGAGTGTGCGCTGGTCAGCTGCTGGATCCGCGCGTCGACCGCGGCGGTGTCGTAGCCGCCGCGCCGGACGGTCGGCAGCGGGCTGGTCGACATGGCCGGCGGTGCGCTGGTCGGCCCGGTCGCCGTACTCCCGGGTGCCGCTCGGCCCTCGCGTCCGGGCACCCGTGGCAGTGCCTGAGTCTTCTCGCCATCCGCGCTGCCGGCGGTGGTGCCTTTCGGCTCGTCGTCGAAGATGGACAGACCCTGGTTGCTCATGGTGCGGCGGCTTCCTGTTCCTGTTGTCGGTGGGCTCGACGTGCTCTCAGCTGCTCGCTCCAAGCGTCCCACACCTGGCCCGCCAACGCCTGCCTCCACCAGCGATATCGGCTGGGTGTTCGCTGTGTTCTTGCCCGCGGCGGCTCGCGGGCGGTGGCGCGCTACACGCCGCGGAAGCGGTTGATGGCGTCGAGGTGCTGGGCACGCAGTTCGGGGTCGCGGACGCCGAGCCCCTCCTGCGGGGCCAGGCACAGGACGCCGACCTTGCCCTGGTGCAGGTTCTGGTGGACGTCGAGCGCGGCCTGGCCGACCTCGGCGAGGGGATAGCTGCGCGACAGGGTGGGGTGGATCCTGCCCTTGGCGATGAGTCGGTTGGCCTCCCAGGACTCGCGGTAGTTGGCGAAGTGGGAGGAGATGATGCGCTTGAGGTTCATCCACAGATAGCGGTTGTCGTACTCGTGCATGTAGCCGCTGGTGGAGGCGCAGGTGGTGATGGTGCCGCCCTTGCGGGTGACGAAGACGGAGGCGCCGAAGGTCTCCCGGCCGGGGTGCTCGAAGACGATGTCGATGTCCTCGCCGCCGGTCAGCTCGCGGATCCGCTTGCCCAGCCGCAGCCACTCCTTGGGGTTCTGGCTCGTCCCGTCCTCGTTCCAGAAGCGGTAGTCCTCCGCCCGGCGGTTGATGATGAGCTCGGCGCCCATCCGCCGACAGATCTCGGCCTTGTCCTCACTCGAGACCACGCAGACCGGGGTGGCGCCACCGTTGAGGGCGTACTGGGTGGCGAAACCGCCGAGGCCGCCGGAGGCGCCCCAGATCAGCACGTTGTCGCCCTGCTTCATGTCGCCGCCGTTGCGCGAGACCAGCTGCCGGTAGGCGGTGGAGTTGACCAGGCCGGGGGAGGCGGCCTCCTCCCAGGTCAGATGCGCCGGCTTGGGCATCAGCTGGTTGGCCTTGACCAGCGCCACCTCGGCGAGGCCGCCGAAGTTGGTCTCGAAGCCCCAGATCCGCTGTTCGGGGTCGAGCATGGTGTCGCTGTGACCGTCGGGACTCTCCAGTTCCACCGACAGGCAATGCGCGACCACCTCCTGGCCGGGCTGCCACAGGTGCACCCCCGGACCGGTGGCGAGCACCACGCCGGCCAGGTCCGAGCCGACGACGTGGTAGGGCAGGTCGTGTCGCTTGGCCAGCGGCGAGAGCCTGCCGTAGCGCTCCAGGAAGCCGAAGGTCGCGACCGGCTCGAAGATCGAGGTCCACACCGTGTTGTAGTTGATCGCCGAGGCCATCACCGCCACCAGTGCCTCGCCGGGGCCGAGCTCGGGCGTCGCGACGTCCTCGACGTGCAACGACCGTCGCGGATCCTTCTCCTTGGTGGCCATGCCCTCGAACATGTCGACCTCGTCCTTGTGGACCGTCGCCGCGCGGTAGTGGTCGGGGAGCGGCAGGGCGGCGAAGTCGTCGCTGCCGGACTCACCCGCGAGGATGGCGTCGAGGATCTGCTGCACGGTGGGCTCCTGATGACGGGGTCGGTGTCGCCGCTCTGGCACTGGGCGGGGGCTCTGGCCACCGGAGCCTACTGATCGGTAATCGGCGCCGGGGGTTCCTGTGACGGATGCCACCCCGGCCCGGGACCGGTGTCGCTCAGAGGTTCCGCGACCTCTCAGTGCGGTGCGGGCTGGACGAGCTCGACCAGGACGCCGCCGGCGTCCTTGGGGTGGATGAAGTTGATCCTGGAGTCGGCGGTGCCGCGTCGCGGGGCGTCGTAGAGCAGGCGTACGCCGCGCTCGCGCAGGGTCGCGCAGACCTGCTCGACGTCGGCGACCCGGTAGGCGAGCTGCTGCATGCCGGGCCCGTTGCGGTCCAGGAACTTCGCGATGGTGGAGTCCTCGTCCAGCGGCGCGAGCAGCTGGATCCGGTTGCCGTCGACGCCGGGATCGCCGACCGCGATCATCGCCTCCTCGACACCCTGCTCGGTGTTGGTCTCGCGGTGCACCAGCTGCATGCCGAAGGTCCGGGCGTAGAACGCGATGGCCGCGTCCAGGTCCGCGACGGCGATGCCGACGTGGTCGATCCGGGAGAACAGCGGCGCGAGTGCGGCATTGGTCGGGTCGAGTGCGGTCATGGCCCCACTGTGGCGCGGGCCGGGAAGCGGTGCGAGGGTGTGTGACGATGGGCACAGTCGCCGCCGACCACTGTCCCTGCCACCGTGAGTGGGCGATGGTTAGGCTCGCTGACACGCGCATTCTCTTGGAGGCATCATGTCCGGAACCGTCATCGTGGCCGGGGCACGCACCCCGATCGGTCGCCTGCTGGGTGGCCTGAAGTCGCTCTCCGCCGCCGATCTCGGCGGCGTCGCTGTCAAGGGGGCCCTGCAGAAGGCGGGAGTCGCCGCCGATCAGGTCGACTACCTGATCATGGGGCAGGTCATCCAGGCCGGCGCCGGCCAGAACCCGGCCCGCAGCGCCGGCATCGCGGCGGGGCTGCCGATGGACGTGCCGTCGATCACGATCAACAAGGTCTGTCTGTCCGGACTCAACGCCATCGCCACCGCCGACGCGCTGATCAACGCCGGCGAGTGCGAGATCGTCGTCGCCGGTGGCATGGAGTCGATGACCAACGCCCCGCATCTGCTGCCGAAGTCCCGCGAGGGGTTCAAGTACGGCGACACCGCGCTGGTCGACTCGATGGCCTACGACGCTCTCTACGACCAGGTCACCAGCCAGGCCATGGGCGCGCTGACCGAGGACTACAACACCGCTCACACCCCGCTGTCCCGGACCGAGCAGGACACCTTCGCCGCGGAGAGCCACCAGAAGGCCGCCGCCGCGCAGAAGAACGGGCTCTTCGACGTCGAGATCGTGCCGGTGACCATCCCGCAGCGCCGGGGGGAGCCGATGGTCGTCTCCGCCGACGAGGGGGTGCGGCCGGACACCACGCCCGAGTCGCTGGCCAAGCTGCCTGCGGCGTTCCGCAAGGACGGCACCATCACCGCGGGCTCGGCCTCCCAGATCTCCGACGGGGCTTGCGCGGTGGTGGTGATGAGCAAGGCGAAGGCCGAGGAGCTGGGGCTGGACTGGCTGGCCGAGATCGGTGCCCACGGCATGGTCGCCGGACCCGACACGACGCTGCAGGAGCAGCCGGCCAACGCGACCGCCGCGGCGCTCGCCAAGGAGGGGCTGAGCGCCGCCGACCTCGACCTGGTCGAGTTCAACGAGGCGTTCGCCGCGGTCGGCATCGAGTCCAGTCGCAAGCTCGGCCTGGATCCGTCGATCGTCAACGTCAACGGCGGCGCCATCGCGCTGGGTCACCCGGTGGGGATGTCCGGGGCCCGGGTGGTGCTCACCCTCGCCCACGAGCTCAAGCGGCGCGGCGGTGGCGTCGGTGCCGCCGCACTGTGCGGCGGCGGTGGCCAGGGCGACGCTCTGATCGTGCGTGTCCCCTGACCCCACCGGGCCGGCGGAACTGGTCGGCCGGGCACGTGCCGGTGACGCCCGGGCGGTGGCCCGGCTGGTGTCCCTGGTCGAGAACGCTCCGGTCGGTGGCGGTGCCGGGCTCGGCCCGATCCTCGGAGCCCTCGCCGCCGAGGCGGCACGGGAGGGCTCGGCACATGTCGTCGGGCTGACCGGGGCACCGGGGGTCGGCAAGAGCACGATCACCTCCGCCCTGGTCGCCGAGCTGCGCGCTCGCGGTCGCCGGGTCGCGGTGCTGGCCGTCGACCCGTCCTCGCCGTTCTCCGGCGGTGCGCTGCTCGGCGACCGGATCAGGATGACCGAGCACGCCGGTGACCCGGGAGTCTTCATCCGTTCGATGGCCTCGCGCGGTCACCTGGGTGGGCTCGCCTGGGCGACGCCGCAGGTGCTACGAGTGCTGGCCTCGGTCGGCTTCGACGTGGTCGTGGTGGAGACCGTCGGAGTGGGCCAGTCCGAGGTGGAGATCGCCGCCCTCGCCGACTCCACGGTCGTCGTGCTCGCGCCCGGGATGGGCGATGGGATCCAGGCGGCCAAGGCCGGGATCTTGGAGGTCGGCGACCTGTACGTGGTCAACAAGGCCGACCGGGACGGCGCCGACCAGGTACGCCGCGACCTGCGCGGCATGCTCCGGCTCGCCGACCGGCCGGCCGGGTCCTGGCAGCCGGCGGTGCTCACCGCGGTGGCGCCATCCGGCACCGGGATCGGTGAGCTGGCCGAGGCCCTGGAGCGGCATCGGGGCTGGCTCACCGAGACCGGTGAGCTGGCGCGTCGGCTCCGGCGGCGAGCCCGGGAGGAGGTCGAGGCGTTGGCCACCGGGATGCTGCGCGCCCGCTGGGACGAGCGGGAGACGGGGCTCGGCGAGTTGGCCGACGCCGTACTCGCCGGTGAGCTGGACCCGTACGCCGCGGCCCGGTCGCTGGTGGAGCCGGGCACCGACCGGGATGAGTCGGCCGACTGAGTTCGGCTGAGTCTGGATTATCCGGATATTCCGGATACAGGGACGGACGCCGCATTCCACAGCCGGAGGTGGTCCAATGACCGCCATCATCCCCGCCCTTCGAGGAGACCACCGTGCAGGCACGTCCGGGCCGGGGACGGCTCCTTGCCGCGGGCATGAGCCTTGCCCTCGCGGCGGCGGCGCTGGCGACGGCGGCGCCCGCCTCG
>NZ_JASGET010000128.1:0-46605 GCF_047606145.1 Nocardioides sp. | reverse complement strand
GCCGCGGAGCCGGCCCGGGCGCGCTGGACGGCGGCGATCGACGAACGGGCCGCGCTGCGCGACGAGCGGGCCGAGCTCGCGGCCAGGCTCGACGAGCTGTCCAGCCAGCTGGAGCGGCTGCCCGGTCGGATCGAGGAGACCGAGGGTCTGCTCGGCGAGGCACGGACAGCCGTCGAGCAGGTGTCGGCGCTGCGGGCCGACCTGGCGTTGCACGCCCGGATCGCCGAGCTGCGCACCGAGCTCACCGAGGCCCGCAAGCTCCACGCCGAGGCTCGCGAGATCGCCCTGCAGCGCCGCGGCGAGGCCCTCGACCTCCGGCAGGCTCGCCTGGAGGGCATGGCCGCCGAGCTCGCCGGTGCCCTGGCCGTCGGCGCCGACTGCCCGGTCTGCGGCTCGGTCGAGCATCCGCACAAGGCGACCGCCGCCAGCGACGCCCCGGATGCCGAGGCCGAGCGGGCGGCGCAGCGCCGCGCCGACGACGCCAGCGCCGAGGAGCATGCCCGGCAGAGCCATGTGCGCGACCTGGAGACGCGCCTCCAGCTCACCGGCGACCAGCTCGGCGACGCCGACCCGGTGCCGGTCCTCACCGCTCGCCTCGCCGAGCAGGAGGCCCTCGCCGCCGGTGCCGACGCCCTGGCCGAGACGCTCGAGAGATGCCGGCGCGAGTCCGCCGCGCTCGCCGAGGAACGACTCGCCGCGAGCAGCCGACGCACCGGCGTCGAGGCCGAGCTCAGCCGGCTGGAGGCGGAGATCTCCCAGCTGCGCGCCGCCGTCGACGCGGTCCTGGCCGGTAGCGGCGCGAGCGATCTGGGCGCCCTGATCCTCGGCCTCGGCGCCCAGGCCGAGCAGTTGCGCGCCGACCGCGCCCGACTGGAGGCGGTGCAGCGCACCCGGACCGCGCTGGCCGAGGCGGATCGGGCCCTGGCGGCAGCGCTGGGCGAGTCCGGCTTCGCCACCGTGGAGCAGGCCGCGGCCGCGGCGCTGGCCCCGGACGTGGTCGAGGAGCTCACCGCGACGGTCAAGCACCACGACCGTCGGCTGGCCGTCGTACGTGACGTGCTGGGTGAGCCCGGAGCCGACCGGGTGCTGGCGAGCGAGCCACCGGGCCTGGAGGCGGCGCTCGCCGCCGAGTCGGTCGCGCAGGAGGAGTTGAGCCAGGCTCAGGCGGCGGTGCGAACGGCGGTGGACCGGCTGGCCAGGCTCGGTGCGCTCGGCGAGGAGCTCGGCACGGCGCTGCGCACCTGGGCCCCGGTGCGCGACCGGTTCGCGGTGGCCGACCGGATGACCTCGTTCGTCGAGGGCAAGAGTGCCGACAACGCGCTGCAGATGTCGCTGTCGGCCTACGTGGTGGCCTATCGACTGACGCAGGTGGTGGCGGCCGCGAACGAGCGGCTGGCGGTGATGAGCGAGAGCAGGTATGCGCTCGAGCACTCCGCCGGCCGGGCGGCCGGGGACCGGCGCGGCGGGTTGGCGTTGCCGGTGCGCGACGACTGGTCCGGCGAGGCCCGCGACCCCTCCACCCTCTCGGGCGGGGAGAGCTTCGTGGTCTCCCTCGCCCTCGCCCTGGGGCTCGCCGACGTGATCACCGCCGAGGCCGGCGGCGCCATGCTCGAGACCCTCTTCGTGGACGAGGGTTTCGGGTCGCTGGACGCGGACACCCTCGAGGACGTCCTCGACGTGCTGGACGGGCTGCGCGACGGCGGCCGGGTGGTCGGCGTGGTCAGTCACGTCGCCGAGATGCGCGACCGCATCCCGACGCGGCTGGTCATCACCAAGCACCGCGCGGGCTCACGCCTCGCCGTGGAGGCGTGAGCCGTCCCTCGCGGACGGCGGCCCTACTCGGCGAACTCCTCCGGCGGCGGACAGGCGCAGACCAGGTTCCGGTCGCCGTAGGCGTTGTCGATCCGCGCCACCGGTGGCCAGTACTTGTCGGCCGCCTCGGCGAGGCCGGCCGGGAAGACCGCCAGCTCGCGGCCGTAGGGCCGATCCCACTCGCCGACCAGGGCTCGAGCGGTGTGCGGCGCACCGCGCAGCACCGAGCTCTCCACGGTCCACTCCCCCGACGCGACGCGGTCGATCTCGCCACGGATGGCGATCATCGCCTCGATGAAGCGGTCGAGCTCGGCGAGGTCCTCCGACTCGGTCGGCTCGACCATCAGCGTGCCGGCCACCGGGAAGGACATGGTCGGGGCGTGGAAGCCGTAGTCGATGAGGCGCTTGGCCACGTCGTCCACACTCACGCCGGTCTGCTTGGTCAACCCGCGCAGGTCCAGGATGCACTCGTGCGCGACCAGCCCGGACTCGCCGCGGTAGAGCACCGGGTAGTGCTCGCCGAGACGGGCCGCGACGTAGTTCGCCGCCAGCACCGCGTGTGCGGTCGCCTGGGTCAGTCCGGCCGCACCCATCAGCCGGATGTAGGCCCACGAGATCGGCAGGATCCCGGCCGAGCCGTACGGCGCCGCCGAGATCGGCCCGATCCCGGTGCGCTTGTCGACCTCGGGGTGCATCGGATGCGAGGGCAGGTACGGCGCCAGATGCGACCGCACCGCCACCGGACCCACTCCCGGGCCGCCGCCGCCATGGGGGATGCAGAACGTCTTGTGCAGGTTGAGGTGCGACACGTCGCCACCGAACTCCCCCGGTCGGGCATAGCCGAGCAGCGCGTTGAGGTTCGCGCCGTCGACGTAGACCTGGCCGCCGTGCGCGTGCACGATCTCGCACAGCTCGGTGATGCCCTCCTCGTAGACCCCGTGGGTGGAGGGATAGGTGACCATGATCGCGGCCAGGGTCTCGGCGTGCCGGGCGCACTTGGCCCGCAGGTCGTCGAGGTCCACCGTGCCGTCCTGGTGGCTGGCCACCATCACGACCCGCATCCCGGCCATCACCGCCGAGGCCGCGTTGGTGCCGTGGGCGGACGCGGGCAGCAGGCACACGTCGCGCTGCGGCTCGCCCTGCGCCCGATGGTAGGCGTGGATGGCGAGCAGCCCGGCGAGCTCCCCCTGAGAGCCGGCGTTGGGCTGGATGCTGACCGAGTCGTAGCCGGTCACCTCGGCGAGCAGCGACTCCAGCTCACTCACCAGCCGGGCGTAGCCGCTCGCGTCGGCCGCCGGCACGAACGGATGCAGGTCGGCGAACCCGGGCAACGAGATGGGCTCCATCTCCGCGCAGGCGTTCAGCTTCATGGTGCACGAGCCGAGCGGGATCATGCCGCGGTCCAGCGCGTAGTCGCGGCCGGCGAGCCGATGCAGGTAGCGCAGCATCTGGGTCTCGCTGTGGTGGCTGGTGAAGACCTCGTGGGTGAGGAAGTCGGTGCCGCGCAGCAGGTCGGCGGGCAGCGCGTCACCGGTGGTGCGGTCGACCTCGTCGAGGTCGGTGCCCGCCCCGAAGACCGCGAGCAGGGCGCTGATGGTGGAGCGGGTGGTCGTCTCCGAGGTGGAGATGCCGACCGTGTCGGCGTCGGTCAGCCTCAGCTGGATCCCGGCGGTGCGTGCGGCGGCGACCAGGTCGGCGGCACGACCCGGCGCCCGTACGCTCAGCGTGTCGAAGAACTCCGCCGAGCCGAGCTCGTATCCGGCCCGCTCGAGAGCCGCCGCCAGCACCGCCGCGTAGCGATGGGTCCGCCTCGCGATACTGCGCAGCCCGTCCGGACCGTGGTAGACGGCGTACATCGCGGCGACGACCGCGAGCAGCACCTGTGCGGTGCAGATGTTGGAGGTGGCCCGGTCCCGGCGGATGTGCTGCTCCCTGGTCTGCAGCGCCAGCCGGTACGCCGGACGGCCCTCGGCATCCACCGAGACCCCGACCAGCCGACCGGGCAGGTGGCGCTCCAGGCCCTCGTGCACCGCCATGTAGCCGGCGTGCGGACCGCCGTAGAACAGCGGTACGCCGAACCGCTGGCTCGAGCCGACGACGACGTCGGCACCGAGGGTGCCCGGCGCCTCCAGCAGGGTGAGGGCGAGCAGGTCCGCGGCGACCACCGCCAGGCCGCCGCGCCGATGGGTCGCCTCGATCACCGGACGCGGGTCACGGATCCGGCCGGAGGCGCCGGGATAGGAGACCAACACGCCGCACACCGGCCCGTCGGGCAGGGCCGACTCGAGGTCGGCGACGACCACCTCGACGCCGAGGGCGGCGGCGCGGGTGCGCACCACCTCGATGGACTGTGGCAGGGCATCGGCATCGATCACGAACGGCCCGGGTGCCTGTCCCTGCCCCGACCGACCGGCCGCTCGCCGTACCAGCGTCATCGCCTCCGCGACGGCGGTGCCCTCGTCGAGCAGGGAGGCACCGGCGACCGGCAGTCCGGTGAGGTCGGCGACCATGGTCTGGAAGTTCAGCAGCGCCTCCAGCCGTCCCTGCGAGATCTCGGGTTGGTACGGCGTGTAGGCGGTGTACCAGCTCGGATCCTCGAGCACGTTGCGCCGGATGACCGCGGGCGTCACGGTGCCGTGGTAGCCGAGGCCGATCATCGCCTCGCCCGGGGCGTTGGCGTCGGCCAGCTCGCGGGCCAGGTCGGCGACCTGGACCTCGCTGAGGGCGGCCGGGAGATCGAGCTCGGCGGCGGCCCGGATGCCACCGGGCACGGCGGCATCCATCAGCTCGCTCAGCGAGGAGTAACCGAGCCGGGCGAGCATCAGGGCGGCATCGGCGTCGGTGAGGCCGATGTGCCGGCCGGCGAAGGGGGCGGCGTCGTCGAGGGCGGCCAGGGAGGGGGTGTCTGACACGGACGGGTTCCTCACACAGGTGGATGGGGCGAGTACGCCCTCCCCCTCTGTCACAGCCTCGTCGCCACTTCAGAGTCGCCTGGCCCGCGCGGTCCTGGTGCCTGAGAGGTTCCGGGGAGGAATTGCCCCTTCGGCGCTCCGCTCACACGTTCACGCGTGTGGGTGAAGCTCTCCCGTGCGGGATGGTCGGCTCGGCCAGCCTACCTCGTGAGTTCCGTCGATCGTGGATTCCGGCGGTCGCGTCCATCCGATCGGACGCGACCGGCGCTCGACCTGGGTCCGAGTCGACGTGGGTCGGGCTCAGCCGGCGTTGCGGGCCGCGCGCCGTACGGCGAGCTCGTCGCCGGTGACGGCGATCTCGTCCCCGTCCTCGGCGGTCCGCTCGCTGGGCAGCTCGGAGAGGGTGCCCTCGATCTCGCGCCAGACGCCACCGATGGCGATGCCGAAGACGCCCTGACCGCCCTGGAGCAGGTCGATCACCTCGTCGTTGCTGGTGCACTCGTAGACCGACGCGCCGTCGCTCATCAACGTCACCCGGGTCAGGTCGTCGGTGCCACGCTCGCGCAGATGCTGCACCGCGGTACGGATCTGCTGCAGCGAGATGCCGGCGTCGAGCAGTCGCTTGATCACCTTGAGGATGAGAATGTCGCGGAAGGAGTACAACCGCTGGGTGCCGGAGCCGGTCGCGCCGCGCACGCTGGGCTCGACCAGGCCGGTGCGGGCCCAGTAGTCGAGCTGCCGGTAGGTGATGCCGGCGGCGTTGCACGCGGTCGGACCGCGATAGCCCACGTCGCTGGGCAGCGGCGAGACGTCGTCGGTGAACAGCAGGCCCTGCTCGTCGGCCTCCTCGCTCGCCCGCTCGATCACGAACGCATCGTCGGTCGCGCCAGCATGTGGGTCGTGCTCGAACACGTTCGTCCTCCGGGGTCTACTCCGTTTCCACGTAACTCCGAACAGGGAAGCCGCCGCCTCCGAACGAGTCGGACCACAGCGGTGGAGTTACAACAGAGACACTTCACCGTAGGCCCGCTGGGGGCAGGCGTCAAAGAGGACGTCGGCGTGTCGCAACCCTCAACCTCTACTTGAGGCTCAGGGATTCCCGCGGAATCTCCGGGCCGGACGCGGAGCCCGGTCGGCCTCAGGAGTCGAAGTCGTCCGGGGTGACCTGGTCGAGGAACTCCCGGAACCGCTCGACCTCGTCCTCCTGCTCGGCCGGGACGGCCAGCCCCGCCTCGGCGAGCACGTCCTCGGCACACACGATCCTGGTGCCGGTGCGCAACGCCAGCGCGATCGAGTCCGAGGGCCTGGCGCTCACCTCCACTCCGGAGGCGAAGACCAGGTTCGCGTAGAAGACCCGGTCGTTGACCGAGGTGATCTGGACCTCGTTCAGCGGGGTGTCGGTCGCGTCCAGGATGTCCTTCATCAGGTCGTGCGTCAGCGGTCGCGGGGGCACCACGCCCTGCTGCGCGAAGGCGATGGCGGTCGCCTCCACCGCACCGATCCAGATCGGCAGGTATCGCTCCCCGCTCAGCTCCCGCAACAGCACGATCGGCTGGTTGGAGGGCATCTCCACGCGCACACCCAGAACCTCGACTTCACGCACACCTTCACACTACCCGCCGACCCGACCCCATCGTCAGGGAAGGTCGACTCGATGACGGCGACGGAATCGGTCAGGAACGCCTCAGTCCGGCCTTGACCAAGGTGGCGTGCAACCGTACGGCGAGCGCCGCGATCTCGCTGCCGATCTCCTCGGCCCGGCCTTGCGCGGCGGCGTCGCCCGCCCGGCGGTACGGCGCGGTGATCTGCTCGATCAGGCCGACCTCGCGATCGGCGGCGGCCTTCATCCCGCGCAGGTGTCGAGGCTCGATGCCGAACTCGGCGAGCTCCTGGGCGGTGCGTGCGACCCCCAGAGCGTCCAGATCGTAGTGCCGGGACCGGGTCGGCGTGACCAGGCCCATCCGCTCCAGCTCGGCGAGCAACGCGTCGTCGATCTCCGCGATCTTCAGCAGCTCGCGGCGGGAGAGCCGGGTCTGGCCGTGCTTGCGGAACGACTCCGGACTCGGGGTGCCGTCCGGAGAGAGCTCGACGGTCGGCACGGTGGGCACGGTGGGCTCGATCTCGGGCGGCTCCAGGCCGCGGTCGATCGCGTCGAGGTGCTCCCCGATCACCTTCAGCGGCAGGTAGTGGTCGCGCTGCATGCGCAGCACGTAGCGCAGCCGTTCGACGTCGGCGTGAGAGAACTTCCGGTAGCCCGCGGCGGTGCGCTCGGGCTTGATCAATCCCTTGTCCTCCAGGAAGCGGATCTTGGGGATGGTCACGTTCGGGTAGTCCTCGCGCAGCACGTCGAGGACCTGGCCGATGTTGAGCCGTTCGCCGCCGGGCCGCGAGGCTGCCGCTCCCGAGCTCACCGTGCCACCCCTCAGGCGTCCTGGTGGCTGGTGTAGAAGACCAGGCGGAACTTGCCGATCTGGACCTCGTCGCCGTCCTTGAGCGCGACCTCGTCGATCCGGTCACGGTTGACGTAGGTGCCGTTGAGGCTGCCCGCGTCGGTGACGGTGAAGGTGTCCCCGGTCCGGGCGAAGTCGGCGTGCCGGCGCGACACGGTGACGTCGTCGAGGAAGATGTCGCTGTCCGGGTGCCGACCGACATGCACCTGGTCGCGATCGAGCAGGAATCGACTGCCGGAGCCCGGACCGCGCTGCACCACCAGCATCGCACTGCCCTGAGGCAGGCCATCGATGGCGGCGGCGTCGACCGGGTTCAGCACCCGCTCGGAGGTGTCCGCCTCACCGCCGAGCTGGATGGTGGCGGTCGAATCGGACGGCGGCGGCAGTGCGCTGCCGCACTGCGAGCAGAACCTGGCGCTTTCGGGGTTCTGGCTCCCGCATGCGGGGCACTGGGACATCGGAGTCTCTCCTGGTGGGGATGGTCGTGCACTGTTCGGAACCGGTCCGTGCCCTCGACCGGACCTGTGACCCTCAACCGGATGGTGAGAGTAGCTCCGAACCTATCAGGTAACTCGTGCCGAAATCAGCCCTGCAGCGATGCTTGGTAGGCGGTGACGTCGAGCAGCTCCGCGAGCTGACCGGGGTCACTCGGCACGACCTCGAAGAGCCACCCGCCGCCGTACGGATCGTCGTTGACCAGCTCGGGGCTGGCGTCCAGCGACGCGTTGACCGCCACCACCTCACCGCTGACCGGTGCGTAGATGTCGCTGACCGACTTGGTCGACTCCAGCTCACCGCAGGTCTCACCGCCGCTGACGGTGGCGCCCACCGCAGGCAGCGACACGTAGACGATGTCGCCGAGGGCCTCCTGCGCGTACTGGGTGATGCCGATGCGCACCGAGCCCTCATGCTCGCCGGGGCTGCGCAGCCACTCGTGCTCGGCGGTGTACTTCAGGTCCTCGGGGTACACGAGCTCTCCTTGCCAGATGCTGGTCGAGCCGGCGGGACGCCGGCAGCGTGAACCCTACCCGGAGTGCACGCTCCGGATCTCCACCGACTGGTGCTGCTCGACCTGGACGCTGGCGCCGTCGTCCTCCAGCTCCGACTCCGGCCCGCGGGTGAAGGTGACCGCTCCCTTCAGCGTGGCCGGCTCACCGATCGCGGTGATGGTGTACGGCGAGGAGAGCTCGGTGCCGTCTACCGAGATCCCGCCGACGCTCTCCTCGACGTAGGACTGCGCGACCAGGCGGACCTTGCCGTTGATCTCGATCGCCTCGGCGCCGTTGGAGCGGAGCTCCTCGATCAGGTCGAGCAGCGCGTCGACCTTGACCTCGCCGGTCTTCTCGGTGATCTCGATGGTGATGCCGGGGCCCTTGACCGGCACCAGCCCCGCCAGGATGCTCAACGAGCCCACCTGGTCCTGCGCCTGGTCGAGCGCGGCCTCACGCTTGTCGGTCGAGGACTGGAGCTCGGACTTGGTCTGCCGCAGGTCGGAGAGCTGCTGCTGGGCCCGTTGGGTGGCGCCGGCCAGGCCGTTGAGGATGGTGACCAGATCCTCCTCCCGCGAGCCGGCGTAGGTGGTGTCGTCGACATTGCTGCGCACCTGGGTGACCGCGGCGAAGCCGACCAGGGCGAGGAGCACCGCCGCCAGCGCCTGGCCGCGACGCGGGTGGAGCAGGCTCTGCACCAGCCGCGACCGTGCGGACGGATCGGCGTGGCGCGGGTCCGGTTCGGGGCCGTCGGGCTCGGGGTCGTCGGGCTCGGGGCTGTCCGGTTCGGGGCTGAGCTGATCTTCAGGCATGGAAGATGTGCCTTCGGATGGCGGCCACGTTGGAGAAGATCCGGATGCCGAGCACCACGATCACGCCGGTGGACAGCTGCGAGCCGACGCCGAGCTTGTCGCCGAGGTAGACGATGCCGGCGGCGATCAGGACGTTGCTGACGAACGAGACGACGAAGACCTTGTCGTCGAAGATCCCGTCCAGGAACGCACGCAGCGCACCGAAGACGGCGTCCAGCGCCGCGACCACCGCGATCGGCAGGTACGGCTCGAGTCCGACCGGCACCTCCGGCCGGAAGATCACGCCGAGGACGATGCCGACCACGAGCCCGAGTGCTGCGATCACGGTGTCTCCTTCTGCTGGGTCGTGCCGGACTCATCGGTCTTTCCGGTCCTGCCCGACTTGTTTGACTTGTGGGACTTGTCGGTGGTGGCGCTGCTGGCGTAGGAGAGATCCATCATGTCCGCCGGAGCGGCGGGCAGGGTCAGATCGTCCACATTCTCCATCACCACGCCGATCCCCAGCTCGGTGGTGAGGGTGTGGAACTCCGCGCCGGAGGTGGTCTGGGCAAGGCGCGCCTGCAGCGTCTTGGTGTCTCCGAGCGCCTGTACGACGTACGGCGGGGACAGCGAGACGCTGTTGATCCGGATCACCGAGCCGGAGTTGCGGAACGCGCTCTTCGGGGTGATCCGCTCTCCGTCGACCGAGATGGCGGTGGCCCCGGCCGCCCACAGCCCGTTGACCAGGGTGTTGAGGTCGCTGTCACGGACCTGGGTGCCCTCGGCGCCGCTGGTCGCGTCGTTGACGGTGATCCGCACCCCGGGGCCGCTGACCGCGGCGAAGCCGGTGCTCCGGCCCAGCTGGCCGACGCTGTTCTCCGCCCGACGCAACTGGTCGGCGAGGGATGCGGCCAGTGATTCGCTCGCCGTGTTCTGGTCGGTGAGCCGGCCGATGCGGCGGTGCAGTGCGGTGATCTCCTCCTTGCGGTCGGTGATCCGGCTGATCAGCACCTCCCGGCTGGCCTGCCGGGTGCCCGCGGTACGAGCGGTCTGGATCCCCGCGATGGTCACCAGCAGCCCGAAGACGAGCACCGTGGCCACGGTCAGCAATCGTTTCCGCGGCGGCCCGGCGGCCGACCCGGCCGCCTGGCCGGCGGAATGCGAGTGCGCGCGCCGGCGCTCGGCGACGTGCCGATAGTCCTCGTCCAGCGACTGCCGGATGATCTTGGTCAGCAGCGGCATGGTCACCGCTGCCGGCAGCCCCCCAGGCTCAGCATGGGGCTCGACGTGGGGCTCGGCTCCCGGCTCAGGCATCCAGCGCACCACCGATCGGCGGATGCTCGCGCACCAGGCGGCGCACCTGGCCGACGTACATCACCGCCGACCACCAGTACAGACCGAGCCCCCAGCCGGCGAACGCCCAGCCGAAGACCCGCGCCAGGGTGTGCCAGTGACCCGAGCCGTCGCCGAGGACGAGCAGCGGGAAGGCGCACAGCAGGGTGAAGGTGGCGGCCTTGCCCAGGAAGTGGACCGGCAGACTGGAATGACCCCGGGTGCGCAGCAGCGGGACCAGCGCGAGCAGCACCAGGTCGCGCAGCACGAGGGCGACCACCAGCCACCACGGCACGATCCCGCGGACGGCGGTCACCGCCACCACGACCAGGACGAACAGACGGTCCGCGGCGGGGTCGAGCAGGCTGCCGAGCCGGGAGAACTGACCCAGTCGCCGAGCGAGCTCGCCGTCCAGGAAGTCGGTGATCCCGGCGAGCACGAGCACGCCGGCCGCCCACAGATCGGCCTGCGGCCCGAGCATCAGCCAGCCGAAGACGGCGATCAGACCCAGCCGGAACAGGGTCAACAGGTTCGGGATCGTCACGATCCGCTCACCTCTCGCGGCTCGTCCGCGTGCGCGGCGTCCCGGATCTCACCGACCAACTCCTCGATCACATCCTCCAAGGTGGCGAGGCCGACCGTGCTGCCCTCGCCGTCGACCACTCGCGCCAGGTGTGCGCCGCGCCGCTGAAGCGTTTCCAGCGCCTCGTGCAGCGCGTCGTCGAGCGCCACCGGCGCGAACGGTCGGATCCACTTGTCCTCCACGGGCCGCTGGCGGCGGGCCTCGTCGGGTTCGAGCACATCCTTGATATGAAGGTAACCGATGGGCCCGTCGTCGCCCTCGACCGGGAACCGGCTGTAGCCGGTGGCGGCGCACAGTGCCTCGACGTCGGCCCCGGACGCGCCCCGCGGTACGCTCTGCCACCGGCTCAGCGGGATGAGGACCGCCTCGACCCGCTTCTCGGTGAAACCGAGGGCGCCGGCGAGCCGGTCGTACTCGTCCTCCTGCAGCAGCCCCTCGCCGTGGGACTCCTCGACGAGAGCGGCGACCTCGGCACGGGTGTAGGTCGAGACGACCTCCTCCTTGGGCTCGATCCGCAGCAGTCGAACGCTGCGGTTGGCGATGGCGTTGAGCGCCACGATCACCGGCCGCAGCACCGTGACCACGCCGTAGATCGCCGGTCCGAGCACCAGCGCGGCGCGGTCCGGTCCGGCCAGGGCGATGTTCTTGGGCACCATCTCACCGAGGACGACGTGCAGGAACACCACGATCAACAGCGCGATCGCGAAGGCGATCGGATGCTCCAACGAGGACGGTACGCCGACGGCGTGGAACGCCGGAGAGAGCAGATGCGCCAGCGCCGGCTCGGCGACCGCGCCGAGCAGCACCGAGCAGACGGTGATGCCGAGCTGGGCGCCGGCCATCATCAGCGAGACGTTCTCCATCGCCGCCAGCGTGATCCGGGCCAGGCGGGACCCGGCCTGCGCGGCCGGCTCGATCTGGCTGCGGCGGGAGGCCACCAGGGCGAACTCGGCCCCGACGAAGAGGGCGTTGAGCAGCAGCAGCACGAGGCCGACCACCAGCGCGAACGGGGTGCTCATCGGGGCCCCCGGTCGATTCTCCGGCGGCGGAGCGCGGCGGAGGAGGCGGAGAAGGACAATCGGGTGGGATGACTCATCGCTCCTCCCCCGCGGCCGGGTCGTGCGTCGAGCTCGGGAAGACCCGCATGCTGATCCGGTCCACGCGCAGTCCGTCCATGTGCTCGACGGTGAGATGGACCGCGCGAGCGGGCGCGTCGGGGTCGCTGGGATCGGCCAGCGCGAGCTCGGCGACGTCTCCGCGCGCCGGGATCCGGCCGGTCAGGCTGAGCACCAGGCCGGCGATGGTGTCGTAGTCCTCACCCTCCGGCAGGGCGATGCCGGTGATGTCCTCGACCTCGTCGGGCCGCAACAGCCCGGACAACATCCACGACCCGTCCCGGCGTTGCCGGGCCCGGGCGCCGAGCGGGTCGTGCTCGTCGGAGATGTCGCCGACGATCTCCTCGATCACGTCCTCCAGGGTGACGATCCCGGCCAGGTCGCCGTACTCATCGAGCACGACGGCGAGCTGGAAGCCCTCCTCGCGCAACAGCGCCATCAGCGGATCCAGCCGCAGTGACTCCGGGACGAAGACCGGCTTGGCCATCAGATGCTTGACCTTGACGGTGGCGCGCTCGTGCACCGGCAGGGCGACCGCGTTCTTGATGTGCACCGTGCCGACCACGTTCTCCCGCTCGTCGAGCACCGGGAAGCGGGAGTGGCCGGTCCGGCGGGTGAGCGCGACCAGTGTCTCCGCGCGGGCGTTGAGCTCCAGGCCCGTCACGCGGACCCGCGGGGTCATGATCTCCCCGGCGGTGCGGCTGCCGAACTCGACGGCCCGCTCCATCAGTTCGGCCGTGTCGGCGTCCAGGGTGCCTTCGTCCGCGCTGCGCTGGATCAGCGAGGCGAGCTCGCTGGAGCTGCGTGCCGAGCGGAGCTCCTCCTGCGGCTCGACGCCGAGCCGGCGCACCAGCGCGTTCGCCGAGCCGTTGAGCCACCGGATCGGCACCCGGGTGAGGCTGGTGAACGCCCGCAGCCCACCCTGGGTGGCGCGCGCGGTGCCCATCGGCAGCGCGAGCGCGATGTTCTTGGGCACCAGCTCGCCGAAGAGCATCGTCACCACCGTGGACACCACCAGCGCGATGCCGACGGCGGTCGGCTGGACGGCCCCCTCGGCGAGGCCCAGGTCCGACAACAGTGGGCGGATCAGGTCGGCGATCGCCGGCTCGGCGAGCCAGCCGATCGCCAGGTTGGTCACCGTGATGCCGATCTGGGCGCCGGAGAGGTTGGTGGACAGGGCATGCAGCGCCCGGCGTACGCCGCTGGCGCCGGGCTCGCCGGCCTCGGCGGCGCGCTGCACGCCGGCGTGGTCCACAGTGACCAGCGCGAACTCGGCGGCCACGAAGAAGCCGCAGGCGATCACCAGCGCCAGGGCGAGCAGGAGCAGCAGCACCGAGCTCATCGGCGCCACCACCGCGACGGTCGCGGGCTCCACCCGAACGTGGGCACAGCGGGGAGGGTCGGTCGGTGGCTACTTTGAGAGCCGTCCATCAGGTGCTCGATCGTCCTTCTCGGGCGTTGGGCAGTGACCGACATTCTAGCCGCTGAGCCGGTCGACCGGCCCCGGCTCGGCATCGGCGTCGGCGAAGGCTCGTCCGCCGCCGAAGGAGTCGCTCACCGCGCGGCCGTCCAGCAGTCGGTACGGCGCGGCGCTCCGCGTCGTCCGGGTGCGCAGCGCCGCCAGGGGCAGTCCGGCGTCCGCCGCCAGCGCGACCAGATTGCCGGGCCGCCGACCGCGCAGCGTGGCCGGCTCGGCCAGCAGGGCCAGCTCGGGCAGCGCGGCGCGGAGCCCGGCGAGGGTGTGCCGGGTGTGCCGGAACGGGGCGTGGTCGGTGAGGTTCGCCGCCAGGATGCCGCCGGGACGCAGCACCCGGGCCATCTCGGCGAACGCCTCGATCGAGACCAGCGAGGACGGCACCCGTGCCTCGGCGAACGCATCCACGATCAGCAGGTCGACGCTCTCGTCCCGAAGCGTCGCCAGGCCCGTTCGCCCGTCGGTCGGCCGCACCCGGATGCCGCTGGCCCGCGGCAGCGGCAGCTCACGCCGGACCAGGTCGGTGAGGGCGGCATCGGGCTCGAAGACGGTCTGCGTCGATCTCGGCCGGGTGGCGGCGACGTAGCGGGGCAGGGTGAGGCCGGCGCCACCGACGTGCACCACCCGGCGTGGTTCGCCGGCGGGGCCGTGTACGTCGATCAGGTCGCCGAGCCAACGGACGTAGTCGAAGACGAGCCGCGTCGGGTCGCCGAGGTCGACGTAGGACTGGTCCCGACCGTCGAAGCGGATCAGGTAGGCGCCGGGTCGGTCGCCGGCGCGGATCTCGACGGTGCGGGCCGTGGTCGGTCCGGTCGAGCTCACCGCGGCGTCGGGCACGACTCAGCCGCGACGCACGACGACGATCTGGACCGGCGAGACGCCGCGCAGGTATCCGCGGCTCGCCCTGACCACCGCGCGGTAGCGCATCTTCCTCACCGGGATCCGGACCTGCCACCGGCTGTCCTTGGTGGTCACCGTGGTCCTCGCCCGATGCCACTCGCAGCCGCGGCACCTGCTGCGCTGGATCACCACCCGACGATGCCGGTAGCTCGGCGCCACCCGCCCGGTCAGGGTGCGCTTGGCCGAGTGCACGACCGGCAGGGTCAGGACTCGCCGGACCATGACGGTCATCACGGTGGTGCATTGCGCGGTGTCGGTGCTGGCTGCGGTGCTGGTGCCGGCGCCGGGCGCGACGTAGCACAGCTGGTACGCGGTCCGCTTCTTCGGCGTGACGACGAAGTCGAACGAGGCCGGGGTCCGATCGGTGCGGATCTGCTTCCAGCTCCCGTGCCACGCCTTCGCGCCCAGCAGCACGGTCCCGCCGCTGACCGGGGTGCCGTCGGCACTCTCGACCCCGCCGGCCGCGCGCCATCGCTGGCCGAAGTCGATCCGCAACGCCGAGTACTTGCCGACGAACTGCGTGCCGTCGGTGGACGCGCCGGTCGTCGCGCGACCGAACGGCGCGTCGCCGCTGTCCGCGGCCGCGAGGGCCGGAGAGAGCCCACCGATCAGCAGGAGGGCGGCCGTCCCCAGCGAGACCGCTGCGCCGATCGTCCCTCCGCGTCTGTCCACGGGGGTTCAACCTACGCGCCCGTGGTCCGACTGTCATCGACATCGAGGCAGGTGTCGACATCGGTGCGAATGTCCGCGTCGAGGCGGGTAGCGTCTCGCGGGTGAGCGATCAGCCTGACACCACCCGTGGGACCGGCGAGACCGGCGACCGTCGCGATTTCCTCCAGTTGCTCACCGCGCGGCTCGGTTCCGCCGTCCTGACCGAACGGTCCTCGACCGCGCGGTACGCCCACGACGAGGCCGAGTGGGCGCCCTACGTTCCGCCGCTCGCGGTGGTGCGAGCCGCCTCGACCGACGACGTGGTCGAGGCGGTGCGGCTGTGCCTGGAGCACGGTGTCGCGGTGGTCCCGCGCGGGGCCGGCACCGGGCTCTCCGGCGGCGCCAACGCCGGCGCCGACACGGTGGTGCTCAGCCTGGAGCGGATGGACCGGGTGCTCGAGGTCGACACCCAGGAGAAGCTCGCGGTCGCCCAGCCGGGTGTGGTCAACGACCACCTCCGCGCCGTCGTCGCCGAGCACGGGCTGTGGTACCCACCGGATCCGGCGAGCGCCCCGTGGTCCACCATCGGTGGGAACGTCGCCACCAACGCGGGCGGGCTGTGCTGCGTGAAGTACGGCGTGACCGGCGACTACGTGCGCGAGCTGGAGGTCGTCACCGGAACCGGTGAGGTGGTCCGGCTCGGGCACCGTACGGCGAAGGGGGTGGCCGGCTACGACCTGAAGTCGCTCTTCGTCGGCTCGGAGGGAACCCTCGGCGTGGTCACCGAGGTGACGGTGCGGCTGCGCCCCGCCCGGCCGCCGGAGCGCACCGTGGCCGGCTACTTCGACTCGGTCGTCGAGGCCGGGGCGGCGGTCGCCGCCACGCTGGCCTCCGGCGTCGTACCGTCCGCGCTGGAGCTGGTCGACCGTGCCTGTCTGGAGGCCGTCGACGACTGGAAGAAGATGGGGCTGAGCCTGGAGGCGAACGTCGTCCTGCTCGGCCGCACCGACACCCCCGGTGCCGATGGCGAGGCCGACGCGGACGCCATTCGCGCCGCGTTCGAGGGGGCCGGCGCCGGGTTCGTCGCGGTCTCCGGCGATTCGCAGGAGTCCGAGGCGCTGTTCGCGGCCCGCCGGCTCGCCTACCCCGCTCTCGAGCGACTCGGCCCGGTGCTCACCGAGGACGTCTGTGTCCCCGTGGGGCACGTCCCGACGATGCTGGAGCGGATCCAGACGACCGCCACCGCCTACGACGTCCACATCGCCAACATCGCCCACGCCGGCGACGGCAACCTGCACCCGCTCATCATCACCCGTCCGGGCGACGACGCCCAGCGCGAGCGCGCCCAGCAGGCGTTCGAGATCATCCTGGCCGACGCGCTCGCCCTCGGTGGGACGGTGACCGGCGAGCACGGCGTCGGGCTGCTCAAGCGCCCCGGTCTCGGCCGAGAGCTCGCCGGCGAGGTGGTGGCGATGCAGCGTGCGGTCAAGGGGGCCCTCGACCCGCACGGCATCTTCAACCCCGGCAAGGCGATCGTCTGACCGGATGAGTCGCTGCTCGAGTCGTGGGACCGGGCGGCGAGAATCGCAGCATGAGCACACCTCTGAACACCGCACTTCCCATTGTCGCGGCTCCGATGGCCGGCGGCCCCACCACGCCCGCGCTGGCCTCCGCGGTGATCGCGGCGGGCGGCTTCGCCTTCCTCCCCGGCGGCTACCAGTCCGTGGCCGCGATGCGAGCGGAGGTCGACGCGGTGCGGGCGGCGGACGGGCGGGACCGATTCGGGGTCAATCTCTTCTCCCCGGCGCGCGACGGCTCCGACGGTGGGGTCGACCCGGCGCTGTTCGCGGCGTACGCCGAGGAGCTGGCGCCCGAGGCCGCGGCGGTCGGAGTCGAGCTGGATCCGACTCCGGTCGGCGACGACGATGCCTGGCCGGAGAAGCTCGCGTCGCTGATCGAGGACCCGGTCCCGGTGGTCTCGTTGACCTTCGGACTGCCTGCCGCCGCCGAGATCGCGCGGCTCCGGCGCGCCGGCACCATGGTCCTGGCCACCGTCACCGGGCGCGATGAGGCCCGGGCCGCCGTCGACGCCGGTGTCGACGGCCTGGTGGTCCAAGGGCCCCGCGCCGGTGGGCACAGCGCCACCTTCGACCCGTCCCGGGCTCCTGGTTCCGAACCCACCGAGGAGATCGTGGCCGCGGTCCGTGCGGTCACCTCGTTGCCGTTTCTGGCCGCGGGCGGCGTCGACGGGCCCGAGGCGGTCACCGAGCTGCTCGCGGCCGGCGCGGAGGGGGTCGTGGTCGGCACCCTGCTGCTTGCCGCCGACGAGGCGGGTACGTCGGCCGTCCACCGAGCCGCTCTCGCCGACCCTCGATTCACCGAGACGACCATCACCCGCGCCTTCACCGGCCGCCCGGCTCGCGCGCTGCGCAACGGCTTCATCGATCGCCATGAGGCGGCCGCACCGGTCGGGTATCCGGCGGTCCATCACCTGACCCGGGCGCTGCGTCAGGCCGCGGCCCGCGCCGGTGACCCGGAGCTGGTGCATCTGTGGGCGGGAACGGGCCACCGGGGCGCCGTACCCGCGCCCGCGGCGCAGATCGTGCGCGACCTGGCTGGCTTCCGCTGAGACGGAGCGCGATGGCGTGCTCGATCCAGCGCTCCATCCAGCGCTCCATCCGACGCTCCGTCCGGTGGACCGGGAGTGGTGGGCGCGCCGGAAGCCTCCTCCGCCGGCGATGAGGGTCGCCGCCCCGACCGCCGAGCGGGCCATCGCGTTCCTCTCATCCCGCTGTGGCCACAGCGGGATGAGCCTGTCAGGATCGTGGTATGGGCACGACGAACTACGTCGGAGCGTTCATCCGGGTGGCCGAGGACTGCCCGGTGGCGGTCGCAGAGGTGCCGGCCGAGACGAAGCGACCGACCGTCGCCTTCGTGCAGTACCGGCTGGTCTCGAAGCACCCGTACGAGTTCACGTCCGACGATGTGCTGTTCGAGGTGCATGCGATCCGACACGAGATCGCCCCCGAGGACCGTGATCGGGCAAGGGCGGAGTTCTTCGCCAAGCCACAGGCTTGTCTGCGGACCTCCCCGCTCGGCAAGCGGTACGGGTGGGGCATCCACCACGACGCCGGCGGGCGGGTCGCCCTCGTCCCGCTCGGGTCGGAGCAGTACGACGCGCTCGCTGCCGACCGCTCCCTGCGGCAGCTGCGGGCGATGCGGTCACGCCGCGCCTGAGGCACCTGATCGCCGCATTCGTCAGCTCGTCGTCGATCCAGTCGGGGATCATCAACATCATCGTCCAGTCTCAGCGCGCCCGCCGCGACGACCACGGCGCCGGCAAACCACCCGGCCCAGCCCCGAAAAAGCAATGAGCCCGAACCCACGTCCGTGGGTTCGGGCTGTGCCGATGTCACGAGACATCACACGGTCGGGCTGACAGGATTTGAACCTGCGACCCCGTGACCCCCAGTCACGTGCGCTACCAAACTGCGCCACAGCCCGATGCCCCCGCAGATCGCTCCGCCGAGGCGAGTGAACACTATCGCAGCCGATGCGGCGCACCCGAATCGGTCGGGGTCCGTTCGGGACTGTTCGCCTGCGTCGGTGCCGGATGCGATGACGAGACGATCGTCGTTCAGGTGCGGTCCGGGGCGGCCCGGCCGTCCGAGATGCGCGACGACTGGCAGGAAGCCTCTCGCGGGCGTCGACCGACACTCGAATTGCTCGCGGAGCCCGCCGAAGAGATCCGAGTCCAACTCAGCCCAAGTCGGTCCGATGGCCCCATGCCGACGGTTTCCCGGCCTGGAGGGCAGGATGAGCGTGTCGGAGCAGGCTCTCATCCGGTGCCGGAACAGTTCAGCTGTCGTCCATGTCGGCGTCTCGGAATATGGCGGAGCTGTGCCTGTCACCCTGATCACCGGCGCTGCGCGCGCCGATGGCATCGCCGCGTTCGCGAGACAGGTGCCGCCTAAGGGCGGCGTGATCGTCGCACTCACCAGCAACCACACCACAGCAACCACCCCACCGGGAACGTGCCGTACGGCGCGTCAGAGGGCGCACTCGATCGAATCGTGATCTCTGCGGCGCGCGAGCTCGGGCCGCAGGGAATTCTGCGAACGTGCTCAATCCCGGCCCCATCGATACCTACTGGATGGACGACGGGACTCGCGCGGCGCTGACCGGCCCACCTCGGGGAAGACTGGGGACTCCAACAGACGTTGCTGCAGTCATCTCCCTCCTCGTTTCCCGGGAAGGACGCTGGATCTCAGGTCAGCTCCTCAACGGCTGACGGCGGCTTCTCCGCACGCCAATGACCCACCCGCAACGAACGGGCATCCGGATCGAAGGCACATGAGGTGATCGAGCCCAGAAGACAGACCGGGGCGCCATAGGCTGCGGCTGTGGAGATCCGACCGCTTCGAGTTGCCGCCCTCAACGCCGCACCGGTCACCGGCGATGTGACCACCAATCTCCGCGCCGCTGCCCGGTGGTGTGAGGAGGCTGCCTCGGCTCGGGCTGAGCTGTTGGTCTTCCCCGAGGCTTGGGCGACCGGCTACGACACCACGGTGTTCGAGTCCGAGCTTCCGAGGGTCGACGACCCGAGCTGGCTCGCTCCACTCCAGGAAGCCGTCGATCGCACGGCGATGGTGGTCCTCCTCAACTCCACGGTCAGCGCCTCGGGCGGTCGCAAGTCCCTGACGACGATCCTCGTCGTCCCCGGGGTTGCTCCGCAGCCGGTCTACGACAAGCAGCGCCTCTATCCGCTGGAGGTCGGGACCTTCACCGCGGGCGATGCCGGGGCGAGCATCGTCCTCGGTGGCCACGAGATCGGCCTGTCGGTCTGCTACGACGCCGACTTCCCCGAACACGCCGCGGCCGCGGCGGCGGACGGAGCGACCATCTACGTCAACTCGGGTGCGTACTTCCCCGGCAGTGAGCAGCGGCGCGACCTACGTCTTGCTGCCCGTGCCCTGGACAACGGCATGTACGTCGTATTCAGCGGTCTGGCCGGCGAGTTCGTCGGCGGCTCGGCGATCTATGACCCGATGGGGCAGCCCCTCTCGCGTCTCGGAGGCCAGGCGGGGCTCGCGATCGCCGACATCGATCCTGCCGCGGTACGCCGGGCCCGCGATTCTCAGCGCGGGTGGGCCGATCGGCGTACGACGCTCGGAACCGGTCACCGCGTCGTACTCGGCCGGCCGGCGGTTCGGCTTCAGGCTGGACCGCCGAGCCACTATCTGGGCACGGACGCCGTCGTCGAGACCGACCACCCCGCGGTGATCGCCCTCGGTCAGCAGCTGCGCCACGACCATCCCGACGACATCCGCTTCGCCCGCGCCGCCTTCGAATGGGTGCGCGACCACGTCGCCCACGCCTACGACGCCCAGGATCACCGAGTCACGCTGACTGCCTCCGAGGTGCTCAGCGCGCGCGTCGGGCTCTGCTATGCCAAGTCGAACCTCCTCGCTGCCGTGCTGCGCAGCCAGGGCATACCTGCGGGGCTGTGTTATCAGCGCCTCGGAGATCCTCGGGAAGGTCACATCGTCCATGGCCTCGTCTCCGTCTACCTCGACGGCGCCTGGCATCGTCAAGACCCGCGCGGCAACAAGCCCGGCGTCGACGCCCAGTTCTCATTGGGCACCGAACGCGTCGCCTACCTCACCGACGAGAGCAAGGGCGAACGCGACTATCCGCACCTCTACGTGTCGCCGGCGATCGAGGTCACCGAAGCGCTGCAGGACGCGGTCGACGTCCTCGACTGCCCGCTTCCCTCCGACCTGCACCACGCCGAAGTCGGCTGATCCGGCTCACGGATCGACGGGGAACAACCCCGCCGGTTAACATGCTGGAAACATGTGTGGGCGCGCCCGGCGCACCCAATGACACGCGTGCATCACCTCGCGCCTGTGCTCAGGCGGTCCAAGGCGGCACCTGAGACCGGCGGAGGCCCCCGATGAGCACACCTACGAGCACGGCGGTGGTCGGTGACCCCACCCCGAGCCTGATCGAGGCCGCCGGCCGGTCGTACTTCCCGATCGCGCTGGTCGCACGGCTGCCCTACGCGATGATGGTCGTCGGCGTACTCACCCTCGTGGTCGCCGCCCGCGACTCGATCGCGCTGGGCGGCGTCAACTCGGCCGCCGTGGGCCTGGGCGCTGCGGTCTTCGGTCCGCTGGTGGGCGCGGCGGCCGACCGGTTCGGCCAACGCCGTGCCCTGCTGGTCGGCGGCATCGGCAACAGCCTCGCCCTGCTCGCCATGTCGGCGGTGGCGTTCAGCTCGCTGCCGGACGTCGTGCTGCTCACGGTCGCCTTCCTGGTCGGCGCCACCGCGCCGCAGGTCTCCCCGATGTCACGCAGCCGCCTGGTCGGACTGATCACCACCCGGCTGCCCGAGCAGCGCCAGGCTCGCGTGTTGAACGGCACCATGGCCTACGAGTCGGCGGCCGACGAGACCATCTTCATCGTCGGGCCGGTCGTGGTGGGCCTGCTCGCCACCACCGCCAGCCCGGTGGCACCCGTCATCGGCGCGGCGGTGCTGACGCTGCTCTTCGTCACCTCGTTCGCGCTGCACCCCACCGCCAGGACGCGCCACGAGACGTACGGCGGGCGGGTGGTCCAGGCGCCCGCCCACGAGCTGCTCCGTGCCCGGGTGCTCGTCCCGGTGCTGGGTGCGCTCGGCGTCGGGATGTTCTTCGGCGCCACCCTGACCTCGCTGACCGCCTTCGTCACCGATCTCGGTCACGAGAGCAGCGCCGGGCTCGTGTACGGCGCGATGGGCGTCGGGTCCACGGTGCTGGCGCTCTCGGTGGCACTCTTCCCGGTCCGGTTCAGCATGCGCGCGCGATGGGCGACGTTCGCGGCGGTGATCCTCCTCGGCGGGCTCGGGTACGCCGCCGCGCCCGACCTGTGGACGCTGGTGCCGGCACTGGTGCTCGCCGGGGTCGGCATCGGACCGACGCTGGTCACCCAGTACAGCCTGGCTGCGGACCGCAGTCCACGCGGCCGCTCGGCGACCGTGATGACGATGCTCGGCTCCGCCATCATCGTCGGCCAGTCGCTGGCCTCGGCGCTCACCGGCATCCTCGCCGACCGAGTCGGCACCGGCGCCGCGATGTGGCTGCCACCGGCGGCTGCGGCGTTCGTCGTGCTGGCCGCGATCGCGAACCTGCGGCTCGACGCTCAGCGCCGCCGCCTCTCGCGGACGCGCTGCTGGAGCACGATCGGCGTGCCGACGAACCCGAACTCCTCGCGCAGCCGGCGCTCGATGAAACGCTCATAGGCGGCGTCGAGACGACCGGAGGTGAACAGGATGAACGTCGGCGGTGCCGTCGACGGCTGGGTGCCGAACAGGATCTTCGGCTGCTTGCCACCACGGACGGGGTGCGGGTGCTCGGCCACCAATCGACCGAGGAAGCTGTTCAGCGCCCCGGTGCCGACGCGGGTCTCCCAGCCGGCCAGCGCCTTGTCCAGCGCCGGCACGAGCCGGTCGATGTGCCACCCGGTGCGGGCGGTGACGTTGATCCGTGGCGCCCACTGCACCTGTACCAGTTCGCGCTCGATCTCCCGGTCGAGCTGCCAGCGACGGTCCTCGTCGACCAGGTCCCACTTGTTGAACGCGATCACCAGCGCGCGACCCGCCTCGCGGACCGACTGCAGGATCCGGATGTCCTGTTCGGAGAGCTTCTCCCCGGCGTCGACGACCAGCACCACGACCTCGGCGCGGTCGATGGCGGTCGAGGTGCGCAGCGAGGCGTAGTACTCGTGCCCGGAGGCCTCCTTGACCCGCTTGCGGATGCCGGCGGTGTCGATGAAGCGCCAGGTGCGCCCGCCGAGCTCGATCAGCTCGTCGACCGGGTCGACGGTGGTGCCGGCCACGTTGTCGACCACCACCCGGTCCTCGCGGGCGAGCTTGTTGAGCAGCGAGGACTTGCCGACGTTCGGCTTGCCGACCAGGGCCACCCGCCGCGGCCCGCCGACCTCGGCCTCCTCGGGTGCGGGCGCCTGCTCCGGCAACGCGGCCAGTACGGCGTCCAGCAGATCGCCGGAGCCGCGACCGTGCAGCGCCGAGACCACATGCGGCTCCCCCAGACCGAGGTTCCACAGGCCGTAGGCCTCGGCTTCGGCGCGCGCGTCGTCCACCTTGTTGGCGGCCAACACGACCGGCTTGCCGGCCCGGCGCAGGATCCGGACCACGGCCTCGTCGGCGTCGGTGATGCCGACCTTGGCGTCGACCACGAACATCACCGCGTCCGCCAGCGAGACGGCGATCTCCGCCTGAGCGGCGATCCGCTCCGCCAGCCCGCGTGCGTCGGGATCCCAGCCCCCGGTGTCGACCAGGGTGAAGGCCCGGCCGCTCCACTCGGCGTCGTAGGAGACCCGGTCCCGGGTGACGCCCGGGACGTCTTGGACCACCGCCTCGCGCCGGCCCAGGATCCGGTTGACCAGCGTCGACTTGCCGACGTTGGGCCGGCCGACCACCGCCAGCACCGGCAGCGGGCCGATGGCCTCCCCGCCGCTGGGCACCTCTGCGGCACCCGGCGCGGAAGCGTCGTCGTCAGTCATCGTTCTCCTCGAGGCTCGGTAGCGGACCGGGCAGTGAGCGTCCGGTCAACGCCTTGGCGCGGTCCAGCTGGACCAGCATGTGCTCCTGAAGCAACTTCGAGGCCGCCGTCAGTTGTTCCCGTCGGCGCGGCCAGGGGGCCGGGTCCAGGTGGAACGGCGCGCCGTAGACGATGTCGATCCGGCTCCGTCGCGGTGGCAGCGAGGACGCGGTCCCGCCGGGCAGCCGCGTCCCGAACATGTACGCCGGCACGATCGGCGCCCCCGAGACCAGACCGAAGTAGGCCGCGCCGAGGTGGAAGCGCTCCAGCTCGCCACTCCCCCGCGCCCCTTCGGGATAGATGGCCATCACGTGTCCGGCGCGGAGCACCCGCAACGCGATCCTGACCGCGCCCGGGTCGGTGAAGGAGCGATGCAGTGGGATCTGCCCGGCGAAGTTCAGGAACCGACGCAGGAAGGGCTGCTCGAACATCTCCGACTTGGTCAGCGCATGGACCCCGCGCGGGGAGAAGATCGCCAGCAGTGGGCCGTCGGCGATGCCGACGTGGTTGGAGGCCATGATGACCGGGCCGGTGGTGGGGATGTTCTCGGTGGCATGCAGCCGGACGTCGTACCAGCGCCGGATCACCCAGCGGGCTCCGGGCGCGAGCCGGTACAGCGGCCACGCCGTGGGATGCCGGACGTCGTCGGTGCGGGGCAGCGCCGCCCGGGCGGCAGCGGAGAGGGACGAGCTCACGCGGTCGCCCCCACGCTGCGCACCAGCGCGGTCACCCGGTCGATCACCTGCTCCAGGGTGTCATCGGTGGTGTCGATCGTGGTCGCCCCGTCCACCAGCTCCAGGCCGCCCCGGGTGGAGTCGATCCGGTCCCGATGCTCCAGCGACCGCCGCACGCCGAGCTCGTCGGTGCCGCCCTCCTCGGCGGCCCGCCGTCGTGCCCGGGCCGCCGGGTCGGCGCTGAGGAAGAGTCGTACCTCGGCGTCGGGCCAGACGACCGAGGCGATGTCGCGGCCCTCCACCACGATCCCGGCGTCTCCCAGCGTCCGCCGGATGATCTCCTGCTGGTCGGCGACCAGCCTGGCGCGCACCGCGGGCACCGTCGCCACCGGCGAGACGTGCGCGTTGACCCGCGCGCTGCGGATCTCGGTGGACACCTCGACGCCGTCGAGGGTGATGGTGGGTGCGAGCGGATCGGTGCCGGCCTCGATCACCGGCTCCGGCGCGTGTGCCGCCACCGCCTCCGGGTCGGTCGTGTCGATGCCGTGCTGCAGCATCCACCAGGTCATCGCGCGGTACATCGCCCCGGTGTCCAGGTAGCGCATGCCCAGCCGGGCGGCGACGCCGCGCGCCGTACTCGACTTGCCGGAACCGGACGTCCCGTCGATGGCCACCACCACGCGCGGCACCGCGGCGTCGGCGGCGATCGGTTCGGCCCGGGAGTCGGCGGAGTCGGCGAGGTTCACAGGGTGGCAGCCTACCTGTGTGTCACCCAGCCGCGTGACTCCAGCGAGGTCTCCAATCGATCCGCGGCGTCCTGGGTCACCACCAGCTCGGCCAGACCGACCTGACGACCGGGGTCGTGATCCATCCGGACGTCCTCGATGTTGACGCCGATCTCGCCGACGTCGGCGAACAGCCGGGCGAGCTCGCCGGGGTGATCGGGAACCGCGACGTACACCGTCGAGCTCGGCGCGTCCGGGGCGCCGTGCTTGCCCGGGATCGCCCGGGTCCCGGCGACGGCCTCGGCGAGCACCCCCTGCAGCGCCGTACGGTCACCGCCGCCGATCGCTCGGATGAGCACCTCGAGCTGGGCACGGACCTCGCCCAGCAGCTCGACCACCGCGTCGGCGTTGCCCGCCACGATCTGGCCGTAGAGCCGCGGATCGCCGGCCGCCACCCGGGTCACGTCGCGCACCCCCTGTCCGCTCAACGCCAGATCTGCCGCCGGGGCATCCGCCAGCCGAGCGGCGACCAGCGCGGACATCAGGTGCGGCACGTGCGAGGTCCGGGCCACCGCGCGATCGTGTGCGGCCGGGTCCAGCTCGACCGGGACCCCGCCGCACAGCTCGGCCAGCGCCGTCACCGCCGCCACCGCGTCGGCCCGCGCGCTCGGATGGGCGGTCACCGCCCAGGGACGACCGTCGAAGAGGGCGGCGCTGGCCGCGAGCGGACCGGAGCGCTCGCTGCCGGCCATCGGATGGGATCCGACATAGCGCTCGATCTCGGCCGGGGCCAGCGCAGCGACCTCGGCCAGTGGGCTCGACTTGACGCTGCCCACGTCGGTGACGACGGCACCGTACGGCGCGGTGGCGACGAGCGCCTCGGCGATCACGGTGCCGAGCTGGGCCGGCGGCACCGCGACCACCACCAGCCGTGGCTGGTCGGCGGCGGTGCGCGCTCGGCCGGCCCCCAGGGCGCGGGCGGTGCGCACGTGGTCGGGGGCGGTGTCGGAGAGCAGCACCTCGAGACCGGCGCGCCGGCACGCCAGCGCCACCGAGGTGCCGAGCAGGCCGGCACCGATCACCTCGACCGGTCCGGTCAGTGGCGCGGCGTCGGACGGGTCGGGCATGCGGGCAAGGCTAACGTCTGGCGTGGTTCACAGACCGACCTGGTCCAACAGCGTGCCGAGCTCCTCGTCGCTGAGCTCGCGCAGCCGGCCGGGACCGAGGTTGCCGAGCCGCACCGGCCCGAGCTGGGTCCGGCTCAGCCGGCGTACCGGGTGACCGACCTCGTCCAGGAGCCGCCGGACGATCCGGTTGCGGCCCTCGTGGATCACCAGCTCGAGGATCGACTTCTCCGGACTCGCCTGGATGATCCGGGCCCTGGTCACGGTCACCGGCCCGTCCTCCAGCCGCACACCGGCCAGCAGCCGCTTGAGGATGCGGGGATAGAGCTGGCCGGTGACCTCCGCGACGTAGGTCTTGTCCACCTCGTAGGAGGGATGGGCGAGCCGGTGCGCGAAGTCGCCGTCGTTGGTCAGCAACAACAGACCGGAGGTGTCGGTGTCGAGTCGACCGATGTGGAAGAGGCGCTCGGGCCGGTCGGCGACGAGATCGGCGAGCGTACGCCGGCCCTCCGGGTCGCTCATCGTGGAGACCACTCCGCGGGGCTTGTGCAGCGCCAGGTAGACCTTCCCGGAGACCGGTGGCAGCCGCCGACCCTCGACCCGGATGACGTCGACGACCGGGTCGACCTTGGTGCCGAGCCGGGTGACCACCTCGCCGTTGACCTCGACCAGGCCGGCCAGCATGAGCTCCTCGCTGTGCCGACGGGAGGCCACGCCGGCCAGCGCCAGCAGCTTCTGCAGCCTGATCCGGCCCTCGTCGTCCACCGGCAGGTCGGGGCGCGCGGCCGCTCCACCCGCTCCACCCGTCGGCCCACCCTCCGGTCCGACGTCCGCGTGGTCCGACTCACTCACCGTCGGTCTCCGCTCGGTCACCGGTGTGCTCGGCGCCGGTCCGGTCCTCGGAACTCGCCGACCCGTCGGCCGCCAACTCGGCCAGCTCGTCCCCGAGCTCGTCCATCTCCGGCAGGTAGGGCGCCAGCTCCGGCAGGTCGTCGAGGCCGGTGATGCCGATGCGCTCCAGGAAGTAGCCGGTGGTGCGGTACAGGTTGGCCCCGGTCTCGCCGTCCTGACCGGCCTCCTCGACCAGCCCGCGGGTGAGCAGGGTCCGCATCACGCCGTCCACGTTGACCCCGCGGATCGCGCTCACCCGAGCCCGCGAGATGGGCTGCTTGTAGGCGACCACGGCGAGCGTCTCCAGCGCGGCCTGGGTCAACCGCGCGCGCTGACCGTCGAGCACGAACGCCTCCACCACCGGGGCGAAGTCCTCCCGGGTGTAGTAACGCCAGCCGCCCGCGACGTTGCGCAGGTCGAAGCCGCGCCGCTGTTCGGCGTACTCGGCCGCGAGCCCGGCCAGCGCACCCTCCACCTCGTCGCGCGGGTGGCCGACCGCGGCCGCGAGGGTGCCCGGGTCCAGCGGCTCGTCGGCGACCATCAGCACCGCCTCCAGCGCCGGCCGCAGCTCGGTCGACGGAGTCAGCGGTACGCCGAGCGTCTCGTCTCCCGCCGGTGCCGGTCTCGCCGGTGTCACGGGCCCCGGATCAGTCTGCTGCTCGCTCATCGCTCTCCTCCGCCTGCCCCTCGAACTCGTCCTGGATCAGCTCGTCGACGTCGGTGTCGTCGGCCCCGGTCCACCGGATGGTCAGCTCGCCCAACGCGCTGACCTGGTCGAAGGCGACCACCCCCTCGCGGAAGAGCTCCAGCAGCGACAGGAAGCGCGCCACCGTGGTCAACGTGTCCGGTGAGTCGCCGCACAGGGCCCGGAAGGTGCTGGTGCCGTGCCGGCGCAGCCGGTCGACCACCAGGGCGGCCTGCTCCCGCACGCTGACCGACGGTGCGTGGATGTGCTGCAAGGAGAGCTCCGGCGGCCCCGGCTTCGGGGCGAGGGCCTTGGCCGCCAGCGCGGCGAACTGATCCAGCCCGATCCCGATCAGCACCTCCGGCAACAGGGTGGCGAACCGCGGCTCCAGGCCGACCACCCGGGGGTGCCGCAGGGACTCCGCGGCCAGCCGGTCCGCCAGCACGCCGGCCACCTGCTTGAACGCCTTGTACTGGAGCAGTCGCGCGAAGAGCAGGTCGCGTGCCTCCAGCAGCGCCAGGTCCTCCTCGTCCTCGACGTCGCCCTGCGGCAGCAGCCGGGCGGCCTTGAGGTCGAGCAGGGTGGCCGCCACCAGCAGGAACGACGAGGTCTGCTCCAGGTCCCAGACCTCGCCCGCCGCCTTGACGTGGGCGATGAACTCGTCGGTGACGGTGGCGAGCGAGATCTCGGTGATGTCCAGCTTGTGCTTGGCGATGAGGCTGAGCAGCAGGTCGAAAGGGCCCTCGAAGTTGTCCAGCCGGACCTCGAATCCGCCCTCCGAGGGACGGTCGTCCGACGCGACCGCCGACTCGCTGGTCGTCCGCCCGACGCCCGCCGGCGCCTGCTGGCCGGCTGGCCGGCTCACGTTCTCACTCCGCGCTCACTCGGCGGCGAGTCGCCGGATGATCGCACTCTGCTCGCCGTTCGCCTCCAGGTCGGCCAGCACGATCGCCACCGCCTCGCGCACCAGCCGACCGCGGTCGACCGCCACCCCGTGGTTGCGGCGCAGCGCGAGCCGGGCGTGCTCGAGGTCGAGCAGCTCGTCGGAGGTGATGTAGACGGTCATCTTCTCGTCGTGCCGTACCCGGCCGCTGGGACGCCGCCCGGTCCGCTTCCCCGATGTCCCGCTCGAGCCGGTGGTCGCCTCCCGGTCCGCGGCCGGCGCCGCGGGCGTGGCGGGTGCGGTGAGACGGAAGAGATCGTCGGCCTCGGGCAACCTCACCCGTCGCGCCGCCATCGGGCGATCACCTCCCGGGCCAGCTGACGGTAGGCCTCCGCGCCGGCGCTGGTGCCGGCGTAGCTGGTGATCGGCTCGCCGGCCACGGTGGAGTCGGAGAACTTGACCGTCCGGCGGATGACGGTGTGGAAGACGGTGTCGCCCCAGGCCTGCACCAGCCGCTCCATCACCTCGCGGCTGTGCAGCGTCCGGCCGTCGTACATCGTGCCCAGCACGCCGTCCACCGTCAGGTTCGGGTTGAGTCGCTCGGTGACCTTGTCGATGGTGGTCTTGAGCAACGCCACCCCGCGCAGTGCGAAGTACTCGCACTCCAGCGGGATGATGACCCCGTTGGCCGCGGTCAGGGCGTTGACGGTGAGCAGGCCGAGCGACGGCTGGCAGTCGATGAGGATGACGTCGTAGTCGGCCACGGCCGGCGCGAGCACGCGCTGCAGGGTCTGTTCGCGGGCGACCTCGTGCACGAGCTGGACCTCGGCGGCGGAGAGATCGATGTTGGCCGGGAGCAGGTCCACGTTGTCGATGCCGGAGGCGACCACCGCCTCGGCGAGGCTCACGTCGCGCTCCATCAACAGGTTGTAGATCGTCAGATCCATCTCGTGCGGGTTGAGCCCCAGGCCGACCGAGAGCGAGCCCTGCGGGTCGAAGTCGACGAGCAGCACCTTGCGGCCGTACTCCGCGAGCGCCGCGCCCAGATTGATGGTGGTCGTGGTCTTGCCGACGCCACCCTTCTGGTTGCACATCGCCACCACCCGTGCCGGACCATGGGTGCTGAGCGGCGCCGGGTCGTCGATCACCGGCATCGGCCGACCGGTCGGCCCCACCTCCGACTCGGTGACCTGATGGCGACGTGGCGGCTCGAAGGACAGGGTCACAGATGGCTCGCTTTCCGGATGCTGGATCGCCGGGACGGATCGCCGGGGATATGTCGACTCGGCGACATGTGGGCCGGTTCCGTGCGACTCTAGGTCGGCCTCGTTCACGCTCACAACCCGGGATCGGTTATCCCCCACCCCGGCCTCGAATCTGTTGACACGCTGTGTACGCCGCCCCCGCCCAGTGCACAGCCGAGACCACCGCTGTGGACTGTTCTGTGGACTCTCCGGTCGACGCGAATCGAGCTCGGCGGAGCCTCTCGGCGCACCGGCTCAGAGACGGCGCATGGCGACGGTGGCCAGCACCAGCTCGCCGGCCGCGTCGGAGGCGTCCAGATCCGCGATCGCCTCGATGACCCAGTCGTGGTCGCCGGCCGGGTCGTCGATCGTCTGGGTGATCTCCCACAGCCGAGCGAGGGGGGACTCGGCGGCCGCATCGTCGAGTCCCACCCCGGCCGGGACGCCGGTGGTGGCCGTCCAGGTGACCAGCTTCGGCGAGCGGGCGTCGGCGGCGGTCCCGACCGAGTCGTGCTCGGCGTAGTACTCCTCGATCGCGTCGTCCCATCCCGACCGCGTCAGCACGACCGCTCGTGCCGACTCGGTCCGGTCGGCCGCGGCCCGCTCCAGCGCCATCAGGGCGTCGAGGTCGTCGCGCGCGACCGCTTCCACCCGGGCCCACATCGCGTTGCGCACCATCACCTCGAAGGCGTGCTGCTGGGAGAGGGGTCGCGGCAGCGGCGGCGGCTCGTGGCCGACACCCTCCGCCAGCGCGGCACGCACGTGTTCGGGGTCGACCAACGCCTCCCACTCGTCGATCAGGGACGAGTCGGTCTGTCGCACCGTCTCGCCGAGCCAGGCGACGACGTCGTCGAGCTCGGGGGTGCGGAACCGCTCCGGCACGGTGTGCACGAAGGTGCGGTAGGCGTCGGTGAGGTAGCGCAGCACCAGACCCTCCGAGCGGGCGAGCTGGTAGCGGCGCACCAGGTCGGTGAAGGTCAGCGACTGCTCGAACATCTCTCGCACGATCGACTTGGGGTCCAGGCCGGCCCCGGACTCGACCGAGGGCAGCCACGGGTGGGAGCGGCGGTAGACGTCGTAGAGCGCCTCGAGCCGGTCGGCGAGCGGCCGCGGCCAGGTGACGTCCTCGATCAGCGCCATTCGCTCGTCGTACTCCACGCCCTCGGCCTTGAGCTCCTCGATGGCGCGCCCGCGGGCCTCGTGCTGTTGGGCGAAGAGGATCTGTCGCGGCGCCTCGAGCACCGACTCGACGGTGGAGATCGTCTCCACCGTGTGCTCCGGCGAGTCGGGGTCGAGGGTGTCGAGAGCGGCCAGTGCGAAGCGGGCCAACGGCTGGTTGAGCGCGAAGTCGGGAGGCAGTTCCTCGGTCAAGACGTAGCGGCGACCGTACTGGTCCGGCTCCGCCAACCGCACCAGTACGCCGGAGGCGACCAGCGAGCGCGAGAGTCGGAGCGCCCGCCGGGCGAGCCGGAGCCGCTGCCGCGGCTCCTCGTGGTTGTCGAGCAGCAGGGACCGCAGCACGGTGAAGGCGTCCTCCGCCCGGGCGACGACGTTGAGGATCATCGCGTCGTCGACCTTCATCCGCGAGACCAGCGGCTCGGGGCGCCCCTCGACCAGCTTGGCGAAGGTGGCCTCGGTCCACACCACGGTGCCCTCCGGCGGCTTGCGCAGCTGTGCCTTGGACCGCTTCTTGCCCGCCGCGACCCGCTGGGCCGCCTTCTGCTTGGCGCGTTCGTTCTCGATCACGTGCTCCGGCGCCTGGACGACGACGTACCCGGCCGTGTCGAAGCCGGCCCGGCCGGCACGGCCGGCGATCTGCAGGAACTCCCGGCTGCGCAGCACCCGCTGCTTGCGGCCGTCGAACTTGGCCAGCCCGGTGAACAGCACGGTGCGGATCGGCACGTTAATGCCCACACCCAGGGTGTCGGTGCCGCAGATCACCGTCAGCAGGCCGGCCTGCGCCAGCTGCTCCACCAGGCGCCGGTAGCGCGGCAGCATGCCGGCGTGATGGACGCCGATCCCCTTGCGCAGGAGACCCGAGAGCGTCTTGCCGAAGCCGGCGGCGAACCGCACGTGGACCAGCCGCTCGGCGATCCTCGCCTTCGTCTCGGCCGTCTGGCCGCCTGCCGGTCCGCGCGCGATCCTGCCGAGCGCGGTGGCGTGCTCGACGGCCTCCTTCTGGGTGAAGTGCACCACGTAGACCGGTGCCTGGCCGGTCGTGAGCAGCTCCTCGAGCGTCTCGGCGAGCGGCGTCATCGCCCAGCTGAACGAGAGCGGCACCGGTCGCTCGGCCTGATCGACCAGGACGGTCTCGCGACCGTTGCGGCGCGTCAGGTCCTTCGCGATCGCCTCGGTGTCACCCAGGGTGGCCGACATCAAGAGGAACTGCGCCTGCGGCAACGCCAGCAACGGCACCTGCCAGGCCCAGCCACGTTCCGGCTCGCCGTAGTAGTGGAACTCGTCCATGATCACCAGGCCGACGTCGGCGGCGGAGCCCTCCCGCAGCGCGATGTTGGCGAGCACCTCCGCGGTGCAGCAGATGATCGGCGCCTCGGGATTGACCGAGGCGTCACCGGTGAGCATGCCGACGTTGTCGGCGCCGAACGTCTGACACAGGTCGAAGAACTTCTCGCTGACCAGCGCCTTGATCGGCGCGGTGTAGAAGCTGACCCGGTCGCCGGCCAGGGCGAGGGCGTGCGCGCCGGTGGCGACCAGCGACTTCCCGGATCCGGTCGGAGTCGCCAGGATGACGTTGGCGTCCTCCAGCAGGGCGATCAGCGACTCGTCCTGATGCGGATAGAGCTCCAGCCCGCGCCCAGCGGCCCAGTCGATGATCGCCTGATAGACCTCGTCCGCGCTGGCCCCGACCGGGGGCACCCACGCCACCTCACCGGCCGCTGAGGCGGTGACGCCCGCGGTCATCGTGCCCTCGGGTGCGCGGTGGCGAAGACCTCGCGCAGATTGTCGACCGTGACCAGGGTATAGATCTGGGTGGTGGTGACCGAGGCGTGCCCGAGCAGCTCCTGCACCACCCGGACATCGGCACCCCCGTCGAGCAGATGGGTGGCGAACGAGTGCCGCAGCGTGTGCGGCGAGACGTCACGCTGCACGCCCGCACGCTCGGTGGCCCGCACCAGCACCGTCCACGCCGACTGCCGCGACAGCCGCCCGCCGCGGGCGTTGAGGAAGAGCGCCGGTACGCCGGTGCCGGCGGCGACCAGGCCGGGACGAGCCCGGGTCAGATAGCTCTCCACGGCGGCCCGGGCATAGGAGCCGAACGGCACCAGTCGCTGCTTGCCGCCCTTGCCGCGCAACAGCACGGTGCCCTCCACCGGGTCGAGGTCGTCCAGGTCCAAGCCGACCGCCTCCGAGATCCGCGCCCCGGTGCCGTAGAGCACCTCCAGCAGGGCCCGGTCCCGCATCGCGAGCACGGTCCCGGCGGCTCCCGCCGCGTTCAGGATCGCCTCCACGTCCCCGAGCGACAGCGCCTTGGGCAGCCGCTTCGCTGGACGTGGGGGCTTGACCCCACCGGCCGGGTCGAGCGGAGTGAGCCCGTCCGCGACGGCGAACTTGTGGAATCCACGCACCGCGGCCAGCGTGCGCGCCGCCGAGGTGGCGCTCAACGGCGGATGTGCGCCGTCCGGCTCTCCCTCGCGAAGCTGGACCAGGAAGTCCGCCACCGTCTGCTCGCCGATCTCCGCCAGGCCGGTGAGGCCCCGGCGGGCGAGGAACTCCCGGTAGCGGCGCAGATCCCGGCGGTAGGAGGCCAGGGTGTTGCTGGCCAGCCCGCGCTCCACCGAGAGATGGTCGAGGTAGGTACGGACCGCTGCCCCGATCTCGTCGCTGGCGGTCCCGTTCATGGTGCCCGCAGTCTAGTCACTCACCGGCGGCGACGAGAGTGCCACGAGGTCGCGTCCTCGCGGCACTCGATGCGGCCTCCCCGCGAGTCCGGTGAAAGCCATTACTCCTCCGTAACCTTACCGGCGCGTAACGTGACGCTCGTCACGTCGTTGAGTGAGGCATGCGCGCACAGATTCGGACTCGCCTGCCTCTGGTGACCTCGGCGGCCGGACGGTTCGCCCTCGCCGGCGCTCTCACCGCCGTCGCTGCGGCGGTCTCGGTGGTCCCGCTCGCGGTCTCCCCCGCCGAGGCCGCTGCGGCGGCGTACACCGTGACGACCCTGCACTTCAAGGTCGAGGTCGGTCCGGATCGGGGCCAGACATGCGACATCGTCGGCGACGTGTACCGGCCTCGCGCGGCGACCACCCGTCACCGGGTACCCGCCGTCATCACCACCAACGGCTTCGGCGGCAGCAAGGACGACCAGGCCGGGCTGGGCAAGGCCCTCGCCAAGCGCGGCTATCTGGTCCTCTCCTACTCCGGGCTCGGGTTCGGCGGATCGGGCTGCAAGGTGACCCTCGACGACCCCGACTACGACGGCGTGGCCGCCAGCCAACTGGTCAGCTATCTGGGCGGTGCCGGCGGGATCGCCTACACCGATGCCGCCCACACCACGGCTGCGCCGCTCCTCCGGGTGGTGGCCCGGGACCACCGCAACCACGTCGGACAGCACCAGGCGCACGACCCGCGGGTCGCCATGATCGGCGGTTCGTACGGCGGCGGCATCCAGTTCGCCGCGGCCGCCGTCGACAAGCGGGTGGACACCCTGATCCCGATGATCACCTGGAACGACCTGTCGTACTCCCTCGATCCGAACAACACCGCGATCAGCAGCGGCGTCACCTCCAGCACGCCGGGATCGACCAAGCTGGTCTGGGGACTGAGCTTCACCGCGCTCGGGCTGGCCACCGGGATCGAGCACCTCGACGCCGACCAGACCCGCATGCTCGGCTGTCCGAACTTCGCGACCTTCGTCTGCGCCGCGTTGCTCACCGGCGCGACCACCGGCTACTTCGACGACTCCTCGATCGCCAGCCTGCGGCACGCCTCGGTCGCCTCCTACCTGCACAGGATCAAGGTCCCGGTGCTCCTCATGCAGGGCGAGAAGGACACCCTGTTCAACCTCAACGAGGCGATCGCCACCTACCGGGCTCTGCGTGCTCAGGGCACCCCGACCAGGATGATCTGGCACTCCTGGGGGCACTCCGACAGCACGCCGCAGCCGGGCGAGCTGGACCTGGGCGACCCCGACCCGGCGTCGCAGTACGAATCGAGGCGCGTGCTCAACTGGCTCGACCACTACCTGCGTGGCGCGACGGTGAGCACCGGGCCGCGGTTCGCCTACTTCCGCGACTGGGTCTCCTACCGGGGCATCGCCACCCCGGCGTACGGCACCTCGAACCGGTTCCCGGTGGGCACGGTGCGGACCTGGCGGCTCTCGGGCACGGATGGGCTCACCACCGGTGCTCCGGCCTCCGGCAGCACCACGATCCTCACGCCGCCGTTGGGCCTGCCCACCACCTTCGATGAGACCGACGTGCTCGGCTCGTTCTTCTCCGGCGCGAACGGGCTGACCGGGCAGTCCGTGCCCGGCACCTCGGCGGCGTGGACCTCCGGGACGTTGCCGAGGCGGCTCGACGTCGTCGGCGTTCCGACGGCACGGCTGAAGGTGACCGCGAACGGTGCCGATCTGACCCAGGGCCTCGGCCCGGCCGGGGACCTGGTGCTCTACCTCAAGGTGGTCGACGTCGCGCCCGACGGCACCCGATCCGCCATCGACGGCACCATCGCCCCGGTCCGGATCCCGGACGCGAGCAAGCGGTTCACGGTCCGGCTTCCGGCGATCGTGCATCGCTTCGCCAAGGGTCACAGGATCGGCCTGGTGGTCTCCACCGGCTCGCCGAACTACCGCGGGAACGTGACCCCGAGCGACGTGACCATCGCAGCCGGGACCGGACAGACGCTCGGCCTGCCGGTGGTCGGCTGACCCCGGGTCGGTCGGGTAACAGGGTCGGTCGGGTCAGTCGAGCCGACCCCGGCGCCGCAACGCGTCGTAGGCCAGTACCGCGACCGCCATCGGCGCGTCCTGCGCGCGGCCGTCCAGGGCGGCGTCGATGAGGTCCTCGACCGGGACCCATCCCGAGCTCATGTCGGCCTCCTCGTGCGCCAGCACGAAGTCGCCGCGATCCACCGAGGTGAGGTCGCGGGCCAGGAAGTAGTGGATCCGCTCCGCGGAGATGCCCGGTGAGGAGTACGCCGTCAGCAGCGGCCTCCACCGCGCCGCCGCGTAGGCCGCCTCCTCGCGCAGCTCGCGTCGGGCGACGTCCAGTGGTTCCTCGCCGGCCTCGTCGATCAGGCCGGCCGGCAGCTCCAGGAAGCGTCGGCCGGCCGGGTGGCGGTACTGACTGAGCACCAGCACCCGGTCCTCCGCGTCCACCGCCAGCACCACCACGGCGCCCGGATGCTCCAGCACCAGTCGACCGAACGGGGTCTCCGTCGGCGCGCCCGGTTGCTGGATCCGGTCGCGACGGAGCGCCATCACCCAGTCGTCACGGTGCAGGTCGGTGGACTCGACCACCGGCCATCGCTCCGGCCGCTCCCACCCGCCGGGGAAGTCCGACGACACGCTGATGTCCATGAGGCGAGGGTAGCCAGGCCGGCGGCCTCCACCGGCAGCACCGTCGACCGCGCCGGGCGCCTCATTCGGCGCCGGCCGGCTCCTCCACCGCCCGATGCAGGCTGGACTCGTCGATCGGGAAGCGCTGCTCACGCTGCCGCTGGATCGCCGCGGCGACCAGACCGACGAACAGTGGGTGCGGCCGGGTCGGCCGGGAGCGCAGCTCCGGATGCGCCTGGGTGGCGATGTAGTAGGGGTGGGTCTCGCGGGGAAGCTCGACGAACTCGACCAGCTCGTTGTCCGGCGAGAGACCGGAGAAGACCATCCCGGCCGACTCCAGCCGATCGCGATAGGAGTTGTTCACCTCGTAACGGTGCCGGTGACGTTCGGAGATGCTCGTCTCGCCGTACGCCTCGGCGGCGATCGTGCCCTTGGTCAGCTGGGCGGGGTAGAGGCCCAGCCGCATGGTGCCGCCCAGATCACCGGCTCCCTCCACGAACGCGAGCTGCTCGGCCATGGTGGCGATCACCGGCTCGGGGGTGTCGGGGTCGAACTCGGTGGAGTCGGCCTTGTCCAGACCGACCACGTTGCGGGCGTACTCGATGACCATGCACTGCAGGCCCAGGCACAGCCCGAGGGTCGGGATGCCGTGCGTGCGGGTGTAGGTCAGCGCGCCGAGCTTGCCCTCGAGGCCGCGGATGCCGAACCCGCCGGGCACACAGACCGCATCGAGGTCATGCAGGTTCCGGGCGGCGCCCTCGGGGGTCTGGCACTCGTCGGAGGCGATCCAGCGGATCTCGACCGCTCCCTCGTTGGCGAACCCGCCCGCGCGCAGCGCCTCCGCCACCGACAGGTAGGCGTCGGGGAGATCGACGTACTTGCCGACCAGCCCGATGGTGACGCTCTCCTTGGGATGGTGCACCCGGCGCAGCAGGTCGTCCCAGAGCGTCCAGTCGACGTCGCGGAACGGCAGGTCGAGGCGGCGTACGACGTAGGCGTCGAGGCCCTCTCGGTGCAGGACCTTGGGGATGTCGTAGATCGAGGGGGCGTCCGCGCAGGTCACCACCGCCTCGTCGTCGACGTCGCACATCAGCGCGATCTTGGACTTGATCCCGGCCGGCAGGTCGCGGTCCGCGCGGCAGACGATCGCGTCGGGTTGGATGCCGACCTGACGCAGCGCGGCGACGGAATGCTGGGTCGGCTTGGTCTTGAGCTCCTTGGACGGGCCGATGTAGGGCACCAGCGAGACGTGGACGAAGAACACGTTCGCCCGGCCGATCACCTGGCGGGTCTGACGGGCGGCCTCGAGGAACGGCAGCGACTCGATGTCGCCCACGGTGCCACCGATCTCGGTGATCACCACGTCGATGCCCCGTCCGTCCGCATCGGTTCCGCCCATCGCCAGGATCCGGTCCCGGATCTCGTTGGTGATGTGCGGGATGACCTGCACGGTCTCGCCCAGGTAGTCGCCGCGCCGCTCCTTGGCGATCACATGGGAGTAGACCTGGCCGGTGGTGACATTGGCCTGGCCGGAGAGGTCGGTGTCCAGAAACCGCTCGTAGTGCCCGATGTCGAGATCGGTTTCGGCGCCGTCGTTGGTGACGAACACCTCGCCGTGCTGGAACGGATTCATCGTGCCGGGGTCGACATTGAGGTACGGATCCAGCTTCTGCATGGTCACCCGCAGGCCGCGAGAGCGCAGCAGACGACCGAGGCTCGAGGCGGTCAGGCCCTTGCCGAGCGAGGAGGCGACGCCCCCGGTGACGAAGATGTGCTTGGTGGGAGTGGTTCCGTATGCGGCCGCCTTCATGGACCTCTAGCCTATCTCAGGGCCGAGCAGCCGCCCGAATCCCGACGCGCCGAAATTCCCACCCTGACGATCCACCTGGCGCGCCGTGGCGAGCACGGTCGCCAACCGTCCGACCGAGGTCTCCACCCCGTCGACCGAGGCGAACCAGTCACCCCAGTGCTCGGCCCGCACCGCGGCGAGAGACACCGATCCGGAGGGCGCCGCGGCCACCACCCCATGCGAGACCCCGCCGAGCCCGTGCACCACGCCGACCAGCGACGCGTTCCCGTCGGTCCCGTCGGTCCGGCCACCGAGCAGAGCCACCACGAGTGTCGCGGGCCTTCGGCCGCCGGTCACGGTGACCAGCCCGCCTGCCAGCAGCGTCTTCGCGGCGGTGCGCTGACCGTCGGTGAACCCGGTCGCGCCGGTGGTGGCGTACGCCGCGCCGAGCAGCTGGCCGAACCGTGGATAGGTGTCGAGCTCGGGGTTGACCGTGCCGCGCAGCGACCCCTGCAGCCGGTCGGTCAACGCGTCCACGTACGCCGACCGGGCCGGATCCAGCGCGCTCGCGGAGACCGTCACCGTGCCGGTCAGCTCGCCGCCGGCGGCCCGCAGCCGCCGGGCCAGTGCGCTCGCGGTGGACTCGTCCGCGCCGGGGAAGCGCAGGATCGCGATTCGTTGGCCGCGAAGCGTCCGCCGGGTCAGGTTGGCGCCGGCATCCGCCACGAACCGGCGATCGAGACTCGTGGCGGAGCTCTGCGTCGTGGCGGTCAGCCGACCGCGCGCCGGGCTGTCGTCGTGCTCGTCGAACGGACCCGCGCCCAGCGCGATCCCCGCGGCCAGGGCGGCGACGGCGATCACCGCGGAGAGCAGGTGGCGCCGACTCATCCGCCGCTGCCGAACAGGCCGCCGACCCAGCCGGTCACGTCGCTCGCCCAGCCCTGCCCGGCCTCGGTGGTGGCGATCGCGGCCGCCACCACCAGCACGCACACCACCAGGCAGAGCAGCACGTGCCGGGCTGCGAGCCGGCCGGCGTACAGGGTGTGGACGGCTCCCGCGTCGATCAGACGCGGCCCCAGGCTGAGCCAGGTCAGGTAGGTGCCGGCCATCTCCGGGCGTCGCTGCTCCAACAGGCTGCCGAGGTCGATCCCCGCGCCGGCGACCACCACCAGAGCGGCGTGGTTCGCCTTGGTGAGCAGCAGGGCCGCCTCGTCCGGTCCCAACGCGGAGCAGACCCGCATCGGCACCACGCCGCGGCCTTCCAGCGCGGTCTCCGCCGGACCGGGGGCCGCGGCGCCGGGAGCGAGCACGACGTCGCAGGCCGCACGCAGCGCCTCGGTCGGGGGTAGCCGGTCGGGCTCCGGTCCGACCACGACCACGTCGGCGCCGACCCGGCAGGCGCGCACCGTGCGCACCGCCTCCCCCACGGCGACCACCACCGGACGCTGCTCGGCGAGGAAGACCCGCAGTCCCTTGATCTCCGCGACGGTGGTGGCGGCCGTGGCCACCAGGACCGGCCGGCCGGCCATCGCGGTGTCCAGACGTGGCACGCCGGCGTTGTGCAGCAGCGCGTCCTCCTCCCGCTGGACCAGCTGCGCGCTGTGGTGGGCGAAGGCGACCAGCTGGGCGGCGAATCCGGAGCGCGATTCCTCCAGCTCACGCCGGATCTGGTCGCCGCTGAGTGCTCGTCCCGCGGTCAACCGTTGCTCGCCGTCGAAGACGGCGCCCTGATGGATGCGAACGGCCGCACCCTCCCGGAGGTTGCCGAGGCCGGCGTCGCCGAGCCGGTCGACGAGGGTGAGCCCGGCACCGAGGAGGACCTCGGGACCGCGGTTGCAGAATCGGGGGTCGACCATCGACCGGCCGTTGAGGACCGCCACGACGCCCGCCGAGACCATCGCCTCGGCAGCTCGGCCGTCCAGGTCCGGGGTGTCGATGACGGCGACGTCACCGTTCCGGAGCCGGCGCAGCGACCGCGGGTCGGTCGCGACCAGACGCAGGACGCCGCGCGTCCCGGGCTCGGCGGCCACACTGGCACGGGTGGTGAGTCTCATGACGGGTCCATACTCACACCGGCCGTCCGTCAGGACGCTCAGCCCGCCGGTGTGTCGCGATCAGCGAGTCTCGCCGCGGGCGACGTCGAGCAGTTCGCGGGCATGTGCCAGCGCGGTGTCGGAGTCGGTCAGGCCCGCGAGCATCCGGGAGAGCTCGCGCTCCCGGCCGGACTCGTCCAGGATCTCGAGTCCGGAGCTGGTCACCGAGCCGTCACTGCTCTTGCGGACCGCCACGTGGGTGTCGGCGAAGGCAGCCACCTGCGGCAGATGGGTGACCACCAGCACCTGAGCGTTGCGCGCCAGCCGGGCCAGGCGGCGCCCGATCTCGACCGCCGCCGATCCGCCGACCCCGGCGTCGACCTCGTCGAAGACGAACGTCGGCACCGGGCTGGTCGCGGCGAGCACCACCTCGATCGCCAGCATCACCCGGGACAGCTCTCCGCCCGAGGCGCTCTTGGCCAACGGTCGCGGCTCGGCGCCGGCGTTGGCGGCGAGCAGGATCTCGATCTCGTCGATGCCGTGCGCGCCGTACCTGACCGGTTCGCCGTCGACCTCGAGCGGCGCGCCGACCAGCGTGCTCGTCCGGTCGTCGGTATCGCCCGAGTCGCTCAGGTCGACTGAGGTGGCCGAGGTGGCCGTCTCGCCGCGACGGGTGACGGTGATGACCAGCCGAGCATGCGGCATCGCCAGGCCGGCGAGCTCGGCGGTCACCGCTTCCGCGAGACGGGCGGCCGCGTCCCGGCGCGCGGTGGAGAGCGCGCCGGCGACGTCCGCCAGTCGGATGCGCAGCTCCGTACGCCGGTCGGCGAGCTCGTCGATGCGCTCGTCGGTGCCGTCGAGGTCCACCAGCCGCCGGGCGGACTGCGCCGACCAGTCGATGACGTCGGCGAGGGTCTCGCCGTACTTCCGGGTGAGCGCGGTCAAGGCGGCCCGGCGCTCGGAGACCGCGGCGAGTCGGGCCGGGTCGGTCTCGATCCCAGCCGCGTAGGAGGCCACGTCGGCGGCCAGATCGGAGAGCAGATAGCTCACCTCGGCGAGCCGGTCGGCGAGGTCGGCCGCCGTCGGATCGTGCTCCCGCACACCGTCGAGCAGCCGTCGGGCGGCGCTGACGGCACCGAGCGCGTCCGGGCGATCGTCGTCGGCCGAGAGCGCCTCGCGCGCCTGCTCGGCGGCGGCGCGCAACGTGTCGGAGTAGCCCAACCGGGACTCCTCCGCGGCCAGCGCGTCCTCCTCGCCCGGTTCGGGGGCGAGCGCCTCGATCTCGCCGAGCCCGAAGCGGAGCAGATCCGCCTCGCGGGCCCGCTCGCGGGCGTGCGAGCTGACCTCCACCAGTTCGCGCTCGGTCGCACCCAGGGCCAGATACACCTCGCGGTACTCCGCCAGCAGCCGCTCCAGGTCGGGTCCACCGAACCGGTCCAGCGCCTCTCGTTGGGCCTGCGGCTGCAGCAGCCGGTGTTGGTCGGACTGGCCGTGGACCGCCACCAACGGCGCGGCCAGGACGCTCAGGGTGGCGATCGGGACGCTCGCCCCGCCGACGTAGGCCCGAGACCTGCCCTCACTCGCCACGGTCCGGGCCAGCAGCACCTGGTCGTCCTCGACGGCGCCACCCGCCTCGTCGACCGCACCGGCGAACTCGGGGAGACCAGCGGTCGCGACCACACCCTCGACCCGGGCCGCGCGTGCTCCGGTCCGCACCACCCCCGGGTCACCACGACCGCCCAGCAGCAGGCCGAGGGCGGTGACCAACATGGTCTTGCCGGCACCCGTCTCGCCGGTGATGGCGGTGAACCCGGCGCCGAGCTCCAGGGTGGAGGAGTCGATGACGCCCAAGCCGTCGATCCGGAGTTCCTCAAGCATCGCGACTCCGTGACGCAGCGCCGCGCCAGCCCTCGACCGGAAGATCGAACTTGCGCACCAGCCGGTCGGTGAACGGTGCCTGATGCAGACGCACCAGCCGGAACGGCTCCCGTCCTCGGGTCACCTCGATCCGGGCGCCGGGTGGCAGCTCGAAGGAGCGTCGACCGTCGCACCACAGCACTCCGACGCCGTCCTGGCGCGCGATCACCTCGACGGCCAGCACGGAGGTCGGCGCCGCCACCAACGGCCGGGCGAAGAGCGCGTGTGCGCTGATCGGCACCATCAGCAGCGCCTCCACCTCGGGCCAGACCACCGGGCCGCCGGCGGAGAAGTTGTACGCCGTGGAGCCGGTCGGGGTCGCGCAGACGACCCCGTCGCAGCCCCATCGGGACAGCGGGCGGTCGTCGATCGCCACGACCACCTCGAGCATCCGCTCGCGGGCGGCCTTCTCCACGCTGGCCTCGTTGACCGCGAAGGTGCGGAACATCTCGTGTCCGTCCTGGAAGACCCGGACGTCGAGGGCCAGCCGGTCCTCGGCGGTGTAGCGCCGATGCACGATGGCGTCGATGGTCGATCCCACGTCGTCGTACTCCGCCTCGGCGAGGAAGCCGACGTGGCCGAGGTTGACGCCCAGGACCGGCGTCGCGTGCGCCCGGACGATCTCGGCCGCGCGCAGGATGGTGCCGTCGCCGCCGATCACCAGGGCGAGCTCGCAGTCGAGGCTCGCGTCCCGCTCGTCGGGCCACAGCTCCATCTGGGGGTACAGCCCGGCGGCGACCCCGTCCTCGATGCCCAGGTCGCGGGCCTCGACGGCGAGCACCCGCACGATGATCCCGTAGCCGCCGAGCGTCCGAGCGCAGGCCAGCGCCACCTCCCGGGCGGCCTCCCGCCCGGTGTGGACCAGCATCAGCACGCGCCGGGACCCCGGTGCCGCCTGCGGGGTGCCCTGGGTCATTGCGTCACCTTCTCAGACCTCGCCGACGATTCCGGAGGCAGCCCGGTCTGTGCATGGACGACCGCGGTGATGGCGGCCTCGTCCACGCTGGCGGGACCCCGGTGCAGCCAGAGGAAGAACTCCACGTTGCCTGACGGCCCGGGCAGCGGCGAGGTGGTCACCGCGCGAGTGCCCCAGCCGCGGCGTGCGGCGGCGGCCGCGACCGCGTTCACCGCCTCGGCGCGCAGTCCGGGGTCGCGGACGACTCCGCCCTTGCCGACCCGGTCCCGGCCGACCTCGAACTGCGGCTTGACCATCAGTGCCAGGTCACCGTCGACGGAGGTCACCGAGAGCAGCGCGTCGAGCACGAGCTCGAGGGAGATGAAGGAGAGGTCGCCGACCACCACGTCGACCGGGGTGCCCACCACCTCGAGCGACAGGTCCCGGACGTTGGTGCGGTCGTGCACGACGACCCGGTCATCGGACCGCAGTCGCCAGGCGAGCTGCCCGTAGCCCACGTCCACGGCGACCACCTCCCGCGCGCCCGCCCGCAGCAGCACGTCGGTGAATCCGCCGGTGGACGCGCCCGCATCCAGGCACCGGCGTCCCGTCACGCTGAGTCCGAGCGGAGCGAAGGCGGCCAGCGCACCGGCGAGCTTGTGCCCTCCTCGGGAGACGTAGTCGGGCTGGTCGGGGTCGTCGACGACCACGATCGCGACATCGGTGGTGACACCGGTGGCCGGCTTCTCGGCGACGACGCCCGCCACCTTGACCCGACCGTCGGCGATCAACTGACTGGCGTGCTCCCGAGATCGCGCCAGCTTGCGCCGGACCAGCTCGGCGTCGAGGCGCAGACGACGAGGCGGCACGGGCTACGCCTCGGCGGTGGCGTCGAGCGCTCGCCGCAGCCGATCGTGCGCCTCCTCGAACACCGCGACGTGCTCGCCGAGCGGTCGGTCGGCGAGCACGTCGACGGAGTCGAGCACCTCATCGACCTCGGCCACACCCGTCGGCTCGACCTCGGCGACGCTCTGGTTCACCTGCTCCACCGGCTGCTCGGTCATGGGTGGGAGCCTACCCGCCGAGCCGGCTGGCGCCGTTCGCCTCGCCCGGTGGGGACGGGGCTCCGGCGGGAACTCCGGCGGCATCCAACTGCAGCCAGCCGGCGGATGCGGCTGCTCGCCACCAGTCGATCCGGCTGCCAGCGCCGGTGAGCACCAGCTCCCCCGCGCGCACGGAGGCGGTCCAGCCACCGACCCGGGCCGTCCGGTCGGCCTCGGCCGACCCGGTCGTCACCTCCACCGCCGGATGCGGCTCGTGCAGACCACGAAGGTCGGCGGCGAGGTAGGTGGGCCGCTGATCCGGTGGGGCCGCGAGTAGGTCGCCGAGCCCGCTGACGCCGGTGAGCACGAGCATGGAGTCGATCCCGAGCCCGGTGGCACCCGCGATGTCGGTGTCGAGCCGATCCCCGATCATCAGCGGCCGGGTGCCACCGATGCGGCGGATGGTCTCCTCGAGCAGGGGTCGCTCGGGTTTGCCGGCCACCTCCGGATCGACCCCGGTGAACCTGGCGATCGTCTCGACCAGGACACCGTTGCCGGGTGCCGTCCCGTACGGCGTCGGGATGGTCCGGTCGGTGTTGGTGGCCACCCACCACAGCCCGTCCCGGATCCGTACGGCGGCACGCATGATGTGGCGCCAGGGCACGTCCGGGCCGTACCCGGTGACGATCGCCTCGGCCTCGTCCTCCACCCCGACCGGGGTCAGGCCGGCCTCCGTGAGAGCGTCCCGGAGTCCCTCTGCGCCGAGCGCCGCCACCCGGGTCCCGGGACCGGACCGGTCGAGCACGAGGTGTGCCGCGGCCTGCGCCGAGGTGACCACATCGCCCACGTCGGCCTCGATGCCGAGGCTGTTGAGCTGATCGGCGACCACGGCCGGGGGCCGGGATGCGTTGTTGGTGATGAACGCGACGTGCATACCGGCGCGCCGGGCCGAAGCCAGCGCGTCGGGTGCATGCGGAACCGCGGAGCCGCCGACGTAGACGACCCCGTCCAGGTCGAGCATCGCCAGGTCGTAGCTCACCGTCAACGACTTGTCACAGGAACGAAGCACGTCTCCCTCATCTCGTCCGATCCCCGGTGCGATCACGTCCGGTGTCGATCCCGCCGGTGCTCGCGCCGAGGGCACCGGCGGTTGCGCGACCATCTCGGCACCACGTTCGGGCTGCACCCTACGATGGTCTGATGGACACCGGCGACGTGGTCACACCCCCCTACGTCGCCGGCCCGTTGCATCTGGCCCCGTTCTCCGCGCTCTTCCTCAATCCCCGCCGGTTGGGCGATCCCGCGTCGGCTCGGCTCTATGCCCGTCCGTATCGCGGCGTCGCGGCGCGGATGCGGCAGTGGACCGAGCGTGGCGACATCGTCGAGGACGTCGGCCCGGCGCTCTATCTGCACGAGTACACCTCGGGCGGGATGACCGTGCGAGGTGTCGTCGGCTCCCTGGACATCTCCCGCCGCGCACCGAGCGTTGCCGAGAGCTGTGTGTTGCCGCATGAGGGTGTCAAACTGGCCCAGGCCGGGGAGCTCGGTCGGCGGATGGGCCAGATGCAGGTCAATCCCGCGCCCATTCTGCTCACCCAGAGCTCGCCGCCGGCGACCCGCGACCTCCTCGAGGGCGTCATGAGACAGCCGGCACTGCAGAACTTCGACGATCGCGGCGGCCAGCATCATCGGATCTGGGCGATCCGTGACACCGAGCTCATCGAACGCCTCAACCGCGAGTGGGCGCCCACGCAGGCCATGATCGCCGACGGACATCATCGTTACGCCGCCTATCTGCGGATCCAGTCCGATGAGCCGGGTGGCCCCACCGACCATGGCCTCGCGATGCTCATCGACCACGACGCGACGCCGATGCACCTCGGTGCGATCCACCGGATCTTCGGCGGCCTCAAGATGGGCCATCTCGAGCGGGCGGCTCGTGAACTGAAGCTCGACTGGCGCTTCTCTCATCGCCGTGACGCGCTCGGCCGACTCTCCCCCGGGACCCTCGTGCTCACCGGTCAGCGACGCTGGGCGACCCTCGATCTGCCAGGACAGCGCCAGCAGAGCGCCGTGGAGTATCTGCACTCCGCACTGCTGCCTCGTCTCCCCCGCGCGCCGCGGTCGACCGGCTACGCCCACTCGGTCGACGAGGCGCTGGGGAAGGTGCGCGGCGGCGACGTGGCCGTACTGCTGCCGGCGCCGTCGATCAGCGAGGTCTGGCGGGCCGCCGCGGACGGCCGGCTCCTACCGGAGAAGGCCACGTCCTTTCAGCCCAAGCCACATCCGGGCGGCATCATCCGGTCGCTGCGCTCGAGCCAACAGGTCGGCTGAGAGACCTGCCACCCAAGGCCCTGCGATTCTCGACCGTCGTGGGCTCGACCTCGATCTCGGGTCAAATGCAGATGAGGGCAGATCCATGACGGATCTGCCCTCATCCAATAGTAGGTCCGGCGGCGTCCTACTCTCCCACACTCTTGCGGGTGCAGTACCATCGGCGCTGAAAGGCTTAACTTCCGGGTTCGGGATGGGACCGGGTGTTTCCCTTTCGCTATGGCCGCCGTAACTCTGGT
>NZ_JASGET010000127.1:0-6555 GCF_047606145.1 Nocardioides sp. | reverse complement strand
GTCGGCGACCGCCGCGTCGCCGGCGGCGCGGCGGCTCCGGGGGCCGCAGCGCGTCGTACTCCGAGGTGCTCATCGACGCCTCACCTCCGTGCGCCCAGGAACGAGACCGCCGCGGCGGCGAGCATGCCGAGTGCCGCCATGCCGGCGCGCTTGTACATGGTGGGCAGGTCGGCCGTGCACACCCGCGGATCGGGCGGCAGGCCGTAGACCTCCGGCTCGTCGAGCAACAGGAACATCGCGCCGGTCCCGCCGACCCCGTCGAGCTCGTTCGCGCCGTACAGCCGGGCCTCGGTCATCCCCTGGGCATGCAACTCGGCGACCCGGGCGCGGGCGTCGGCGACCAGGTCGTCGTGGTCGCCGAACTTGATCGAGGTGGTCGGGCAGGTCTTGGCGCAGGCCGGAGTCTCCTCGTTGAGCAGCCGGTCGTAGCACAGCGTGCACTTCTGCGCGACGCCTCGTCTCGGGACCTCCGGCTGCTCGCCCTTGCGCTCCCCGGAGCGGTACGTCGGCGCCGCGGTGCCGTCGGCGCGTCGTTCCACCACCCCGAACGGGCAGCCGGCCACGCAGGTGCCGCAGCCGTTGCAGACGTCGTCCTGGATGACCACGGTGCCGAACTCGGTGCGGAACAGGGCGCCGGTCGGACAGACGTCGAGACAGCCGGCATGGGTGCAGTGCTTGCACACGTCCGAGGCCATCAGCCAGCGGAACTCGGGCGTGTCCGGCGGAGTGGTGTCCACCGGCGGTCGCCCGGGCTGGCCCGTCGCCGGCCGCACCGTCGGCATGCCCAGATCGACCAGCGCCCGACCCGAGGCGCGGGCCTGCGCGATCCGTTCGGCGTCCTGCTCGATGAAGGCGACGTGTCGCCAGGTGCTGGCCCCGAGCGAGACGGTGTTGTCGTACGACATCCCGGTGAGCTCGAGGTCGCCGTCGCGCGGGTTGCGGTTCCACTCCTTGCAGGCGACCTCGCAGGCCTTGCAGCCGATGCAGATCGAGGTGTCGGTGAAGAACCCCTTGCGCGGCGGTGGCGCGAACCAGTGCGCGTCGGCGGTCGGGTCGGTGGGCCCGGAGAGCTGTCCCAAGACTCAGTCCTCCTCGGGCGTGGGATGGTCCGGCGCCGGATAGATGATCTCCGCGCTGGGGTCGGTGACGGTCGCGTTGTCGGTCTCGATGCTCGTCCCCGCCCGACGCTGGTAGGCGCGCACCAACTCCATCAGGGCGGCACCCTGCGGGCGTCGTCCGGGGATGATGTCGCAGGAGGCTACCTTGGACTCCTGGATCAGCACGTTGGGGTCCATCGCCACTCCGAGCAGGTCGTTGGCGGCGTCGCCGGTCACCACCGCCTCGGAGCCCACCCCCCAGTGGTAGGGCAGGCCGATCTGGTGCACGTCGCGGCCGTTGATCCGCAGCGTCCGGAGCCGATCGGTGACCAGCACACGGGCCTCGATCGCGGCACGCGGACTGATGATGGTGGCCCAGCCCTCGTTGGTCAGGCCGCGCAGCTCGGCGAGCTCGGGGGAGATCTCGCAGAACATCTCCGGCTGCAGTTCGGCGAGGTACGGCGACCAGCGACTCATCCCGCCGGCGGTGTGGTGCTCGGTGAGCCGGTAGGTGGTGAAGACGAACGGGTAGACGTCGTCGCCGGGCGTCCCGGCGCTGGGGGCGCCGAGGTTGTCCTCCCGGGCGATGGTCATCCGGGCCGGCGCCTGCTGCTGCGGATAGAGCGCGTTGGCCACCGGGGACTCCTGCGGCTCGTAGTGCGCCGGCAGCGGCCCGTCGACCAGGCCGGTGGGCGCGAACAGCCAGCCCTTGCCGTCGGACTGCATGATGAACGGGTCGTCACCGGCCAGCGCGGCCGGACCGCTCAGTCCGGCGGCGGGACGGCTGCCCGGCGCCCGGTCGACGGGGAAGTCCGGCACGTCGTCGCCGACCCAACGGCCCTGCTCCTCGTCCCACCACAGGTATCGCTTGCGCTCGCTCCACGGCTTCCCGTCCGGATCGGCCGAGGCGCGGTTGTAGAGGATCCGGCGGTCCGCCGGCCAGGCCCAGCCCCACTGGTTCTGGGCCACGCCCGGGCCGCCGCCCGGGACCCGGCGCGCGGCCTGGTTGACGCCGCGGGCGCGGACTCCGGTGTAGATCCAGCAGCCGCCGGACGTCGTACCGTCCGCCTTCATCTCGGTGAAGGCGGACAGCGGCTCGCCGGCGCGCGGGCCGGCGACGTAGCTGCCGTTGATCTCGGCCAGCACCGCCTCGGGATCGGGGTTGCCGTGCTCGTCGGTCGGATAGTCCCAGGTCAGGTCGAGCAGCGGCCGGTCGCGCGGGTCGGTCGAGCCGGCCAGCCGGGCGCGGATGCGCACCCCCAGCTCGTAGAAGAAGTCCAGCTCGGACTGCGCCTGACCGGGCGGTGCGACGGCCTGGTGACGCCACTGCACCATCCGCTGGGTCTGGGTGAACGAGCCCGCCTTCTCCACATGGGTGGCGGCCGGCATGAAGAACACCTCGGTGCCGATCTCGGCGGGAGACAGCTCGCCGGAGACGACCTCCGGGCCGTCCTTCCACCAGGTCGCCGACTCGATCATGTTGAGGTCGCGGACCACCAGCCACTTCAGCTTGGCCATCCCGAGCCGCTGCTGGCGTCCGTTGGCGGAGCCGACCGCCGGGTTCTGGCCGAGGAGGAAGTAGCCGTCGATCCGGCCCTCGAGCATCTCCACGACGGTCTGGTAGGTGCCGTGCGGTCCGCTGAGCCGGGGCAGGTAGTCGTAGGCCCAGTCGTTCTCGGCCGTCGCGGCCTCGCCCCACCAGGCCTTGAGCAGGTTGATCAGGTAGGTCTCGGTGTTCGCCCAGAAGCCCTTCTGGCCCGGGGTGACCCGGTTCTCGACGTACGCCGCCAGGGTGTCGTCCTCGCCCACCTTCGGCATCGAGAGGTACCCGGGGAGCAGGTTGAACAGGGTGGGGATGTCGGTGGAGCCCTGGATGCTGGCATGCCCGCGCAGCGCCATGATCCCGCTGCCCGGTCGGCCGACGTTGCCCAGCAGCAGCTGCAGGATCGCCGCGGTCCGGATGAACTGCGCGCCCAGGGTGTGCTGGGTCCAGCCGGTCGCGTAGCCGAAGCAGGTGGTGCGCTCGCGGTTGGAGTTCTCCGTGATGCTGCGCGCCAGGTAGTCGAAGGTCTCGGCGTCGATGCCGCACATCTGCTCGACCATCTGCGGGGTGTAGCGCGCGTAGTGCCGCTTGAGGATTCCGAAGACCGTCCGCGGGTCCTGCAGCGTCTCGTCGCGCAGCGGCCGCCCGTCCTCGTCCCGCTGGTAGGCCCAGGTGGTGCCGTCGTAGGTGCCGGTCTCCGGGTCGAACCCGGAGAACAGCCCGCCGAGGTCCTCGGTGTCGCGGTACTCCTCACCGACCAGCGTCGCCGCGTTGGTGTACGCCACGACGTAGTCGTGGAACCACAGCTCGCGGGTGAGCACGTGGTTGATCAGCGCGCCGAGGAGTACGACGTCCGACCCGGCCCGGATCGCGATGTGCCGGTCGGCCACCGCGGAGGTCCGGGTGAAGCGCGGGTCGATGTGGATCACCCGGGCACCGCGCGCCTTGGCCTCGGCGACCCACTGGAAACCGACGGGATGCGCCTCCGCCATGTTGCCGCCCATCAGGATGATGCAGTCGGCGTTGGCCATGTCCTGCAGCGATTGGGTGGCGCCGCCGCGCCCGAACGAGGCTCCCAAACTGGGAACCGTCGCGGAGTGTCATATCCGCGCCTGGTTCTCGATCTGGATCGCGCCGGCCGCGGTGAAGAGCTTCTTGATCAGATAGTTCTCCTCGTTGTCGAGGGTCGCGCCGCCGAGCGAGGCGATGCTCATCGCGCGTCGCAGCGGGCGGCCCTCCGCGTCGGTGTCCTGCCAGCCGTGCCGCCGGGCGGCCAGGAACCGGTCCGCGATCATGTCGAGGGCGGTGTCGAGCTCGAGGTCGGTCCACTCGGTCGCGTACGGCGCCCGGTAGCGGATCCTAGTCTGTCGCATCGGGTTGTTGACCAACTGCTCGCTGGAGGCGCCCTTGGGGCAGAGCCGGCCGCGCGAGACGGGGGAGTCGGGGTCGCCCTCGATCTGCACGACCCGCTCGTCCTTGACGTAGACCAGCTGCCCGCAGCCGACCGCGCAGAACGGGCAGATGCTCTGCACCACCCGGTCGGCGGTCTCGGTGCGCGGGCTCAGCGCGCGGGTGTGCGCCGACTGGACCGCGGGGCCGCGGCCGAACCTGTCCCCGGAGCGCAGCTGGCGGACGACCGGCCACTCCAGAGGGCTCCACGCTGCCATGCGGTCAGCCTACGGCGCCGGGTCCGGGCCGCGGGGGCCGGCCGACGTTCACAGACGCTGCCCTCACAGACGCTGCCAGCCGGGCTTGTCGGCATAGACCTCGCGGTAGTAGTCGAGCCGGGCGAGCCGGGCGGCCGCGCCGGGATCGAGGAGCACCGAGACGTGCGGGTGCAGCTGCAGCGCCGAGGCCGGGCACGAAGCGCTGAGCGGACCCTCGATCGCGGCCGCGACGGCGTCGGCCTTGGCCGCACCGGTGGCGATCAGCACCAGGTGTTCGGCCCGCAGGATGGTGCCGACGCCCTGGGTGAGCACGTGGTGGGGGACCTCGTCGATCGAGCCGAAGAAGCGGGCGTTGTCGGCGCGGGTGCGCCTGGTCAGCGTCTTGACCCGGGTCAGGGACGCGAGCGAGGAGCCCTGCTCGTTGAACGCCAGATGGCCGTTGCCGCCGATGCCGAGCAGCTGCAGGTCGATGCCGCCGGCCTCGGCGATCGCCCGCTCGTAGCGTTGACCGGCGGTGACCAGGTCCGCCGGATCCGGCCCGTGCACCCGGTCGCGGTCGATGCCCAGCCCGTCGGTGAGCTCGCGATGGATGGTGGCGAGATAGCTCTGCTCGTGGCCGGGTGCCAGCCCGACGTACTCGTCGAGGTTGAAGGTGCGCACGGCGTGGTACGACGGACCCCGCCCGGCCCGGTGGCGGCGCAGCAGCTCCCGGTAGGTGGGCAGGGGTGTCGAACCGGTCGCGAGCCCCAGGACGGCGGCGGGATGCCGGCGTACCAGATCCTCGATCGTGTCGGCGGCGAGGTGCGCGATCTCCTCCGCGGAGGCCAGCGGGACGATCTCCATCAGTGCTCCCTCAGTGCTCCCTCAGTGCTCCCTCAGCGCGGCCTGCGATAGGCGACGCGGCCGCCGACGACGGTGGCCGCGACGTTCAGGTCGCCGTCGAGCAGGGTCAGGTCGGCGCGGCCGCCGATCCGGAGTACGCCGCGGGTCGGGTCGTCGAGCAGGGCCGCCGGCGTGGCGGTGCAGGTCTGGATCGCCTCGGCCAGGCTGCATCCGGTCGCACGACGCAGGAATCGCAGGCAGTGCGACAGCGAGGCGGCCGAACCGGCCAGGGTGCCGTCGGCGAGCCGCACGGTGCCGTTCGCGACCATCACGTCCTGTTCGCCCAGACGCGCGGGCCCCTCGCCCAGGCCGAGCGCCGCGGTGGCGTCGGTGACGGTCAGGAATCGCGTCGGTCCGAGTCCCCGCCAGGCGGCGTTCACGGTGAGCGCGTCGAGGTGATGGCCGTCGGTGATCACCCCGGCGACGAGGTCGTCGCCGCCGAGCGCCGCGCCGACCGGGCCGGGCGCGCGACTCGCCATCGGCGGCATCGCGTTGCCGAGGTGGGTGAGCATCCGCGCGCCGGCCGCGACGGCGGCCGCGACGAGCGCCGCGTCGGCCTCGGTGTGCCCCACCGAGACCAGCACGCCTCGATCGCTCAGCGTGCCGATGACCTCGAGTGCTCCGGGGAGCTCGGGTGCGAGGGTCGCCATCAGCACGCCGGCGTCGCGGGACCAGTCGGCGACGAGCTCGAGGGACGGCTCGGCGAGCCACCTCGGCGGGTGGGCACCGACCCGCTCCGGCGAGATCATCGGACCCTCGAAGTGCAGACCCAGCGGCACGGCGCCGGACCACGACCCGGGATCCTCGCCCGGAGGCCCGTCGGCGAGCACCGCGATCGCGCGCGAACGGACCTGGGGAGCGGCGGTGATCACGGTCGGGACGAACGCGGTGACTCCGAAGCGCGGCAGCGCGGCGGCGACCTCCCAGAGCCGCTCCGGCTCGGCCGTCACGTCGATGCCGGCGGCGCCGTTGACCTGCAGGTCCAACAGCCCGGGTGCCACGGTCAACCCGGTGGCGTCGAGGACCTCGTCGGCGCGGGGGTGAGCGGCGGGGGACTGGCCGGTGATGACACCGTCGGCCGCCGTGATCGTGGTCGGCGCGCCGGTCAGGTCGCGTCCGCCGCGCACCACCAGGGTGCTCACCGCCCGCCCCGCTCGGCGCGTCGGCCGACCATCGCCGCACCGAGTGCGGCGACCGGTACGTCGGGTGGCACCAGCCGAAGTCGTTCGGCGAGGTCGAGCGAGGCGAGGAAGGGCGAGGACGCGGCCTGGGCGCGCAGCGCGTCGGCCACCGCCGCGCGCAACGGCTCGCCGAGGTGGGCGACCCCGCCGCCCAGGATCACCGAGCGCGGGTCGACGGCCAGCGC
>NZ_JASGET010000126.1:0-38028 GCF_047606145.1 Nocardioides sp. | reverse complement strand
TTTGGCCACCCGGGTTAGGGTGGGGCTGCGATGGGGGGCGGGCTAATTCGTCGCGGTTCCCCGCCTAATGTTATAGGTATTCCTGGCGGGGGGGCCTTGTGCGGCCCACACCCCCCCGGTCGGGCGGGCGCCCCCGGGGGGCGCGCCGCCTCGACGCATCTCCTCGGCGTGCCTCGGTTCTCCCCGGGTGCGTCTTGGTGTGCGTCTCGGCATACCCGCGCGCGGTCGGCACGACCGGCGTCAGGCACCGTCCCAGTCGGGCAGGAAGCGCGTGACGTCGACGTCCTGGAACGGGGCGCGGACGAACTTCTCCCGCATCTCCCACGGAACCGTGCAGTCGAAGATCACCTTGGTGGAGATGCCGTGGTCGACGTTGGTCCACAAGAACTCTGGGTCCGCCGACGGGTCGAGTGGATGACAGCGGACGCCTGGGATCGGGATGATCGACCGCTCCGCCTGGAACCGGGTCGTCATCGCCCACAGCACGTCATCGGTGTCGAAGATGTCCACATCGTCGTCGACCAGGATGACGTGCTTCATCTCCGGGAAGGCTCCGAAGGCGACCAGCGCGGCCTGCCGCTCCCGGCCCTGGTCGTTGTGGTCGCGCTTGTGGATCTGCAGGATGCCGACGTACTTCCCGCCGCCGGCGGGGTGGGCGTAGACGTTCTTCACCAGGCCGGGCAGCGCGTTCTCCAGTGCCTGGGTCAGCGAGCCCTCGGTCGGGATGCCCGCCAGCGAGACGTGCTCCTCACCCGGGCCGACCAGCGTCTGCAGGATCGGGTCGGTCCGGGTGGTGACCGCCGTGACCTTGATGACCGGCAGCGACGGGTTGGCCACCCCGTCGTATCCCGGGAACTCGGGCATCGCGAACCCGGTGCCGGTGTGCTGGTCCTCCGCCACCCGCCGCCCGGGGAGGATCTCGCCCTCGATCACGATCTCGGCGGAGGCCAGCGCGTACTCCTCCACGGTCTTCGCCTTGACCAGCTCCACCGGGGAGCCCTTGAGGCCGCCGGCGAACTCCAGCTCGTCGAAGCCGTACGGCGTGGACGGCGGCTCGAAGGAGATCGCCATGTACTCCACCGGGGAGATGCCCATCGAGACGGTGATCGGCATCGGCTTGTCCAGGGCGTCGTACTTCTCATACATCATCCCGATGTGGCGCCCGGTCTGCATGAACACCGAGATCTCGTCACGATCCTGCACACACAGCCGGTGGATGGTGACGTCGTGCTGGCCGGTCTCCGGATCGGTGCCGCGCAGCACCGCCATGCAGAAGTAGGGGCCGGCGTCCTCCGGGGTGTTCGTCGGCGCCGGCAGCAGGGTGCGGATGTCGAAGTCCGGATCGCTGGCCAGGTGCACCACCTCCTGGCAGGGCGCGGAGTCGACCATGACCGGGTCCTTGGCGTGCTCCATCGCGCTGAGCATGTGCTGGCCGAGGCGCTTCTCGTCGGCTCCGAGGAAGGTTGCGATCCGCTTGCGCGAGGCGAGTACGCCGACGATGACGCCGATGTCGTAGCCCTTGACGTTCTCGAACAGCATCGCCGGGCCGACCTGGGTCGGGCGTTGCACGGTGCCACCGGCACCGACCTTCTTGTAGACCCCGGCAAGCTCGGCCTGAGGGTCGACCTCGACCGCGGTGGAGACGAACTGGCCCGACTGCTGCTTGAGCAGCTCGATGCCCTCGCGTAGGTCCTTGATCGGCGCCTTCGGCGCCGCTGGCGTGCTCTCCGTCATCGCTGCTCCTCCGGTCGCGGCGGTCGTGGGCTCGGGACGTGTATTCAGGCCAGGCGTCGGGTCAGGTCGACGAGCTGCTCGAGCAGCGTCCGGATCTCACTGTCGCGACGCTCCAGCAGATCGAGGCCGTCCGGCCCGAAGTCGGTGAACAACGACAGCGCGACGTAGGCGCGCACGTCGAGCATCTGGAAGTTGGCGATGATGCTGCGCCACTGCTCGACCGCCCGGATGCCGCCGTCGGCGCCGTAGGAGACGAAGCCGACCGTCTTGCGGGCCCACTCCGAGCCGAGGCTGTCGAAGGCGTTCTTGAAGGCCCCGGGCACGCCGTGGTTGTACTCCGGGGTGACGAAGACGAAGCCGTCGCAGGAGTCGATCGCCCGGCTCCAGGCGGTCACCTGCGGGGAGTCGTACTGTTTGTTCGCGGCACCCGGCACGGTGGCCGAGGTCAGCAGCGGGACGTCGAACTTCCGCAGGTCCAGCAGCTCGAACTCGGCTCCCTCGATGTCGGCGGCGTTCTCGGCGACCCAGTCGGCGACGATCTCGCCCAGTCGCCCGTCGCGGATGGAGCCGATGATGATGCCGATCTTCATGTCTGTCTCCTTCTCGGTGGCGCCCGGCGTCTCAGAGCAGCGAGACACCGCCGTCCACGGTGATGGTCTGGCCGGTCAGATAGGTGCAGGTCAGGCAGAACAGGTAGGCGCATGCCACCTCGGAGACGGTCGCGGTGCGGCTCAGCGGGCTCAGCCGCGACATCTGCAGGCGCGTGGCCTCGCGCTCGGCGTCCGGCAGGTCACGCCACAGTCCGGTCGGCGTCCAGGTCGGTGCCACCGCGTTGACCCGTACGCCGGGCGCCAGTTCGAGCGCCAGCCCGCGGACCAGGGTGGAGACGGCCTGGTTGCCGACGATGGCGCCGCTGGCCCCGTCCGGTCGGCCGCCCGCGCCACCGGTGAGCACCAGGCTGCCCCCGGTCCGGATCGAGCCGGCCGCGGCCCGGGCGACCCGCAGGCTGGCGTCGAACTTCTCCGCGACCGCGGCTCGGATCGTCTCCAGCGGCGCGTCCAGGAAGCCGCCGGCCATCGCCCCGCCGACCATCGAGACCACGTGGTCGGCGGGGCCCGCCGCCTCGAAGAAGTGCTCCAGGCCGACGCCGGCGGGGGCCTCGGCGGCCGCGTCCACCCGCACCGCGGTCACCTGTCCTCCCAGGCTGGCCAGTTCGGTGGCGGCGCTCTTCAGCCGACCGGGATCCCGCCCGCCGATCACCACCGTCGCGCCCGCCAGGACGGCCTCGGTCGCCACCGCCAGTCCGAAGCCGGACGTGCCCCCGAGGACCACCACCCGCGACTGGGCGAGCGTGTCGGCGGACAGCACGCTCACCGCGCGACCCGTTCGCGAAGCTCGTCGCTCCACCGTGGGAAGACGTCGGTGCGGAGGCCGAACTGGTCGAGCGCGCGCCCGACGGAGTGGTCGACGATCTCTTCGATGGTGGTGGGCCGGGAGTAGAACGCCGGCACCGGCGGGAAGACCGTCGCGCCGGCGGCGGTCACGGTCTCCATGTTGCGCAGATGGATCAGGTTCAGCGGTGCCTCGCGCACCATCAGGACCAGCGGCCGGCGCTCCTTGAGCGTGACGTCGGCGGCCCGGGAGACCAGCGAGGCGGTCACGCCGCTGGCGATCTCGCCCAGCGTGCGCATCGAGGTCGGCGCGATGAGCATCCCCCGGGTGTGGAACGAGCCGGAGGAGAGCGGGGCACCGACGTCGGTGTGGTGATAGACCACGTCGGCCCGGGCCTCGAGGTCGTCCTTGGTCAGGTCGGTCTCGTAGCTCCGGGTCAGCGCCGCCGACTTGGTGACCACCAGGTGGGTCTGGATGCCGAGATCGCGCAGGATGTCGAGTGCCCGGACGGCGTACACCACGCCGGTGGCGCCGGAGACTCCGACCACGATGCGGTCGGGTTGGTTGCTGCTCATCGAATGCCCCTTCGTCACGGCGGCCCTCGACGATGGTGCCGGCGAGGGGTCGCTGCTGCTCAGTCGGTTGCGGTGCGGTGAGTCGTCATGCTGACCGTACCCAGTCCCTCCACCTCGGCGCTGACCCGCCCGCTCTCCGGCAGCGGGACGGCCGCGGTCGCCGCGCCGGCGAGCAGCACCGCTCCACCCGGCAGCGGGTGCCCGTAGCGGGCGGCCAGCCGGGTCGCGGCCGGTACGGCGGCCAGCGGATCGTTCAGGATCGCCCGGGTCGAGCCGGTGGCCGCGACCGTGTCGTCGACCCGGAGCCACACCTGCCGGTCCCCGATCCGGTCGCGTACGGCGTCCAGCGGCTTCCACGGGCCGATCACGTAACGGCTGGCCGAGGCGTTGTCCGCGACCACGTCCGCCAGGGTGAAGGAGAAGTCCCGGTAGCGGCTGTCGATCACCTCCAGCGCCGGTGCCAGGTGGGTGACGTGTGCCAGCAGATCGGTGTCCGGGTCGGTGAGGTCCAGGCCGCCGGCATCCTCGGCGAACCGGAAGGCGACCTCCGGCTCGACCCGTGGGTGGATCAGCGCGGAGGTGTCGAGCGTGCCGCCGTCATCGATCAGCATCGTCGAGGTCAGCACGCCGAGGATGACGTCGTCGACGCCCATCTGGGCGGCCTTCTCCTTACTGGTGAACCCGAGCTTGAGCCCCACCGGCACCTCCCCGGCGGCGACCCGCAGGTCGAGACCGGCGAGCTGGATGGCGTACGCGTCGGCGAGCGTCATCGCCACCTCGGTGCTGAGCCGCGCGATCTCGGTGCCGGCGGCGGTCGCCTCGCCCAGTCGCGCCGCCAGTTGGGGTATGTCGTCCCGCTCGAAGAGCGTCATGCCGCCGTTCGCCCAGTGGGTGGCGGGGATCTCGTGCACGATCACCCGCACGCTGCTGCGGTTGACGACCAGGGTGGAGGAGACCGCCTCGGTGACGGCGCCGATCAGGGTACGGATCGTCTCGGCGTCACGGCCGGCCCGAATGCTGAGCTCCACCTGCGGCATGTCCCGGCTCCATCTCTCGCGCTCCCACCTGATGCCTGCGCGTCACAGTAGTGCTCCTGCCTGAGGATTCGACCCCGGTGCCGGTCGACGGTCCGCCCGCCTCGCACCCGGCGTGCCGGAGCCGGTGTGCGTGACCTCGGTCACCTCGAACACTAGTGTCGGGCTCATCGGGAGAGTGGATCGAAGGGGTGAGAGCTGTGCCTGCTCGAAGTACCGGGCTCTGGGTCGTCGTGGGCGTGCTACTCGTGTTCGCGGCCGTTCCGCCACTGTTCGTGCAGTGGTATGCCAAGGAGTCCCCGACGCTGTGGGGCTTCCCGTTCTTCTTCTGGATCCAGTTCGTGATGGTGCTCTGGGCGGCGCTGCTCACCTCGATCGCGTACGTCGTGGCCAAGGAGGCGTTCCGGCGTGACCGGGTCTCGCGCGGGCAGACCCAGCCGGGTGGGAGCCATGCGAAGGAGGCCGGCAAGTGAACGGTGTCGCCTTCGGGGTCTTCCTGTTCCTCTTCCTGGTCGTCACCGTGATGGGCTTCGCGGCGGCGCGCTGGCGCCGGGCCAAGTCGATGGCGTCACTCGACGAGTGGGGCCTGGGCGGTCGCGGCTTCGGCACGTTCGTCGCCTGGTTCCTGATCGGCGGCGACATCTACACCGCCTACACCTTCATCGCGGTGCCGGCGACCCTGTTCGCGGGCAGCGCGACCGGATTCTTCGCGGTGCCGTACACGATCATCATCTACCCGCTGATCTTCGCCTTCCTGCCACGCCTGTGGTCGGTGAGTCACAAGCACGGCTACGTCACCCCGGCCGACTTCGTCGAGGGCCGCTACGGCAGTAAGGGCCTCGGGCTGGCGGTCGCCGCGACCGGACTGATCGCCACCATGCCGTACATCGCGCTGCAACTGGTCGGTATGCAGGTGGTGCTGGAGGTGATGGGGCTGCAGCCGGACAGCGGCAACTGGTTCCTCAAGGACCTTCCGCTGTTCATCGCGTTCGTCATCCTGGCGGCCTACACCTACTCCTCCGGTCTGCGGGCGCCGGCGATGATCGCGTTCGTCAAGGACAGCCTTATCTACCTCGTCATCATCGTCGCGGTCATCTACATCCCGCACCACATCGGGGGCTGGGGGCACATCTTCGACACGGTCAAGCAGAGCTTCGGTGACTTCAACACCGCCAACGCCGACAAGATCGGCGCCGGCGAGGCCTCGCCACAGGCCACCTATCCCGCCACCGGCATCGGTCAATGGGCCTACGCCTCGTTGGCGCTGGGCTCGGCGCTGGCGCTGTTCATGTACCCGCACTCGGTGACCGGGGTGCTCTCCACCCGCAGCCGGAACGTGATCCGCCGCAACGCCAGCCTGCTGCCGGCGTACTCCTTCCTGCTGGGTCTGCTCGCGCTGCTCGGCTTCGTCGCGGTGGCGGCCGGGGTGAAGGTGTCCAACGTGCAGGCCTCGGTGCCGCAGCTCTTCGAGGACCAGTTCCCCGGCTGGTTCCAGGGGGTGGCGTTCGCGGCCATCGTGATCGGCGCGCTGGTGCCGGCCGCGATCATGTCGATCGCGGCGGCGAACCTGTGGACCCGCAACATCTACAAGGCCTTCATCAACCGGCGGGCGACGCCGGCGCAGGAGGCGCGGCAGGCCAAGCTGGTCTCGCTGATCGTGAAGTTCGGCGCGCTGATCTTCGTGCTGGCGCTGAACAAGACGTTCGCGATCAACCTACAGCTGCTCGGCGGGATCTGGATCACCCAGACCTTCCCGGCGATCGTGGTGGGGCTCTACACCCGTTGGTTCCATCGCTGGGCGCTGCTCGCGGGCTGGGCGGTGGCGATGATCTACGGCACCGTCACCGCCTACAACACCCCGTCGCCAACCCAGGCGCACTTCGGCGCGTCCGTGCACGCCTTCCCGTTCACCGACACCGGGATCTACCTCGCCATCACCGCGCTGATCATCAACGTGGTGATCGCGGTGGTCGCCACCCCGATCCTGCGGGCGCTGGGCGTCCCCGACGGCAGGGACAGCACGTCGGCGGCGGACTACACGGTGGACTCCGGCGACAAGGGCGTGATCGAGGAGCTGGATCCCACCATCACCGCGCACTGACTCACTGACTCACCGACTCACTGACTCACCGCGCCCAGGCCGAGCAGAGCCAGATGGTCACACCAGGCGCGCCGAGCAGAGCCAAGTGGTCACGGCAAGCGGGTCCAGCAGAGCCAAATGGTCGCCGGTACGGCGACCATTTGGCTCTGTTCGCCGTTCAGGACTCGTTGAGGACGCGGTTGGCGACCGCGAAGGCGGAGTTCGCGCAGGGGACGCCCGCATAGATCGCCGTCTGCAGCAGCACCTCGACGATCTCCTCCTTGGTGAGGCCGTTGCGCAGCGCCGCCACCAGGTGGAACTCCAGCTCGTCGAAGTGGCGGCCGGCGATCAGCGCGGTGAGCACCCCCACCGAACGGGAGCGCCGGTCCAGGCCCGGCCGGGTCCAGATACTGCCCCAGGCGTACCTGGTGATCAGTTCCTGGTAGGCGGCGTTCACGTCGGTGGTGTGCGCGATCGCCCGGTCGACGTGCGCGTCGCCCAGCACCTCGCGGCGCACCACCATGCCGGCGTCGTAGGGGTCGCCGGCCCCGCCGGTGAGGTGCGTGCCGAGGTGCGCGGTCAGCAGGCTCGCCACCGTGTGCGGCGCTTCCGCCGCGGCGAGATGGGCGACCCCGTCGAGCTCGACGAAGGTGCCCACCGCAACGCCGGTCGCGATCTCGCGCAGTGAGTCCGGCGGGGTGGCCTCGTCGTGGATGCCGGCGACGGCGAGGACCGGCGCGCCGATCTGTTCCAGCCGGTCGCGTACGTCGAATGCGGCGAGCGCCTCGCACACCAGCGCGTAGCTCTCGGCGTCGGCGTGTTGCAGGGCGCCCAGCAGCGCGACGCCCGCCTCCTGCTCCCGCTCCAAGAACCCCGGCGCGAACCATCGCTGCGAGGAGCCGGCCACCATCACCGGCGTGCCCGACCGGCGCACCAGCGCCGCCCGCTCGAGCCAGCCGTCGGTCTCACCGATCTTGGCGCCGGTGCACAGCATCGCCGCGGCGGTGACCCGGTCCCCTGCGTCGAGCAGCAGTTGCAGGCCGGCGGCCCCGCCGACGGAGTCGCCGGCATAGCCGAACGTGCCGCCAGCTTCGCCGCGCTCGACCAGCACCGGCTCGATGGCCGCGAGTACGCCGGCCGCGAGGTCGGCCATGGTGAACGGCGCCGTCGCCGGCGTACCCCGGCCGTGGCCCGGCAGCTCCCAGCCGACCACATGGAAGGTCTCGCCGAGCAGCGCCGCGCACCGCGCCCAGAGCGACTCGGCCGAGGTGCCCAACGACGGGCCGACGACGAGCAGTGGCAGCTCCGGCGACCCGGCCAGCTGGACGACGGTGAGGGAGGGGGTCACGGGAGTTCCTTCCAGAGGGCTCGCGCCCGGTCCAGGGCGACGCTGACGAGGTCGTCGGTGAGGCCGAGATAGTCGGCTGCCGGCTCGAGACCGGCCAGCGCCGCCATGGTCTGCTGCTCGGCCCGCAGCCCCGGGTCGGCGGCGTGGGCGGCCATCGCCTCGGGATCGACCCGCAGACCGGCGACCAGCTCCGCGGTCTGCGATGCGGCCACCACGGCGCGCCGGCCGAGCAGGTGGAGCACGTCCCACTCGGCATGCCAGACCCCGACCGGACGCTCGTCGGTGTACCCGGCCGCGGCGGCGTGCAGGGTCGCCGCCTGCGCCGGCGCCCAGGTCGCATACCGCACGATCAGCACCGACAGCACCGGGTTCGCCTTGTGCGGCATGGTCGAGGAGCCACCCCGGCCGGCCACGGCGGGCTCGCCGAGCTCGCCGATCTCGGGGCGGGCCAGCAGCGCGACGTCGCCGGCCAGCCGGCCCCACACGTCCGCCAACCCCACCAGCGCGTCCGCGGCCTCGGTCAGCGGCGACCGGTTGGGGTGCCACGCGTTGGCGCCGTCCAGGCTCAGCCGCTCCGCCAGCGACCGTACGGCGACCAGGGCGCTCTCGGCGGGCGCGTCGGTGACCCGGGCCAGCTCGACCACCGCCGACAGCGTGCCGGCCGCGCCGCCCAGGTAGGCGGGCAGCGACTCGTCGGCGCTGCGCAGGCGGAGGGTGGCCTGGCGCAGGCCGTCCAGCCAGCCGGCGGCCTTGAGCCCGAAGGTGATCGGCACCGCATGTTGGGTCAGGGTGCGCCCGGCCATCACCGTCGCGCGGTGTGCCTCGGCGAGCCGGGCCAGTGCGCCGGCCTGCACCGCTACTGATGCCTGGACCGCCGAGATCGCCTCTCGCAGGCAGAGCACCAGGGCGGTGTCGACCACGTCCTGGCTGGTCAGGCCGCGGTGGAGCCAGGTCGCGGCACGGTCGTGCCCGTCGTGCTCGAGCCGGGAGCGGAGCAGCTTGACCAGTCCGATGACGGGGTTGCCACCCGACTCGGCGCCGGTGGCGAGCCGAGGCAGATCGGCGACGCCGACCGGTTCGGTCAGCCCGGTCAGCGGTACCGAGGCGTCGGCGGGCGCGATCCCGGCCTCGACCAGCGCCGTCAGCCAGGCCTCCTCGACCGCGACCATCGCCGCCAGACAGCTGGCCTCGTCGAAGACCGCGCCGGCTCGCTCGTCGCCGGGCCAGAACAGGTCAGCCACTCAGCCTCCGTAGGTGAGGAAGACGGTCTCGTCCTCGCCCTGCATGTGCAGGTCGAAGCGATAGCCGGTCTCGTCGGCGGCGGCCACCAGGGTGTGCCGCCGCTCGTCGGGGAGCGAGGCCAGCAGGGCGTCGGCGGCGTTGGCCGGATGGTCGGGCAGGTAGATCCTGGTGAACTGCCGGTCGAGCAGGCCACGGGCGAAGAGCGTGACCGCGAAGAACGGCGCCTTCCCCTCCGGTGCCCCCGGGGTGAGGGTGGAGAAGGAGTAGTGCCCGTTGCGGTCGGTCTCGCAGCGACCGAAGCCGGTGAAGGTCCAGCCGTCGCGGTGCAGCGAGCCCTCTTGACGCAGCACGGTGCCGTCGGGCGACGGCTGCCAGATCTCGACCAGCGCGTCCGGGATGGGGTCGCCGGCGCCGTCGTACACGGTGCCGTGCAGCCGGATCGCGCCGGCGCTGCCGGCCGGGACGAGCTCGTTGTCGCCCGGGTAGGGCAACGCGTAGCCGAACCAGGGGCCGATCGTCTGGCCAGGGGTCGCGGGGAGCGTCATCGGCCTTCCTCCATCCAGGTCGCGTGGCTGCCGGTCAACACGATGTCCCAGCGATAGCCCATCGAGTATTCCGGCACGCTGAGGTCGTGGTCGTAGGTGGCGACGAGCCGGTCGCGCGCCTGCTGGTCGGTGATCGACTGATAGATCGGGTCGAGGGCGAACAGCGGGTCGCCGGGGAAGTACATCTGCGTGATCAGCCGTTGGGTGAAGGCGGTGCCGAAGACCGAGAAGTGGATGTGCGCGGGACGCCAGGCGTTGACGTGGTTGCCCCACGGGTACGGCCCGGGCTTGATCGTCTTGAACTCGTACTCGCCGTCCGGCCCGGTCAGGATCCGGCCGACGCCGTAGAAGTTGGGGTCGATCGGGGCCGGGTGCTGCTCGTACTTGTGGATGTAGCGCCCGGCGGCGTTGGCCTGCCAGATCTCGATCAGCTGGCCGGCGACGGCCCTGCCCTCGCCGTCGACCAGCCGGCCGCTGACGGTGATCCGCTCGCCGATCGGGTCCTCGGTGCCGGTGCCGACGGTGAGATCGGCCTCGAGCCGGCCGACGTCACGATGGCCGAAGCACGGCGCCCAGAGCTCGATGGTCTCGGGGTCGACGTGGTGCGGGTCCTTGGTCGGGTGACGCAGGATGCTGGAGCGGTACGGCGGATAGTCGACCAGCGGCTGCGGGATGTCGGCCTTCGCCGACTCCGCGCCGACCTGTTCGATCTCTGCGGAGATGTCAGCCTGGGTGGTGGGCTGCTCAGTGGTCGTGGTCACACCTAGACGGTAGGGAGGCCACCGCCACCTCGGCCAGCCGAGGCTTCCACTGAACGGAAGTTCCTGGCAGGCTGGCCGAATGGCAGGAGGGACCTCGCAGCCCGGCCGGTCGGTCACGTCCCGCGCGCTCGCGGTGCTGGGCGCCTACGACGCGCGACACCGTCGGCTGCGGCTGACCGAGATCGCCCAGCGTGCCGGTCTGGCGGTGCCCACCGCCCACCGGCTGGTGGCGGAGCTGGTCGCCTGGGGAGCGCTGCGACGCGAGCCGGACGGTGCCTACGTGGTGGGCCGGCGGATCTGGGACCTCGGCCTCCTCGCGCCGGTGGCCACTGACCTGCGTGAGGTCGCCCGGCCGTTCCTGCACGACATCTACGGCGCGACCCTGGAGACCGTCCACCTCGCGGTCCGCGAGGACGACCACGTGCTCTACCTCGACACCCTCGCCGGCCACCGCTCGGTCCCGGTGGTCAGCACACTCGGGTCGCGGCTGCCGATGCACGCCACCGGGGTCGGCAAGGTCCTGCTCGCCCATGCTCCCGACGACGTACGGCGGGCGGTGCTGGCCGCACCGCTGCGCCGGTTCACCCGGCACACCATCACCTCGCCGGTCCGGCTGCGGGTGCAATTGGAACGGATCCTGGTCGACGGCTATGCGACCACCGGCGAGGAGATGACGCCCGGAGCCTGCTCGGTCGGCGTGCCGATCACCACCCGGGCCGGCGTGGTGGGCGCGCTCGGCATCGTGGTCGCCGACCTCCGTCGCTCGCAGGCCCGGCTGGTCAGCGCACTGCAGGTAGCCGCCCAGGGCGTGGCCCGCGGGCTCGGGTGATCGGGGCTCGGGTGATCGGGGCGCGGTGATCGGGGCGCGGTGCCTCAGGCGGACTTGATCGCCGAGATGTCGAACTCGAGCTTGATCCGCTCCGAGATCAACACCCCGCCGGTCTCGAGGGCCGCGTTGAAGGTCAGGCCCCAGTCGCTCCGGTTGATCGCGACGACGCCCTCGAAGCCGACCCGGACGTTGCCGTAGGGGTCCTTGGCCGATCCGGTCTGCTCGAACGGGACCGTCACCGACTTGGAGATGCCCTTGATGGTCAGGTCGCCGGTGATGTTCCAGGTCTCGCCGTCGAAGGTGACGTCGGTGGAGGTGAAGGTGATGTAGGGGTTGGCGGTGGTCTCGAAGAAGTCGCCGGAGAGCAGGTGGCCGTCACGGTCCTTGTTGCCGGTGTCGATCGAGGAGGCGTCGATCTTCACCGAGACGCGTGAGTTGGCCGGGGTCGCGGTGTCGACGGTGGCGCTGCCCTCGAACTCCTTGAAGGAGCCGCGCACGGTGGTCACCATCGCGTGCCGGGCGGAGAAGCCCAGGCGGGTGTGGGTCACGTCGAGGGTGTAGTCGCCGGAGATGTCCTCGATCGCCGCGGTCGGCGCGTCGAAGTCGGTGGGGGTGGATTCCTCGGGCTTGCGGTTGAACAGGGCCATGGCGGTCGCTCCTTGATTGATTGAATCTACAACTACGGTAGCGGACCGCGAGCCCGATGTATTCCGCCGATCCGGCATCTTTTCCTGCGGCCATGTCGGTGCTGTCATGGCGGTGCCGCCAGGGCGGCAGCGCGAGACCGCCGCCCCGAGCGGGGCGGCGGTCTCGTGTTCGGTCGAACGGGTCGCTGGGTCAGGCGGCGTCGGGAGCGGCCACCGCAGCGACCTGCCGGTCGACCCAGCGGGCTTCGAGGTGCTCGTGACCCTGGGCGTCGCGGATCGTCACCCAGTGCAGTTCGAGTCCATTGGCTACCGTGGAGTCCTTCATTGGACACCTCCTGTTCACTCTCTGTTCACCAACGATACCCGCCCCCCACCCAGGTGTCCAGGACTCGGTGGATCTCGGGCAATTCGCTCCACTCGCCTCACCCGATGGCGGCGGGTCGTGGCCACTTTGCTCCCTGGGCACCGATGCGCGCTCCGCCGCGACGCCGGTCGCGCCGGAGTGCGGCACCCTGGGCCCGACCGTCACGGTCTCACGCGGCGACGGCGTGTCCGTCCCCGCAGAGCGACCGCGCTGCCGGTCGAGTCGAGGATTCTTGCCTGAAATCGGGCAAGAACTTGCCTGTCGTCGTACGTCGGCGGCACGCTGGTGGGCATGGCACCCGATCCGGCACTCGTTCGTCACATCGCCACGAGCACCGGGCTGAGTGCCGCGGAGGCGACCCGGGTGATCGAGGACGTGGTGGCCTTCCACGCCGAGCCGGTGGAGAGCTACGTCCGGCGGCGGCATGCGCAGCTGAAGACCTACGGTGCGAAGAACGAGCAGATCTTCACGCGGCTTGCCGACGAGCTCGCGCACCGGGTGGTGGCGGCGCCACGGCTCAGTGAGCGACAGCTGCGCCGGCTGGTGTACGGATGAGATGAGGGAGATCGCATGTGCGGAATCGTGGGATACGTCGGCACGCAGCAGGCCGCGCCGCTGCTGATCGAGGGCCTGGGGCGGCTGGAGCACCGCGGCTACGACTCCGCCGGGGTGGCGGTGCTCGGCACTCGGATGCAGGTGGTCAAGAAGGCCGGGCGGGTCCAGGATCTGGTCGAGGCGCTGCCCAAGCGGATCAGCGGACGCCTCGGCGTCGGGCACACCCGGTGGGCCACCCACGGTCCGGCGAGTGACGTCAACGCCCACCCGCACACCGATGCGGCCGGCACGGTGGCGGTGGTGCACAACGGCATCATCGACAACGCGGCGGCGCTGCGCCAGCGGCTGGTGGCCGCCGAGGTGGAGCTGGTCAGCGACACCGACACCGAGGTGATCGCCCACCTGGTCGCCGCCTCGGCTGCCGACACCCTGGAGGGGAAGATCGTCGACGCGCTGACCCAGGTCGAGGGGACCTACGGCCTGGCCGTGGTGCACGCCGACTTCCCCGACCGCATCGTGGCGGCACGCAACGGCTCCCCGCTGCTGATCGGCGTCGGGGAGAAGGAGATGTACCTGGCCTCCGACCTGGCCGCGCTGGTGCGCCACACCACGACCGTGGCGCACCTCGACGACGGGGAGCTCGCCACCATCACCGCGACCGGATTCACCACGTTCCGCCAGGACCTGACCCGGACCGCCACCGCGGCCGCGGCGGTCGAGATCGACCCCAGCGCCTATGAGTACGGTGGCGAGGAGGCGGGCGAGGGTCCGCGGATGTACTGGGAGATCCTGGAGCAGCCGGCCTCGATCGAGCGCACCCTGCGGGGTCGGCTCGACGAGCGGTTCGGCACCGCCCACCTGGGCGGTCTCAACCTCGACCCGCGCGAGCTGCGCGCGATCAGGCGGGTCAAGATCCTCGGATGCGGCTCGGCGTACTACGTCGGCCAGATGGGCGCCGGGCTGGTCGAGGAGCTCGCCCGGGTGCCGGCGGACGCCGAGCCGGCCAGCGAGTTCCGCTACCGCAATCCGATCATCGAGCCCGACACCCTCTACGTGGCGGTCAGCCAGTCCGGGGAGACCATCGACACCCTGCTCGCCGTCGAGGAGATCAAACGCAAGGGCGGACGCGTCATCGGCCTGGTCAACGTGGTCGGCTCGGCGATCGCCCGGGCCTGCGACGGCGGCATCTACCTGCACGCCGGGCCGGAGATCGCCGTGGCCTCGACCAAGGCGCTGACCACCATGTACGTCGGCTTCGCCCTGCTCGCCCTGCAGCTCGGCCGGGTGCGTGACCTCTCGGTGGCCGACGGCAAGCGGCTGGTCGCGGCCCTGCAGGCGTTGCCGGCTCAGATCGAGGAGATCGTCAAGCGTGAGGGCGAGCTGACCGAGGTCGCCGGCACGCTCGCCGAGGCGACGAGCATGTTCTTCGTCGGTCGGGTACGCGGTTACCCGGTCGCCCGCGAGGGCGCGCAGAAGCTCAAGGAGATCACCTATCGGCATGCCGAGGCCTACCAGACCTCCGAGCTCAAGCACGGCCCGCTGGCGTTGATCTCCGAGGAGGTCCCGACGGTGGCGATCGTGCCGGACGACGAGCTCACCGAGCGCAACGTCGCCGCGCTGCACGAGATCGCCGCTCGTGGTGGTCCGCTGGTGGTGGTCACCCACCCCGAGGTCGACCTGGGCGACGTCCGGGCGGCTCGCATCGACGTACCCAAGAGCGAGGCGGAGCTCGACCCGATCCTGCTCACCATCCCGCTGCAGCTGCTCGCCTACCACGCGGCCGCCACGCTCGGGCTGGATGTCGACAAGCCCCGCAACCTGGCCAAGTCGGTGACCGTCGAATGAATCGCCGAGTCGGTCCTTAGAACACGCGAATCGGTCCAAAGAACAGGCGAGTAGGGAGTTCGGGCGCCATGCGAGTCAGCGGGATCAACCTGCACCCGGTCAAGAGCACCGCCATCCGCCCGGTCGAGCAGGCGTACGCCGGCCGGGCCGGTCTGGTCGGCGACCGGGAGTGGATGGTGGTCGACGAGGGCGGTGCGATGGTCTCCGCGCGCGAGCTGCCACGACTGTTCACCATCGTGGCCGATCCGGTCGACGAGGGGTTGTGTCTGACCGCGCCCGGGATCGCCCGGTCACTGGTGAGGCGCCCGGTCGGCGGCGAGGAGGTGTCGGTCAGCATCTTCGGCAAGGAGCCGTTCTCCGCGCGGTCGGCCGGCGCCGACGCCGATCGCTGGCTGACCGCGGCGCTGGGTCGCGGCGGGCTGCGACTGGTCTGGTGTGCCGATCCCGCCCTGCGCCGGGTCAGCCGGGCGTGGGGTGGCGCCCAGGTCGCCTTCCAGGACGCCTCGGCGGTCAGTCTCGCCTCGACGACCTCGATGGCCCGGCTCAACGCCTGGATGGAGGAGGACCTGCCGGTCCAGCGGTTCCGGGCCAACCTGATCGTCGACGGCGTCGAGGAGGCGTTCGCCGAGGACGGCTGGTCCCGGCTGCGCATCGGGGAGGCGGTGCTGCGGGCCGAGGGGCCGATCAGCCGCTGTGTGATGACGACCATCGACCCCACCACGCTCGAGCGCGGCAAGGACCCGATCCGTACCCTCGCCCGGCACCGCCGGTGGGACGGCGCGACCTGGTTCGCGGTCCACACCATGGTCGCGCAGCAGGGCCGGATCGCGGTCGGGGACGAGATCGTGCCCGAGTGACGGGGCCCACCGCGCCGACGAATCCACGTGTGGTAGACGCAGCCACTACCGTTGACTGGTGAGCACCGAGTCTTCCCCCGCCCCCGGCCGGTCCGAGCAGGCCGACCCCACGCCCGACGAGAGCACGTCGGACGGGCCGAGCTTCGACGACCTCGACCTGGCCGCGGGCGTCCTCGACGCGATCAAGGCGCTCGGCTACGAGACGCCCTCGGCGATCCAGGCCGCCACCATCCCGCTGCTCCTCGAGGGCCGTGACGTCGTCGGCCTGGCCCAGACCGGGACCGGCAAGACGGCGGCGTTCGCGCTCCCGATCCTCTCCAACCTCGACGTCCTCACCGCCGGCGCGCCACAGGCCCTCGTGCTCGCCCCCACCCGTGAGCTGGCGCTGCAGGTGTGCGAGGCGTTCGAGAGCTACGCCGGTAAGCTGCCCGGCGTACGCATCCTGCCGGTCTACGGCGGCCAGGGCTACGGACCCCAGCTGACCGCGCTGCGCCGCGGCGTCCACGTCGTGGTCGGGACGCCGGGCCGGATCATGGACCACCTGGAGAAGGGCACCCTCGACCTGAGCCAGCTGCGCTTCCTGGTGCTCGACGAGGCCGACGAGATGCTCAACATGGGCTTCGCCGAGGACGTCGAGACGATCCTCGCCGAGACGCCTCCTGAGAAGCAGGTGGCGCTCTTCTCCGCCACCATGCCGGCCCAGATCCGGCGGCTGTCGAAGAAGTACCTGCGCGACGCCGAGGAGGTGCAGGTCAAGGGCAAGACCCAGACGGCCGCCAACATCTCCCAGCGCTACCTGATGGTCTCCTACCCGCAGAAGGTGGACGCGCTGACCCGCATCCTCGAGGTGGAGAACTTCGAGGGCATGATCGTCTTCGTCCGCACCAAGAACGAGACCGAGACGCTCGCCGAGAAGCTGCGCGCCCGGGGCTTCTCCGCCGCCGCGATCAACGGCGACGTGCCGCAGAACGTGCGGGAGCGGACGGTGAACCAGCTCAAGGACGCCTCGCTGGACATCCTGGTCGCCACCGACGTCGCGGCCCGCGGGCTCGACGTCGAGCGGATCAGCCACGTGGTCAACTACGACATCCCCACCGACACCGAGGCCTACGTGCACCGGATCGGCCGCACCGGCCGCGCCGGGCGCAGTGGCGACGCCATCTCGTTCGTCACCCCGCGGGAGCGCTACCTGCTGCGCGCCATCGAGAAGGCCACCCGGTCCACCCTGACCCAGATGCAGCTGCCGAGCGTGGACGAGGTCAACGCCACCCGGCTGAGCCGGTTCGACGACGGCATCACCGCCGCTCTCGAGGCCACCGACCGGGTCGGGTTCTTCCGCGACGTCGTACGCCACTACGTGGAGGAGTACGACGTCCCCGAGGTCGACGTCGCCGCCGCGCTGGCGGTGGTGCTGCAGGGCGACGAGCCGATGCTGCTCGACCCCGCGGCCGACCGGCCGGCGTACGCCGACCGGCGCGGTCGTGGGCGCGAGGACCGTTCCGGACGGGACGGGCGCGAGGGGCGCGACGATCGCGGCGGGCGCCGTTCGCGGCAGACCGGGCAGCCGCTGGCGACTTACAAGATCGCGGTCGGCCGCCGGCAGCGGGTCGAGCCGCGCCAGATCGTGGGTGCCATCGCCAACGAGGGTGGGCTGCGCCGGGCGGACTTCGGCAACATCTCGATCCGGCAGGACTTCTCCCTGGTCGAGCTGCCCGCCGACCTCTCCCCCGACACCATCGCCGCGCTGGAGGAGACCCGGATCTCCGGCAAGCTGATCGAGCTGCGTCTCGACGCCGGCCCACGGCACGGCGGCCCGCGCCGCGATCACCTCCAGCGGTCCGATCGCTCCCGCAAGCCGCGACGCCGCGACTGAGCCTGCCGCCGAGCAGAGCCATCTGGTCGCGCCGATCCGGCCGAGCAGAGCCAAGTGGTCGCGCCGGGCCGGGCCAGCAGAGCCAAGTGGTCGCCGGTACGGCGACCACTTGGCTCTGTTCGGCGGTTGTTGACTCGTTCGGTGATGGGGAGGGTCTGGCTCAGCCTCGGCGCCCGCGCAGGCGGAGGGAGGGGCGGCGCGGCTGTCGCGGACCCGGACGCGGGGTCCAGGGCACCGCGGGGAGCCCCAGCTGGCGCATGATGTCGTCCCCGTCGACCGCGGTCGCCGTCGCCAGGCCGGTCGCGATCGCGTTCGCGACCGAGCTGAGCGGCATCGGGAAGGCGTCGGTGTGGGCCAGGTCGCCGGCGGCGTACACCCGCGGCAGGCTGGTCCGTCCGAGCGGGTCGACGCGGATGCACCCGGAGTCCTGCAGCTCCAGCCCGAGCTGCTCGGCGAAGGGCGCCGCCTGCGCGTAGGTCGGCGCGACCATCAGGCCGGCGACCTCGACCGGGTCCCCGCCGTCCAGCTCGACGACCACGCCATCCTCGGCGGGTCGCACGCCCAGCACCGGCTCGGTGCGGACGCGGGCTCCGATCCGGTCGAGCACCGCGGCCGTCTCCGGCGCCGGCTCGGCACCGTCGGCGAGGACGGTGAGGTCGTCGGTGAGGCGGTGCATCAGCAGCGCGACCCGAGGCGTGTGCGGTCCGGTGCCCAGCAGGCCGACCGGGCGGTCGGCGTACTCGAAGCCGTGGCAGTAGGGGCAGTGCGCGGCGGTGCTGCCGAAGACCTCGGCGAGCCCCGGCGTCTCCGGCAGGGTGTCGCGCAGTCCGGTGGCCAGGATGAGCCAGTGGGCGGGCAGCTGTTCTCCGCCGGCGAGGCGGACCACGAACCCGTCCGGCGACGCGGCGACCGACTCCGCCCGCGCCTCGCGCACCGTCACCGTCTCGTACGCCGCCAGGTCCGATCGCGCCGCGGCGCGGTACTCCGCCGGACTCCAGCCGTCGTGTCCGACCAGGTTGTGCATCGCGTCGGCCGGATCGTTGCGGTAGTCGCCGGCGTCCAGCACCAACACCCGGTGGCGCATCCGGCCCAGGGTGAGCGCCGCCTGCAACCCGGCGGGGCCGCCGCCGATGATGATGGTGTCGGGGGTCTCGGGTGTCATGCGGGTCCTCCTGTGCTCGCCGGGCCACCGTCGACGATCGGGCCGGTGCTCCGATCGCCGACACGTCGAGGAGGTGACCACATGGTGGCACGAAGTCAACCGCACGCGACCGGTCGACCGGTGAGGTGGTCGATCGACCGCACCCGGGCCGGCGTCGACGGGCCACCGGCGCACGGAGGGTGCGCGGAGATCGTCGGGGTCGACTGGTAGAAACGACGCATGCGCACTTCGGGGAGCGGTGTCCGACCGACGGCATCGATCGCACTGGGCGCGATCTGCCTGGGCATGTGCGCCGGCGCGCTGGTCGCCTGCGGCGGCTCGGACGGCCCCGATCCCGATGCCGCCCTCCGCGAGCTGGCCACCGCGTTCGGGACCGGCGACTTCGACGCCGTCGACTTCTCCGACACCACCGCGACCAAGGTCTCGCAGGACTACGCCCGGATCACCGACTCGCTGGTCGACGGCCTCGGCGGAGAGAAGACCGGCATGCCGACGGTCAAGGCCGGGGCCGCCACGGTGAGCGAGGACGGCGGCCAGGCCACCGCCACCCTGACCTGGCGCTGGCCGGTCCAGGCGAAGGCGTGGAGCTACACGACGGCGGTCACGCTGGTCGAGCGCGACTCCCAGTGGCAGGTTCACTGGGAGCCGCGACTGGTCTCGGCCGCGCTGACCAACGACCACGTCCGGCTCTCGGCCTCCTCGATCACTGCCGTCCGCGGCGACATCGTCGGTGCCGGCGGCGTCGACCTGGTCACCCCGCGGGCGGTGATCAGCTACGGCATCGACAAGACCCAGGTCTCGGCGGCACGCGCCCCGGCCTCCGCCCGTGCGCTGGCGAGGCTCTTCGATCTCGACGTGTCCTCGTATGTGAAGAAGGTCAAGGCGGCCGGGTCGGAGGCGTACGTCGAGGCGATCGCCTACCGCAAGGAGGAGGCACCGGCGGCGGCCGCGCGGATCACCCGGATCAAGGGAGCCGTCGCGCTGCAGCAGACCCGCTATCTGGCACCCACCAAGGAGTTCGCCGCGCCGATCCTCGGTACCGTCGGGGAGGTCACCGCGGAGATGATCAAGAAGAACCCCGGGGTCTACCAGGTCGGTGACACCGCCGGGCTCAGCGGCCTCGAGGCGCGGTACGACGAGCGGCTGCGCGGCACCGCGGGGACCGATGTCGAACTGGTCGGCGCCAGCGGGAAGATGCTCAAGGAGCTCTTCCGGGCCGAGCCCGTCGACGGCAAGGCGCTGCGGCTGACCATGAGCGAGAAGGCCCAGAGCCTCGCCGAGAGCCTGCTCGACGACGTCAAGCCGGCCAGTGCGCTGGTGGCGATCCGACCGAGCACCGGCGCGATCATCGCCGCCGCCAACGGGCCCGGCAACGACGGCATCAACATCGCCACCTATGGTCAGGCCGCCCCCGGGTCCACCTTCAAGACGATCGACTCGCTGGCGCTGCTGCGGCAGGGGCTGACCCCGAGCTCGACGATCTCCTGCCCGTCCACCATCACCGTGGACGGCAAGGAGTTCGGCAACGACTCCTGGTATCCGTCCTCCGCGCTGGGCAAGATCCCGCTCAGCCTCGCCGTCGCCCAGTCCTGCAACACCGCGATGATCGGTCAGCGCGACCGGATCAGCCATGCGGACCTGGTCGCCGCGGCGGCTTCGTTGGGCTTCGGTGTCGACCATGACACCGGGTTCTCCTCGTACTTCGGTCAGCTGCCCAAGCCGGCCAGTCAGACCGAGCACGCCGCCGACCTGATCGGCCAGGGCAAGGTGCTCGCCTCGCCGATGGTGATGGCGACGGTGATGGCCTCGATCGAGGCCGGCAAGACGGTGGTGCCGCGACTGGTGCAGGGGGTGGCGGCGAGTGCGCCGGACTCGGCGAAGCCGCTGAGTGCCAAGGAGTCCGCCCAGCTGCGCACGATCTTCCGCCGGGTGGTCACCGAGGGGACCGGCAGCGGCCTGCTCGACGTGCCCGGCAAGCCGGTGATCGCCAAGACCGGCACCGCCGAGTTCGACCGCAACGGCACCCGACTCACCCATACCTGGATGATCGCCGCCCAGGGCGATCTGGCCGTCGCGGTCTACGTCGACGTGGGCACCACCGGCTCGGCCACGGCCGGCCCGATCGTGGAGTCGTTCCTGCGCGGGATGTGACCGTCGACAAAGGCCGGGCCCGATCAGCGTGGACGAGGCGAGCTGAGCCGAAATGGGCTAAATGGGCCAAATGGGGCGAGGCGCGGACCACGGGTCCGCGCCTCGCGCGCCTCAGGTCCGGCTCAAAGGGGGGATCGACTGGACCTGAAGCGGGTCCCTGCTCCATGGGGTGAGAAGGGACTCTGTCGCCCGCGGGTGCTCCCTCCCGACGTCGACAGGACTAGTTGACCACGCAACGGCGGCCGATGTCGACGGTTCCGCCATCTTCCCCCAGGTTGGGGATGGAAACTTGTCTCTGCGCGGGGCCGAGCGAGCCGACGATTCTCGGCGAGAGCCGACGAGGAGAGCCGCGTCGCGGCACCTGCCGACGCCACCGTGGACGTGGTTGTCTTGAGGCATGAGCGGATTGGATCTCGTCGCCGGTGAGCGACGTGGCGTGTTCATCGGTGGTCAGTGGCGCTCGGCCGAGGGCGGTGAGGAGTTCGCCGTACTCGATCCGGCCGACGGCTCGGTCCTCGCTCGGGTCGCCGACGCAGGCGTCGGCGACGCGCTGGAGGCACTCGACGCCGCGGTGGCGGTCCAGGACGAATGGGCGCGTACGCCGGCCCGCACCCGCGGTGAGGTCCTGCGCGCCGCGTTCGAGCTGATCGCGGCCCGTGCCGACGACCTCGCCGAGCTGATGAGCCTGGAGATGGGCAAGACCCTCGCCGAGGCGGCCGGCGAGGTGGCCTACGGCAACGAGTTCTTCCGGTGGTTCTCCGAGGAGGCCGTGCGCATCCATGGCCGCTGGATGAACAACCCCGCCGGCGGCACCCGGCTGCTGACCCTCCGCAAGCCGGTCGGACCGTGCCTGTTCGTCACGCCGTGGAACTTCCCGCTGGCGATGGGCACCCGCAAGATCGGGCCGGCGATCGCGGCCGGCTGCACGATGGTGGTCAAGCCGGCCGAGCAGACCCCGCTGAGCATGCTGGCGCTGGCTCAGATCCTGGCCGAGGCCGGCCTGCCGGCGGGGGTGCTCAACGTGGTGCCGACCACCCGCGCCGCGCAGGTCTCCGCCGCGCTGCAGGCGGACGACCGGCTGCGGAAGGTCTCCTTCACCGGCTCGACCGCCGTCGGCAAGCTGCTGGTCGAGCAGTCGGCCGACAACCTGCAGCGGGTCAGCATGGAGCTCGGCGGCAACGCCCCGTTCCTGGTCTTCGCCGACGCCGACCTGGATGCGGCGGTGGACGGCGCGATGGTCGCCAAGATGCGCAACATGGGCGAGGCCTGCACGGCAGCCAACCGGTTCCTGGTGCACGCCGACGTCGCCGAGGAGTTCGCCGGCAAGCTGGCCGAGCGGATGAGCTCGCTGGTGGTCGGTCGCGGCCAGGACGAGGGCACCGACGTCGGGCCGCTGATCGACGAGCAGGCGGTCGAGTCCGTCGACCAGCTCGTCACCGACGCCGTCCACGACGGTGCCCGGGTGCTGACCGGTGGAGGGGTGCCCGAGGGCCCCGGCTACTTCTACTCGCCGACCGTCCTCCTCGGGGTGCACCCGGACTCGGCGATCAACGCCGAGGAGATCTTCGGCCCGGTGGCGCCGGTGGTCACCTTCACCGACGAGGCCGAGGCGGTCCGCCGGGCGAACGCCACCGAGTACGGACTCGCCTCCTACGTCTACACCAGGGACCTGGCCCGCACCATCCGGCTGGCGGAGTCGCTGGAGTACGGCATGGTCGCGGTCAACACCGGGCTGCTGTCCAACCCGGCGGCGCCGTTCGGCGGGGTCAAGTCCAGCGGCTTCGGCCGGGAGGGCGGCTTCGAGGGCATCGAGGAGTACCTGGAGACGACGTACGTCGCCATTCCCGCCGACTACTGACGGCTACTGACGACTCGTGCCGAGCGTCGGCCCGGGTCGAGGAGCGCGTGCCGACGGTCAGGGGCCCGGCGGAGCGTCGAACGTCCACAGCAGCAGCTCGGTCGGCACCCCGGCGGTGACCTCGATCTCCGGGGTCGCCGCGGAGTCCGGCTCCGCGGTGATCTCGAAGGCGTCGCCGGCGGCCAGCGGCTCGGCCAAGGAGCTGCGGGTCAGCGCCCCGGTGGCGACGTAGAGGTGCCGTCGTGCCGCGGCCGGGAGCACGACGCCCTGGCCGGCGTCCAGCCGGGCGACCGACAGCCGAGCACCGGCGATCGGTTCCGCCACCGGCGCGAACGCGCCGGCGCCCGGGGCGACCGACCGGGCGACGTACCGCGGGGCCCGGTCGGGGTCCTCGGCGCTCAGCCACACCTGGACGAACCTGGTCTGCGGCGCCGCGGCGATCTCGGCGTGGTCCACCCCCGAGCCGGCCGACAGCACCCCGACCGAGCCGGGACGCAGGATCTGTGCCGGCCCCGAGCGATCCGTGTGCAGCAGCGCCCCGGAGAGCATCCAGGTGACGATCTCGACCCGCTCGTGATGGTGGGTCTCGAAGCCCTGGCCATCGCCGAGCAGGTGCTCGTCGTGGACCACCATCGGCCCGAATCCGACCCGCTCGGGATCGTAGTGGGCACCGAAGGAGAACGAGTGCCAGGTCATCCGACCCGGGACGCGGTCTGTGAATCTCTGCGAACCACGGCGGATTTGGACCGGCATGACCATGATTGTGCCTGTGCCCCTGCCCTCCTTCCCTCCCGGCTTCCGACTCGGCACCTCGGCTGCCGCCTATCTCATCGAGGGGGCGACCACCGCGGACGGCCGCGGGCGGTCGACCTGGGACGTCTTCGCCGAACAGCCCGGCGTGATCGCCGACGGCAGCGACGCGACCGTCGCCGCCGATCACTACCACCGGATGCCCGAGGACGTCGGGCTGATCGCCAGGCTCGGCGATCACCGCTTCGGCGTCTCCTGGGCGCGGGTGCTGCCGACCGGTCGCGGCCGGGTCAATCCCGCGGGGCTCGACTTCTACGACCGGCTGGTCGACCGACTGTTGAACGCCGGCGTCCGTCCCACCGCCACCCTCTATGCCGGCGACCTGCCCCAGGAGCTGGAGGCCGACGGCGGCTGGCTCAACCGGAGCACCGTGGACGCGTTCGCCGAGTACGCGGCGGTGGTGGCCGCACGGCTCGGCGATCGGGTCGAGGAATGGGTCCCGGTGCAGGATCCGAACGTGTCGGCCTACCTGGGCTACGGACTGGGCACCTGGGCTCCCGGCCGGCGGCTCGGCTTCGCCGCCGTCGCGGCGGTCCACCACCTGCTGCTCGCGCACGGTCGCGCCGCGATCGCGTTGCGTGCGGCCGGCGCCGCCCGGGTCGGCTGCGCCACCCAGCACCAGCCGATCTGGCCGGCCTCGGAGGATCCCGCCGACGTGGGCGCCGCCAAGCTGGTCGACGGCCTGTGGAACGGCGTACCGCTGGAGGCGATGCTGTTCGGTCGCTACCCCGACGACCTGGTCGACCTGTTCGCAGGGGTCACCGAGTCCGGTGACCTGGCCACCATCCGACAGCCGCTCGACTTCTACGGCCTCAACTACTACGCGCCGCAGCGGATCGGGGCCGCGCCCGAGGGGGCGGACCTGCCCTTCGAGCTGCGCGAGCTGCTCGGCTATCCGAGCACCGACGTCGGCTGGGCGATCGTGCCCGCCGCGTTGCGGGAGTGGTTGATCACCACACGGGCGCGACACCGAGCCGCGCTACCGCCGTTCGTCATCACCCAGTGCGGAGCGGCCTTCGACGTGCCGGTCGTCGACGGCGAGGTCGACGACCGGATCAGGATCGCCTTCCTCAGCGCGCACCTCGAGGCGGTCGCCGCCGCGATCCAGCGCGGCGTCGACATCCGCGGCTTCTACGCCTACACCCCGTTCGACTGCTGGGACTGGGAGGAGGGGATGATGGCGCGCTACGGACTGGTGCATGTCGACCGGACCACGCTGGAGCGAACCCCGAAGCGCTCCTTCGGTTGGTACGCCGACCTGGTGGCCGCGCATCGCTCGCCGGCCTGAGGTGATCTCAGGCCAGCGCGAGCCGCTCGCCGATCGCCCGGATCGCGTCCGGGTCACCGGGCTTGCCCTCGTCCCACGGCAGCCGCATGCCGTCCCGGCCGGCGTAGCGCGGGATGACGTGCAGGTGGAAGTGGAAGACCGTCTGCCAGGCCGCCGATCCGCAGCTGTTGAGCAGGTTCACCCCGTCGGCCCCGAGCACCTCCACGGCGTGCGTGGCCAGCCGCTGGCCGGTCACGGCGACGGCGGTCAGATCGGTAGGCGCGATCTCGCGCAGGTCGGCGGAGTGCGTCTTCGGGACCACCAGCAGGTGTCCCTCGGTCGCCGGAGCGATGTCCATGAACGCATAGGTGCGCTCGTCCTCGAAGACCTTCGTGCTCGGAATGGTGCCCGCGATGATCCTGCAGAAGAGGCAGTCGGTGCTGTCGGTCATACGCGCAGGCTAACGCTCGACGGCGGCTCGGGCTCGGCTCGCTACTCGACCGACGGTTGAGGGTTGGCGCTCGCTACTCGACCGGGGGGAGGGGTCTCGGCGAGCTTCGGCGACGGGGCCTCAGAATCCGGCCACCACCCGGGTGCCCTGCTCGATCGCGCGCTTGGCGTCCAGCTCGGCGGCGACCTCGGCGCCACCGATCAGGTGCCAGCCCGGTTGCTCCCGCCAGATCTCGCGCACCGAGGTCTGGCCGGCACAGATCACGATGGTGTCGACGGTGAGCTCGTGGGCCACCCCGTCGACCGCGTAGTGCAGGCGGGCGCCCGGGCGCCCGAGGTCGTCGGGTGCGTCGGTGATCCGGTCGTAGACCGCCCCGCGCACCTGGGTGACGCTCTCCTGCTTGAGCACCGCGCGATGGGCCCAGCCGGAGGTCTTGCCCAGGCCGACGCCGATCGGCGTCGGCTTGCGTTGGAGCACGGTGACCTTCCGCGCCGCGAGCGGCCGGGCGGGGGCGACCAGCCCGCCGCGGTGCGCCGCGGGGTCCCCGACGCCCCAGCGGGCCCGCCACTGCTCGAGGCTCTCCGCGGTGTGGGTGAGCCAGGTCGAGACGTCCACGCCGATGCCGCCGGCGCCGATCACCGCCACCCGCTCGCCAGGGGTGACCCGCCCGCTGAGCACCTCGGCGTAGGAGGCCACCGCCGGGTGGTCGATCCCGGGCAGGTCGGGCATCCGTGGCTCGACTCCGGTCGCGACCACGACCCGGGGGAACTCGGCGAGGTCGACCGCCTCCACCGGCGTCTTGAGTCGTACGTCGACCCCGAGGACGTCCAACCGGCGGCCGAAGTAGCGCAGCGTCTCGGCGAACTCCTCCTTGCCGGGCACCGCCATCGCCAGCCGGAACTGCCCGCCGATCTCCTCGGCGCGCTCGAACAGGGTGACCTCGAAGCCGCGCTCCGCGGCGGCGAGCGCCGCCGCGAGTCCGGCCGGCCCGGCGCCGACCACCGCCACCCGCTCGCGGCAGCCGACCGGGGTGAGCACCAGAGTCGTCTCCCGCGCGGCCCGCGGGTTCACCAGGCAGGAGGCCGGCTTGTTCGCGAAGACATGGTCCAGGCACGCCTGGTTGCAGGCGATGCAGGTGTTGATCTCGTCCGCGCGGCCGGCGGCGGTCTTGGCCACGAACGCGGGGTCGGCCAGCAGCGGCCGCGCCATCGAGACCAGGTCGGCCTGGCCGGTGGCGATGATCTCCTCGGCCAACTCGGGGGTGTTGATCCGGTTGGAGGCGCAGACCGGGACCGACACCTCCGCCTTGAGTCGAGCGGTCAGGTCCACCCAGGCGCCGCGGGGGACCTGGGTGATGATCGTCGGCACCCGCGCCTCGTGCCAGCCGATGCCGGTGTTGAGCACGCTGACGCCGGCGTCGACGAGCGCATGGGCGAGCTCGACGGTCTCCTCCCAGTCCTGTCCGTGCTCGACCAGGTCGAGCAGGGAGAGTCGGAAGATGATCGGCAGGTCCGGGCCGACCTCGGCCCGGGACCGCCGTACGATCTCGGTGGCGAAGCGCATCCGGTTCGTGGCCGACCCTCCCCAGGCGTCGGTGCGGTGGTTGGTCCGCTCGGCCAGGAACTGGTTGATCAGGTAGCCCTCCGAGCCCATGATCTCCACCGCGTCGTATCCCGCCCGGGCGGCGAGACCGACGCTGTGGGCGAAGTCGGCGACGGTCGACTCCACGGCCCGGCTGGAGAGCGCGGAGGCCCTGAACGGCGTGATCGGCGACCTGCTCGCCGAGGCGGAGACCGCGAACGGGTGGTAGCCGTAGCGCCCGGCGTGCAGCACCTGGAGGGCGATCGCGCCACCGTGCTCGTGCACCGCATCGGTCAGCGTGGTGTGCCGGCCGACCTGACGCCTGCTGGAGAGCTCGGCGGCCAGCGGCTTGAGCCAGCCGCGTTTGTTCGGCGCATAGCCCCCGGTGACGATCAGCCCGACCCCGCCCTTGGCCCGCTCGGCCAGGTAGGCGGTGAGCGCCGGCAGGTCGCGGGCGTGGTCCTCCAGGCCGGTGTGCATCGAGCCCATCACCACCCGGTTGCGCAGGGTGAGACCGCCGAGGGTGAGGGGGGACAGGAGTGCGTCGTACGCCATGGAAGCATGTTACCCATGAGTAAGAACGGCCGCATCCGAGCCGCCCGTCGGTGCCGTCGGTCACCTCTGCCGAGTGCCCGGGACCGCAGAGTGCGCCGGCCGTCGGCGTCGGTCCTACCATGGCGCTCATGCACCTTCGCCGTACCGCGGCCCTGGCCGCCGTCCCGCTGTTCGCGCTCGCGGCTCTGACCGGCTGTTCGCAGAAGACCTCGGCCTCGGATGGCTCCGATGCGTCCGCCGACGCCTCGGCGACCTCGTCCGGCTCGGCCGACGCCGCCGCCTGCACCGTCGACAAGCTGCACCTCTACGCGGCCGGCAAGCTGACCGTCGCCACCGACAGCCCGGCCTACGAGCCGTGGTTCGAGGACAACGACCCGAGCAACGGCAAGGGCTACGAGTCGGCCGTCGCCTATGCGATCGCCGAGAAGCTCGGCTTCGCCGACGGGGACGTCGACTGGGTCAAGGAGAGCTTCAACAGCTCCTACACGCCCGGGGCGAAGAAGTTCGACTTCGACATCAACCAGATCTCGATCACCGCCGATCGCGCCGAGCACGTGACCTTCAGCGACGGCTACTACACCGCGGACCAGGCCGTCATCACGCTGAAGAAGAACGCCGCCGAGGCGAGCAGCCTGGCCGGGTTGAAGACGCTCAAGCTCGGCGCCGAGACCGCCACCACCTCGCTGACCGCCATCCGCGACGACGTCCAGCCGAGCCAGGACCCGCTGGTCTTCGACACCGACGACCAGGCCAAGCAGGCCCTGCTCCATGGTCAGATCGACGGGCTGGTCACCGACCTGCCCAGCGCCGGCTACATGTCGAGCGAGATCTCGGGCAGCACCGTGGCCGGTCGGTTCGCCAACGCCGAGCCGGAGGAGTTCGGGCTGCTGTTGGAGAAGGGGAACCCGCTGGTCAGCTGCCTGAACTACGCCATCGGCGAGCTGCAGAGCGACGGCGAGCTGGCCACGCTGCAGAAGAAGTGGCTCTCGGGCATGGAAGACGTGCCGGTCCTGAAGTGAAGCCCGACCACGCCGAGGCCTGGACTCCCAGCGCCCGCCAGCTCGAGCGCGCCCGGGTGGCGCGCGGCATGCGGGTACGCCGGGCGTTGCTGGCCACCGCCGTCACGGTGGTCGTCTTCGGCGTGGTGCTGGCGGTCTTCCTGACCTCGCCGGGGTGGAGCGCCTTCCGGGAGTACTTCTTGTCGACGAAGGACTTCACCGGCTCGTTCTCCTCGGTCAGCAAGGGCTTCTGGATGAACATCCGGATCTTCCTGGTCACCGAGCCGTGCGTGCTGGTGCTGGCCTCGCTGGTGGCCATGTGCCGACAGTCGCGCTCGCCGTGGCTGGCGCCGCTGCGGATCGTGTCGGTGGTCTACACCGACCTGTTCCGCGGGGTGCCGAGCATCCTGGTGATCGTGCTGATCGGCGTCGGCGTCCCGGCGCTGGAGCTCAACGGGGTCACCACCAGCCTGTTCTGGCTGACCAGCGTGGCGCTGACGCTGTGCTACGGCGCGTACGTCGCCGAGGTGCTGCGCGCCGGCATCCTCGCGGTGCACCCGACCCAGTGGTCCTCGGCCGAGGCGCTCGGGCTCTCCCGCACCCAGGCGATGTGGCGGGTGATCTTCCCCCAGGCGATCCGGCGGGCGGTGCCACCGCTGATGAACGACCTGGTCTCGCTGCAGAAGGACACCGCGCTGATCTCGGTCGTCGGGGTCTGGGAGGCGATGCGGGCGGCCAGCGACTGGCAGGGCTACCACTTCAACGGGACGCCGCTGTTGGTCGCGGCGACGTACTTCCTCATCGTCGCCGTGCCACTGACCCGGCTGACCGACTGGCTGATGCTGCGCCAGATCCGCCGTGAGCAGGGGAGGATCTGATGACGCTGCTCGAGGTCGAGAGCCTGCGCAAGTCGTACGGCGACCGGGTCGTGCTGCACGACATCTCGCTCACCGTCGCCCCGCACGACGTGATCTGCCTGATCGGGGCGTCCGGCTCCGGCAAGTCGACGCTGCTGCGCTGCCTGAACCTGCTCGAGCCGATCGACGACGGCCGGATCGTCTTCGACGGCCGGGAGATCTCCGATCCGCGGGTCAAGCCACGCGAGGTGCGGCGGGAGATCGGGATGGTGTTCCAGTCCTACAACCTGTTCCCGCACCTGTCGGTGCTGGCCAACTGCACGATGGCGCAGGTGCGGGTCCACGGTGTCGGCAAGGGCGCGGCCCGGGAGCGTGCGCTGGAGCTGCTGGCGCGCTTCGGACTGGCCGGTCATGCGGCGGCGTACCCGGACGCGCTCTCCGGCGGCCAGCAGCAGCGCGTCGCGCTGGTGCGGGCGCTGTGCACCCGGCCGCGGCTGCTGCTGCTCGACGAGATCACCGCGGCGCTCGACCCGGAGCTGGTCGGCGAGGTGCTCGACATCGTCCGGGCGGAGGCCACCTCCGGGATGACGATGATCCTGGCCACCCACGAGATGGCGTTCGCCCGCGAGGTGGCCAGCTCGGTCTGCTTCCTCGACTCCGGACGGATCCTGGAGCAGGGCGCGCCCGAGCAGCTCTTCTCCGACCCGGCGCAGGAGCGGACCCGCCAGTTCCTCTCCCGCGTCCTCTGATCTCTTCCGCCGACCTGTCCGCACAGAGGCGGGTTGCCGCTGGTGTCGCCGCTGGGGGCGGGAGGTGAGGCCCCGGGCCGGGAAGGCATGATCGGCACATGGAGCTGGGTGGCGGCAGTGGACCGCTGAGAGGCGTCAGGGTGGTCGAACTGGCCGGCATCGGGCCGGGTCCGCACGCCTGCATGATGCTCGCCGATCTGGGCGCCGACGTGATCCGCATCGACCGGCCGCAGGGACCGCAGCTCGGCGGTGGCGCGCACGACCTGCTCGCCCGTGGTCGGCCGAGCGTCGCACTCGACCTGAAGCATCCCGCGGCGCTCGCGGTGGTGCTCGACCTGGTCGAGCGCGCCGAGGTGCTGATCGAGGGCATGCGGCCCGGCGTCGCGGAGCGTCTCGGCCTCGGCCCCGAGGCCTGTCTGACCCGCAATCCCGCGTTGGTCTACGGCCGGATGACCGGCTGGGGGCAGGACGGCCCGCTCGCCTCCGCGGCGGGTCACGATCTGACCTATCTGGCGATCAGCGGCGTGTTGCACGGGCTCGGCCAGGACCCGAGCCGGCCGCACTTCCCGGTCAACCTGCTGGGTGACTTCGGCGGCGGTGCGACCTATCTGGTGGCCGGCGTACTGGCCGCGCTGCTCGAGGCGAGGACCAGTGGCGCCGGCCAGGTCGTCGACGCGGCGATCGTGGACGGGGCGACGCACCTCTCCACGTTGCTGGTCGGTCTCAGTCGGGCCGGGATGCACTCCGAGCGGCGCGGCAGCAACGCGCTGGACGGCGGCGCGCCGTTCTACGACGTCTATGCCACCAGCGACGGTCGGCACGTCGCGGTGGCCGCCCTCGAGCCGCAGTTCTTCGCAGCGCTGGTGCGGCTGCTCGGCATCGAGGAGAGCTGTCCGGGGCAGGAGGAGCTCGGCCGGTACGACGAGATGCGCGCACTCTTCGCCGAGGTCATCGCCACCAGGACGATGGCCGAGTGGGCGGAGCTGGCCGAGGGCACCGACGCCTGCCTCGCGCCGGTGCTGACCCCGAGCGAGGCGGCGGGGCATCCGCACCTGCGGGAGCGAGAGACCTGGGTCGAGCAGGACGGTGTCGTCCAGCCGGCGCCGGCGCCGCGGTTCGGCCGCACCGCGGCCCGCCTCGGCACCCCGCCACCGGCGAGCCCGGGGCGCGACACCAGGCAGGCGCTCGAGGCGTGGGGCATCGGCGGGATCGACCTCCTGCTGGACTCCGGCGCCGCGGTGCAGTCCTGAGGATCGATCGCCCACGGTCCGCGGACGAACTGGGTATCCTCTCATGACATGAGTGCAGGTATCGATCGGTCCTCTCCGATGCCCTTCTATCACCAGCTCAAGGAGTCGTTGCGAGCGCGGATCGAGGAGGAGGGGCTCGGCCCCGGAGCGCGACTTCCCGGGGACCACGAGCTCTGCGAGACCTACGACGTCTCCCGGACGGTGGTGCGCCAGGCGCTCTCCCAGCTGGAGATGGAGGGCGTCATCGAGCGGATCAAGGGCCGCGGGACCTACGTGGCGCAGCCCAAGGTGGCCGAGGGCCTGGTGCAGTCGCTGACCGGACTGTACGAGGACGTCGCGGCCCGCGGTGGTCACCTGCGCAGCGAGGTACGCCGCCTGGAGGTCGTCCCGGCCGACGAGCATGTGGCGGGTCAGCTCGAGCTCGAGGTCGGGACGCCGGTCGTCGAGATCGAGCGGCTACGGTTCGTGGACGACGAGCCGTGGGTGCTGGCGATCACCTATGTCCCGGAGTCGGTGGCGCCTCGGCTGGTCGAGGAGGACCTGACCCATCAGTCGCTGTACGCGGTGCTGGAGCGCGACTACGGAGTCGGTCCGGCGCGTGGCCGGCGATCGGTCGAGGCGATGGTGGCGGGCCCGGAGCTGGCCAAGGACCTGGGGGTCGGTGAGAACGCGCCGATTCTGGTGCTGCGCAGCGTCAGCACCGATGCCGACGGCCGGCCGATGGAATCCTTCGTGGCCTATCACCGCGGCGACCGGAGCCGGTTCGAGGTGGAGCTCTCCCGGGTCGCCGGCGCCGACCCGCGACCGCTGATGCAGGTCACCGAGGTCTGAGGACAGCTGCGAGCTGTACGACCGGTCGGCACGGGTCACGGCAGGACCGCGACGATCTTCCCGGCCACGTGTCGCGCCCGAAGCGCGGCGTAGGAGACCGAGAGGTCCTCGAGCGTGACGGTGCGACCGAGGTGGGGGTCCAGTCTGCCCTCGGCGACCAGCGCGAGCAGCGACTCCAGCGTGCTGCCGAGCCGTCGTCGAGCCCGCTCGTCCCCGAACGGGTAGGCCGCGCCGAGCGCGATCTCGTGGACCGAGACGGCGGTGGTGAAGGAGGGCAGCGCGCTCGCGTCGGCACGACCGGCGACGCACGCGATCCCGCCGGCGTGCACGATCAGCGGCAGGTAGGAGGTCGCCGAGGCGGCGCTGACGGTGTCCAGGACGCCGTCGACCCCGCGACCGTCGGTGAGCTCGCGGACCCGTGCGCTGACGTCCTCGACCCGGTAGTCGATCACCGCCCGCGCCCCCAGCTCGCGAACCCGCGGATGGTTGACCGCCGACGCGGTGGCCAGGACGTCGGCCCCCGCCAGCGCGGCGAGCTGGACGGCGTAGCCACCCACCCCGCCGGCGCCGCCGGTGATCAGTACGGTGTCGCCGGGTCCGACCCGCAGCCGGTCGACCACCGCCTGCCAGGCCGACATGCCGGCGCACGGCAGCGCGGCCGCGGCCACCTCGGAGACGGCGTCGGGGATGCGGGCCAGGCTGGTCGCCTCGGCGATGGCGTACTCGGCCAGCCCGCCCGGCCGGCGCAGGTCGCCGTGGAAGGCCACCCGGTCGCCGGGCTCGAACCCGAGGACGCCGGGGCCGACCCGGTCGACGACCCCGGCGACGTCGAGTCCGAGCACGTGCGGCCAGGTCCACGTCGGCTCACCGTGGGCGGCGACCTGGTCGTCCACCGGGTTCAGTCCGCAGGCGGCGACCCGCACCCGGACCTGATCGCGGCCCGGCTCGGGTGTCGGCAGGTGGCCGACTCGCAGCGCACCGCCGGGCGCGTCCAACAGCGCGGCGCGCATCAGCCGACCAACCAGGCGCGCTGCTCGGCGGTGAGCTCCACGGTGGCGGCGGCGAGGGAGTCCGCGAGCTGGTCCAGCGTGCGCGGGCCGATGCTGGGCCACAACAGCGGGCATGCCAGGGACCAGGCCAGCGCGACCTGTCCGGGCTCCACACCGAGCTCGGCGGCCAGCGTCCGGCAGCGCTCCCGGCGCGCGCGGTTGGTCGCCGACTCGTACGGGTCGGCGCTCGACGAGGCGGATCCGGTGCGAGCGAAGAAGCCGCGCGCCTGCGCGGACCAGCTGAACAGCGGCAGCCGGTGCTCCTCGACGATCTCGAGCACCGCCGCGTCGGCGGGCAGCTCGCCGTGATAGCGCTCCGCCACCGGCGTCGCCAGGCTGCGGTGATAGCCGGCGATCGGCGCACTCGCGCCGGCGGAGGCGAAGTCGGTGACCAGCGCGGCCAGGCGGTCGGCACACCAGTTGGAGACGCCGACCCGGGCGGCGTACCCCTGCTCGACGAGGGCCCGCAGGCTCGCGCCGAGCTCCTCGACCTCGCGAGCGGGATCGTCGCAGTGGAAGAGCACGACCTCCGGCGGCTCGCCGAGTACGTCGACGGTCTCGCCCGCCTGGGCCAGGACCGTCGCCCGGGTCAGGGCGACGTCCCGGCCACCCATGTCGTGGCCGATCTTGGTCACCACCCCGAGCGTCCCGGGGTTGCGCCGCAGCCACTCGCCGACCACCTGCTTGCCCCGTCCTCGGGCGTAGGAGTAGGCGGTCTCCACCAGCCGGCCGCCGGCGGCGGCGAACCGGTCGAGCTTGGCGAAGGAGTCCTCGGCGGGCTCGGTGCCGAACGCGCCGCCGAGGACGAACCGGCCGGTGCCGGCGGCGGGCGCGCCGAGGGCGATCAGGTCGTCGCCCCTCACGCCGGCTCCGATCCAGCCGGTTCCGATCCAGGCTCCGATCCAGCCTGCGCCGGGTCGAGTCGCTCCGGCCTGGCCGGGGCGAACCCGGCCACGTCCGGGAACGGCTCGCCGAGGTCGTCGCGGATCGGCACCTGGAAGGCGTTGAGCGCCCACGAGCTGATGGTGAAGCTGCCCACGCACCCGACGATGTCGAGCAGCGCCGGCTCTCCGAAGAGCGCCAGCGCCTCGGCGTAGGTCCGCTCGCTGACGAAGTGCTCCTCGACCAGCTCGCGGGCGAAGGCGAAGAAGACCCGCTCGTCCTCCGCGATGAACCCCGGCTCCTGCCGACGAGCCAGCCGGTCCATGCACTCCCGCGGCAGGCCGAGCTCGATGGCCTCCTCGATGTGCGCGTTCCAGCACGAGGCGGAGTCGTGGTAGCGCGCCGCCACCATCATCGACAGGATCCGCAGCTTGCGAGGGAAGCGGGCCCGATCACGGCAGTAGGCACCCAGGTCCTCGATCAGCTGGCCGATGCCGAGGTTGTGCGCCCACATCAGGAACGGTGGGGGCGGATCGGCCTGCGGACCGAGGATCCTGTCCCGGAGTGCCGCCGCGTCGTCGTCGAGCTCGGTGATCGGAGAGAGTCGCATGCATTCCTCACTGGCAGGGTCACGGCCGCCGGGCCCCATCGCCCGCGGGCGGCCGCCTCGGGTGCCGGCGTGGCTCGGCTGGGCTACGAGGCTAGCCAGGTCACGCCCTGATGTCACCCTGTCATTACATGAAGCTCAGATTGCGGATCCGGGCGGCAAAGTGTCTGGGACAGACTTCCCAGGTAACTCTACCGGCGAGTAGTTTGTCGCCATGGGCGCAGAGATCGAGCAGGTCGACGTACTCGTCGTCGGGGCCGGACTGTCCGGGATCGGGGCGGCCGCGCAGGTGCGCGAGCGGCTGCCCGGACTCAGCGTGGTGGTGCTGGAGGCGCGTGCGGCCAGCGGCGGGACCTGGGACCTGTTCCGCTATCCGGGCATCCGCTCGGACTCGGACATGTTCACCTTCGGCTACCGGTGGCGGCCGTGGCCCGGCGAGGTCGCGTTGGCCGACGGACAGATGATCCTCGACTACCTGCGCACCGTCGCGGAGGAGTACGACGTCGACCGGCTGATCCGCTACCGGCACCGGGTCACCGCGGCGGCCTGGGACAGCACCGAGAAGCGCTGGTGCCTGACCGTCACCACCCCCGAGGGCGAGCGCCGTCTGGCCGCCAGATTCTTGTGGAACTGCAGCGGGTACTACGACTACGAGCAGGGCCACCAGCCCACCTGGGACGGGATGGCGGACTTCGAGGGGACCCTCGTCCACCCTCAGCACTGGCCCGAGGAGCTCGACTACGCCGACAAGTCGGTGGTGGTGATCGGCTCGGGGGCGACGGCCGTGACCCTCGTCCCCGCGATGGCGTCCGGTGACGGGCGCGCGGCGCAGGTGGTGATGCTGCAGCGCAGCCCCAGCTACATCCTGTCCCGGCCGGGCCGTGACCCGCTGGCTCGGCTGCTGTCCGGGACCCTGGGCCGGCTGCCGAAGGCCGGTCCGCTGGGCAGGCTCGCCGGCGGAGCGATCTTCGAGTCGACCCGCTGGGCCAACATCATGCTCACCATCGGCTCCTACCAGCTGGCGCGGAAGTCCCCGGGCGTGGTGCGCAGGATGGTCCGCGACTCCACGCGGAAGCTGCTCACCAGGCGTGGCGAGGGTCCGGGCTTCGGTGCCGAGGAAGCCGAGGCGTTGGTGAGCGAGCACTTCACGCCGTCGTACGACCCGTGGGACCAGCGGCTCTGCTTCGTCCCGGACGGTGACCTGTTCGCCGCGATGCGAGAGGGCCGAGCCAGCGTGGTCACCGATCGGATCAAGACCTTCACCGCCAAGGGGATCGAGCTGGAGTCCGGCAGGACGCTCGAGGCGGACATCGTGGTCTCCGCGACCGGGCTGCGGATCAAGCTCTTCGGCGGCATCGAGCTCTCCGTGGACGGCGAGTCGGTGCGACTGCCGGAGACGATGTCGTACAAGGCGCTGATGCTCAGCGGCGTCCCCAACTTCGCCTACACCATCGGCTACACGAACGCCTCCTGGACGCTCAAGGCGGATCTGGTCAGCGACTACGTCTGCCGCCTGCTCGCCCACATGGACTCCCGCGGCTATCGCGAGGCCCGGGTCGAGCGCGACCCGGCGGTGGGTGAGCGGCCGTTCATGGATCTCGCCTCCGGCTACATCCAGCGTGCCCTCGACCTGATGCCCGCCCAGGGCGACCGGGCCCCGTGGCGACTGAAGCAGAACTACCTCACCGATCTGCGGGTGATGGGCAGGCCGGTGGACGACGGCGTGCTGCGGTTCTCCTGATCCGGGACGCGAGGAATCGTCGGGTCCCTCATCGGTCGGGTAGGCTCGCCGTGCGCGGCCCGGCCTGTCTTGCCCCGGTCTGCGCGCCTCGGCCCCGCAGTGGTCGCCGAGCCGGCCCGACGGGCGAATTCGAGACCAACGGCGGGACGACCCTGCTGAACGGCTCTACGTGTCCTTCGTTGACCTCGGCGTGCCCGCCGACCTTGCCCAGATCCTGTCCGACCGAGGGATCACCACCCCTACTCCGATCCAGTCCGCCACGCTGCCGGACAGCCTCGCCGGCCGCGACGTGCTCGGCCGCGGCCGAACCGGCTCCGGCAAGACCTATGCGTTCCTGCTTCCGCTCGTCGCCCGGCTGTCCGGGTCCGGTCGCCGGGCCGCGGCGCGCCGTCCGCGCGCGCTCGTGCTCGCCCCGACCCGCGAGCTGGTCGGCCAGATCAAGGAGGCGCTCGACCCGCTCGCCCGGGCCGCGGGGCTCCGGATCCAGACCGTCTTCGGCGGCGTCGGCCAGGGCCCGCAGGTCGCCGGTCTGGCGAAGGGCTGCGACATCGTGCTGGCCTGCCCGGGCCGGCTCGAGGACCTGATCGGACAGGGCCACTGCGACCTCTCCGCGGTGGAGATCACCGTCCTGGACGAGGCCGACCACATGGCCGATCTCGGCTTCCTGCCCGCCGTACGCCGCCTGCTGGACCGTACGCCGCGGGCGGGTCAGCGACTGCTCTTCAGCGCGACCCTCGACAACGGCATCGGTGTGCTGGTCCGCAACTACCTGACCAAGCCGGTGACGCACGAGGCCGACAGCGCCCAGTCCCCGGTGGCGACGATGGCGCACCACGTCTTCCAGATCCCGCGGGAGCTGCGACTGCCGGTGCTCTGCGACCTGGTCGCCGCGCCCGGCCGGACGGTCGTCTTCACCCGCACCAAGCACGGTGCCAAGGGGCTCACCCGCCAGCTCAACCGGAACGGGATCCCGACCGTCGAACTGCACGGCAACCTCTCCCAGAACGCCCGGACCCGCAACCTCGAGGCGTTCCACTCCGGCCGCGCGACCACGCTGGTCGCCACCGACATCGCGGCCCGCGGCATCCACGTCGACGACGTGACCCTGGTGGTGCACGCCGACCCGCCGGTGGAGCACAAGGCCTACCTGCACCGCTCCGGTCGCACCGCTCGCGCGGGTGCCTCGGGGGCGGTCGTCACGCTGATGACCGCCGACCAGGCGGGTGACGTCCGGGCGCTCACCCGGGCCGCCGGGATCAAGCCGCAGGTGGACCGGGTCGACTCCACCGCCCACCCGGTACTGGCCGAGGTCGCCCCGGGTGTGCGGTCCGCTCCGGGCGGCTACGCATCCGAGGTGCCGGCCTCCGGTCGGGGCGGGGGCACCTCGGCGCGACGTGCGTCGACGGGACGTGACGCCGGGCGGCCGCAGGGCCAGCCGAGCGACGGCGGTCGGCGGCGTCGGCGTGGCGGCTCCGGTCGTACGGCGGCCGGCGGCTCGGCCACCACCCGCCGCGCCGAGAGCGCGTCCGGCGACACCCGGCGTGGCGG
>NZ_JASGET010000125.1:0-18221 GCF_047606145.1 Nocardioides sp. | reverse complement strand
CCCGCACGCTGCGCCGGCTCGCGGAGGCGGCCGAGCGGGCCACCGCCGCCGGCGCCGACCGCGAAGCGGCGATCGACGCGGCCCATGCCGAGTTCTACACCGGCGACATCGCCGGCCGGATCGTCGACTTCGTGACCGGCCACGGCGGGACGCTCGGCCGTGCGGACCTGGCCGGCTTCCGGGCGGAGGTCGCCCCGGCGCCGTACGTCGGCTTCGGCGACTGGCGGGTGCACGTCACCCCGACCTGGTCGCAGGGGCCGATCATCGCCCAGACCCTGGGCATCCTCGAGCGCCGCGGGATCCGATCCGTCCCCGCCGACACCGTCGGCTACGTCCACGAGGTGGTCGAGGCGTTGAAGCTGGCCTTCAGCGAACGCGAGCGCTGCTACGGGGATCCTCGGTTCACCGGCGTCGAGGTCGACGACCTCCTCGGCGAGGCACGGCTGAGCGAGCTGGCGAAGATGGTCGGCGAGTTCGCCCTGCCGAACCTCCCGACCGTCGAGCAGGCCGGACCACGACTGCCCTCGACCACCGCGATCGTTGCCGTCGACGGCGACGGCAACGCCTTCTCCAGCTCTCCCAGCGACACCATCGACGGCGGACCGATCATTCCCGAGCTCGGCCTGCTCTGCTCGCCCCGAGGGGTGCAGAGCAGGCTCGTCCCCGGCCATCCGAACGCGCTCCGCCCGGGAGGGCGGCCGTGCGTCACACCGGCCGCGGTGATCGCGCTGTGCGCCGAGCGCGACGGGGTCTGGGCGGCGGCCTGCCCCGGCGGAGACGTCATCGTCCAGGCGATCGTCCAGGCGATGCTGCGGATCGACGTCCACCGGCAGACTCCCCAGGCGGCGGTGGAGGCGCCGCGGTTCTTCGGCTCCAGCTTCCCCGGCGGCTTCCATCCCCACCCCACCGGCGACTCCCTGGTCTTCCTGGAGGAGGGCTTCGACGCGGCCGTCGGTGACGACCTGGAGGCTCGCGGCCACCAGGTGGTCGACTGGCCGGCGAACGAGTTCGACGCGGGCAGCGTCCAGACGATCGTCTCCGACCTGACCGAGGACGGCGAGCGGCTGCTGGCCGCGGGCGCCGACTCCCGACGAAGCGCATACGCCCATGCCCGCTGAGTCCTCGATGCCGCGGCCGAGCGAACACGGCGAGGTCCGAGCCTGGTCCTGGCACCACAGCGGCCTGGTGGTCGCCGATATCGACGAGTCGATCGACTTCTACCACCGCACCCTCGGCTACGAGGTCGAGCTCCTGGTCCGCGAGATGGACGACCAGTTCCAGCGCACCGTCGGCCTCTCGGGCGTGGTCTGCGACCTGGTGCAGCTCCTCGCGCCGTACGGCGGCACCCGATTGGAGCTGCTCGAGGTGCGCGGGGTCCCGGCCGGCACGCCGCCCTGGATGCCGGTCCACGTCGGGATCGGGCACGGCGCCTACCAGGTGCGTGACCTCGACGCCTCGCTGCGGGCGCTGCTGCGCGCCGGCGGGGTCGCGCTCGGTGAGGTCGTCGACTTCGCCGAGGGGCGAGCCGTCTACTGCCGGTCCTCGACGGGGACCGTGATCGAACTGGAGGAAGCATGGATCTGAGCACCGACCTGTGGCGCCGCCGCTATCGCCTGATGTGCCTGATGCGCCGGTTCGAGGAGGCCTGCCTGACCGGCGTCGGCTCCGGCGAGATCCACGGCGAGCTGCACACCGCCATCGGCCAGGAGGCGATCGCCGCGGCCCTCGCCGAGCACCTGCGGCCGGACGACGCCGTCACCAGCACCCACCGCGGCCACCTGCATGCGATCGCCGCATCGGTCCCGTTGCGGCCGTTGCTCGCCGAGATCTTCGAGAAGGAGACCGGCCTGTGCGGTGGCTTCGGCGGCCACATGCATCTGTTCAGCCCGGAGGACCGGTTCTCCACCACCGGCATCGTGGGCGCCTCGCTACCGGTCGCGCTCGGCCATGCCTACGCGGCGCGGTTGGAAGGACGCGACGCGGTCGCCGTCGCGGCGCTCGGCGACGGCGCGGTCAACACCGGCGGGTTCGCCGAGGCGATGAACATGGCGGGGGTGCTGCACCTGGGCGTCGTCGTCCTGATCGAGAACAACGAGTGGGCGATCTCGGTGCCGTTCAGCCGGTCCAGTGCCACCGCCACCCTCGCCGAGCGGGCGCCCGCCTTCGGTGCGATCGGCGAGCGGGTCGACGGCCTCGACCCGGAGGCGGTGAGCAGCGCCCTGGGACGTGCCTTCGCCCACGCCCGGTCCGGTCGCGGGCCGGCGATCGTCGAGGCCACCTGCTACCGGTTCCGCGGCCACTACGAGGGCGACCTGGACCAGTACCGCGACGCCGGCGACAAGCACGACCGCATCACCCACCGCGACCCGATCCGGCTGACCGCCGCCCGGCTGGTCGCCGCTGGCGTCCTGAGCGCCGACGAGCTGGCCGGACTGGATGCGTCGGCGGCCGCCGAGATCGACCAGCTGCTGGCCGTCGTACGCGACGACGCGCAGCCGGACGCCGCCACCGCCCATCGGCATGTCTTCGCCACCGGGATCGCCCCGGATCTCGGGCACGATCGGGAGGACGTCCGATGACCGCCACCCTGCGCAACATCAACCTCTCCCAGGCCGTCGCGGAGGGCCTTCGCCAGGAGATGGAGGCCGACGACACGGTGCTCGTCCTCGGCGAGGACGTGGGCGCGCACGGTGGCGTGTTCGGCTCCTCCCGGGGACTGGCCAAGGCGTTCGGCAGCAGCCGCGTGCTCGACACCCCGATCTCCGAGATGGCGTTCACCGGGATGGCCGTCGGCCTGGCCATGGAGGGCTACCGGCCGGTGGTCGAGATCATGTTCGTCGACTTCATCGGGGTCTGTCTGGAGCAGGTCTACAACGCGATCGCCAAGATCCCCTACATGTCCGGAGGGCACGTCCCGATGCCGGTGGTGATCAAGACCGCCGGCGGCAACATCGGCTCGGCCGCCCAGCACTCGCAGACCTTGTGGGGCCTCTTCGCCCATCTGCCGGGGCTCCGGGTGGTCGCGCCGTCCAACCCGCACGACAGCAAGGGCATGATCGCCGCAGCCGTGCGCTGCGACGACCCGGTGGTCTTCATCGAGCACAAGGGCCTGCTGCTGCAGCGGGCCGCCGACTTCGCGTTCGGTGCCGACGTGCCGCGGGAGGCGTTCACCGTGTCCCTGGACGAGGCGGCGGTGGCGCGACCGGGGCGGGACCTGACGCTGGTCACGGTCAGCGGCACCGTGGGGCAGGCGTACGCCGCCGCACAGGCGGCCGCCGCCCACGGGATCGACGTCGAGATCATCGACCTGCGCAGCGTGATGCCGGTGGACTGGGACACCGTGTGCGCCTCTCTCACCCGGACCCGCAGGCTGTTGGTCGTCGACGAGGACTACCTCGGGTTCGGGCTCAGCGGGGAGATCGTGACCGGGGTGATCGAGCGGATGGGCCTCGACGCGCTCGACGGCGTCGCCCGACACGGTCTCCCCGGGGTGCCGGTGCCGGCCGCGCTGAGCCTGGAGCGAGCGGTGGTCCCGGACGCGGACTCGATCCTCGCGGCGATCCTGCGGCTCGGAGGGACGCGATGAGCCGGCGGCACGTGGTGGTGGTCGGCGGGGCCGGCGCCATCGGCCGCGGGATCGTGGCGGCCCTGGCCGCCGACGGCGTACGGGTGAGCGTCGCCGACCTCGACCAGCCCGCCGGCGCACCCGATCCCTCCGACATCCTCCCCGGCACCCACGTCGTGGCGCTGGACGTCACCGACCGCGAGGCGGTGCTCGCCGCGCTCGGTCCCCGTCCCGGCGTCGGGTCGTACGACGCGCTGGTCTTCGCCGCCGGCACCAACTGCACCGGCCCGGTGGCGAGCACCGACTGGTCGGCGTACGAGCGAGTGATGGCGGTCAACCTGCGCGGCGCCTTCCACGTCGGGCAGGCGCTGGCACTCAACCTCGAGGCGGCGCCGCGCCCGTGCAGCGCGGTCTTCCTCTCCTCCACCGCCGGCCTGCGCGGCGAGGGCGGAGCCTCGGTCTACGCCGCCTCGAAGTTCGGCGTCCGCGGCTTCGTCGAATGCCTCGCCAGCGAGGTCGCGGCGTTCGGCGGCCGGGTCAACTCGGTCTGCCCCGGCAACATCGACTCGCCGATGCTACGCACCCTGGCCGCACAGGTCGCCGAGCGCGAACAGGTCGGCACCGAGGCGATGCTGCGGCAGTTCGCCGACGCGACCGCCTTCGGACGCCTGATCGGCATCGACGAGGTGGCCGCGGTGGTGGCGTTCCTCGCCGGCGACGGCTCGACCGGGATGAGCGGACAGACGGTCGTCGTCGACGGCCCGCCGCGCTGAGCCGGACCACCGCGCCCGGACCACCACACGATCCCCCAACCCCGCTGAGAGGAACCCGAAGCCATGATCGACTACGAGCGGGTCATCGCCGATCTCCGTGCCCTGATCGCGATCGACAGCACCAACCCCGGCCGGCTCGAGTCCGAGTGCGCCGCCTGGATCGAGCAGCGGCTCACCGGACTCGGCCTGGAGGTCACCCGTCACCCGGTGCAGCCCGGCCGGGACAACCTCGTCGTCACCGTCCGGGGCCACCGGGCCGACCTGCCCCGGTTCGTGCTGGTCTCCCACATGGACACGGTGCCGGTCGGTGCCGGCTGGACCAGACCGCCCTTCGGCGGGGTCATCGAGGACGGGCTCCTCTACGGCCGTGGAGCCTGCGACATGAAGGCGGGACTGGCCCTGACCATCGGCCTGCTGGAGGCGCTGGTCCGCACCGGGACAACCCCGGCGAGCGACGTGGTCGCGATCTACACCGTCGACGAGGAGGCACCGGGCATGCTCGGCGCCCACCAGCTGGTCGAGGACGGGCTGCTGCGCGCGGACGACCAGATCCTGGCGCCGGAGCCGACCGGGATGCGGCTCCGGATCGCCCAGATGGGCCTGCGCTGGCTCACCCTGACGGTGACCGGCGCGATGGCCCACGCCGGGCGCGCGCACCTGGGCGTCAACGCCGTCCACGTCACCGTGCAGATCCTCGGCGAGCTGGAGACCACCTTCGCGGCGATGCCCTTCGACGACCCCGTCCTGGGCCGGGCCCGGTTCACCACCGGGGTGATCTCGGGCGGGGTGGCGACCAACGTGGTGCCGGCCGAGTGCCGCGCCGAGCTCGACCTGCGGATCGTGCCCCCACTGCTGCCCGAGGACACGGTGCGAATCGTCGACCAGGTCGCCACCACGGTGATCGCCCGCTATCCCGGGGCCGGATTCAGCATCGAACCGCTGGGTGCCCGTCGGCCACCCGTCCGCGCCGCGGACGACTCCGTGATCGTGCGCGGACTGCGGGCCTCCTACCGGCGACTCACCGGCCACCTCCCCGAGATCGGCGGCGCCGACGGTCACGAGGCCTACACCGACTCCGCCATGATCGCCGCTCTGACCGGCTCCAGCTCCAGCACCGTGTTGGGCCCCGGCGCCACCGACCAGGCGCACACCGCCGACGAGTACGTCCCGCTGGCCGACGTCGAGCTGGGGGCCGGCCTGATGTGGGATCTGGTGGGTCACTGGGCCGAGCTCGCGGCGGAGCAGGGCTTCGCCGCCGTGGGGAGAATGGACACGTGATGACTCGATGGTGATCCGACTCCCGACGTACGGGCGTGCGCGCACCGAGCTGCCGAGCGTGGCCGACGTGCTCGACTATCCGGCGTTGCGCCGTGGCGACCCGGTCGTCGTCGCCGGCGCGTCCGGACTGCGCCGACCGGTCCGTTGGGTCCACGTCAGCGAGGTGCTGGGGATCGCCGACCTGCTGCGCGGCGACGAGCTGTTGCTGACCACCGGCATGATCCTGCCCGAGGATCCGGCCGGCATCACCGGGTACGTCGAGCGGCTCGCCGATGCCAACGTGGCCGCGCTGGTCATCGGGCTGGGGCCGCGCTTCGCCGAGCCGCTGCCCGAGGCGATGATCGCCGCGGCCGACCGGCGCGGGCTGCCGTTGATCGCGCTGCGCCGCACGATCGCGTTCATCGACGTCACCGAGGAGGTGCATGCCACCCTCGTCGACGTCCAGGTCCGCGAGCTGCAGGCCTCGGAGAACATCCACCGGATCTTCAGCTCGCTGGCCGTCCAGGGGAGTACGCCGGAGCGGGTGCTCTCCCATGTCGCGAAGCTCTCCGGCTTCGCGGTGGTCCTGGAGAACCGGGACCACCGACTGCTCGCCTTCGATCCGGCCAAGCGGAGCCGGGGCGACGTGCTCGAGGAGTGGGCCGAGTACACCCAGGTGCCGGTCCGCCGCACCCGGACCTACTACGACCCGCAGACCGGATGGTTGCGCACCACCGTCGGGGCCCGCGGGGACGACTGGGGGCAGCTCATCCTGATGGCCGGTGACGCCGGCGAACGAGACGTCAGCGGCAGCGTCGACGCGACCACCACCGTCCCGCGCAGTCTGATCATGCTGGTCGAGCAGGCGGCCTCCACGCTGGCGATCAACCGGCTGGTCGACCGCGAGTCGGAGCTCCTCGAGCTCAACACCCACCAGAGCCTGCTCCGACGGCTGCTGGCCGGTCCGAACGACGCCGCCGGGCTGGAACAGCACGCCGCGGCCCTCGGCGTCTCGCTGCGACGCTGCGCCCTCACCGCCATCGCGGTCCGGAGCCGACGGGGCGGCGAGGGCATCGTGCGGCGCCGCGACGAGCTGCACTCGTTGGCGACGACGATCGCCGAGGTCGCCCGCCGGGAGCACCTGCCGGCACTCATCGCGCCGCTCGACGAGGACACCGTCGGCGGCCTGGTCGACCTCACCGGCGCGGCCCGCGCGGCCGGCTCGGAGACCTCCGCCTCGATCGACCGCATCTCGGGTCTGCTGGCCCAGCAGGGACTCGACGTCGTCCTGGCCCACGCGGGGCCGGCGTCCGGGTTGGACGCGGCCCGGCAGAATCTGGCGGAGGCCATCGAGACCGTCGCCGCCGCGATCGGGGTGGGGATGGACTCGGCGGTGCTCGGGTGGGACGACCTCGGTATCCGCGGAGTGGTCTACGCGCTGCGCGACGACCCTCGTCTGGCCCGGTTCGCCGACCGCCTGCTGGCCCCGCTGCTGCGGCACGACCGCGAGCACGACACCACGCTGGTCGACCTGCTGCGGCACTACCTCGATGCCGGGCGGAACAAGACCGTGGCCGCTCAGCGTGCCTACGTCTCGCGGCCCTGGATGCACGAGCGTCTCCGCCTGATCAGCAGCCTGCTCGAGATCGATCTCGAGGACGAGGAGCAGTGCATGAACCTCCAGATCGCGCTGGTGATCGCCGACACCGCCGACCGCACCCAGCGGCCGCACTGAGCGGCACCGATCCCACCGAGACCACCGAGACCACCCAGACCACCCAGGCCGCTGAGCCCACCCGACCCGGAGACCCGATGACCTCGACCCGACCGACCGCACCCGTGACCGCCGCCGTGACCGCTCCCCTGGCCACGCAGTCCTCCACCCCGTCGACCGGCTCGGCCACCGGCGCCGACCCGGTCATCCGGCTGGCCCGGGACGCGGTGGCGCGCGCCTTCGCCCGGATCGAGGCCGCCGACCGGCCCGAGGTGTGGATCTCGCTGCGGGAGCGCGCCGCGGTGGTGCGCGAGGCGCGGGCGATCGACGCCGCCCTCGACGCCGGCGACGATCTGCCGCTCGCCGGACGGGTGATCGCGGTGAAGGACAACATCGACGTGGCGGGGCTGCCGACCACCGCGGCGCTGCCGGCCGGCCAGGCACCCGCGGCCGCGGATGCCACCGTCGTGGCACGGCTGCGCGCCGCCGGCGCCATCGTGCTCGGCAAGACCAATCTCGACCAGTTCGCCACCGGGCTGGTCGGCACACGCAGTCCGTACGGCGCGGTGCGCAACGCCCGGCTGCCGGAACGCGTCTCGGGCGGATCCAGCTCCGGCTCGGCCGTGGCCGTCGCGCTCGGGCAGGTCGACCTCGCGCTGGGCACCGACACCGCCGGCTCGGGCCGGGTGCCGGCCGCGTTCAACGGGATCGTCGGGCTCAAGCCGACCCTCGGTCTGCTGCCGAGCACCGGCATGCTCGACGCCTGCCGCCCCTACGACACCATCACCGTCTTCGCCCGCGACCTCGAGCTGGCCACCGAGGCGCTGGCGGTGATGGCCGGCCCGGACGGCACCGATCCACAGACGCGACCGGCACCCGCCCACCGCCGGCTCGCCGCCCGGCCCGCGCCCGTCCTCGCCGTGCCCGGATCCGGTGGCCTGGCCGCGCTCAGCGAGGACGCACGACGGGCCTGGGCCGACGTCATCGCGCGCCTCGGCGGGTTCGCCGAGCTCCGCACGGTCGACATCGAGCCCCTGCTGGCTGCGGCGCGGCTGCTCTACGACGGCGCCCTGGTGGCGGGTCGCTACGCAGCGGCCGGTGCCCTGATCGCCGGTGCGCCCGCGGCCGGCGTCGACCCGGTCGTCGGCGGCATCGTCGAGCGGGCACGCTCGCCGTACGCCTGGGAGTACGTCCGGGACCAGGAGTCGCTGGCCCGGACCCGGCTGCTGGCCGAGACGATGCTCGCCGACTGCGACGCGCTGGTGCTGCCGACCGCGCCGTCTCATCCCACGCTCGCGGAGGTGGCCGCCGACCCGGTCGGGGTGAACTCCGCACTCGGCACCTTCACGAACTTCGTCAACCTGCTCGACCTGGCCGCGGTCGCGGTGCCCGCCGGCCGCCTCGGCGCGCGGGGCGAGCGGGGCGACTTCGGCATCACCTTCGTGACCAGGCCGTTCGAGGACCAGGTCGGACTCGACCTGACCGCCCGCTTCCTCGGTCGGGATCCGGTCGGTGCCGGTGTGCGGGCTCTCCTCGGCGACGGCGTCGAGCTGGCCGTCTTCGGTGCGCACCTGCGGGGGCAGCCGCTGAACCAGCAGCTCCTCGACTCGGGGGCACGCTTTCTGGGCGAGATCGAGACCGCCGCCGACTACCGGCTCTACGCGCTGCCGACGGTGCCGCCCAAGCCGGGCCTGGTGCGGTGTCGCGAGGGTGGCGCGCGGATCTCCGGCGAGCTCTGGCTGCTCACTCCGGCCGCGCTCGGCGAGTTCCTCGTCGTACTCCCCTCGCCGATGACACTCGGCCGGGTCGAGCTGGCCGACGGTCGTCACGCCGTCGGGTTCGGGGTCTCGCCGGATGCCCTCGACGAGGTCCACGACATCACCGCCTTCGGCGGCTGGCGGGCCTACCTCGAGGCCCACGACCAGGCGTACTCCGGGTCCTCGACCGCGAGCCCGCCCTCACCGAGGTCGAGCGGGGCGAAGGTGTCGACCATGACCGCCAGCTCGTCGAAGTACTCCGCTCCGAGGGACGCCTCGATGGCGGCCGGCTGGGGCCCGTGCGCATAGCCGCCGGGATGCAGCGAGATCGAGCCCAGACCGATCGCCGTACCCTTGCGTGCCTCGTAGTCGCCGCCGACGTAGAACATGACCTCGTCGGAGTCGACGTTGGAGTGGTAGTAGGGCACCGGGATCGACAGCGGGTGGTAGTCGACCTTGCGCGGCACGAAGTTGCAGATCACGAAGTTGTGGCCCTCGAAGACCTGGTGCGCCGGCGGCGGCTGATGGACCCGACCGGTGATCGGCTCGTAGTCCTCGACGTTGAACGTGTACGGGTACAGGCAGCCGTCCCAGCCGACCACATCGAAGGGATGGGTCGCATAGGTCATCACCGTGCCGCCGATCCCGGCCACCGCGCCGCTGACGCGGTGCTTGACGTGGACCTCGACCTCCTCGCCCTCGCAGACCAGCGGCTCGCCCGGGCCGGTCAGGTCCCGCTCGCAGTACGGCGAGTGCTCCAGGAACTGGCCGTACCTGGACAGGTAGCGCCTGGCCGGACCGACGTGCGAGTTGGCCTCGACGGGGTAGAGCGCGCTGCGCTCCGAGGGCAGCCAGCGGTGGGTGGTGGCGCGCGGGATGACCACGTAGTCGCCGGTGCGGTAGGCGAGCGTGCCGAAGACCGTCTCGATCGTCCCCGCGCCGTACTCGACGTAGACACACTCGTCACCGATCGAGTTGCGATACAGCACCGACGGCTCGGTGCCGGTGACCACGTAGTTGATCCGTACGTCGCCGTTGCCGAGCACCTGGCGGCGGCCGGTCACCGCGTCGGCGGCCTCGCCGTCGGCGAAGAGGCCGTGCAGCGCGAGGTGCCGCGGCTTGAGCGGATGGTTCGGCGTACGACGCTGGTCCGGCAGCTCCCAGACCGTCGAGTCGGTGATCGCCGACGGCACGCCGCGGTGGTAGAGCAGCGACGAGTCCGAGGAGAACCCCTCCTCACCCATCAGCTCCTCGCGATAGAGCGCGCCGCCCTCGTCGCGGTGCTGGGTGTGCCGCTTGTGCGGCACGGAACCGACCGAGCGGTAGTGGGCCATCGACGGCTCTCCTTTGTTCCGATTATCGGACATCTAGTCCCGATAATTCCTACTCGCTACGGTACTCGTCATGTCAATCAGCGCTCCGTCCCCCGAGGAGCCGCCCAGCTGGGTCCCCGGCGCGGCCGGCTCCGGGTTCGACGTCGACCACCTGCCCTACGGCGTCTTCGAGGGGCCGGCGGACGGCACTCCGAGGACGCCGCGGGCGGGAGTCCGGATCGGGGATCGCGTGCTGGACCTGGCCGGGATCGCCTCGGCGAGTGGCGCGCCGGTCGCCGAGGCGCTCTTCGCCCGGCCGACCCTCAACGCCTTCCTCGCCCAGGGCCGCGAGGTCTGGACGGCGGTCCGCGGCTGGGTCACCGAGCTGCTCACCGACCCGGCTCGCCGTGACCAGGTCGAGCCGCACCTGCATCCGGTCGACCGGGTCACCCTCCGGCTGCCGATCGAGGTCGGCGACTACGTCGACTTCTACGCCTCCGAGCAGCACGCCTCGAACGTCGGCCGGATCTTCCGCCCCGACCAGCCTCCACTGCTGCCGAACTGGAAGCACCTGCCGGTGGGCTACCACGGCCGCGCCGGCACCGTGGTCGTCTCCGGGACGCCGATCATCCGCCCGCTCGGGCAGCGCAACACCGCCGACGGGCCGGTCCTCGGGCCCTCGACCCGGCTCGACATCGAGGCCGAGCTCGGCTTCGTCGCCGGGGTCGGCAGCCAGCTGGGCCAGCGGGTGCCGACCGCTGCCTTCGCCGAGCACACCTTCGGCGTGGTCGGCCTCAACGACTGGTCGGCCCGAGACATCCAGGCCTGGGAGTCCGTGCCGCTCGGTCCGTTCCTGGGCAAGTCCTTCGCCACCTCGGTCTCGGCCTGGGTGACCCCGCTGGACGCGCTGGCCGCGGCGTGGTGCGAGCTGCCCGGCCAGGACGGCGGACCCGACTCACCCGAGGTGCTCGACTATCTGCGCACCGACGGCCCCGCCGGGCTCGACGTCGACGTCGAGGTCGAGCTCAACGGGGTGGTGATCGCCCGGCCGCCGTACCAGGCGATGTACTGGGGTCCCGCGCAGATGCTCGCCCACCTGACCCTCAACGGTGCCTCGCTGCGCACCGGAGACCTGTGGGGCTCCGGCACCATCTCCGGTCCGGGGCCCGGCGAGCTCGGCTCCCTCCTGGAGCTCAGCTGGGGCTGGCGGCGGCCGTTCCCGGTCGGCGAGGAGACCCGCACCTCGCTGGTGGACGGCGACGTGGTCACCCTGCGCTACCGCGCGCCGAGCACCCGCGGCGGCAGGATCACCCTCGGTGAGGTCACCGGCGAGATCCTCGCCGCTCGATAGTCTCCTCGCCATGGCGACCGAGACCTCGCAGACGCTGCATCGCGGGCTGGAGGTGCTGCGCATCCTCACCGAGGACACCCGTGGACTCACCCTCACCGAGGTCGCCCACCGGCTCGGGGTCACCCGATCGATCGCGCACCGGCTGGTGGCCACCCTGCTGCAGCACGGACTGGTGCGGCGCGCGGCCGACGGCCGGCTCACCGTCGGTCTCGGCGTCCTCACCCTCGCCGCAGCGGTCCAGCCCGTCCTGCGGGAGGTGGCGCTGCCGGTGCTGCGGGCACTCGCCGAGGATCTCGGCTCGACCGCGCATCTGACCATCCAAGACGGCGCCGAGGCGCTCGCGGTGGCGGTGGTCGAGCCGACCTGGACGGACTTCCACGTCGCCTACCGCGTCGGCGCCCGGCACTCGCTCGCCGAGGGCGCCGCCGGACGGGCCCTCGGCCTGTCCTCGGCGGCCGACGCGCCGTACGTCGTCACCGAGGGCGAGCTGCAGCGCGGCGCCGTCGGCCTGGCCGCCCCGGTCCGCGACGTGCCGGGCCTGCGCGCCAGCGTCGGGATCATCACCATGCACGAGACCATGCGCGAGCTCGACACCGAGGCGACCGCGACCAGGGTGATCGCCGCCGCGACCGCGCTGACGCAACGGCTGACCTCGCCCGCGAGTCACTGATCCTGCTCGGCGCGGGCACCGAGCCACGCCACGATCTGCTCCCCCGCGGCCACCCCGCACGCCGCCGTGATCGTGACGTGCGGCGCGGTCCAGCCCGCATCGTGCAGCTCGCCGTGGGCCGGTCGGATGCCCAGCTCGGCGGCCTCGAGCAACTCGGCGTCGAGGAGTGAGTCGCCCGCGGCGAGCAGCCGGTCGGCCCCGGCCATCGTCGCCACCTCGTGGGCGGCGACGCCCTTGGACAGCGCCGCCGGGACGCAATAGACCTTCCGGCCCTGGACCGAGACCCGCCAGCCGCGCTCGGTGCAGAACCCGGTCAGCTCCGCGATCCAGCTCGACGGCAACCGCTCGCGATCCACCACGGCGTAGCAGAACAGGCCGTCCGCCTCGCGTGCCTTCTCGATGAAGGCGCGCGAGCTCTCCCGCCACGACATCGTGCGCAGCCGGGCCCAGACCTCGGCGAACGGCGCGCCACCGCTCGCCAACCGATCGGCGACCCGCGCCGAGAAGCCGGCGTCCGGCCTTCCGTCACACAGCAGCATGCCGCCGTTGGCGACCAGCGCCAGCCGGGGAGCCGGCCCCGGCAGATGGATGCGGCGGTACTGGGCCGCCGTACGGGTGGTGGTCGGCACCAACGCGGCCGCCCGGTTGAGCGCGGCGATCCCGTGCGCCGCTCGTTCGGTGACGTAGGAGAGCGGCCTCGCGTGATACAGCTCGACGCAGAGCAGTCGCGGCGCCTCCTCGTCCGGCACGCCGATCCGCAGCGCGCCGGCCGAGTAGATGAGGGTCCGGTCGAGGTCGCTGAGGACGAGCGCGGTCACCGAGCGCCCCCGGTCCCGTCGGCGTAGACCGCGCCGCGGGTGAACCGCTGATGGATGAGCCCCACACACGAGTACGGCAGTCCGGGCACCTCCTCGACGGGTACGCCGCGCTGCTCGGCGAGCAGCCGGACGTGCGCCAGGTCGGCGGCCCGGTCCGGGTTGACCAGGATCCGCCACGGCACCCGGCGCAACAGCACCCGGGTGGTCTCGCCGACGCCGGGCTTGACCAGGTTGACCTCGCCGATCTCGTACGCCGCCGCGATCTCCTCCACCGCCCGCCACCCGGCCCAGGTCGGGGTGTGATCGGCCGCGAGGTGGGCGGGCAGGTCGGCGGCGACCCGGTCACGGACCGCGTCGAACCGGCCGGCGACGGTGGCGATGAAGTCGTTCGAGACGTCGGAGGCGGCCAGGTCGGCGTAGAACTTCGCGCCGTGGAAGTCGCCCGGACCGATCAGGTCGTCGTTCAGCACCGTGCGCGAGACCAACCCCGAGACCGTCGAGTTCAGGCAGGCCGAGGGAATCAGGTAGTCCTCCCGAGTGCCGTGGATCTCCACGCAGCTGCCCGGGTCGGCGAGCACCGCCAGCTCGGCGGAGAACAGCCCCCCGGAGGCCTCCCCTCGGCACGCGGACAGGCCCAGAGAGGCGTTGGCCTGCTCGACGGAGGCGGCCAGCTCCCGGGTGATGGCCCCCTTGCCGGTCCAGCCGTCGACGAACATGACCTGCGCCGGGGCGTGGTGCCGGGCGAGGTAGCGCAGCGCGACCTGGTCGATGCCGCGGCCACGGACGATGGAGAGTGCGTAGTGCGGCAGGTCGAGGCCGTGCCGCTCGCGGGCCCACCGCCGCATGAGGACGCCGATCGGCGTGCCCGCCCGGGCCAGGCTGACCAGCACCGGTTCCCCTGGGACGTCGCGCCGCCGGGCGAGCACCTGCTCGGTGACCAGGGCCACCGCATGGGCGATCCGGTCCGCGCCGGCGGCCAGCGCCGCGGCGAAGAGCTCCTGGTAGGCGGCATCCGGTTGGTACTCCACCGGCAGCGACTCGGCGTAGTGCGCCCGGCCGGCCTGGATCGCCTCCTCGCGTTCCTCGGTGGGCGCCTCCAGCTCGACCGCGGAGAGATCGGTGAGCAGCCAGGCCACCTCGTCCGCCGGGTAGGAGCCGAACTCCGGGCCGCGCAGGGGCTCGGGCAGGGGCTCGGACCGGGGCTCGGGCAGGGGCTCGATCACCCGAGGAGCGTCCGACGGCAACGTGAGCACCACGATCCGGTCGGCGACGGCGCCCAGCGCGGCGAGCAGCCCGCCCGCCTCGGTCAGGGCCGGCGTGTCGGCCGGCTCGTCGAGGACCAGCACGACGGCGCCGTACCGTCCCAGGTTGTAGGCGAAGCGTGGCCCCGGCCCGTCGGCCGGATCGTCGTGCGAGCCGAAGGTGAGCGCGGTGCGCACCGCGTAGCCGTCGGCATCGATCGACAGCACCGGCGACCTGGTGGTCGAGGAGAACGTCACCCTTCCCGGGTGGCGGGCAGCGAGGGCATCGGCGATGCGCAGCGGGGCGTACATCAGCTCCTCGGTGCCCAGCACGTGCACCGCGGAGGCCGGCAGCTGCCCGGCCAGTGCCGCCACGGTCGCGGCGACCGCCTCCTCGAACGCCTCGCCGTGCCGGGCGGGGTCGAAGCCGTGCCGTCCGCCGAGGGGTACGCCGGCCGGCCAGGGCGCGGCGATCCGCACGATCTCAGCGGACCCGGTGAGCCCGGCGGACCCGGTGAGTCCGGTGAGCCCGGCGGGCCCGGCCGATGTCGGCGTTCCCGGCCGGGCGCCGTCGCCCTCGACCTCCTCGATCAGCGCTGCCCCACGAGCGCCGAGATCCGTCGGGAGCTCGACCGTCCCGGCGCCCAGCGCGACGCAGTCGATGGTGACGCCCAGCTCGGTGGCGAGCCGGTCCATCGCCGCGCGCTCCCGAGGCCCGCGCAGGTCGACGAGCGCGGCGGTCACGTAGTGCCGGTGCCCGAACCGGCCGTGCAGCGCCGCGATGGTGTTGCGCACCGTCCGGCCGGTGGAGAGCTCGTCGTCGACCAGGACGAGGGTGTCGGCGGCGAGGAACCCCGGGTCCGCCGGCAGCAGCAGGTGCGAGGTGGCGTGGGAGTGCTCCTCCTCGAAGCCGCCGACCTCGGCGACACCGGCCACCGGGCGCCGGGTGGAGTGCAGGTACGGCGCCCCGAGCGCCTCGGCCACCAGGTGACCGAGCCCGGTGGCGGTCTCGGCGTAGCCGAGCACCACCGGGGCGGCGTCGACGGTCCCGGCCACCAGGTCGCCGAGGGCGAGTCCGGCCGCGCGCACCACCGCCGGGTCGGTGGGCACATGCTTGCCGAGCACCCGGGAGACCAGCAGCTGGACCCGTCGCGGGTTGCGCCGCACCGCGATGCCGACCAGCTCGGTCAGCGGCCGCCCGCCGCTGGGATGCAGCCGGATGCCGAGCCGGTCGGCCACGAAGCTGCCCGGCCATCGCCTCGCTGAGTGCCCCACCCGAAGCCCGCTACCGCTGCGGCCGGAAGGCCTGCTTGCCGAGCACGACCGCCCCCGCGCCGAAGAACCCGAGCAGCGCGAACCCGAAGGCCTCGCCCTTCTCCTTGCCGCCGACGATGGTGAGACCCCCGAAGACCGCGATCGAGGCGCAGACCAGCGCCCCGACCAGATGGGGCCAGCTCACCCGCCTCGACGCGCTCATGGGAGGAGGATGCCATGCCGGCGTGTCGCGACCGCGACCTGGGCGTGCCGCCGGTGGGGCGCTTGGACGCGGTCGGTGCTCCCGATGGGCCTCCCTCGACGTCGGCGCCGAGAGCGACGCCGAATCGCCTGCCGGAGACCGCCCGGACCAGACCGACGGCTCATGCGCAGCGCGCCCTGGCTCGGCTCGTATGATTAACTTAGTTAAACAGAGTGTCGCGAACTCCCGGAGGCCGCATGCGACCGCACCTGCTCCATCTCTCCGCACCAGGCCGTCCCGTGACGACCCGGCGGTTCGCCTCGGACCGGCTCCTCGCGTTCGGCGACGCGGTGGTCGCCATCGCGGTCACCCTGCTCAGCCTGCCGCTGGTCGAACTGGTCCCGGACGACGGGTCGGGCACCGTGACACCGCGTCAGGTGATCACCGACAACCTGGTGCCGATCGGCAGCTTTCTCCTCACCTTCTTCGTCATCTGGCGGATCTGGTGGGTGCATCACGAGCTGTTCAGCCGCGTCTCGACCCTGGACCCGCTCGTCATGCGGTTCAACGTGCTGTGGCTGCTGAGCATCCTCGTCCTCCCGTTCCCCGCCCAGATGGTCGCGGTCTACGGCGACGAGCCGCTCGTGCTCGCCCTCTACGTCGGGGTGCTGCTGATCTCGAGCCTCTCCTTGGTCGCCATGGCTCTGGGCCTGCGGCGACTCGGACACCGGGACGTCGGTGTCGGCGGGACGTTCGTGCGTGGCCTGGTCGGCAACTGCGCCTGTCTCGCGATCGCCTTCGGTGTGGTGCTGGTCGTCCCGAGCGCCGGCTACTGGCCCTTGCTGCTGCTCCTCCTCGACGGCCCGATCCTGGCCGCCGCCCGGCGTCTGCGAGGACCGTAGGCTGCGCGTCGTGGGCAAGGTCAGGGGCATCGACAAGGCGGGTGTCGTCACCGCCGCACTGGCCGTGCTGGACGACGGGGGGATCGACGCCGTCACCGTCCGCGCCGTCGCCGCCGAGCTCGGGGTCAAGGCGCCTGCCCTCTACCACCATGTACGCAACAAGCAGGACCTGCTCGACGAGATGGGCACCGAGATCCACCGACGGGTGATCGCCACGATCGCGGCTCGTGACCGCGCGGGCACGGGGTGGCTCGATGACCTCGCCGCCTACGCCGGCGCGCTGCGCGAGGTCTACCTGGCGCACCGCGACGGGGCCCGCACGTTCAGCGGCACCCTCATCACCGACCCCGCCGTGCTCCGGGCGCAGGAACCCTGGCTGAGACGGTGGACCGAAGCGGGCGTCACGAAGACACTGGCGTTCGACGCCGTCGAGATGACCACGGCCTTCGTCGTCGGCTTCGTCATCGAGGAGCAGGAGCGCGCGCAGTCCGCCTCCCACCCCGCCCGATACGACCCCGACGCCCGCGGCGAGCGCCTCGGAACCGACGTTCCCCTGGTGGTCGAGGCCGGTCACGCGCGCGAGCGGTCGCAGCCACGCTTCGAACGTCAACTCGCGGTGCTCCTCACCGGTCTGGAGACCCGGGCCGCGGCTGGCTCCTGAGCGCGTGGACCGAGCGCTCTCCCCGCGCTCTCCCCGCCGACGTGGCGCGCGCTCCGCGACACGGACCGACGAGGCGCCGCCGCACGCGACGCACGCCACCGAGCGGCTCCTCCATCCGGACCCGGTCGGGGCCTCGATTAGGCTCGGTCCCATGTTCTCCTCGCGCGCCCGCCAGGAGCGGCTCGACCAGGCCCGGCAGGGTGCGTCGGCGGCGAAGGACTCCGCGGCCGGCTCGTTCCTGGCACTCGACGACGCGCAGAAGCTGACCTCGGCGCTGGTGCAGGCCTACGCCCAGGCCGATCCGGGCCCGAAGGCGCAGCGGGTCAGCAGCGAGCTGGCACCCCTGCTGGGCGAGGCGGATCGGGTCACCCGGGACTACATCGCGCTGCTCGACCAGCACGAGCGGGTGCTCACCTCGTCCTCGGCCACCGTCGACGACCTGGTCGGCGCGCACCGCGCCTTCCACGACCTGTATCCCCAGTTGGAGAGCGCGCGGACGAACCTGGACCAGTTCCGGGCGCGTCACACCGAGCTCTCCGACCGGCTCTCGGAGATCAACGCGCGGGTGCGGCCCGCCGTCGACAAGGCCACCACCGCCCTGGTCCGGGCCCGGGCGGCCGTCGGCGAGATCCGCGCGGCCCAGATCGCCTCACCGGAGCTGGACGCCCGGCTGGCCAGGGCCGAGCAGCTCGGCGAGGTGGCCGCGGGGGGCGCGTTCCGGGCCGGAGCGCAGGCCGCGCTGG
>NZ_JASGET010000124.1:0-35971 GCF_047606145.1 Nocardioides sp. | reverse complement strand
GGCGGGAGCGGCGCGAGGCCCGGCACGCGGCGAACGTACGCCGCGCGGCGGCCGAGTCCACGGCACGCGCCCGCCGGCCCCGCCGGACCAGATGGTGGCGGCGCACGCCGGGCGACGACACGCCGCGCTGACCGGGCCGGTCGAGGTATCGGGTTCGGTGCGCAACCCGATGTGAGATATCCCCCGCCGATCGCCTGCTCCCTACCCGGTGGTAATCGGCCGCACTAGGCTCCGGCCCATGAGCCACAAGAGCCCGAAGGACTTCTTCGCCCCGCTCGCGCTCGGCGCCCCCGCACCGGTGCGCGAGATCCCGTTCCGGCCGAGCCGGGCGATCCACTTCTTCGACCCGAGCAACCCGAAGATGGTCGACAAGGTGCCCGCGATGATCGGCACCGTCGACGTCCTCCTCGGCAATCTCGAGGACGCGGTCAAGGCCGACCACAAGGTGGCGGCGCGGGAGGGCCTGGTCGCCATCTCACACGCCACGCCCGAGCTCGGCGGACCGGGTGCCACGACCCAGCTGTGGACCCGGATCAACAGTCTCGACAGCCCGTGGGTGTTGGACGACCTGACCACGCTGGTGCCGGCGATCGGGCGTCGCCTCGACGTGGTCATGGTGCCCAAGGTCGAGGGCCCGGAGGACATCGCCTACATCGACCGGATCCTCGCCCAGCTCGAGGCGAAGGCGGGCCTGGACCGCCCGATCCTGGTGCACGCGATCCTGGAGACCGCCCGCGGGATGGCCAACGTGGAGGAGATCTGCGGCGCCAGCCCGCGCATGCAGGGGCTCTCGCTCGGACCGGCCGACCTCGCCGCCGACCGCCGGATGAAGACCACCCGGGTCGGTGGCGGCCACCCCGGCTATCTGATCCGCGAGGACCCGGTCGACGGCGCCATCGACGGCCCCCGGGCGACCTTCCAGCAGGACCTGTGGCACTACACGATCGCGCGGATGGTCGATGCCTGCGCGACCCACGGGATCTATCCCTACTACGGGCCGTTCGGCGACATCGCCGACACCGTCGGATGCGAGGACCAGTTCCGCAACGCGTTCCTGCTCGGCTGTGTCGGTGCCTGGTCCCTGCATCCGGTGCAGATCGCCATCGCCAACCGGGTCTTCTCCCCCAGCGCCGACGACATCGCGCATGCCCGTCGGGTGGTCGCGGCGATGGGCGACGGCACCGGAGCGGTCATGCTCGACGGCAAGATGGAGGACGATGCCAGCCTCAAGCAGTGCCTGGTCCTGGTCGAGCTCGCCGAGCAGCTCGCCGCGATCGACCCCGAGCTGAAGAGGCTCTACGACGCCCTCGAGCCCGAGCAGCGCGAGGGGCAGGCATGAACGAGAGGTTCCGCCCCCGTCGTTCCGTCCTCTACATGCCCAGCTCCAACGAGCGGGCGCTGGAGAAGGCCAAGTCGATCCCGGCCGACGCGCTGATCCTCGACCTCGAGGATGCGGTGGCGCCCGAGGCCAAGGCGGCGGCCCGGGAGAACGCCTGCGCCGCGGTCGCCGGCGGCGAGTACGGCCACCGCGAGCTCACCATCCGGATCAACGGCGCCGACACCGAATGGCATGCCGAGGACATGGCGGCCGCCGCCGCGGCGGGACCGGCCGGGATCGTCGTACCCAAGGTGAACGACGCCGAGGCGGTGCGCTCCCTGGTGGCCGCGCTCGAGGCCGCCGGCGCCCCGGAGCACACCACGCTGTGGGCCATGATCGAGTCGCCGTACGCGATCCTGCACGCCGAGGAGATCGCGGCGGCCTCCGACCGACTGACGGTGCTGGTGCTGGGCACCAACGACCTGGTCAAGGAGCTGTACGCCGAGCATGTGCCCGGCCGGGCGCCGATCACCGCGGCGCTGCAGCTCGCGGTGCTCGCCGCCCGCGCCACCGGCAAGGTGATCCTCGACGGGGTCTTCAACGACGTCCGCGACACCGAGGGCTTCCTCGCCGAGTGCGAGCAGGGCCGGCTGATGGGGTACGACGGGAAGACCGTCATCCACCCCGGCCAGGTCGAGGGCGCCAACGTCGCCTTCGCCCCCAGCGCCGACGCGATCGAGGACGCGCGCGGCCTGATCGCGGCCTTCGAGGCCGGCTCCGGCGTGGTCACCTACCGCGGCAAGATGGTCGAGAGCCTGCACGTCGAGTCCGCCAAGCGGACGCTGGCCATCGCGGAGGCCGTCGCCGCCCTCTGAACCCTCGGAGCCCTCTGAGCCCTCGGAGCCCTCGGAGCGGCCGGGTGTCACACCCCGGTCGCTACCGGCCCAGCTGGGAGGCCAGCCGCACCGGGGCGTTGCCGGCGCCGTACCCGTCGTAGGCCCCGCGCCGCTCGATCACCTCGAAGAAGACGCCACCGACGGTCGGGGTGTAGAAGTGCAGGTACTCTCCCGTCGCGTCCCGGTCGTAGAGCAGATCGAGGTCGCGCAGCTCCGCCAGTCGCTCGTCGGTGAGCCGGAAGCGGGCCGCCAGGTCGTCGTAGTAGTTGGCGGGTACGGCGAGCGGCACCAGGCCACGCTCTCGGGCGGAGCGTGCCAGCGCGACGATGTCATCGCAGGCGAGCGCGACGTGCTGAGCGTGCCCCTGACGATCGTCCTGATGCGCGGGCAGCAGGTTCAGCGGGAGCCTGACCTCGCCGCGCCCCGAGCGCATCACCTGGCTGCGCACCAGCCCGGCCGGACCGGCGACCTCCGCCACCGGAGCGGGCTCGAGCGCGAGCACGCTGGCGTAGAACAGGACCGCCTCGTCGAAGTCCTGCCAGGACTGCACCAGGTTGACGTGGTCGATGGCCCTCACCGCACCCTCGGGGGCGGCCGCGCCGGCGGTGCCGCCGCCGAACTCCGCGACCCAACCGCCACCGTGTCCGACGAAGATCTCGGTGCCGTCCGGGGCGGCGAAGGCCGGCAGCACCTCCTCGCCCGCATAGGTACGGCGAGCCACCGCGGGCGCCAGCAGCTCGGCCGCTCGGGCGGCGGCCGCCACCGGGTCGGCGACGTCGAAGCCCACCGCCGCGATCCGCGGCTCGGTGCCGTCCGCCTGCTGCTCGCTGCACACCACCCTGGCCGCGCCGGAGGTCCACAACCGCACCTGCTTGCTGCGATGCCGGCCGCGGAAGCCGAACCCGAGCTGTTCCAGCACGGTCTCGACCTCGCCGGCGTCCGCGGCCCTGATCTCGACGAAGTCGAACCCGGTCGGTGCCCCCGCCCGGGTCAGCCGGGTCAGCGCGTCCGCCGATCCCATCGATCCCGCCAGCCCCGCGGACGCCGCCAAGCGCGCCGCCGTCTGGTCCTCGAGCCAGCGCAACGAGCGCAGCGCCTGTCGCGCGGTACGCCGCGGATCGCTCTGCCGGAAGGTGTCGTTGAAGACCTCCAGCGAGAGCGGCCCGGCGTAGCCCGCGCGCACCACATGGGCCAGGAACCCGACCAGATCGAAGCTGCCCTCGCCGGGGAAGAGCCGATGGTGCCGGCTCCAGGAGAGCACGTCCATGCTCAGCGCCGGGGCGTCGGCGAGCTGCAGGAAGAAGATCCTCTCCGCGTCGATCTCGTCGATCCCCGCCGGGTGATGGCCCCGGGAGAGGATGTGGAAGCTGTCCAGGCACAGTCCGACCCGCGGGTGGTCGGCCAGCTCGACGATGCGCGCCGAGCGGCGGTAGTCGTCGACGTACCGACCCCAGGCCAGCGCCTCGTAGGCGATCCGGACGTCGTAGCGTCCGGCCAGGTCGCCGAGCCGGCGCAGCTGGTCGGCGGAGACCTCGTCGTCGTCGATCGTCGCGGTGCCGACGTTGCTGCACACCAGCATCAGATCGATGCCGAGACGCCGCATCAGCGCGAACTTCGCCTCGGCCCGGTGCAGGACCGCGGCGAAGGCCTCCTCGGTGACGCCCTCGGCGTCGCGGAACGGCTGGTAGAGGTCGAGGCGGAGGCCGAGCCGGTCGGCGAGGGCGCGGATCTCCTCGGGTGACTCGGCGGCGGCGACCAGGTCCGGCTCGAAGACCTCGACCCCGTCGAACCCCGCCGACGACGCGGCGTGGAGCTTCTCGACGAGTCCGCCGGAGAGGCAGACGGTGGCGATCGACGTACGCATGCGAGCTCCTCGGCCTGTAATTAACTAAACGGTACATTCATTCGCCCGGCCGGGGAACCCACGACCCGATAATCTTCGGGCCATGCCCCGCCGAGACACCGCCGAGCGCATCCGCGACCCGGAGCGCACCAAGGCCGAGCTGCTGGCGATCGCGACCGAGGTCTTCGCCGAGGCCGGCTACTCCGGAGCCCGGGTCGACGAGATCGCGGAACGCACCCGAACCACCAAGCGGATGATCTACTACTACTTCGGCGGCAAGAAGGAGCTCTACCTCGCCGTCCTGGAGGCCGCCTACCGCGGGATCCGGGAGACCGAGCAGGCCATCAAGGCCGACGACCTGCCGCCCGCCGAGGCGGTGCGCCGGATCGCCGAGCTCACCTTCGACCACCACCACGCCCATCCCGACTTCATCAGGCTGGTGTCGGTGGAGAACATCCATCACGCCGAGCACCTGCGCCAGGTCGAGTCGCTGCGCGACCTGAGCGCGCCGGCCACCTCGCTGCTCGACGACGTCCTCGCCCGCGGCCGGAAGAGCGGCGAGCTGCGCGACGACGTGGATGCGATCGACGTGCACATGCTGATCAGCGCCTACTGCGTCTTCCAGGTGGCCAACGCCTCCACGTTCGGCTTCCTCTTCGGCCGCGACCTGCTCGCCGACGACATACGTCGCCGCCATCGGCGCATCCTCGGCGACGTGGTCGTCGGCTGGCTCACCCAGCACTGACCCGCAGCCCTGCCCGTCCGCGCCGGCCACCCGGCCGCGTCCACCGCGGTGATCGGAAAGAGTTCTGCGCAGAGGTTGACGTGACCGCCGTCACGTGTTCTCCTATTGATGAACGTACCAGATAGTTCATTAGGGGAAGCGATGCCAGACCCATACCTCGTCGGCCTGATCGGCAACGGCGTGACCCCGTCGCTGACCCCGGCCATGCACATGCGGGAGGCGGCCGCTCACGGGATCGGCTATGCCTACCGGACCATCGACCTGACCGAGCTCGGGCTACCGCCGGAGTCGGTCGGCGATCTGGTCCGCTCCGCGCGCCGAGCCGGGTACGACGCCCTGAACATCACCCACCCCTGCAAGCAGCTGGTGATCGGGCACCTCGACCGACTCGACCCCACCGCTCGTCGACTCGGCGCCGTCAACACCGTGATCTTCGACCACGACGAGTTCGGTGAGCCGGAAGCCGTCGGCTACAACACCGACACCAGCGGGTTCGCGGCGGCGCTGCGCACCGGCCTGCCCGACGCCGCGATCGACCAGGTGGTGCAGCTCGGCGCCGGCGGCGCCGGCACGGCGGTGGCGGACGCACTGTTGAGCCAGGGCGTCGACCGGCTGACCGTGGTCGACCTCGACGCCGCCCGGCGCGAGGGCCTGGCCACCCAGCTCCTCGCCCGCTTCCCCGAGGCCCGCGTCGAGGCCAGCCACCCGGACAAGCTCGCGGTGCTGCTGGCCGAGGCCGACGGACTGGTCAACTGCACGCCGATGGGGATGGCCGATCACCCGGGGCTACCCCTCGACGCCGGCCTGCTGGACCCACACCTGTGGGTCGCCGACATCGTCTACCGGCCGCTCGACACCGCCCTGCTCGGGGCGGCCCGGGCCGCCGGGTGCCGCACCCTCCACGGCGGTCACATGGCGGTCTACCAGGCCGTCGACGCCTTCCGGCTCATCACCGGCATCGAGCCGGACGCCGCTCGCATGCTCACCCACCTGCGCGAGCTCGCCGGCTGAGTGCACGACCGAGACCGGCACCACGCAACGGTCTCGGCCCCGCCCTTGCCACGCCACCTCCCCCGACCGATGATCGCCGCAGCCGCGGCGCCACCACCGAAGAGGAAACGCCATGTCCACCGCCACCGCTTCGCGAGCCCTCTCGCGAACCCCGAAGCGAGCCGCGATCTCTGCCTGGATCGGCAGTGCGCTGGAGTACTACGACTTCTTCATCTACGGCACCGCCGCGAGCCTGATCTTCGGCGACGTCTTCTTCTCCGGCCTCGGCTCGTGGGGATCGACGCTCGCCTCGCTGGCGACCTTCGGCGTCGCGTACGTCGTCCGCCCGCTGGGCTCCTTCGTTCTCGGCCACCTCGGCGACACCTACGGCCGCAAGCTCGTGATGATCCTGACGATCTTCGGGATCGGGATGGCGACCTTCCTGGTGGGCTGCCTGCCCAGCTACGCGGCGGTGGGACCGATCGCGCCCATCCTGCTGGTGCTGCTGCGGATGCTGCAGGGCTTCGCGGTCGCCGGCGAGCAGTCCAGCGCCAGCTCGATGACGCTGGAGCACGCACCGCAGCGGCGCCGTGCGTTCTTCTCCAGCTTCACCTTGGGCGGGACCCAGTTCGGGTTCATCCTGGCCACCGCGGTCTTCCTGCCGATCAGCTCGCTGCCCGACGACCAGCTGCAGTCCTGGGGCTGGCGGATCCCCTTCTGGCTCAGCGCCGTGGTGATGGCGGTCGCCTGGTGGATCCGGCGCTCGCTCCACGAGACCCCCGCGTTCGTCGAGGAGGCCCGAGGCGTGCGGCCGGCCGCGAATGGGCCGGCCGTGTCCGCGCAGCCCGCGCAGTCCGCGACGCCGGCCGCGGAGGCCGGGGACGCCCCGCTGGTCATCGTCGGCCGCTACTACGTCTGGGACGTCCTCAAGGTCTTCTTGTCCTGCCTGGTCTCGGTGACCAGCACCATCGTCAGCCTCTACGCGCTGACCTACGGGACCGAGACGATCGGCATCGAGCGCAACACCATCTTGTGGTTCCTCATCGGCGGGAACGTACTGGCCCTGGTGGCGATCCCGACCTGGGCGATGGCCGCCGACCGGTTCGGCCGCAAGCCGATCTTCCTCATCGGTGCACTGGGCTCGGCCACGATGATCTGGCCCTACATCTACGCCCTCTCGCAGAACGACCTGGTCCTCTTCGGGGCCGCGACCTTCCTCCTCAACCTGTTCTACTCCGCGTACGGCGGATCCGGGATGGCGATGTTCGCCGAGCAGTTCGAGACCAGGGTCCGCCTGTCCGGGATGGCCATCGGCACCCAGTTCGGCTTCGCCCTGGGCGGCTTCGCGCCGACCATCGCCGCCTGGCTGGCCGGGCCCGACCTGGAGGCGTGGATCCCGGTGGCGGCGTTCACCTGCCTGTGCTCGGCGATCGCCACCGTCGCCTCGCGGTTCATGCGGGAGACCGTCGACGCCCCACTGGAGGAGCTCGGCAGGCCACGCTCACCGCGCTCCCCGGCGCGGACGGTCTCGGGGATCTCGACCGCGGAGCGGTTGGCATGACGAGCGACGCGGTCTCCCGTCCCCTGACCGCCGGCACCGATGCCTTCCCGGCTCCGGAGCCGCGGCGAGGTCGCGCGGACGAACTGGTGCACGAGTCGCGGTGCTATCGAGTCTCCGACGGCCACCGGCCGCTCTTCCTCGACCTGCACGTCCCTCGACCCCACGCCTCGGGCACCACGGCGCCGCTGATCGTCTGGGTGCACGGCGGCGGCTGGGTCGCCGGCTCGCGGCGGCGCTTCCCGGTGGGGATCGAGAAGGCTCACCTGCTCGAACGCACCCTGGTGGCCGGGTTCGCGGTCGCCCGCATCGACTACCGACTCCTCGCCGAGGCACCGTTCCCGAGCGCGGTCGAGGACGTCATCGCCGCGGTGGAGTGGTTGATCGAGCACGCCGAGCGGCTCGGCCTCGACGGCAGCCGGGTCGCGTTGTGGGGAGAGTCCGCGGGCGCCCACCTGGCTCTGCTCGCCGCGGCCGAGCCCGCGCTCGGCGCCCGCCTGAGCGCCGTCGTCCTGGCGCGAGCGCGATTGCGTGAGTTCATGGCACGGGTGCAGCCGACGTCGTCCTCGCCGGTGGCCGAGGTGGAGGACCTCCTCATCGAGACCGTCGAGCACCCGATCGGGCTACGGATCCAGCGGCCGTCGCGACCGACCGATGTCGCCCTGCTCTACGTGCACGGCGGCGGGTGGGTGATGGGCGATCTCGACACCCACCAGGCCCAGACCGGTCGGATCGCGGCCGCCCTTCCCGCCGTCACCGTCCAGGTCGACTATCGGCGTGCGCCCGAGCACCCGTTCCCGGCACCGCTGGAGGACGTGATGACCGCCGTCCGGTGGTGCCGGGAGCATCTCGAGGAGCTGGGCTGCAGCCGGCTGGTGCTCGCCGGCGACAGTGCCGGCGGCCACCTGGTCCTCTCCGCGGCACTGGTCTGCCGCGACGCAGGGATCGAGATCGCGGCGCTGCTGGTGAACTACCCCGGCACCGACTTCCGCTCGCCGGCCGTCCAAGGCCTCCCGCTGACGCTCCTGGGCGGCCGGGACGAGCTCCGCCACGATCCGCTGGTCTCACCGGTGCTCGGCGACCTGTCCGGGCTGCCGCCCACGGTGATCGGGGTGGGGGCGCTGGACTTCCTCTACGAGGACATCCTGACCTTCGAGTACCGGTTGCGCGCCGCCGGGACGCCGACGCGGTTGCGCATCTTCCCGACGTTGGGTCATGGCTACTTCAGCATGGCCCCGCTCTCGGCCGCGTGCGACCGGGCGGCCGAGACGGTCTGCCTGGAGCTCGCTTCGCCGCTGTGGGACGCGCGGAGCTGAGTCGCCTGCGTTCGCGGATCTCTTGGAACCTGGGAGAAGTCCCGGCCGGCGCGTAGCAGGCCACGGGCGTCTCGAGCACCCTCTCATCCCCGACCCCGACCGAACCGCTCCTCCAACCAGCCCTTGGCCGCGCCGACCACCCCGCCGAGGTCGTGCACCAGCCTGGTCAGCGCGTCGCCGGCGCGGCGGAAGGACTCGGTGTAGCTGTCGGCGGCCTGTCGGGCCGCCTCGCCGAGCGTCGCCGCGGCGTCGTCGGCGCGGCGCGGGTAGGTGCCGCCGAGGATCTCGGTGTAGCCACCGGAGTCGACCCAGCGACGGGTCTCGGCGGCGCGGACCACCGCGAACGGGTGGCTCTGCTGCTCGATCAGCATCAGCTTGAGGACCGAGTCCCGCAGGTCGCCGCCCTCGGCGTACTCCTGCCCCTGCGCCAGGAAGGAGGCCGGGTCGAGGTCGGTGAGATGACCGCCACCGGCCAGCTTCATCTGCACCCGGAGCGCCACCGCCGGGTCCTGGGTGGCCAGCAGGCCGGCCCGATCGGCGGAGAGCTCGGACTTGCGCGACCATTCCATCAGCGCGGCGATGATGACCCGGATGCCGACCGCCCCGAGCGGGATGGCGGCCAGTATCCCGCTGAGCTGCAGCAGCCGCAGCAGCAGGGTTCGATAGACCGCGTGTCCGCTCAGCGCGTGCCCGAGCTCGTGGGCGACCACGAACCGGAGCTCCTCCTCGTCGCACAGGTCCACGAGCGCGGAGTTGAGCACGATCACCGGCCGCTCCATGCCGACCGTCATCGCGTTCAGGGTCGGGTCGGCGACGACGTACAGCTCGGGGAGCTCGGCGGCGTCCAGCACCTGGCCGACCTCGGCCAGGAGACGGTGGATCTGCGGGAACTGCCGCTCGTCCACCCGAACGGCGTTGCCGAGCAGCAGGAGCCGGGTGGCTCGCTCACTGACCATCCCGTTGACCGCCTTGAGCACCGTGTCGAAGCCGCGGAGCTTGCGCAGCGCCACCAGCGCTCCGCGATCGGCCGGGTGCTCCCAGGCACGGGAGCTGATCCCGGTCAGGACGACGCGGCGGCGGGTCGGAGAGGTCATGCACCGAGTCTCCCCCGCTCCGGCCGGGCGAGGAAACATCCGGGTTGCCGAGGCTCCCGGACCAGCGAAGGAAAACTTTGAAGTTAACCTTCGTAAGAGCTAGCGTTCCCCACGTGAGTGCCGATGAGCCCGATGAGCCCCATGAGCCCGATGTACCTGCCGGACCCGGCGACGCCGAGCTGGCAGCGGCGGCCGCCGAGTTGCGCATCACCATCGGTCGCCTCAGGCGAGCCCTTCGATTCCACGGCGGCAGCCTGGGGCTGACCCCGAGCCAGAGTGAGGCGCTCGGCCAGCTGTTCCGCGATGGCCCGCAGACGATCACGGCCCTGGCCGGGCGGATCGGGGTCCGGTCCCAGTCCGTCGGCGCGACGGTCGCGGCACTGGTCGAGGCCGGCCTGGTGAGGGTGACCCAGGACGCCGCCGATGGCCGCCAGCGGATCGCGGAGGCCACCGACCGCGCCGAGGAGGTCGTGGCCGCCAGCCGCGCGGGCCGCGAGGACTGGCTGGTCGACCGGCTGGGCAGCCTCTCCCCGGCCGAGCAGCGCCGGCTGATCGACGCGATCCCACTGCTCACCCGGCTCCTCGACGCTCCCTGACCCGACCACCCGACCACCCGGCCACCCGGCGCCGGCACCGACACCGACACCGCAAGGAGACCTCGTGCCCGTCACCACCCTCGACCCCCGTTCCGCCCTGGTCGTGATCGACCTGCAGACCGGCGTCGTCGCCGGCGACCGCGTCCCGCACACCGGCGCGGACGTCGTACGTCGCTCCGCGGAGCTGGCCGACGCGTTCCGAGCCCGTGGGCTGCCGGTCGTCCTGGTCACCGTCGACGGAGCGCCCGGCGTACGCACCGACCACAACCCCACCGGCGAGCCCCGACGACTGCCCGCCGACACGGTCACCCCGGTGCCCGAGCTCGCCGGCGCGGGCGACAAGCTGGTCGTCAAGTCCACCCCGGGTGCGTTCACCGGCACCGACCTCGAGGGGTTCCTGCGCGACCACGGGGTGACCCAGGTCGTGCTCACCGGCATCGCCACCAGCAACGGAGTGGCGGCGACCGCGAACCAGGCCTACGAGCTCGGCTTCCACGTCACCCTGGCGGTGGATGCGATGACCGACACCGACGCCATGGACCACGAGCACACCGTCAGCCGGATCTTCCCCAAGCGCGGCGAGACCGGCACCACCGCCGAGGTGCTCGCCGCGCTGGCGGCGACCTCGGCGTGAGCGCGCCGACGACGAACGCCGCCCGGGCCGCCTACGGTCCACGCTTCCTGGCGCCGCTGCTGCTGGGACCGCTGCTCAACCCGATCAACACCACCATGATCTCGGTGGCGCTGGTGCCGATCAGCCACGATCTCGGCGTACCGAGCAGCACGGTGGTCTGGCTGGTCGCCGGCCTGTACCTCACCAGCGCGGTCGCGCAGCCGACCCTGGGCCGGGTCGGTGACCTGCTCGGCCCCCGACGGGTCTACCTGGCCGGGCTGGTCGTGGTCGCCGTCGCCGGTCTCCTGCCGCTGGTGCTGCCGGGCTTCGGCGCCGTGATCCTCGCTCGCGTCCTGATCGGCCTGGGCACCTCGGCGGCGTACCCCTCGGTGATGTCGATGATCCGGGCCCGCGCCGAGCACACCGGCGTGCCGACTCCCCCTGCGGTGCTCTCCGGGATCTCGATCTCCACCCTCACCAGTGCCGCGATCGGCCCGGTGCTGGGCGGCGTGCTGATCGACGTCGCCGGCTGGCGCGCGATCTTCGCGGTCAACGTGCCGCTCGCACTCGCCGCCTTCGCGATGACCTGGTGCTGGGTCCCGGAGGTACGGCGCCGGGAGCCGACCTCCCTTCGAGCGCTCGATCCGGTCGGCATCGTCGTGTTCGCCGCCACGATCGGCACCCTGCTGGTCTTCATCCTCGACCTGAGCACGCCGCACTGGTGGCTGCTGGCGCTGAGCGCGCTCGCCCTGGCCGTGCTGTGCTGGTGGGAGCTACGGCGCACCGAGCCGTTCCTCGACCTGCGGATGCTCGCCGCCAACCAACCGCTGACCCGCACCTACCTGCGGATGTTCCTGCTCTATCTCGGCTTCTACGCGATGACCTACGGCTACAGCCAGTGGGTGCAGGACGACGCCGGCTTCTCCAGCGGCGCGGCCGGACTGCTCCAACTGCCGACCGCGGGCCTGGCGGGCCTGATGTCGATCGCGATCGCGCGCAGCACGCGAGTGCGAGCGCCGATCCTGATCGCTGCCTGCACACCGATCCTCGGCGGCCTGCTGATGCTCGGCCTGCACTCGAGCAGCCCGATCGGCTACCTGGTGCTCATCGCGGCGCTCTTCGGCGTGGCCCAGGGCCTGGCGAGCGTCTCGAACCAGCAGGTGCTCTACCGACAGGCGCCGGCGTCGCAGATCGGCACCGCGTCCGGCCTCTCGCGCACCTTCGTCTACCTCGGCGCGATCGCCTCCTCCGGCGTCCTCGGCGCCACCTTCGGCGACGCCCCGACCGACGCCAACATGCACCTGCTCGGCGCGCTGATCGCGGCCGCGGCAGCGCTCGTCCTGGTCCTCGCGATCACCGACCGCAGCCTGCGCGGCCGGCCGCGAGCCACGGAGCTCGCGGATCCGGGCTCAGGCGGCGCGGGGCGTAGGCGCTGACTCCTCCGGCGAGGCGACCCGTCCCCCGACGAAGGGACCCGACCGGGCCACGTCGGCGAGCGAGGAGACCACCCGATGTCAGCGGAGCCGCCCGACCACCTCCTCGGCCGCCGCCAGCACCGCGCCGGAGGCGACCAGGTCGACGACCACCTCGATCTCCGGAGCGAGGAAGCGGTCCGGTCCGGGGGCCGGCGCCCCGGCGCCCCGGAGCAGCGCGATCACCGCGCCGGTCGCCGGCGAGGGCACCAGCGGAGCACGCAGGTCGAGCGCCCGGGCCGCGGTGAGCACCTCGATGGCGACCACCCTGGTCAGGCCGTCGATGGACCGGCGCAGCTTGCGGGCGGCCGACCAGCCCATCGAGACGTGGTCCTCCTGCATCGCGCTGGACGGGATCGAGTCCACCGACGCCGGAGCCGCCAGCCGCTTGAGCTCGGAGACGATGGCGGCCTGGGTGTACTGCGCGATCATGTGGCCGGAGTCGACCCCCGGGTCGTGGGCGAGGAAGGCCGGCAGCCCGTGATTGCGAGCGACGTCGAGGAACCGGTCGGTGCGACGCTCACAGATCGAGGCCGCATCGGCGGCGACGATGGCCAGGAAGTCCAGGACGTAGGCCACCGGGGCACCGTGGAAGTTCCCGTTCGACTCCACCCGGCCCTCCTCGGCGAGCACCACCGGGTTGTCGACCGCGCTGGCCAGCTCGCGCGCCGCCACGCTGGCGGCGTACTCGACGGTGTCCCGCGCCGCACCGTGCACCTGCGGACTGCAGCGCAGGGAGTAGGCGTCCTGGACCCGGTTGCAGTCCGGGCCCCGGTGTGAGGCCACCACTCCGGAGTCGGCGAGCAGCGCGACCAGGTTGGCGGCCGAGTCGGCCTGGCCGGGATGCGGCCGCAGCGCCTGCAGCTCGGCCGCGAAGACCCGGTCGGTGGCGAGCTGGCCCTCGACCGACATCGCCGCCGCGACATCGAGCGTGCGCAGCAGCCGGCGCAGGTCGTCGACGGCGAGCACCAGCATGCCGAGCATGCCGTCGGTGCCGTTGATCAGGGCCAGTCCCTCCTTCTCGGCGAGCTCGACCGGCCGCAGGCCGACGGCGGCCAGGGCGTCCGCGGCGGGCATCAACGTCCCGGACGCGTCGCGCACCTCGCCCTCGCCCAGGAGCGCCAGCGCACAGTGCGCCAGCGGCGCCAGGTCACCCGAGCAGCCCAGCGAGCCGAACTCACGCACCACCGGCGTGATCTGGTGCGACAGCAGCCCGGCCAGGAGCTCAGCCGTCTCCCGCCGTACGCCGGTGTGGCCGGTCGCCAGCGTCGAGAGCCGCAGCAGCATCAGCCCGCGCACCACCTCGCGCTCGACCTCCGGCCCGGAGCCGGCGGCATGCGAGCGCACCAGTGAGCGCTGCAGCTGGGTGCGCAGGTCGACCGGGATGTGCCGGGTGGCCAACGCACCGAACCCGGTCGAGATGCCGTAGGCGGGGGTGGGCGCCGAGGCCAGCCCCTCCACCACCGTGCGGGCCCGATCGATCGCTTCCAGCGCGGCGTCGCCGAGCCGCACCGCGGCGCCGTGGCGAGCCACGGCCACGACCTGCTCGGCGCTGAGCGGTCCGACGTCGACGGTGATCGGGAGACGGGGATCGATGGCGGACGAGTCGGTGTCTGGAGTCGCGGTCATCCGCACATCCAATCCGGCCCGGCCCCCGGAGCGCAATCGACTCGCCCCACGCCGTCATGCGACTCCCGGGCGAGCGGCCGGCGACGACGCCGACACTCCCTGCCGGCTATTCGGGGCATGGTCCGGACTAGGTCGAAATGGTCCGAATTGACTACGAATGCGGCGTCACAATTACCCAATATTGTCGTTGACTGACTGTGTCGCACGGCTTCGTGGAATCGGTTCATCCTCGGGGGGCAACCCTGCCCGCAAGGCCTCCGACACAAGGAGCTCGGCCTGACCGAGTTCGCTGTGTCCGATCCCCCGTGGATGGGTTTATGGGGACCCCGCCACCAACAAACCTGGAGTAGACCTATGCCTCCCTTGCGCACTTTCGCGGCCGCGACCGCGGTCGCGGCCCTGAGCCTCACCCTCGCCTCGACTCCCTCCGACGCCCAGGCCGCAACGTCCAAGACCACCAGCTTCGGGATGTTCGCCAGCGCCTTCGGCAGCCGGGTCACCGGCGGCGACATCCCGGTGAACTCGGGAGACCTCGCCTACGAGACCACCGGCTGCACCCGGCAGACCGGCAAGACCAAGACGAACAACGCGGCCGGTGTCACTCTCACCGGCCTCGGCAAGGTCGGCGCGGTCACCAGCCACACCTGGACCGCGAAGAGCGGCAAGACGGTCGCCTCCAACTCGACCCAGAACGTCGCCAGCATCGTGCTCTCCCAGAGCGCGCTCGGGAAGCTGTCGATCAAGGGGATCCACTCCCAGTCCAGGGCCTACCACAACGGCAGCGGCTTCCACGCCACGGCCACCGTCAACGTGGCGACCCTCGCCTTCACCGACCCGCTCGGGATCGAGCACGACCTCAAGCTCCCCGGCGTCGGGAAGACCCTGTCGATCGGCTCGCTGGCGACGATCACCGTCGGCGGGCAGACCAAGGCGGTGACCAAGCACCACGCGATCGCCACCGCCGTCGGCCTGACCATCAAGGTGCCGTCGACCTCGACCACCATCAGCGTCGGGCACAGCCGCGCCGCGATCTACGACCGGGCGAAGTCGGCCGTCTTCGGCGGGTACGCCGACGCCGCCGACGCCTCCGTGCTGGGCGGGGCGGTGAGCCTCGGCCAGACGCCGCTGACCAAGATGCCCTGCCTGGGCACCGGCGGCAAGCTGGCCACCAAGAGCGTCGCCGCGCTGCCGACCACCAACCCGCTCAGCGGCGTGGTCAGCGTCTCCGGCCTGACCAGCGGCGAGCGCGCCTCGCAGAACGCGAAGAAGGCCAGCGGCTACACCTTCGCGCGGGTCGCCAACGTCACGCTCGGTGACGACCAGATCGTGATCAAGGGCCTTCGTGGCCAGGCCAACGGCAGCTGGCGCAAGGGCAAGGGCTACCAGGTCAGCACCAAGGGCACCACCTTCGCCTCGATCACCGCCGCCGGCAAGTCGATCACCGCCGCGCAGCTGCGCACGATCCTGAACAAGGTCGACATCTCCGGACTGGCCAAGATCCAGACCAATGTGGTGCTCAAGAGGTCCAAGACGACGATCGAGGTCGCCGCGCTGCGCCTCACCCTGCTCGACGCGACCGATCAGACCAAGACCGTCGTCAACCTCGGCCGCGCTCGCTTCGCCGTGCACCACGCCGGCTGACCACGCCGGCTGAACACGCTCGGCGCACGCACGCCCTCGGACCCCGCCGGATCATGAGATCCGGCGGGGTTCGTCCTTCCGGGGCCTTTACCGTGAGCCGGTGACAGCCCTCGCCGACCCCATCACCATCGGCGCGGCCCGTCGCTGGACCATGCTGGGCGCCAGCACCCTGGCCCAGGCGGCCGCCGCGATCATGATGCACGGCGCGGCCTACCTGATCCCGACGCTGCACCAGGAGGGGCTCAGCCTGGCGGAGGCCGGTCTGATCGCCGCCGCGCCCACGGTCGGAGTGATGCTCACCCTGGTGGGCTGGGGCTGGTTCACCGACCACCGTGGCGAGCGGATGGTGTTGCTGACCGGTCTGGCAGGCACCGCGCTGGTCGGGTTGATCGCCGCGCTGACCTCCGGGCTGGTGCTGCTCGGCGTCCTGCTCCTGTTCGGCGGCGCGACCGCCGCCAGCACGAACGCCGCCAGCGGCCGGGTGGTGGTCGGCTGGTTCCCGCCGCAGCGCCGTGGGCTGGCGATGGGCATCCGGCAGATGGCACAACCGGCCGGCGTGGGCATCGCCGCCGTGACGGTCTCGGTGGTCGCCGCCCGGCACGGTGTGCATGCCGCGATGTGGGTCTCGACCATCGCCTGCGCACTCGCCGCGGTCGTGGTCGCGGTGGTGGTGATCGATCCTCCGCGACCCGACCGGAAGAGCGTGGTCTCCCCCAACCCCTACCGGGCCGACCGCTACCTCGCCCGGATCCACGGCGTCTCGGTGCTGCTGGTGGTGCCGCAGTTCGTGGTGTGGACCTTCGCGCTGGTCTGGCTGATGCAGGACCGCGGCTGGTCCGCCGGCGCGGCCGGCGTACTCGTGCTCGTCGCCCAGATCATGGGTGCCCTGGGCCGGATCGCGGCCGGGCAGCTCTCCGACCTGATGCACAGCCGGCTGCGGCCGTTGCGACTGGTCGCCTGGTCCGCCGCCGGCACCATGCTGCTGCTCGGGCTCACCGCCGGCGCGGGCTGGTTCGTCGCCGTACCCCTGGTGGTGATCGCCACGGTGCTGACGGTGGCGGACAACGGGCTGGCGTTCACCGCCGTGGCCGAGCGGGCCGGACCGTTCTGGTCGGGGCGGGCGCTCGGCCTGCAGAACACCGCGCAGTTCCTGGCCAGCAGCCTGGTGCCGCCGATCGGCGGCCTCCTGGTCGGCCAGATCGGCTACTCCTGGGCGTTCGCCCTCGCCGCGCTCTTCCCGCTGGCGGCGGTCGGCATGATCCCGGTCGGCGACGAGCATCCGCTGGGGGAGTAAAGTTACCCGCCAGTAGGACATATCTCACTGCCACGCCGGGTGCACGGGGTCGGAACGCCTCACTAGAGTCCGACGCTGGGGCACGTGTACCCGCCGTGGCCGAGGACGACTCGAGGAGCTCTGCTCATAATGGTGCAAACGATCGCGATAGTGGTCGCGCTCGTACTGACCGTGGTGACCGTCTACCTGGTGGCCCGGGCGGTGCTGGGCATGGTCGGCGTCCTCCGGATCGGGTCACCCGTCTCCCGCAGCGACCACCCCGGTCGGCGCACGGTCACCATGCTCAAGGAGACCTTCGGCCACACCCGGATGTTCCAGTGGCGCTGGGTCGGGGTGATGCATTGGTTCGTCTACTTCGGCTTCCTGATCCTCTCCAGCGCCGTGGCGACCGGGTTCGTGCAGCTCTTCGACCCCAAGTGGCAGCTGCCGATCATCGGTCACTGGTTCGTCTTCGAGTGGGTCCAGGAGGGCATCGGCGTCCTCTCCACGATCGGCATCGTCTATCTGATCGTCTATCGGCAGCGGCACAAGCCGGCGCAGCTCGGGCGCGGCAGCCGGTTCTTCGGGTCCACCTTCTGGCAGGCCTACTTCGTGGAGTTCATGGCGCTGCTGGAGGGCGTCGCGATCCTGTTCATCCGCGGCGCCGAGCAGAAGTACGAGAGGTTGCATGCCCTGGAAGGTCACGCCGACCCCGACAAGGCGACCAACTTCCACTACCCGGTCGCGCACCTCTTCGGCGGCCTGTACGGCGACTCCGAGCACGCGCTGAAGTCGGCCATCATCGTGATCGCTCTCGTCAAGGTCGCCTCGGCACTGGTCTGGCTCGACGTGATCGCGCTCAACCTGACCATGGGCGTCGCCTGGCACCGCTTCACCGCCTGGTTCAACATCTGGTTCAAGCGGGAGGCCGACGGACGTACGGCGCTCGGTGCGATCAAGCCGCTGACCTCGGCGGGCAAGGCGGTCGCGCTCGATGACATCGACGATCTCGACGAGGACGCCACCCTCGGCGTCGGCACCATCCAGGACTTCTCCTGGAAGGGCATCCTGGACTTCACCACCTGCACCGAGTGTGGCCGCTGCCAGTCCCAATGCCCGGCCTGGAACACCGAGAAGCCGCTCTCGCCGAAGCTGCTGGTGATGGGGCTGCGCGAGCACGCGTACGCCGCCGCGCCGTACCTGGCCGGTGACGGCGAGCCGGAGGCCGGCACCCCCGCCGCCAAGGCACTGATCGGCACGTCGGAGGCGGATGCCGCCGTCGGCGCCGGCCCCGAGGTGACCGACTGGTTCTACAACCCCGAGGGCGCCGACTTCGTCATCGACTCCGACGTGCTGTGGTCGTGCACCTCGTGCGGCGCCTGCGTCCAGCAGTGCCCGGTCGACATCGAGCACGTCGACCACATCATGGACATGCGCCGCTACCAGGTGCTGGTGGAGTCGAACTTCCCGGCCGAGCTCAACGGGCTCTTCCGCGGCCTGGAGAACAACGGCAACCCGTGGAACATGTCCTCGCGCCAGCGGATGGACTGGGCCAAGGACCTGCCGTTCGAGGTCAAGGTCGTCGGCGAGGACATCGAGTCCCTCGACGAGGTCGACTGGCTGTTCTGGGTCGGCTGCGCCGGTGCCTACGAGGACCGTGCGAAGAAGACCACCCGCGCCGTGGCCGAGTTGCTCGACCTGGCAGGCGTCTCCTTCGGCGTGCTCGGGAACGGCGAGACCTGCACCGGCGACTCCGCCCGTCGCGCCGGCAACGAGTTCGTCTTCCAGGGCCTGGCGAACGCGAACGTGGAGACGTTCAAGGAGTTCAAGGTCAAGAAGGCCGTCACCACCTGTGCCCACTGCTTCAACACCTTGAAGAACGAGTACAAGGAGTTCGGCATCGAGCTCGAGGTGGTGCACCACACCCAGCTGCTGAACCGGCTCGTCCGCGAGGGCAGGCTCACTCCGGTGGCGTCCGGCTCGGGTGCGCACCAGCGCTCCATCACCTACCACGACCCGTGCTACCTCGGCCGGCACAACGGCGTCTACACCCCACCGCGGGAGCTGCTGCAGGTGCTGCCCGGCGCGGAGTACAAGGAGATGCCGCGCAACTCCGAGCGGTCCTTCTGCTGCGGTGCGGGTGGTGCCCGGATGTGGATGGAGGAGAACCTCGGCTCGCGGATCAACCGCAACCGCACCGACGAGGCGGTGGCCACCGGCGCGGACCAGATCGCCGTGGGCTGCCCGTTCTGCCGGGTGATGCTCTCGGACGGGCTGACCGCCGCCCAGGCCTCCGGCACCGCCCGCGAGGAGGTCGAGGTCCTCGACGTGGCACAGATGCTGCTCGCCTCGGTCAAGGGCGAGCAGGCCACCAAGCTGGCCCCCGGGGCGGGTACGACGACCACCCCCGCGCCGAGCACCCCGGCCGAACCCGCCGCTTCGGCCGCTCCCACCGCGCCGGCCGAGACCGTTGCGCCGGCCGAGACCGGGACGGGCGGTTCGTCGCTCTTCGACACCCCCGCCACCGAGACACCGGCCGACGCCTCCTCGCTGTTCGACACCCCGGCGCCGGCGGAAGCGACCGGCGGATCCCTGTTCGACACTCCCGCGCCGAGCGAGGAGGCACCGAGTGGAGGAGCCGGGTCGCTCTTCGACGTCGGCGGGTCGCTCTTCGACACCCCGTCCGAGCCGTCCGAGCCGCCCGAGCCCGCGCAGCCGGCCGACGAGACGGCCGACCGGCCGCGCATCGATCTCGGTGCCGGGGGCTCGCTCTTCGACGTCCAGGCCGACGAGCCCGCGGAGCCGGCACCGCCTGCCCAGGACGCGGCCGGCGAACAGGAGACCGCGCAGACACCGGTCGATCTGACCGGATCGCTCTTCGACGTGCCGGTCCAGGAGCCGTCCGCTCCACCCGCACCACCGCAGGCGGCGGCGCCGACGGTCGACCTCGGGGCCGGTGGGTCGCTCTTCGACATCCCCGCCGAGCCGGCACCCGAGTCGGCCCCGGAACCGGCACCCCCGTCGGTGCCCGAGCCGGCGACGGAATCAACGACCCCAGCGGCACCCGAGCCGGTGCCCGAGCCGGTGCCCAGCGAGGTGGACCTCGGTTCGGTCGGCTCGCTGTTCGACATCCAGGCACCGCCGGAGCCGGCGGCCCCCGTGCAGCCGACCGAGCCCCCCACGACTGCGCCTGCCGCGACGGAGGCAGCCACCGAGACCGCCGACGAGACCGCCACCGAGACCGCCGACGCCACCGAGACCGCTGCCCCGGAGTCGCCGGAGCCCTCAGACCCGTCCACGACCACGGCACCGGCACCGGCCGTGGACTCCGGTGCCGCACCGGTGGTCCGCACCGATGTCGACATCGCCTCGGTCGGGTCGCTGTTCGACATCGCGGCCCCCGACAGCACGGTCACCGCCCACCCGGTCGAGCCGGTCGAGCCGGTCGAGGCAGCCGAGGCAGCCGAGGCACCGGTGGCCGAGCCGACTTCGGCGGACCCGGCGGACCCGGACGAGGTCGCGACGGAAGCCGCGACCGAGGCCGTCGACCCCGGCGAGGAGGACGACACCGCACCGCCCGCGCCGGTCGCCACGCCGGAGCCCACCGCCTCGGGCGAGGCTCATACGCCGCGCACCGACGTGGACATCAACGCGGCGGACTCGCTCTTCGACCTCTGAGCCGGGTTCACCGCATGGGCCCGGGGCGACCCGTCGGCCCGAGCCCATGCGGCCCGAGCCGACGGCCCGGCACGCTCACTCCTTCTTCGACGACTCCTCGACCACGATCGGGCGCAGCCGCGCCCAGCCGACGAAGACCAACCCGACCCCGAACAGGATGATGCCCACCCACAGGTTGTCGTCCGGGTTGGTGCCGGCGGCTCCGCCTCCGCCGAACACCCAGGTCAGGAACAGGATCACGCCGTAGACGCCCAGCAGGGAGCCGATCACGGTACGGATGTCGAACAGGCCGGCGGTCTTCTTCTCGCTCATCGGGTCCTCCCTAGACCAGCGCGTTCAAGATGATGACGATCACCAGCGCGACCCCGGCCAACGGGACCGGTCGGCGATACCACGGATAGGAGTGCGCGTCGGCGTCGACCAGATCGCTTCTCGGCGTCTCGGAATAGACGAGCCCCTTGAGCTCGGCGGCCGGCTTGGGTGTCGTCCCCAGCGAGACCAGCACCGAGACGACCACGTCGACCACGAACGCGGCCCCGGCGGCGACGAAGGAGGCGCCCTGACCGCTCAGGTTGAGCACGCCGATGCTCCAGCTGCCGAAGGCGTCCTCGCTGAGGAAGGCCACCACGACCGCCGACAGCGTGCCGCAGACCAGGCCCACCCAGCCTGCCGTCGGGGTCATCCGCTTCCAGAACATGCCGACGATGAAGGTGGCGAACAGCGGCGCGTTGAAGAAGCCGAAGAGCGTCTGCAGGTAGTCCATCACGTTGCTGAAGTTGGACGCGAAGCCGGCGGTGAAGATGGCCACCACGGTCGCCACCACGGTGGCGATCCGGCCGATGCGCAGGTAGTAGTCATCGGGGCGGTCCTTGACGACGTACTGCTGCCACAGGTCGTAGGAGACCACGGTGTTGAACGCCGAGATGTTGGCCGCCATCCCGGCCATGAACGAGGCCAGCAGTGCCGCGATCCCGACCCCGAGCAGACCGTTGGGCAGCAGGTCGCGCATCAGGTAGATGAGCGAGTCGTTGTAGGTGACCCCATCGCCCGAGGATCCGCCCGGCACCGCATGACCGGTCTTGACCTTGACGATCTCGACCACGAGGACCGCGGCGATCATGCCCGGCAGGATGGTGATGAACGGGACGAACATCTTCGCGAACGAGCCGATGATCGGCGTGTTGCGGGCGTCGGTGATCGACCTGGAGGCCATCGCGCGCTGGACCTCGACGAAGTTGGTCGTCCAGTAGCCGAAGGAGAGCACGAAGCCGAGCCCGAAGACGATGCCGATCACCGACAGGAAGCCGGAGGAGAACCCGGTCAGGTCCACGCCCGGCCAGGAGTGCAGCTGATGGTCCGCGGACGGCACCACGCTCGGGTTGGCGGCGGCCAGCTCGGTGATCCGGTCCTTCAGACCGCCCCAGCCACCGACGCGGTGCAGACCGATCACCGTCAGGGGAAGCAGTGCGGCGACGATGACGAAGAACTGCAGCACCTCGTTGTAGATCGCGGCCTTGAGCCCGCCCAGGGTGATGTAGGAGAGCACGATCACCGCGGCGACGATCAACGCCACCCACAGCGGCCAGCCGAGCAGCGCATGCACGATGGCGCCGAGCAGGTAGAGGTTGACACCCGCGATGAGCAGCTGCGCGACCGCGAACGAGAGCGCGTTGACCAGGTGCGCTCCGGTACCGAACCGGCGCCGCATGAACTCCGGCACCGAGCGAACCTTCGAGCCGTAGTAGAAGGGCATCATCACCACGCCGAGGAACAGCATGGCCGGGATCGCCCCGATCCAGAAGTAATGGACGGTGGGTGCGCCGTATTCGGCGCCGTTGGCCGACATGCCCATCACCTCGACGGCACCGAGGTTGGCCGAGACGAAGGCCAGCCCGGTGACCCATCCGGGCAGTGACCGCCCGGAGAGGAAGAAGTCCACCGAGTCCGAGACGCCGCGGCTGGCCAGCCAGCCGATACCGAGCACGAATGCGAAGTAGACCACGACGATCAGATAGTCGACGGCGTTCGCCGAGATGATCGTGGCCAGTGGGGGGAGAGCTGACATGGCCGAGACCTTTCTGCCGAGCTTCGCCGGAGGCGACCGGCCATCCCACTTAACCACTCGACGGCGTGGCAGGCGACCGGTTCGCGAGCGTGTCTGAAGGTCGGCCACTCACCTGGCCGGCATCCGCGGCCACCAGTGTGATGTCACATGGTGCTTGACTTGACATCATCGTGATGTCACTATGGTGCGCATGGACATCACGCCGTACGTCGAGAGCCTCCGAGGCGACCTCCTGGCCGCCGCCGAGGCGGCCGGGCCGGAGGCGAAGGCGGCCACCGAGCGGCTCTCCTACGCCCTGGAGCCGGCCACCCGACTGGCCCTGATGGAGGCCGTCTCGCAGGCCGCCGCCGAGATCACCGCCGAGCTGCCCACCGGATCGGTCGACGTCCGCCTCTCCGGCCGGGAGCTGGAGTTCGGCGTCCACCTGCCCCCGGCCGAGCCGGTGACCAGCTCGAGTTCCGCCGTCGAGGAGGACGACGGGGACGAGGGCGTGACGGCTCGGATCACCCTCCGCATCCCCGAGGCCGTCAAGGCTCGCGCCGAGGAGGCGGCCGCCCGCACCGGCAGCTCGCTCAACACCTGGCTGGTCAACGTCATCCGCGCCGCCACCCGCGAGGGCGCCATCAACGTCGACGTCGACCTGTCCTCGCTGCCCCGGATCATCAACGACGCCATGACCGGATTCGACCCGGTCCGCGGCAAGGGCCGTCGGATGAACGGCTGGCTCTGACACCCAGATCGCACCAGTGACACCCCGAGGCTGATCGGAGCACCCGCACCGGCGACCGGGACGGCACCGCCGGTCCGGTGGATCAGCACACCCACCACACCGGAAGGCACCACCATGACCCGCTACACCTTCGACACCCCCGAGCACGCGAAGGTCTACGCCGAGCTCGAGAAGGGCCAGATCTCGGTGGAGGCCACCGAGACCACGACCACCACCGTCACCGTGACCGGCGAGGAACCCGACCGGGTCACCGTCACCGCCGACGGCGACGAGATCGCGGTGATCGGCCCCAAGGGCGGGACGTTCCTCGGCCTGGGCCGGCACGGCTATGCGGTGGCGATCCAGGTCCCCACCGGCAGCCAGCTGCGCGCCAAGACCGGCAGCGCCGACCTCGAGACCCGCGGCAGCCTGCTCGCGGTGTGGGCCCAGACCGGCTCGGGCGAGCTCGACCTGGATGTGATCACCGGCCCGACCCAGGCCACCACCGGCTCCGGAGACATCCGGGCCGACCGGCTGGAGGGACCGGTCCAGATCAAGACCGGCTCGGGCGACGTGCAGATGCGGACGCTGGGAGCGAGTGCCAACGTCTCTACCGGCTCGGGCGACGTACGGGTGGACTCGGCCCTCGGGGAGCTCCGCGCCAAGACCGGCTCCGGAGATCTCGTCGTCGGTGACGCCGACGGCGGCGTCCGACTGACCACCGGCTCCGGCGACCTGGAGATCAGCTCGGTGCGCCGCGGCCGGGTCGAGTCCAAGTGCGCCTCCGGCGACATCCGGGTCGGCGTGCCCGCCGGCACCCCCATCTGGACGGACATCACCACCGTCAGCGGCGACATCCGCTCACAGATCTCCGGCACCGGTGCCCCCACCGACGGGCAGGAGTACGTCGAACTGGTCGCTCACACCGTCAGCGGCGACATCACACTCGTCGAGCTGTAGATCCCACACCGGGCCGGTCCCGGCCGGAAAGGAACATCGACATGGACAGCATCCACGAAGCCATCGCCCGAGAGCTGCAGCGCGAACGCATCGACGCCGCGCGCAGTCGCCGGGTCCTCGCCGTACCGAAGCCCAGGCGGACCGCCCGGCACACCCTTGCCGCCTCGCTGCGCAGGTTCGCCGACACGATCGACTCCTGACCCGCCCGCCGCGGGCGGGCCTCAGGCCATCGCCACGCCTCGCCGCCAATAGCCCATGAAGGCGACCTGGCGTCGCGGCATCTTCACCTCGTTCACCAGTTGCCGGCGCAGCGCCGTGACGACCGCCGACTCCCCGGCGATCCAGGCGTACCAGCCGGCCGGGCCCTGCTGCTCCGGTCGCTGGGCCGGTGCCGCGTCGACCACCTCTCCGGAGGAGGAGTAGGTGGGCGTCTCCCACACGTCGGCGGTCGCCTCGTCGTCGCTGGCCCGATCGGCGTGATAGCCGAGGAGCTGGGCCACCGCCGCCACGGCGCGGGTGCCGACCTCGGCGCCGTCCCTCGGCAGCCAGCGCACCTCCACACCGGCCGGAGCGGCCAGCCGCTGGACGTCCTCGGCCACCGGCACCTCGAGGAGGGCGGTGCCCATCGCGTGCGCGGGAAGCGACCCCAGGATGGAGGCCACCGCCGGGACCGCCGTCTCGTCGCCGACCAGCAGCAGCCGGGATGCGTCCCCGGGTGCCCACTCGATGCCACCGAACTGCTCGCCCCTGCGAGGTACGACGACCAGCAGCTCATCGCCGACGCCGGCATCGGCGGCCCAGTCCGAGCCCGGCCCGTGGACCCCGGCGTGCAGCACGAAGTCGACCACGATGCCCACCTCGGCCCCCTCGCCACGGACCTCCCGGATGGTGTAGGTGCGCATGCTGCCGCGCTCGTCCTCCGGCATCGTCCGGTAGTCGTCCCACCAGCTGTCGCCGCGCAGGTCGGGCAGGACCCCGGAGGCCGGCGGCAGGATCAGCTTGATCCGCTGGTCGAAGGTGGGGCCGTCGACGCCGAAGTCGACCAGCTCCGGCCCGGCGAACTCGACCCGCACGAAGGAGGGCGAGATCCGCTCGATCGAGCGGGCGGCGACACGGGCGATCAACGGCATCAGGCGGCTCCATCCGACCAGGACTTCGAACAAAGACTTCGACCTGCCTCAGCCAGGTGTGGCTGGCCCGGCCGAGGCAGGTCGAATTGAGAGACATGCAACCTCGTCGCTGCGTGTCAGTTAGGCAAGGCTAACCTACAGGGCGATCGATGATGTGCCAACCCGGGGTCCACCCCTCGGCATGGCGTCCTCGTCTGTCTGGCCGCATCGGCGGGTGCCGCCGCGGGACGTGCGGCCCTCAGGCCGCGGCGGGCGGCAGATAGTCTCCGGGACGAGAGGCCGGTCGCTCGAAGGCGATCACGTAGCCGCTGGCCGCGGGTGCCGCATGGCCGGCGAGCGCCGTCCAGTCGATGGCGGTCAAGGACTCGTTGCTGGCCGCGGTGAGCGTGTTGGCTGGGGTGGTGGCGTATCCGATGTCCATGTGACCACGTTGTCCGCGGCTGCTGTGTCGCGGTTGTGAATCGGTCGTGAGGACCAGATGACCCGGCAGGACGTGGTTCGACGCGGCTCGCGGGCCCCGTCGGGCCCCACCCCTTGTCCCACATGTGCTCAGATCCTGGTGCGGTGGAAGCTCTGGTAGGAGCGCGACGGGGTCGGTCCGCGCTGCCCCTGGTAGCGCGAGCCGTACTCGCTCGAGCCATAGGGATGCTGGCTGGGCGAGGAGAGCCGGAAGAAGCAGAACTGACCGATCTTCATCCCCGGATACAGCTTGATCGGCAGGGTGGCCACGCTGGCCAGCTCCAGCGTGACGTGTCCGGAGAAGCCGGGGTCCACGAAGCCGGCGGTGGCGTGGGTGAGCAGCCCGAGCCGGCCGAGCGAGGACTTCCCCTCCACTCGGGCGGCGACGTCGTCGGGCAACGTCACCTGCTCGTAGGTGGACCCGAGCACGAACTCGCCGGGGTGCAGGATGAACGGGTCGTCCCCCTCCGGCTCGACCAGCCGGGTCAGGTCCGACTGATCGCTGGCGGGGTCGATATCGGGATACCGGTGGTTCTCGAAGACCCGGAAGTAGCGATCGAGGCGTACGTCGATCGAGGACGGCTGCAGCATCGACTCGTCCCACGGGTCCATGACGATCCGCCCGGACCCGAGCTCGGCGAGGATGTCCTTGTCACTCAGGAGCACGGGGCTAACCTACCGGTCGCGGGAGCGCGCAGCGACCACCGCTCACATCCCCGATACAACGAAGAACCCGCCGGTGACCAGCGGGTTCTTCATGGAGCGGATGACGAGATTCGAACTCGCGACATCAACCTTGGGAAGGTTGCGCTCTACCAACTGAGCTACATCCGCACGCGCGGAGGATGCTACCGCACGCCGTACGACGACGAGAAAGCGACGGGTCCTGCCGATCTGGCCACCTGCCGGCCCCGCTGCAGCCCTCGCCGTCCCGGCACCCCTGACATGCCGAGAGGGCGCTCAGTCCAGCGGCGGGGTGCCGTGGGTGTGGAAGGACTCGATGGTCTTCAGGCCCCAGGCCTGACCCTTGGCGCGCTCGGCCTCGGTCCAGGTGACCACCGGCCAGTCGGGCGCGAGCACCAGTCGGGTGAGCGGGTTGCACAGCTCGATCCGGTTGCCACCCGGCTCGTAGACGTAGAGGAAGAAGGTCTGCTGGATGGCGTGCTTGTGCGGCCCGGTCTCGATGAAGACGCCGTTGTCCACGCACAGGTCTGCACAGCGCAGGATGTCGTCCCGGCTGTCCGGGGCGAACGCGATGTGGTGCAGCCGCCCCGACGAGCCCGTCCAGTCCGCGGAGTAGACCACGTCGTAGGACTTGTGGGTGAAGGTGGTCCAGCGTCCGGAGATCTCACCGGTGTCCAGCTGGATCTGCTCGGTCGGCCGGGCGCCGAGCACCTCCTCCATGAAGGTGGTGTTCTGCACGACGTCGTGCGCCAGGTAGTTGACGTGGTCGAGCCGGCGTACGCCGATGCCGCGGTTGGGCTTGGCCTGCGGCTGGTTCTTCAGACCCGGCTTGAGCTCGTCCGGCGCGACGTACCACTCGGTCTCGTAGTAGAGCGCGATGTCGTGGCCGTCCGGGTCGCTGGTCAGGTACGTCGGACCGGTGCCGGCCACCCCGTCGGTCCAGCTGCCCGGCCTGCCGGACTCCTGGACCGCCTTGACCCTCGCCTCGAGCGCCTCCTGCGAGGAGGCGCGCAGCGCCATCCGGCGCAGCCCCGAGGTCTCGTGCCCGGTCAGGATCAGGCTGGTCCGCTCGTAGTCGTCGAAGGTGCGCAGATAGACCGAGTCACCCTCGCGCCCGGTCTCGGTCAGGCCGAGGATCTGGGTGAAGAACCAGACGCTCTTGTCCAGCTCCGGGGTCAGCAGCTCGACGTGAGCGAGGTGCGCGATGTCGCCCATCGGTGCGCGCATGTGTGTCTCCTCCAGGGTGCGGGCCCGGGAACGGGCCGATCGGTGGTCAGCGAACGGGGCCGGGATAGACGATCCCGTCGAAGAGCATTCGGGCGGTGCGTACGACGGCGGTCCGAGCGATCACCGGGTCCGGCCCGTCGCCGGGCGCGATCTCGACGTCGAGGAATCCGGTCGGGTGCTCGACCCGGACGCGGTCGCCGGCGGATCGCACCGCCAGCCCGTCGGCGACGGTGCCGGGCAGGACCGCTGCCGCGGCGATGCTCGCGGCACCGAGCACGCCGACCGCCTGATGCACCCGGACCGGGATGAAGCTCCGGGTGGAGATGCTGCCGCCCGCGTGCGGCTCGGCGACCAGCACGATCTTGGGCACGGTGGTGGCGTCGAGGTCGGGATCGAGCCCCATCGCGGCGACCGCGGCGGCACGGATCTCGCGCACCCGGGCGACCAGCTTGTCGTCGGCCTCCAGGTCGGCCGGGTCCTCGGTGCCGCTCACCCCGAGATCACCGGCGCGGACGATGACCGACGGCATCCCGTTGTCGATGCAGGTCGCGGCCACTCCGGCGAGTTCGTCGACCAGGTTCCCGGTGGGCAGCAGCGGGGCGGAGCCGGGTTCGACCATGATGCTGACCGGGGCCGCGGTGCCGGGCACGCCGGAGACCTCGGCGTCGCCGTCATAGGTCACCGCGCCGTCGGGCGTCTGCAGCCGGAGGGTGGCCAGGCCACCGGTGTTGACCAGCCGGATCCGGACGTCGCTGGTCTCGCCGGTCGCGGTCACCAGCCCCCGCTCGAGGGCGAAGGCACCCGCCGCGGCCAGGATGTTGCCGCAGGTCTGGGAGTCGGAGACGACCGGCTCGTCCACGACCACCTGGAGGAAGAGATAGTCGACGTCGGCCTCGGGGTCGGCCGAGACCGAGACCACGCCGACCTTCGAGGTCAGCGGGTGGGCGCCACCGACGCCGTCGATCTGGCGTGGATCCGGGCTGCCCATGATGCGCAGCAGCAGCGCATCCCGCTCGGTGCGGTCGGTCGGCAGGTCCTCGGCCAGGAAGAGCGCGCCCTTCGACGTACCGCCGCGCATCAGGGCGCAGCGCACGCCGGCCGCACGGCTGGACGCGGTCATGCCAGCTCCCCGGCGGCCTCCGCCTCGGCATGGGTGCGGTACTCGACGCCGAGGTCGGCGAGCAGCGGCCGCAACCCGTAGCGGTCGAGACCCAGCTGGCCCTCCTGGAAGGCAGCCCGGGTGGCCGCCTCCTTCTCCAGCCTGGCCTGCGAGGCGACGATGGTCTCGCCGATCTTCGCGCGGGGCACCACCACGACGCCGTCGTCGTCGGCCACCACGATGTCGCCGGCGGCGATGCGCTGGCCCGCGATGAGCAGCGGCAGGTTCACGTGGCCGGCGGTGGCCTTCACCGTGCCCTGCGCCGACACGTAGCGCGACCAGGCGCCGAAGCCCATCTCCCGCAGCTCCCGGGTGTCGCGGACCGCCGTGTCACTGATGACCCCGGGCACGCCGCGGTAGGAGAGCGCGGTGGCGAACAGCTCGCCGAACATCCCGTGGGTCGACGGAGCCGCCGAGCCCACCACCAGGACGTCGCCCTCACCGCACTGCTCGACCGCCGCATGGATCATCAGGTTGTCGCCCGGCCAGCACAGCGCGGTGACCGCCGGACCGGCGATGCTCAGGCCCTGCTGGATCGGGCGGATGTCGGGGCCGAGACTGCCGACCCGGCCCATCGCCTCGTGGATGGTGGCGACACCGTACTCACGCAGTTTCGCGACATCGGCCGGGTCGGGCCGCGGGACGTCGGTGACGATGAGGTTCTTCACTTCGCTCCTCCAGATTCCCCGTCGGCCGCTCAGGCGCGCCGGTCGCTGACCCGCGAGTGGGGCAGGCCGCACCGCAGGTGTTGCCGGACAGACCGAGGTCGGGCCGGCGCTCGGCTTGAAACAGTACGCCGCGGCGCTTGGCGAGCAGCGCCGACCAGGGTCTGCTCACGAGCGCTGTTCACCGGCGATCCTTCCTCGACGGGTCCGGCCGCTGACCGAGCGAGCGACCGGGACGGACGCGCCGAGCCTAGCGATCTTCGCACAAAATTGTCAACGATTTGATTGTCACTTGTGGGAACATGAGTGTCGCAAGCTCGGTGAGACTGTGTGCTCGCTAGGATTCCGACCAGATGTCCCGGCCCGGCGAAGGAGTGAGCGTGGCACCCAAGGCAGGTCGTCCCGTCACCCAGAGCGACGTGGCCGAAGCGGTTCGTGCGGCGATCCTGGCCGGCGACCTGGTCCCCGGTCAGCGCCTGGTCGAGTCGGAGCTGTCCGAGTCGCTGGGCGCCAGCCGTGGCTCGGTGCGCGCCGCGCTGATCGATCTCAGCCATGCCGGCCTGGTCGAGCGCATCGCCAACCGCGGTGCCCGGGTGCGCATCGTGAGCGTCGCCGAGGCGATCCAGATCACCGAGGTCCGGATGGCCGTCGAGGGCTTGTGCGCCGCGAAGGCGGCGATGAGGATCACCGACGAGCAGATCGCCGAGCTCCGGGCGGTCGGCGAGCAGATGAGATCGTGCGTGGAGAACGGGAACGTCGTCGGCTACTCCCAGCTCAACCAGCAGCTGCACGAGACGGTCATCAAGATCGCCGACCAGCCCGTCGCCGCCGAGGTGCTCGGCCGGCTGCGCGCGCGCAACGTGCGCCATCAGTTCCGGCTGGCCTTCCGCGCCGGCCGGCCCCAGGAGTCCCTGCCGCAGCACCTCGCCATCATCGAGGGGGTCTGCAAGCGGGACCCGGAGGCGGCCGAGGCGGCGGTGCGCGACCACATCGCCAGCGTCCTGGAGGCGCTGAGCGAGGCCGACGAGCCGGAGCGCAACGGACTGCTCTGATCGTCCCCTCCGGCCCGCCCGGCTCACGCCGCCCCGGTCCCGTCCATCCCGTCGCGGGGAGGGACGGGACCGGGGCCGACCGGCACCGACGTCAGTCCGTCTCGGGCCGGTATCCCTTCTTGGCCTGCTGCACCAGCTCGTAGACGTGGTGACGCAGCTCGCCGAACCGCGCCGAGGACCGGGTGCCGAGCTGGTCGCGCTCGTCGGGCAGGTCGATGGCGACGTCCTCGAGGATCACGGTGGGCCGGTTGGAGAGCACCAGCACCCGCTGTCCCAGATAGACCGACTCGTCGATGTCGTGGGTGACGAAGAGGACCGTGACACCGAGCCGGCGCCACAGCTTGCGAACCAGGTCCTCCAGGTCCGCCCGGGTCTGAGCGTCGACGGCGGCGAACGGCTCGTCCATGAGCAGCACGGACGGCTCATAGGCGACCGCGCGAGCAATGGCGACCCGCTGCTGCATCCCACCGGAGAGCTGCCAGGGGTGCTGAGCGGCGGACTCGGTGAGTCCGACCGCCTCGAGCGCCTCGTCGACCAGCCTGGTGCGCTCGGCCTTGCCGACCCGCTTCTCCTTCAGCGGCAGCTCGACGTTCTGCCGGACGGTCATCCACGGGAACAGGCTGCGGCCGTACTCCTGGAACACGATCGCCATCCCGGGCGGCGGCCCGGTGACGCTGGCCCCGTCGAGCACGACCTCGCCCGAGGTGCGGTCCAGCAGCCCGCCGATGCAGCGCAGCAGGGTGGTCTTGCCGGCTCCCGAGGGCCCGACGATGCAGACCAGCTCGCCTCGGCGTACCTCGAAGGTGAGGTCGCGGATGGCCTCGACCTCGTTGCCGGAGCCGCGGTAGATCTTCTTCAGCCCGCGTACGTCGAGGGCGACCTCGCCACCAGGGCGATCCGAGGGCCCGGCCGGCGAGCCGGCCTTGTGCAGGGTCGGTGAGTTCTCGGTCATGGGTTCCTTCCCAAGCGCCTCAGGCGCCACGGTCGGCCTGACGCAGGCCGCGATACCAGGCCAGTGCGTAGTGCTCGACGATTCGGTAGATCACGGACAGCACCACACCGATCAGACCGAGAACGATGATCCCGGTCCAGGTCTGGGCGTAGGCGAAGGCTCGCTGGAACTGGACGATGTCGGCGCCGAGTCCGCTGTTGGCGCCGTACAGCTCGCTGATCACCATCACGATGACGCCGATGGACAGCGCCTGCCGGGCGCCGGCGGCGACCTGGGGACTGGAGCCGCGCAGGATCTGTCGCAACCGGGTCTGCGGGCGCATCCGGTAGCTGCGGGCGGTGTCGGTGAGCACCTCGTCCAGGCCGCGCACCCCCTCGATGGTGTTCAGCAGGATCGGCCAGATGCAGCCGATCATGATCACGATGACCTTCGAGGTGGAGCCGGTGTAGCCGATGAACAGCGCGACCACCGGCACCAGCAGCGGCGGCGGGATGGCCCGGAAGAACTCCAGGGTGGGCTCGGTGAGCGCCCGCAGGCCGCGGGAGAGCCCGATCGCGGTGCCCAGCGCGACCCCGCAGACCAGCGCCAGCAGGTAGCCGATGCCCAGCCGCGCCATGCTCGGCACGACGTCGTGGGTGATCCGATCCCAGGTCCAGGTGTCCGGGAAGGTCTTCAGGATCGCCTTCAGCGACGGCCACAGCGGGTCGGTGCTCCCCGAGGAGGCGATCCACCAGATGGCCAACAGCACGACCGGCAGGGCCAGCGCGAAGAAGAGCTCGGCCAGCACGCTGCGCAACACTCGCGTCACACTCATCGGACCTCCTTGCGCACCGAGCTGTGCCAGCGCAGCGCGCGGCGCTCGATCGCCCGGGCGGCGAGATTGACCGCCACCCCGATCAGGCCGACCACGATGATCAGCGCGTACATCTTGGTGAGCGCCCCCGAGGAGTTCGCCGTCCCGATCAGCTTGCCCAGGCCCGGCGTACCGACGAAGACCTCCGCGGTGACCTCGATGATCAGCGCCACCGCGGCGGCCAGCCGGAACCCGGTCATCACGTACGGCAGCGCGGTCGGCCAGACCACCGTCCGTACGACGGCCCAGCGGCTGAACCGATAGGAGCGGGCGGTGTCGCGCACGACCGGGTCCACGTCGGCCACGCCGTAGAGCATCTGCACCAGGATCTGCCAGAACGAGGCGTAGACGACCATGATCAGGCCGGACTTGAAGGCCGGGCCGTAGAGCATCACCACGACCGGGATCAGCGCCACCGACGGGATCGGCCGGAGGAACTCGATGGTGGAGGCGGTCAGTCGGCGCAGGAAGGTGACGCTCCCGATCACGATGCCGAGGACGATGCCGGCGACCATCGCGATCAGCAGGCCGACCGCCCAGCCGCGCAGGGTCTGGAAGAACGCGGTCCAGAAGTCGCCCTGGCCGAGCTGACGTCCCAGCTCGGCCAGCATCTCGGTGACCGGCGGGAAGGCGTCCCGGTCCACCACGCCGGAGCGGGGCAACAGGTCGCCGAGCGCCACCACGATGAGCAGGCCGAGCACCCCCAACCCCAGGCTCTGGAACCGCTGCACGGACCGGAGCCCGGCCCTGGCGCGCGCGCCGGGTCGGGCTCCGGACCCTCGATCCTCGAGCGAGGCAGTCGTCATGGCAGCAGACTGGAGAGGTCGGGCACGGAGCTGATCAGGCCGTCCTCCTTCGCCAGGTCGGCCAGGGTCTGGATCGAGTCGGTGTTCAGCGTCGTCGTCCAGTTCGGCAGGATCAGGTTCTTCTGCACGCTCGCGTCGATGTCGGTGTAGGACGACAGCACCGACCGGACCTCATCGGAATGGGCCGCCGCGTAGGTGAGCGACTTGTTCATCGCGTCGGTGAACTCGGTGACCACCTCGGGGTTCTTCTCCGCGTAGTCGGAGGAGGTGAAGTACTCGGCGACCGCGAGGTTCTTCGCGGTGGCGACGTAGTTCGACCCGATCTGGCTGTCGCCGGCGTCGAGCGCGGTGGTCAGGAACGGCTCGACCACCTGGCCGGCGTCGACGTCACCGGACTTCACCGCGGCGATGATGTCGGGGAAGCCGAGCTCGACGTACTTGATCGTCGAGGGGTCGCCGCCGTCCTTGCGCACCATCTCGTTGACGGTGGTGGTGTTGATGTTGTTCAGCGTGTTGACGGCGACCTTCTTGCCCTCCAGGTCCTTGGGGCGGGTGATCGAACTGCCCTTGGCCACGATGACGGCGCCGAAGTCCTTGCCGTCGGTGTCACCGGCGTTGACACCGGCGGTGACCACCTTGAGCGAGATGTTCTGCGAGGCCGCCAGGATCAGCGACGTGGTGTTGGAGAAGCCGAACTGGTACTTCCCGCTGACCACGGCGGGAACGATGTCGGCGCCGCCCTGGGCGGTCTGCATCTTCACCTGCAGGCCCTCGTCGCTGAAGAAACCCTGCTTGATCCCGAGGTAGATCGGGGCCACATCCACGATCGGAATGACCCCCACCGTGACGGTCGTGCTGCTCCCGCTGGACCCGGACGATTCTGTCGACGTGGCTGAGGTGTCGTCCGAGCCGCTGCTGCCGCAGGCGGCCAGCGCGAAGCTCAGCCCCAGCGCCAGTGTCGCGGCCACGCGCCGCTGAAGGCGACTGCGAGTGATGAACCGGTGCATCGAGATCTCCTCTTCTTCGGCGCCCCGGTGACGGAACGGGGCGTCTGTGGCAGCAAGTGTGAGGGATGCAACACCAGATTGTAAACAATTTCTTAGTTCAATTTGCGTGACAGTGACCTCGGCGCCCGATCGACACGCGTCGGGCGGGTGTGGCTCGAGTGATCGAGTGTGAAGTGTGAGAGCCTGATCGGGGAGGAACTCGACGCTCGGGAGAACCCTCATGGATCTTCGACACCTGACCGCCCTGGGTGCGGCATCAGCACTCGCGACCACCTTGCTCCTGCCCGGCGCCGCCGACGCGACCCCGGCCAGCGGGACGGCTCAAGCCGCTCAAGCCGCCCAGGCCGGCGGGGTCGACCGGATGGCCACCCAGGCGGCAGATCACCCGACCTACCGCGCGCGAACCGCCTCGGCGGCCGGTGCGACCGCGCTGACCCCGGCCACCCGTCGGGCGATCGATCGGATGGTACGGGCGGACCGGCGAGACGCCGTGCCGGAGCATGCTCGCCTGCTGCCGCGGGCCGCGCTGGCGCGGGTGGCGCGCACGGCGGTGCACTGTCACACCTTCGAGGGCCAGCGCTACTGCGTTGGACTCGGCTGGACCTCACGCTCCCCCGCCCAGGTCGGTGACGACCTGGCCGAGCGGGTCGCCGCACGTCGTACCGGCACCGACACCGGCGACCTCGGCCCGCGCGCCACCCTGCTGCGCCTGCTGTCCGGTACGCCGGGCCAACGGGCCCGCCGCGAGCGCGCGGAGCTGACCGCGGCGGCCCGGGCGGTCGCCAAGGTCTGGCTGCTGCGCCACCAGGTCCAGGGAGTGCCGCTGCCGGCCGGGTTCCTGGCCCGGCACCCCGAGGCGCGCGCGAGGTCCACCGAGCTCGCCCGGCACCGCTCATCGGCCTCCGCGAAGGCCTATCCGCAGCGCGCGACGGTGCTCTCCACCACCCGGGTCTCCGAGCAGCACCGGACCTACTGGTGCGGCCCGACGACCGCGCAGATGATCGTGTGGGGCTGGACACACGAGAAGCGTTCACAGAAGCACTGGGCGCGCCGGCTCGGCACCACCACCGCCGGCAGCTCGATCAGCGACATGGTCCGGGTGGTCAACAACAACACCGGCTGGGACAAGCCCTCCTACGCCGGGAAGTACATCGTGCTCGACATCGGCGACTGGTCCGCCAAGCAGTGGTGGCGGCTGATCAAACGACACATCAGCACCTACCGCGCCCCGGTGGTCCTGCATCCGATCCTGCTCAAGAAGTACTTCCCCTACCTCGACGACGACGGCTCCGGCCACTTCCAGGTCGGGCGCGGCTACGACAACCGCGGCAAGAAGACGAACCTGATCGGCTACTTCGAGCCGTGGAACCAGCAGCGCTTCGACCCCTCCGAGCCCTACATCGCCCGGGTCCAGTGGCGCTCCGGAGCGCGCAGCTACCGAGCGAACGAGGCGCATCCGATGCACGACATCGGGGTGTGATGCGCCGCGTCGCCGTCGGCGTGCTCGCCGCGCTGGTCGCGGGTATGGCGCTCGCCGGCTGCGGCGCAGGCACGGGCGGGTCCTCCGGCCCGGCCGGCTCG
>NZ_JASGET010000123.1:0-28125 GCF_047606145.1 Nocardioides sp. | reverse complement strand
GCGGCCGGCCCGGCGGGCTCGGATGGCCCGGCCGGGCGGCCAGGCGGCGCGACCTGTCCGCGTACGGCGAGACGGTGGCGCCGCTCTACGCCGAGGCCGGCCGGGTCGCCGGGGCGCCGCTGGTGATCGACTCCTCCAAGGACCCCTCCTACCTGTTCGCGCTGCGTGCCACCGGCCGGGTCGACCTGGCCGTCGTCCACCTGGTGCGGGACAGCCGCGCGGTCGCGCACTCGTGGTCGCGGCGCAAGCTCCGGCCCGAGGTGCACTGGGAGGAGCGGTGGATGCGGACGCTGTCGCCGTCACGGTCGGCGCGGCGCTGGATCGAGATCAACGCCATGGTCGAGCTCTACCGCAGCGTCTTCCGCGGGTCGGTGCTGCGGCTGCGCTACGAGGACTTCGCCCGCGACGCCGCCGGTGGACTCGCCGAGATCGTCGCCGCCTTCGGGCTCGCCATGCCCGTCGAGCCGCGCCGGGAGGCACACAGCTTCTCGGGCAATCCGAGCCGGTTCGACCAGGGTCCGCTACGGGTGACCGAAGACCGTTCCTGGACCCACCAGATGAGCCGTCGAGACCGGCGCGCCGTCACGGCGCTGACCGTTCCCCTGTTGAGAAAGTACGGGTACCCCCTGTGGTGAAGTCCCTCGTCACCGGCGCCGCCGGATTCATCGCCAGCCATCTGGTGGAGTCGCTGCTGGATGCGGGGGAGGAGGTGGTGGCGGTCGACAGTCTCACCGACTACTACGACGTCGCGCAGAAGCGGGCCAACCTGGCTGGATTCGGCGCACGTCGTGGGGTGGAGGTGGTGACCGCCGACGTGGCCGATCCGGCCGTGCTCGACCGGGTGGCGCAGGCCGACGTGGTCTACCACCTGGCCGGACAGCCGGGAGTCCGGTTGTCCTGGGACCGCAACTTCGGTGCCTACGTCGAGCGCAACGTGGACCGCACCCAGCAGCTGCTCGAGGCGGCGCGATCGGCGCGGGTGCCCCGGCTGGTCTATGCCTCCAGCTCCTCGGTCTACGGCAACCAGCCCTCCTACCCGGTCGACGAACGGGCCCTGCCGGCCCCGTTCAGTCCGTACGGCGTGACCAAGTTGGCCGCCGAGCACCTCTGTGGCCTCTATGCCCAGAACTACGGACTCGGCACCGTGTCGCTGCGGTTCTTCACCGTCTACGGCCCCCGCCAGCGACCGGACATGGCATTCTCCAGGTTCATCCGCAGCGCGCTCGCCGGACGGCCCCTGACCATCACCGGCGACGGCACCGCGATCCGGGACTTCACCTACGTCGGCGACATCGTCGAGGCGCTGCGCGCCGCCGGGCGCGCGGACGTGGCGCCGGGTGCGGTGTACAACACCTGTGGCACCGAGTCGATCGACGTCAACGGCGCCATCGGGCTGATCGCCCACCATCTCGGCTTCACCCCGGCGGTCGAACGGTGCGGCGCCGTGCCCGGCGACGTACGGCGGACCGGCGGGAGCGCCCGGCTGGCCGAGCAGGACCTCGGCTGGACCGCCGAGATGACGCTCGCCGAGGGCATCGGCGAGCAGGTCGCCTGGGAGCGCGCCCGGTCGGTCGGCTGACGCCGGCCGGTGGGCTCAGGTCGCCTCGAGCCCCCACAGCCGGACCAGATCGCGGTCGAGGAGCTCGCCGAGCCGGGCCGCGTCGGCGCGGTAGCCGGTGGCCAGCTCGGCGCGTTCGCCGGCGCTCAGCTCGCCTTCGCGAGCCTGCGCGGCCGGGGTCGAGAGGAGGCCACGCAGGCCGGCGCGCTGGGCCAGCCCTACGACGGCGCGCCCGGTGGCCGACCCCCGCAGCGCGGCGGAGACCCGCCTGGCCCGGACGTAGGCGCGCGGGAAGCGGGGGGAGAACGAGGAGTAGGTCTCGGCGTCCGGCGGGGACGGGACGACGGAGTCGTCCACGCCGAGGAACGCCAGCACCGAGCGCGCGGTGGCGAGCGGGGAGTCGACGAGATCGTCGAAGATCACCAGGTGCAGCCGATCGCGGCCGAACCGCGCCAGCCACGGCTGCAGCTGGGCGTGGTAGCGGCCGCGGTCGATCGCACCGGGGTGCTCGACCAGGAAGGTCCGCAGGTCGCCGGGGTAGCCGGTGACCTGCGCGAAGTGGCGATACTGGGAGACGAGGCGGGCGACCGGGTCGCGCAGCGTGGCGATCAGCAACGCCTCCGGGTTCGCGGCGTAGAGCCGTTCGGCGCAGGTCGGGTCGGGCAGGTACTGCGGGGAGATCTCGCCGCGCAGCCGGCCGTCGGGCGGTGCGAAGAGCCCGGCGTACCACTCCGGGCCGCGCCGGTAGTGGCGGGTGAAGAACTCGGTCTCCTTGAGGTGTCGCGGGAAGCTGAGCTGCGGGTGCCCGCGCAGCAGCTGGTCGAGGTAGGTGGTGCCCGCCTTGAGCGCGCCGATGCCGACGAAGTCGGGGAGAGGACCGTTCATCCGGAGACCCCGCTCGGCGCCGGGGCCGATCCCGCGGCCAGCTCGGCGAGCAGTCGCTCGTAGCGGGTGACGACCGCGGAGCGGTCGTAGCCTCGCCAGGCCTGGTCGCGCTCGGCCTCCGGCTCGGCCGCGGCCGCGGTGATCGCCGCGGCCAGCGCGGCGGCATCGCCCACCGGCACCAGTCGGCCCCAGCGGCCGTCGTCGAGGATCTCCCGCGGTCCGGACCGGCAGTCGGTGGCCACGATCCTGGCCGGGAACGGCAGCGCCTCGAGCAGCACCGTGGGCAGTCCCTCCCAGCGGGAGGAGAGCGCGATCACGTCGGCCCGGGCGAACCAGCGGTAGGGGTTCGGCTCGAAGCCGGCCAGCTCGACCCGGTCGGCCACGCCGAGCTCGTCGGCGAGCGCGCCCAGCCGTGCTCGCTCCTCACCCTCACCCAGCACCAGCAGCCGCGCCGTGGGGACGATGGCCACGGCGCGCAGCAGGGTGGCGAAGTCCTTCTGCGCGGTCAGCCGGCCGACCGCGAGCACGCCGATGCCGTCGCTACCCCAGTCGCGAGCGGGCTGGGCCGCGAGGCGCCGTACGGCGGCGTAGTCGACCGGGTTGGGCAGCACCCGGATGCGTCGCCTCGGCAACCGCAGCCGGCGGGCCAGGTCGTCGGCGACGCCCTGGGAGACCGCGGCCACCGCGTCGGCGCGCCGGTAGGCCACCGCGCAGGCGGCCGGCGCCGCCCGGTCCCGCCAGGAGGAGGCGGCGGCGACCTTCGCCGACATGGTGTTGTGCTCGATCACCAGCAGCGGCAGGTGCAGGCCACGGGTGGCGGCGATCGCGGCCAGGTTGGCGTGGAAGATCCCGCTGATCACGACGTCGGGCCGGAAGCGGCGCAGGTGCCGGCGCAGCGGCAGCACCGCGGAGGAGACCCGGGCCCGGCCCAGGTCGGTCACGGTGATGCTCCCGGGCACGTCGGCGCTCAGCTCGCCGCGACGATCGGCGAGGACCAGCTCGACCCGGTGGCCGCGCTCGGCCAGGGCGTCGGCGATGGTCAGGGTGACCCGCTCGGCGCCGCCGCCGTGCAGGGCCGGCAGGAAGAACGACAACCTCACGGTGCCAGCGTCCCAGCTGGCCCGCCATCGAGCCTCACGAGGTCAGTCCCGGCCACAGGCCCAGGTCGATGTCGTCGGGGAAGAGCGCCGCCAGCTCGGCCGCGTCGCGGCGATAGCCCGGACGCACGGCGGCGAGCAGGCGCTCCTCCACCGGTTGCGCGGGCCGCGACCGATTGCGCTCGCCGGCGCCCCGCGGATGGTGCGGGTCGAGTCCGAGGAAGGCGAAGGTGTGCTGCAGCCAGGCGTCGGGATCGGCGCGGCAGCGCTCGAGCTGGAGCACCAGCAGGCGTCGCCGGTCGACCAGCTCGAGCAGCGGTCGTAGCTGGGCGGCGTACAGGCCGCGCTGGTAGGCGCCGGTGACCGCGTCCGGCCGCGGCCGTCCGCCGGCGAGCTTGACCTCGTGCTGGATCCCGGAGACGAAGCGCGCCACCGGATCGCGCAGCATGACCATCAGCCTTACCTGCGGAGCGATCCGCAGCAGGCTCGGCACCGCCCACGGATCGTAGAGGTAGCGCGGGGTCCACTCGCCGGCCAGCTGCCCGGGCCGGCGTCGGAACTGGGCGGCGTACGCCGCCGCCAGCTCCCGGTCGTCGCGGACGCCCCAGCAGTCGTCGAAGAAGTGCAGCTCCTTGGCGCCCCAGCCGAGACCGGCCACCTCCGGGTGCTGCTCGAGCAACGAATGCCACCACGAGGTGCCGCACCGTTGGGCCCCGATCCCGACGAAGTCGGGCAACCCCGAAGCCCGCCCGTCCGGTGGGAGCCGGTGAGCGTCCTGCCAGCGACGCACCCGGGTGCGCACCGGCCCACGCAGGGTGCTGCGCACCCAGCGGCCCGGGCTCGCCGGGCTCGCCGGGATCACCGGGCTCTTTCCCGGGCGCCGGTGCCCGGCCGCCGGCGAGGTGTCGACACACCGTTGGACGGACGGTTCTGCTGGGCGGTGCTTCTCGGTACCGTGGGCCTGCGGCCACCCCCGGGGCCGCGGCCCTCGAGACGTCGAGGTGGTGTGCAGACTCGGCCGGCCGGTCCCCCCGGCCACAGACAGGAGACCCCCATGCCCCCACACCTCCGTTCCGCGCTGTGCGGCGCCGCTCTGATCGGCGCCGTGTCGGCCACCGGCCTGTGCCCGGCGCCGGCCTCGGCCAGCGTATCGGCCGGCCTGCCCAGCAGCACGACCACCGCCGTCTCGGCGGTGGCCGCCACCGCGACCAGCCTGGCGCCGGCCGACGGATCGGTGGCGGCCCTGCCGGTCCCGGTGGGGTTCGGCGCGGCCACCACCGGTGGCGCCGGCGGCACCGTCATCCACGTGACCTCGGCCGCCGACGACGCCTCGCAGAGCGGCACGCTGCCGTGGGCGCTGGCGCAGGCGGGCCCGAAGTGGATCGTCTTCGACGACGACATGACCATCACCCTCACCTCGCCCGCGCAGGTGACCTCCGAGACCACCATCGACGGGCGCGGGCACGACGTGCTGATCACCGGACCGGGCACCAGTGGGCTGGTCATCGACGGGGTCGACAACGTGATCGTCGAGGGCCTGCGGCTGCGCGACTTCGGTGACACCGCGCTGACCTCCTCCAACGACCCCTACGACGCCATCAGCGTGGTGGCCTCCACCCGGGTCTGGATCGACCACAACACCCTGTCCGAGGCGGGCGACAAGCTGATCGGCATCCAGGACGGGACGAGTGGCGTCACGGTGTCGTGGAACCACTTCTGGGACCAGGAGCAGACCCTGCAGGTGGGGGAGATGTCGACGGCCAGCGCCGATGTCGACCAGACCGTCACCATCGCCGACAACTGGTTCGATCACGTCGGATACCGGATGCCGGTCGTCTCCTACGGCAAGGCCCACGTCTACAACAACTACCTGGACTCCTGGACCCGATACGCGGTGCGCTCGGAGCGGCTGGCGCAGATCTACCTCGAGGCGAACGTCTTCCAGGCCGCCAGCAGCAAGAAGGCGACGCTGACCACCGTCGCCCAGACCTGCAACGACGCCGGCACGCTGTGTGACTCGCGGAAGGGGTTCATCTACGACACCGGCAACCTCTACCTGGGCACCACCGTCACCGCGAAGAGTCGCAAGGGCAAGGTCTTCGATCCAAGCGACGCCTACTCCTACACCGCCGCGGAGGCCTCGACCGACCTGGCCACCGTCATCTCCACCGGCGCCGGTGCGGACCCGGGCGCCGACACCGACGGCTGACCTGCCTCACCGGTCCCGCCCGGGACGGGTGGCGCGGACCTCGTCCAGCAGGGCGCACCAGGCGTCCTGCGCCACCTGGAGGCTGTAGCCGGCGCGGGCATGCTCACGCGCGCGGGCGCCCAGCCGGGCCCGCTGCGCGGCACTCATCCGCGCCAGCCGGGTCATCGCCTCGGCGAGGCCGGCGGGGTCGCCGGGATCGACCAGCAGCCCGGTCTGGGGAGTGACGAGCTCCGGGCAGCCGCCCACCCGGGTGGCCACCACCGGCCGGCCGAGGGCCATCGCCTCCAGGACGACGTTGGGCAGGCCTTCGTACCGGCTGCAGAGCACCAGCGCGTCGGCGTCGCGGAGCAGCCCGGGGACGTCGTCACGCAGGCCGAGCAGACTGACCCGGTCGGCGAGGCCGTCCGCCTCGATCCGGGCCTGGAGCCCGGCACGGTCCCCGTCCCCGGCGATCGCGACGTGTGCCTGGGGGCCGGCATAGCGCGAGACGGCGTCCAGCAGCACCGGCCAGGCCTTCTGCGGGGCCAGCCGACCGACGCCGAGGAAGAGGAACGAGTCCGGCGCCAGCCCCAGCTCGGCGCGCAGGTCGGTGTGCCAGGGACGATCGAGCTCGGTCAGATCGATGCCGTTGGGGATCACCCGGAGTCGGTCGTGCCGGACCGTGCCCTCGTGCTGCAGCACCTGCGCGGCGCGCCTCGAGTTGGTCACCGTGACGGCGTCGATCCGACCGGTGAGGCGGTAGATCCGGCGGCGCGCCGGTGTCTCCAGCCGTTCGTTCCGCATCGAGGAGACGACCGGCCCGGTTCGGGCGAGCAGGGCGGCGCACCGGCCGATCACGGTGGCCTGGTAGAGGAAGTTGAGCACCACGTCGGGCCGCCAGGCGCGCAGCTCGCGGACGGCGGCGATCAGGGTGCCGGGCCCGGGCCGAGGGGCGAGCAGGACCACCGGGATGCCGGCCAACGCGCGGTCGTCGAAGTCGATCGCCGGCAGCAGGGTGTAGATGCGGACCTGATAGCCGTGGCGTCGAGCCGCGCGGGCCACCCGCAGGAACTGCTGCTCGGCGCCGCCACGCTGCAGGCTGTTGACGACCATCGCCAGTCGGGGCGCCACGCTCACGGCGCCGCCGTCGTCGGGCGGTGCGCGGCGATCCGGGGCGAGACCCGGGAGTAGGCCTCGAGCAGGGCCGCGCGTTGCCTCGCCGGCGTGTGGCCGGCCAGCAGCGCGGCGTGCGCACCCGGGTCCGGGACCGCCGGCAGCAGCGAGCGCAGCCGGGCGGCCGCCTGCGGCGGGGTGTCGATCAGTCCGGGCAGGCCGAGACCGGCCAGGGCCGGGCTGCGCCGCAGTACCAGCGGCAGGCCGACGGCGGCCGCCTCGAGCACCGTCAGCGGTGCGCTCTCCCAACGAGCGGTGTGGAGGTAGGCGCCGGCCCGGGCGGTGCGACGGAGCACCTCCGCCCGCGGCAGCCAGCCGGTCACCTCGACCCCGGCGGCGCGCAGTGATCGCACCCCGGCCGGGTCGCCGTCGCCGTACCAGACGAAGCGGACCGGCGGGCCGGGCGTCCGCGCGGTCGCCCGGGCCACCTCGGCGAAGAAGGACGGGTCCTTCTGCGCGCCGATCCGGCCGACGGTGACGGCGGTGTGGCTCGGCTCGACCGGCGTGGGACCGGCCTCCGCGGCGGGCTCAGGACGTGCGGCCACGTTGGGCACGTAGACGCCGGGCGCCCGTCGGCCCAGCGCGCGGCCGAGGGCGACCTCGCGCGGGCTGACACCGACCAGGAGGGCGGTACGGCGGGCCAGCAGCGCCTCCGCGCCACGCAGGACGGCTCTCGCGGCCGGGCCGAGGTCCTGGCGCTCGAAGGCGAAGCAGTGCGGCGTGTAGACGATGCGCGCCCGGGAGAGCCCCGGGGTCAGTCGCACCAGGCCGCCGGCGCGAGAGGAGTGTGCGTGCACGATGTCGGGCTCGAGCTCCGAGACCGTGCGGCGGAGGGCGCGCAACGCGGCGACCGCCGGACGGGGCAGGCGAGTCACCACCACGTCCGGGGGCGGGACCACGCCGGTGTCCTCGCCGTCGCGAAGGGCGGCGAGGACCACGTGACGAAGCTCCGGGGTCGCCGCGGCATAGTCGTGGATCACGTTCATCGTGCCGCCGCCGTACGCCTCGGTCACGTGCAGCACCGTCGGTCGGGGGTGGGCAGCGATCATGGCGCAGCAATAGTACGGAGCCGGCCGCCGGCCGCTGCTGAGACTGCACTGTGAGTGTGGAACTGGTGGGTCCGGTGCCGGCGGCCGCGGGCTAGCATGTCGGCGCGTGCGGCGGGCGCCGCAGATCAGGTGGGCGGCAGGACCGGTTCACCCAGGACGCTTACCGAGGGGTCACAGCATGGCAGTCAACAGCGACGCCGGGGTCGCGCACGACTTCTCGCCGGGTCCGGGGCTGGTGGCGGCGGTCCGTCGCCGTCCCCTGCTGGTGCTCGTGCTGGTGCTGCTCGGCGCGGCGATCGCGGCCGTCGTCACCCTGGCCCTGCCGCGGACCTACACCGCCGAGGCCCAGCTGGTGCTCGGCCAGGAGAGCGACGTCACCATCTACCGCAGCGCCCAGGCCAGCAACGCGATCTCGCAGGCCCAGACCGCGGCGGTGGCGATGCGCTCGCACGCGGTCCTGGACAAGGCGAGTGAGCTGCTCGACCACCATGAGTCCTCCAAGAGCCTGGAGAACACGGTGGTCATCGCGCCGGCCGACACCGCGGCGATGGTGACGATCTCGGCCACCAGCGACCGCGCGGCCCGCGCGGCCGAGATCGCCAACGCGGTGGCCAAGGCGTACATCGACCTCACCAAGCAGCAGGCCCAGGCCCGTGGGGATCGCGCCCAGGCGACCCTCAAACGTCAGCAGAGACTCGCACAGGCGACGCTGGACTCCGTCCAGGCCGACGAGGCCACCCAGGAGAAGGTCATCGCCGCGCGCTTCGCCTCGGTCGAACCGCTCGCCGACCGGACCCGGCTGATCCAGAGCGCCCTCAACAACGACTCCGACTACCAGGCACTGGAACGACGCGCCGACCGACTCTCCCAGACCATCGGCGACCTCCGCGAGACCCTCACCGAGAACCGCATCGACACCCAGCTCGTCACCGGCGGGATCGACACGCTCTACGCCGCGGACAAGCCGGGCTACGCCGCGGCCCGCAGCCTGGAGCGCAACCTGCTCATCGGTGCGGTGCTCGGCCTGGTGGTCGGGGTGGTGGTCGCCTGGCGGCTGCTCGATCGGGAGCAGGGCCTGAGCCCGGTCGCGGTGGGCCGGGTGCTCGGCGCGCCGATGCTCGGCCGGGTTCCGTCGAGCAGCGAGCTGCGCTCGCCCGCCCGCATCATCGATCTCGCTCCCGGCCGACCGCTGGCCGACGATCTGCGGGTGCTGTCGTCGGCGGCCGTGCTCGAGCTGCGGCAGCGCGGCCTCACCGGCATGCTGATCACCAGCGCCGAGCCGCGCGAGGGCCGCACCGTCCTCGCCCTCAATCTGGCCGCCGCCGCGCACAGCGCCGGCCAGCACGTCGTGCTCGTTGACGCCGACCTGCGGCACCGCGACCTCACCCGCAGCCTCGGACTGGCCGGGGCGCCGGGGTTCGCCGACGTACTGTCCACCGGCGAGCCCGGCTCGCCGCAGCAGGTCTCGTACGGCGAAGGTGGCGCGCTGCCGGTGCTACCCGCCGGACAGCGAGGCCCGGCCACCGCGGTCGGCGCCACCGACTGGTCCGTTCCCGCGCTCACCGCGCCCGATGGCACTCCGGCCCTCGGGATCCTCGACGCGCCGGCCGTCACCGAGGACCCGTTGACCCTCGAGCTGGCCGCCGGCGGGAGTGTCGGCCTGCTCGCGGTGGTCTCCAACGTGGCCCAGCTCGACGAGCTGCGCACCCTGCGCTCGCGCGCCGAGGCCAGCGGGGCGCCGCTGATCGGGTTCGTCATCAACGACCACCGCGCACCGCGCCGCCGACAGGCCGGGCACGCCGCCGCGGAGCGGGCGGCGGACGAGACGCGATCCGCCGAGTCCCCCTCGACCACCGGCGCGGCCCCGGCGGCTCCGGGCGGCGAGTGAGTGCCGGTGAGAGGTCCGCAGAGGCATGGTCAGCACCCGCTGCTCCTCGTGGCGGCGCTGACACTGGTCGCGGTCATCGTGCTGGTCGCGGTCATCGTGGTGCGCCAGGACCGCGGGGACGGCCGCGACGACGCCCCGTCGACGTCGGCGACCGCCAGCTCGACGACGGGTTCGACCGCGGGTTCGACCGCGGGTTCGACCACCGGCTCCAGCGGTGCCTCCAGTGGTGCTGCGATCGGCGACGCGGATCAGCAGCGTCTGCTGGCGAACCGAGGCGGTTTCGGTGGCTCGGTGACCGGCGGCGCCGGTGGACGGATCGTGCACGTGACCAGCGACGCCGACTCCGGACCGGGCTCGTTGCGCAGAGCGGTGGCCGGATCGCGACCCACCTGGGTGGTCTTCGACCAGGACCTCACCATCACCCTGACGTCACCGATCGAGGTGGGGAGCAACACCACCATCGACGGTCGCGGTCATGCGGTCGAGCTGACCGGCCACGGTGTCCAGGGCCTGCAGCTGGAGCATGTCTCGAACGTGATCATCGAGAGCCTCACCCTGCACGACTTCGGTGACGTCGCCAAGACCTCGGACAACGACCTGCCCGACGCCATCCATCTCGACGGCGCCAATGGGGTCTGGATCGACCACAACGACCTGTCCATGGCCGGCGACAAGCTGATCGGGATCAGCGAGGGCTCCACCGCGGTGACGGTGTCGTGGAACCACTTCCACGACCAGGAGCAGACCCTGCAGATAGGCAACCAGGCGACGGCGGCGGTCGATCGCAAGCAGACGGTCACGGTGGACCACAACTTCTTCGACCGGATCGGCTACCGGGCTCCGGTGGTCTCCTACGGCATGGCCCATGTCTACGACAACTACTACCTCGACTGGCGGCTCTACGCGGTGCGCACCGAACGGCTGGCGCAGGTGTATCTGGAGAACAACGTCTTCGTCGGGTCGCGCAGCAAGCGCACCGTGCTGACCTCGCCCCAGGGCGACGGCTGCAATGACGCCCGCACCCGCTGTGACCGGCGGGACGGACTGCTCAAGGCGGTGGGGAACCAGGTCACCGACGCGCGCAAGATCCGCGATGTCGATGGCGAGGGGGTCTTCACCCCCTCCTACGACTACGACGCCGAGCCGGCGGGCGCGCGGCTGGTCCGAGAGATCAAGGCCGGGGCGGGACCACAGGGCTGACCGGACCGGGCCGATCCGCTCGAGCCGGGTCGGTCTCGACGGGGTCGGTCGCCACGGGGCCGGTCGCCACGGGATCGGTCTCGATCGGGCGCCCGGTGGGCTCCGGCCCGAGCAGGTGCCCGATCAGGGCGAACAGCGTGATGAGCGCGTAGGTGCTCTTGGTGTAGTCGGCGTGGCGGGTGCTGAGCGAGACCCCGAACACCACCAGCGTCACCCACATCATCCGGGTCTCCAGCGGCGGCAGCCCGGACAAGGCCCGATAGAACCCGGCCACCAGCAACAGCCCGAAGACCGCCAGCCCGAGCAGGCCGAGCTCCACGGTGACCGACAGGAACGTGTTGTGCAGCCCCTTGGCGGCCTCGAACTGACCGCTCACCGCCGCCTTGGAGCCGCCGGCGCCCAGCCCGAGGATCGGATGGTCGCGGATGAGCCGGAACCCGATCTCCCACAACGTGGTGCGATGGTCCAGGGTGCCGGTGGAGATCTCCGTGGAGGTGGTGGACAGACGTGCGATCGGACCGACCGCGACGGCGGCCAGTGGCACCGCGAGCGCGAGCGCGCCGAGCGCGGCGAGACCGACCCCGATCCGGCCCCGGGGAGCCAGCCATCCCAAGGTCAGCGGGATGATCAGCAGCGACACGCCCATCGTGATCAGCCCGGCCCGGGAGGCGGTCAGCACCACGCCCAGGCAGGCGAACGGCACGTAGAGCCGGTAGAGCCACACCGCCGTGGCCCGACGGGCACGAAGGCCGAGGTACCAGGCGATCGGCACCCCGATGAGCAGGGCATAGGCCACGTTTCCCGGGCTGGTGCCCGGCGCGCTGTAGCGGGTCTCGGCCTGGCCGTTGAGGAATGCCCAGCAGGCCACCAGGCCGACCACCACACAGCCGACGAGCCAGGCGTTCATCAGGTGATGGACCCGGCGACGGGAGTGCGCGAACTCCCAGGTCACCGCGACCATCACGAGCAGTTGGAGCATCGTGACGACACGCTGGTGGGTGGGTCCCGGAGTGACGGTCCACATCAACGAGGCCAGGACCAGGGCGGCCAGCACGGCCATCAGCCAGACCACGTCGCCGGGCCGGGTCCGCCGGCCACCGATCGCCAGCGCCGCCAGCGCCGCCACGGTGAGCACCGCGCCGACCGCGCGCGCCAGGGTCGCGCTGCCGCCGACGCGGATGACGCCCTCCCACGGGAGGGTGAACCAGAAGAGCAGCAGCAGGCCGTGGACGAGGCTGCGGACGGCGTCGACGTCGAGGCCGGTGAACCTGCTGGGCCGGCGTCGCAGCGGCCGTCTCCGGCCGGGAAGCGCGTAAGCCAAGGGTCCTCCGGCGGTGCGTCCACGCGGTCCGGGCGATCTTAGTACGGGTGGGGAAGGGGTCGACCGCGCGGATCCCGGCGCGGCCGGAATAGTCTGTGCCGGTGTCCATGCAGCACGGTCCGGCCCCACACCGTCCGGCGCTGCCCAACGTGATCATCGCCGGGGTGACCAAGGCCGGGACCACCTCGCTGTTCGGCTACCTCGCCCAGCACCCCGACGTCGGCGTGGCCGATGTGAAGGAGGTGGACCACTACGCGCCGCTGGTCGTCGGAGAGCCGCCGCCGACACTGGCGGAGTACGCCGCCCACTTCCGTGCCAGCGGCGACCATCCGGTGCTGCTGGAGGCCTCGCCGCGCTACTTCATCGGCGGACCCACGCTGGTGCGGCGCCTGGTCGAGGACCTCAGCCGGAACGGCCGACGCCCCAAGGTGCTGATCTCGTTGCGCGAGCCGGTCGAGCGGATGTGGTCGTCGTACCGCTACAAGCGCAGCAAGGACCGGCTTCCGCCGGGGGTCGACTTCGCCGAGTTCGTCCGTCGCTGCCGACGGGTGTACGACGCCGGGCTGGTCCGCCATCGTGACCACGCGACCTACCGCACCCTGGCCACCGGGGTGTACGCCGACTATCTGGGCGACTGGTTCGACGAGCTCGGCGACGGCGTCCGGGTGCTGTTCTTCGACGACCTGTGCGACGCGGCCGACGAGCTACGTGCGGTGTGCGGCTGGCTGGGCCTGGACCCGGGTCCGGTCGACGCGTTCGACCTGACCTCGCGCAACCGGACCTACCAGCCGCGCAGCCAGCGGATGCGGCGCCTGGCCCATCGGGTGAACGCCACGATGGCGCGGGTGGTCGCCGACGACTCCTCGGTGAAGCGGGCGCTGCGCTCGACCTACCACCGCCTCAACGCGGGCACGCTCGACGAGCCGTCCTCGGCGGCCGTGCGCGCCGAGCTGGCCGCCTTCTACGCGCCGACCCTGCCGCCGTTGCGGGAGATGCTGCGGCAACACGGCCGGACCCGGCTGCCGTCCTGGCTGGACGTCCCCGGGTGACCGGACGCGCCGACCCACGCGAGCACCCCACGCGACGACCCGGTCACGGCGCCAGCGGCCCGAGCTCGCCGAGATCGTCCAGGTCGTAGCCGAACCGGGCGGCGACCTCGGCTCCGTCGGTCAGCACCCGGCGAAGCGAGCGCAGCCGACTTCGGTCGGCCCGGACGGCGGCCCATCGTTCGAGGTAGGCCTCGCCGACCCGGTCGGAGATGGTGAGCGGCTCGAACCGCGGGTCCAGGCCGGCGAAGGCGGCGATCTCGGCCAGCCGCCCGGCCGGGTCGGCGCACAGGTCCTCCCAGCGCAGCAGGTGGTGGCTGCGCACCCGGGGCAGGTCGTCGAGGAGGATCCGGTGCGCGGCGATCCAGTGCCGCAGGGTGCCGTCGAGGGGGGCGGTGTGCCGGATCCGCCGCATCCAGAACGTGGTGGCGAGCTTCTGGGTGGCCAGCGCGACCACCACCGGGTGGCGGACGATCACCACGAACCGGGCCTGGGGGAAGAGCGCCTGCAGGAAGCGCATCCGGACCAGGTTGGGCGGCGACTTCTCGATCAGCACCCGACGCTGCATCGGCCACACGGTGCTCCACTGATCGAAGAGCCGCCGCGCGTTCGCCGCGGTGGCCAGGGGGGAGTCCTCCGTCAGGTGCGCGCGGGGGTCGAGCGCGAAGCGCCCGGGGCCACCGTGGCGACGTGCGGTCGGGTAGACGTCCTGCAGGTGTTGTCCCTCGTCGTGCGGGGCGTCGGTGCCCAGCAGCGCGCCGACGTCGGGATGGCTGGCCAGGGTGGCGTGCAGCTGGCTGGTGCCGCTGCGATGCAGCCCGCAGATGAAGACCAGGGTGTGCCCGGCCCAGGGCGCCGACTCCTCGGTGTTTGCCATGGCGGCTCAGTAGCCCAGCTCGCGGCGCAGCGGCTGGGAGAGGACCCGGACCGCGCCGGCCAGCACCGGGTCGAGTCGCCGGCGCCTGGTCGACCCGGCCCGCCGTTCGCGGGTCCGGGCCCAGTAGCGCTCGTTGACGTCGTGCGGCCGGTTCTCGTAGTCGAGCATCGCCGGATCCCAGGGCTCGCCCAGGAACCCGAGCAACGCCCGCAGGGCGCTCTCGCGATCCGCGGCCAGGTCCTCGTAGCGCATCTCGTAGTACCGCCCCGACGGCGCCGCCGCGGCGGCGGCGCGCACCTGGCGGATGTAGCGCTGCCACTTGCGGGGGGCGTTGAGGGCCGACTTGTACCCGAAGGCGACGCGGTGCGAGGCGGTGACGTCGCGAGGATCGCGGATGAGGTGCACGACCTGCGCGTCCGGGAAGAGCTCCCACACGAAGGGCAGGATGAGCGCATAGAGCGGACTCTTGTCGGCCCAGCGGCGCTTCCCCCTGGCGGCGGCGTACTCGGCGTGGAAGGAGCCGAAGTAGTCGGCGGTCTTCGCCAGCCAGTATTCCCGGGGGAACCCGAAGCGGGAGATCCGCTCCCAGGACTCGCCGGTGATCGGCTCCAGTCCGGTGAGGAACCGGGTCTCGGGGCCGCAGGCGATGTGGCGGTGCGAGTCCAGCATCAGCCGGAGCGCGGTGGTGCCGGAGCGTTGACAGCCGACCACGAAGATCGGCGCGCGGCTGCCCTCCTCGCCGGTCGGGAAGGGGTCGGGCTGGGTCACCGCATCGTCCGTCCGTCGATCTCGTCGTCGATCCGTTCCTCGGCCGCCAACGCGGCGGCCCGCCGGGGTCCGGGCATGGGCAGCTTCTCGGCGTGCAGCACCGCCCGATAGCCGGGCCCGAGCAACCGGGCGAGGATCCTCGCCGGCGCGCCGGACAGCAGGCCGTGCACCGCCGCGACGAGCCCGGCCACGCTGGCCAGCAGGCGGGTGCGCCAGGCGATCCGGACCAGCAGCAGACAGGTGGCGATCCCGAGCAGCCAGACCACCAGCAGGCGCACCAGGTACGGCGAGCCGGCGGCGCTGAGCACCAGCTGGGCGACCAGCCCGACCAGCGCGGCGCCCGTGGCCAGGATGACCGCGGGCAGGTGCGCGGCGAGGAACTCCCGCCACCGCATCCCGATCAGGGCCAGGCAGAGCTGGCTGGTGTAGAGGTAGTTGAGGCCGAGCGCGGCGAGCACGCCGATGCCGACGCCCTCGAGCCCCCAGTGCTGTCCGATGGCCGCACCGAGGAGGACCATGGCCGCGAAGGCCAGGTTGCGCAGTGCCCGCCGGTAGACCGCGCCGCGGGCCTTCATCAGGGCGTCGGCGAGCTTGCTGGTGGTGCGGAAGAGCAGGCCGAAGATGATCACGTCGAAGACGGTCCGCAGGCCGAGCCACTCGGGCCCGAGCAGAACCCGCACCAGCGCGTCCGAGCTGACCGCCGCCAACAGCGAGACCGGCAGTGCGAGGGCGGCCAGCAGTCCGGTGCCGAGCCCGAAGACCCGGCGCAGCTTGGCGTGCTCGTGCTGGACCGCGGACATGGCCGGGAACAGGACCTCGTTGGCGACCTGGCCGAACAGGTTGGCCGGCATCTGCACCAGCTGGTAGGCCCGGCCGTACAGGCCGAGGGCCGCCGCCCCCAGGCAGCGTCCGACGACGAAGTTGTCCATCTGGGTGGCCGCCCAGCTGCCCAGCCTGCCCAGGGTCAGGCCGGCGCCGAAGTTCAGCAGGTCGCCGGCGACGGAGCGATACAGACAGGGCCGATAGCGAAACGGCGCCAGGCAGGTGACCAGCACGGTGCGCATCGCGCTCTGTCCGAGCTGGCCCCACACGATCGCCCAGGGACCGCAGCCCAGCAGCGCCAAGGTGATCGCCACCCCGCCGTACCCGACCGCGTACGAGGCCAGCTCCGCCATCGCGAGCCGGCCGAACTGGAGCCGGCGGGAGAGCAGGAAGTCGCTCAGGGTCAGACCGTTGAGCACGAACATCAGCGCGATCACCCGCAGGATGGGAGTCAGCCCGGGCAGCCGGAGCAGATCCTCGATGGCCGGAGCCAGCAGCGCCACCAGTCCCCAGCTGAGCATCCCGGTCAGCAGCGACAGGGTCCAGCCGACCCGCAGGTGCACGGCGGTCAGCTCGGCGCGTTGGATGACCGCCTGACCGACCCCGCTCTCGGCCAGGGCCGTGGCCAGGAACACCACGATCAGGGCGCCGGAGACCAGGCCGAACTCGTCGGGGCTCAGCGCCCGGGCGAGGATCGAGAGGAAGACCAGCTGCAGCACCGCCTGTCCGCCGGTCGAGGCGGCCATGATGACCATCCCCTGCAACGTGCGCTGGCGCAGCCCGCGGCCGCCTCGCGACGGCTCGGTGATCGGGGGATACCGCTCGGGGCGGTGGCCACCCATGGGCGCCGACGGCGCCTGGTCTGCGGGAGGCACCGCGCCAGTATAGAAGCGGGACAGGAGCACCCGGGCGGCCGCACCGTCCCGCGTCCGCGGCATCGCGGCACTCCCGCAGGCACTCGCATCGGCACTCCCACCGGCACGGCCCGCGGTGCTTGACCTCGGCGCGCAGGAGGCGGATGATCGTCGGCGTTGGCGACTCCGCCACGGTCGACCGGGCAAGGTGACCGCAGAGTGTGAGTCCGGCTTTGTGTTGCGCCCGCGATTCGGGTATCGTGGCCCTTTGCGCATGCCCTCAGATGCCCCTCAGCCTGCCCGGTGGCTGTCGGAGTGGTGGGCCGGCGCCTCTCCACCTGCGAACCTTGTCGAAGGATTCCTCTTGGCCGCGCGCAGCACCTCCTCGGGTAACAACCCTCGCCGCATCTCTTTCGCAAAGATCTCTGAGCCTCTCGAGCTCCCCCAGCTTCTCGCTCTCCAGACCGACAGTTTCGACTGGCTGGTCGGCAACGAGCGCTGGGCCGAGCAGGTCGCCGCCCGCGAGGCGGTCGGCGAGGACGTCTCGCACAAGTCCGGTCTGCAGGAGATCTTCGAGGAGATCTCTCCGATCGAGGACTTCTCCGAGACGATGTCGCTCTCGTTCGAGAACCCGGTCTTCTACGACCCGAAGTACACCGTCGACGAGTGCAAGGAGAAGGACTTCACCTACTCCGCGCCGCTCTACGTCTCGGCCGAGTTCACCAACAACGACACCGGTGAGATCAAGGGCCAGACCGTCTTCATGGGCGACTTCCCGCTGATGAGCGACAAGGGCACCTTCATCATCAACGGCACCGAGCGTGTCGTGGTCTCCCAGCTGGTCCGCAGCCCCGGCGTCTACTTCGAGCGCACCGCCGACAAGACCTCGGACAAGGACATCTTCACCGCCAAGCTCATCCCGAGCCGTGGCGCGTGGCTGGAGTTCGAGATCGACAAGCGCGACCTGGTCGGCGTACGCCTGGACCGCAAGCGCAAGCAGAACGTGACGGTGCTGCTCAAGGCGCTGGGCTGGACGAACGAGCGGATCCGCGAGGAGTTCGGCGAGTACGAGTCGATGATGCTGACCCTGGAGAAGGACAGCGTCCAGGACACCGACGCCGCGCTGCTCGACATCTACCGCAAGCTGCGCCCGGGCGAGCCGCCGACGCGTGAGGCCGCGCAGACGCTGCTGAACAACTACTACTTCAACCCCAAGCGCTACGACCTGGCCAAGGTCGGTCGCTACAAGATCAACAAGAAGCTCGGGCTGACCGAGGCCTTCGACCAGCAGACGCTGACCATCGACGACATCGTCGCCGCGATCAAGTACGTCGTCGCGCTGCACGACGGTCGCGAGCAGGCCGAGATGCCGGCCGGCACCATCGACATCTCGGCCGACGACATCGACCACTTCGGCAACCGCCGGATGCGGACGGTGGGCGAGCTGATCCAGAACCAGCTGCGCACCGGCCTGGCCCGGATGGAGCGGGTGGTCCGGGAGCGGATGACGACCCAGGACGTCGAGGCGATCACGCCGCAGTCGCTGATCAACATCCGGCCGGTGGTGGCGGCGCTGAAGGAGTTCTTCGGGACCTCCCAGCTCAGCCAGTTCATGGACCAGAACAACCCGCTCGCCGGGCTCACCCACAAGCGCCGCCTCTCCGCGCTCGGTCCGGGTGGCCTCTCCCGCGACCGCGCGGGCATGGAGGTCCGTGACGTCCACCCGTCGCACTACGGCCGGATGTGCCCGATCGAGACCCCGGAGGGTCCGAACATCGGTCTGATCGGCTCGCTGGCCTCCTTCGGCCGGATCAACCCGTTCGGATTCGTCGAGACGCCGTACCGCAAGGTCGTCGACGGCGTGGTCACCGACCAGATCGACTACCTGACCGCCGACGACGAGGACAGGTACGTCATCGCCCAGGCGAACGCGGCGCTGGATGCCGACGGCCGTTTCATCGGCGAGCGCGTCCTGGTCCGCCAGCGTGACGGCGAGGTCTCCGAGCTGCTGGCCGACGAGGTCGACTACATCGACGTCTCGCCGCGCCAGATGGTCTCGGTCGCGACCGCGCTCATCCCGTTCCTCGAGCACGACGACGCCAACCGCGCCCTGATGGGCGCCAACATGCAGCGTCAGGCGGTGCCGCTGGTCCGCAGCGACTCCCCGCTGGTCGGCACCGGCATCGAGTACCGTGCCGCGGTCGACGCCGGCGACGTGCTGGTGGCCCGCAAGGCCGGCGTGGTCAAGGAGGTCTCCGCCGACCTGATCGAGACCCTCAACGACGACGGCACCTACACCAGCTACCGGCTGGCCAAGTTCGAGCGCTCCAACCAGGGCACCTGCGTCAACCAGCACCCGCTGGTCGACGAGGGCGACCGGGTGGAGGTCGGTACGCCGATCGCCGACGGTCCCGCCACCCAGGGTGCCGAGATGGCGCTGGGCGCCAACCTGCTGGTCGCCTTCCAGTCCTGGCAGGGCCACAACTACGAGGACGCGATCATCCTCTCCCAGCGTCTGGTGCAGGAGGACTACCTCACCTCGATCCACATCGAGGAGCACGAGGTCGACGCCCGCGACACCAAGCTCGGCCCCGAGGAGATCACCCGGGACATCCCGAACGTCTCCGAGGAGATGCTGGCCGACCTCGACGAGCGCGGCATCATCCGGATCGGCGCCGAGGTCACCACCGGGGACATCCTGGTCGGCAAGGTCACCCCGAAGGGCGAGACCGAGCTGACCCCGGAGGAGCGCCTGCTGCGCGCGATCTTCGGGGAGAAGGCACGTGAGGTCCGCGACACCTCGATGAAGGTCCCGCACGGCGAGTCCGGCACCGTCATCGGCGTCCGGGTCTTCGACCGCGAGGAGGGCGACGAGCTCCCGCCGGGCGTCAACCAGCTGGTCCGCGTCTACGTGGCCCAGAAGCGCAAGATCTCGGTCGGCGACAAGCTGGCCGGCCGGCACGGCAACAAGGGCGTGATCGCCAAGATCCTGCCCATCGAGGACATGCCGTTCATGGAGGACGGCACCCCGGTCGACGTCCTGCTCAACCCGCTGGGCGTGCCGCGCCGGATGAACATCGGACAGATCCTCGAGCTGCACCTGGGCTGGCTGGCCAAGCAGGGCTGGGACCTGAACCTGTCCGCCGACCCGGACGACGCGGAGTGGAAGCAGCGCCTGATCAAGATCCACGCCGAGACCGCCGAGCCGGACACCAAGGTCGCGACCCCGGTCTTCGACGGTGCCCGCGAGGACGAGATCACCGGCCTGCTCGGCTCCACCATCCCCAACCGGGACGGTGTCCGGGTGGTGGGCGCCAACGGCAAGGCCCGGCTCTTCGACGGTCGCTCCGGCGAGCCGTTCCCCGAGCCGGTCGCGGTGGGCTACATGTACATCCTCAAGCTGCACCACCTGGTCGACGACAAGATCCACGCCCGCAGCACCGGCCCGTACTCGATGATCACCCAGCAGCCGCTGGGCGGCAAGGCGCAGTTCGGTGGCCAGCGGTTCGGCGAGATGGAGGTCTGGGCGATGGAGGCGTACGGCGCCGCCTACGCCCTGCAGGAGCTGCTGACGATCAAGTCCGACGACGTACCCGGCCGGGTGAAGGTCTACGAGGCGATCGTCAAGGGCGAGAACATCCCGGACTCCGGCATCCCGGAGTCGTTCAAGGTCCTCGTCAAGGAGATGCAGTCGCTGTGTCTCAACGTCGAGGTGCTGAGCCAGGACGGGAGCTCGATCGAGCTCCGCGACGCGGAGGAGGACGTCTTCCGCGCCGCCGAGGAGCTCGGCATCGACCTGTCTCGCCGCGAGCCCAGCTCGGTCGAAGAAGTCTGAGGATGGTCTCGATGCGCCTCGCTGGCGCTCGGCTACTCGACCAGCGGATCTCGCCGGTCGAGTAGCCGGAGCCGCGAGGCGAGGGCGTATCGAGACCCCCAGTCCCACCAGTCTTTGATTCAGAACTAACGAAGGACAACAGCCACCGTGCTTGATGTGAACTTCTTCGACCAGCTGAAGATCGGCCTGGCCACCGCGGACGACATCCGCGCCTGGAGCCACGGCGAGGTCAAGAAGCCGGAGACCATCAACTACCGCACGCTCAAGCCGGAGCGTGACGGCCTCTTCTGCGAGAAGATCTTCGGTCCCACCCGGGACTGGGAGTGCTACTGCGGCAAGTACAAGCGAGTCCGCTTCAAGGGCATCATCTGTGAGCGCTGCGGCGTCGAGGTGACCCGTTCGAAGGTCCGTCGCGAGCGGATGGGGCACATCGAGCTGGCCGCTCCGGTGACCCACATCTGGTACTTCAAGGGTGTGCCCTCGCGGCTGGGATATCTGCTCGACCTGGCCCCGAAGGACCTGGAGAAGGTCATCTACTTCGCGGCGTACATGATCACCTCGGTCGACGAGGACGCCCGCCACCGCGACCTGGCCTCGCTGGAGGCCAAGATCGACCAGCAGCGCAAGATGCTGACCGGCCGGCTCGACGTCGCCATCAACGACCGCGCCGCCAAGCTCGAGACCGACCTGGCCGCGCTCGAGGCCGAGGGCGCCAAGTCCGACGCCAAGCGCAAGGTCAAGGACGGTGCCGAGCGGGAGATGAAGCAGCTGCGCGACCGCACCGACCGCGAGGTCGCGCGCCTGGACGAGGTCTGGGAGACGTTCAAGAACCTCAAGGTGCAGGACCTGATGGGTGACGAGCTCCTCTACCGCGAGATGAAGAACTGGTTCGGCAAGTACTTCGAGGGCCACATGGGCGCGACCGCGATCCAGAAGCGCCTGGAGACCTTCGACATCGACGCCGAGGTCGACAACCTGCGCGAGACCATCGCCACCGGCAAGGGTCAGCGCAAGGTGCGCGCGCTCAAGCGGCTCAAGGTCGTCGACGCGTTCCGCAAGACCGGCAACAAGCCGGCCGGCATGGTGCTCGACGCCGTCCCGGTCATCCCGCCGGACCTGCGCCCGATGGTGCAGCTCGACGGTGGCCGGTTCGCCACCTCCGACCTGAACGACCTCTACCGCCGGGTGATCAACCGGAACAACCGGCTCAAGCGGCTGCTCGACCTCGGCGCCCCCGAGATCATCGTCAACAACGAGAAGCGGATGCTCCAGGAGGCCGTCGACTCGCTGTTCGACAACGGTCGTCGTGGACGTCCGGTGACGGGCCCGGGCAACCGCCCGCTCAAGTCGCTCTCCGACATGCTCAAGGGCAAGCAGGGCCGCTTCCGGCAGAACCTGCTCGGCAAGCGGGTGGACTACTCGGGCCGCTCGGTCATCGTGTCGGGTCCGCAGCTCAAGCTGCACCAGTGCGGCCTGCCGAAGACGATGGCGCTGGAGCTGTTCAAGCCGTTCGTGATGAAGCGTCTGGTCGACCTCTCGCACGCGCAGAACATCAAGTCCGCCAAGCGGATGGTGGAGCGTGAGCGTCCGGTCGTGTGGGACGTCCTCGAAGAGGTCATCACCGAGCACCCGGTGCTGCTCAACCGGGCGCCGACTCTGCACCGGCTCGGCATCCAGGCCTTCGAGCCGCAGCTGATCGAGGGCAAGGCCATCCAGCTCCACCCGCTGGTGTGCACCGCCTTCAATGCGGACTTCGACGGTGACCAGATGGCGGTGCACCTGCCGCTGTCGGCCGAGGCGCAGGCCGAGGCCCGCATCCTGATGCTGTCGACCAACAACATCCTCAAGCCGTCCGACGGCCGTCCGGTCACCATGCCGACCCAGGACATGATCATCGGGCTGTTCTTCCTCACCTCCGACCGGGCCGACCAGGTCGGCGACGGCCGGTCGTTCTCCTCGACCGCGGAGGCCATCATGGCCTTCGACCGGGGGGAGATCACCCTGCAGTCGACGGTGAAGCTCCGGCTCGACGACATCGTCCCGCCGGCCGGCATGCCGGTGCCGGAGGGCTGGACCGAGGGTGAGCCGCTGGTGGTCGAGACGACCCTGGGCCGGGTGATCTTCAACGACACCCTGCCGGCCGACTACCCCTTCGTGAACTACGAGGTGGGCAAGAAGCAGCTGGGTGCGATCATCAACGACCTCGCCGAGCGGTACACCAAGGTCGAGGTCGCCGCGTCGCTGGACGCGCTCAAGGACAACGGCTTCCACTGGGCGACCCGCTCCGGCGTGACCGTCTCCATCGACGACGTCACCACGCCGCCGGACAAGGCCGAGATCCTCGGCGAGTTCGAGGCGCAGGCCGCCAAGGTGCAGAAGCAGTTCGAGCGCGGCCTGGTCACCGACGAGGAGCGTCGTCAGGAGCTCGTCGAGATCTGGACCGAGGCCGGCAAGAAGGTCGGCGAGGCGATGGAGATGGCCTTCGATCGGAAGAACCCGATCTTCATGCAGGTGATCTCCGGTGCCTCGGGCAACTTCAACCAGATCCGCCAGGTCGGTGCCATGCGTGGTCTGGTGGCCAACCCGAAGGGCGAGATCATCCCGCGGCCGATCAAGTCGAACTTCCGCGAGGGCCTGTCCGTGCTGGAGTACTTCATCTCCACCCACGGTGCTCGCAAGGGTCTGGCCGACACCGCCCTGCGTACCGCGGACTCGGGCTACCTGACCCGTCGTCTGGTGGACGTCTCCCAGGACGTCATCATCCGCGAGGACGACTGCGGCACCGAGCGTGGTCTGCCGAAGGTGATCGGTCGCCGTGAGGGTGACCTGGTGGTCAAGGACGAGAACGCCGAGACCGCCGCCTACGCTCGCACCGCGGCCGAGGACATCCTCGACCCGACCACCGGCGAGGTGCTCGCCGGCGCCGGCGAGGACCTGGGCGACGTGAAGATCGAGCAGCTCGTCGAGGCGGGCATCGAGACCGTCAAGGTCCGCTCGGTGCTGACCTGCGAGGCCCGCACCGGCACCTGCGCGAAGTGCTACGGCCGTTCGCTGGCCACCGGCAAGCTCGTCGACATCGGCGAGGCGGTCGGCATCATCGCGGCCCAGTCCATCGGCGAGCCGGGCACCCAGCTGACCATGCGTACCTTCCACACCGGTGGTGTCGCCTCCGCGGACGACATCACCCAGGGTCTGCCGCGTGTGGTCGAGCTCTTCGAGGCCCGGACGCCGAAGGGCGTCACGCCGATCTCGGAGGTCGCCGGCCGAGTGCAGATCGAGGAGACCGACAAGGCCCGCAAGGTGCTGGTCACCCCCGACGACGGCTCGGACGTGCAGGAGTACGTGGTCTCGCGCCGCTCCCGGCTCCGGGTCGGCGACGGCGACCACATCGAGGTCGGCCAGGCGCTGACCGTCGGTACGCCGGACCCGAAGGAGGTGCTGCGCATCCTCGGTGTCCGCCGCACCCAGCAGCACCTGGTCGACGAGGTCCAGGCGGTGTACCGCAGCCAGGGCGTGTCGATCCACGACAAGCACATCGAGATCATCGTGCGGCAGATGCTGCGCCGGATCACGGTGCTGGAGTCGGGCGAGACCAACCTGCTGCCCTCCGACCTGGTGGACCGGACCGACTTCGAGGCGGAGAACCGTCGAGTGGTCTCCGAGGGCGGTCGCCCGGCCTCGGGCCGTCCGGAGCTGATGGGCATCACCAAGGCGTCGCTGGCCACCGAGTCGTGGCTCTCGGCGGCCTCCTTCCAGGAGACCACCCGAGTGCTCACCGACGCCGCCATCAACGGTCGCTCGGACTCGCTGCGCGGGCTGAAGGAGAACGTGATCATCGGCAAGCTGATCCCGGCCGGCACCGGCCTCGAGCGGTACCGCAACATCCGGGTGGAGCCGACCGAGGAGGCCCGCACGGCGGCGTACTCGGTCACCGGCTACGACTCCTACGACTACGAGTTCGGCGCCGGCGCCGGTCAGGCGGTCTCCCTGGACGACTTCGACTTCGGGTCGTACCAGAACTGACCGATCGTCCGTGTGAAGGCCCCGCCAGGTGCACGCCTGGCGGGGCCCTCGCCTTCCCGCCTGCCGCGAGACGGCGGGCGCGACGGGTAACCTTCGGGCCATGACCTCCGCGCTGCCGAACTCCGCCGAGGTGGTGGTCGTCGGGGCAGGTCCGGCCGGCTCGGCGGCGGCGGCGTGGCTGGCCCGGGCAGGGGTCGAGGTGCTGCTCACCGACGCGGCGGTCTTCCCCCGAGACAAGACCTGTGGCGACGGGCTCACCCCGCGGGCGGTGGCCGAGCTCATCGCGCTCGGCCTGGAGGACTGGCTGCGCGCCCGGCCGGTGAACCAGGGGCTGCGCGCCCATGGGTTCGGACAGGTGCTGGAGCTGTCCTGGCCCGGTGGCTCACTGCCGGCGTGGGGCTCGGCGGTGCCGCGCACCGAGCTCGACGACCACCTGCGCACCACCGCGATCAAGGCCGGTGCGCACGCGGTCGACGGGGTCCGGGCGATCGGCGTCCAGCACGACGGCGCGGGGGTCAGCCGGGTCGTCTTCCGCGACGGGCGGGCGCCCGACTCCGATGTGGTCGAGGTCGGCTGCCGGTGGCTGGTGGTCGCGGACGGCGTACGGTCCCCGCTGGGCAAGGTGCTCGGTCGGACCTGGCACCGCGACACCGTGTACGGCGTCGCCGGCCGGTGCTACGTGACCTCGGCCCGGGCCGACGACCGGTGGATCTCCTCGCACCTGGAGCTGCGCGATCCGGACGGTGCCGCGCTGCCGGGCTACGGCTGGGTCTTCCCGCTCGGCAACGACACGGTGAATCTCGGCGCCGGCATGCTGGCCACCGCCAAGCGGCCGGCGACGGTGGCGATCAAGCCACTGATGCGGCACTACGCGGCCGCGTGTCGGGAGGAGTTCGGACTGGGCGAGGAGCTCCGAGCGCAGGCCTCGGCGCTGCTGCCGATGGGCGGCGCCGTCTCCGGGGTGGCCGGTGCCAACTGGGCACTGATCGGCGACGCGGCCGCCTGCGTCAACCCGCTCAACGGGGAGGGCATCGACTACGGGCTGGAGACCGGCCGGCTGGTCGCCGGCCTGATCGCCGACCATGCCGACCTGGAGACGGTCTGGCCGGCCACGCTGCGGGAGCACTACGGCGAGGCCTTCTCGGTCGCCCGGCGGCTCGCCGGGGTCGCCACCATGCCGCGGCTGGTGTCCTCGCTCGGTCCGGCCGGGATGCGCTCGAACCGGCTGATGACGCTCGCGCTGCGCTGGATGGGCAACCTCGTCGACGCCGAGGACCGGGACCGCACCGCACGGCTGTGGCGGTGGGCCGGGCGTCGTTCGCTCGCCCTCGACCACCGACCACCGTTCACGTGAGGAGGGCGATCTGATGGCGAGCCGAGGCGGGAACCCGTCCCGGGGCCGGTCGCGTGCCGATCGCGGGCAGGGCGCGCCGTCTCCGACGGGCCGGGACGCGGGGAGCGAGCCGGCCACCAGGCCGACGTCGCGGAGCCAGTCCGGCCGCCGGCGGTTGCCCCGTACCCAGCGGGTCGGCGCCTACGCGGTGATCCTGCGCGGCGAGGAGATCCTGCTCAGCCGGCTCTCCGAGCGGATCACCACCGAGGAGCTGTGGACGCTGCCCGGCGGAGGGCTCGACCACGGCGAGGACCCTCGGACCGCCGTGGTCCGCGAGGTCTACGAGGAGGCCGGCCTCGAGGTCGAGATCGGCCCGGAGACCCGGGTCTTCTCCCGCCATCAGGCGCGCGCCTGGCGACGCGGCCGGCGGGTGGACGCGCACAGCCTGATGGTCGTCTTCGACGGCTGGGTCGCCCAGGACGCCCCCGAGCCGCACACCACCGAGGTGGACGGGTCCACCGCCGAGGCGGCCTGGCTCCCGCTGGCCGACGTCCTCTCCGGCGCGATCCCGACCACCGGCCTGGTCACCGACGCGCTCGCCGCCCACCGGCCGACCCGGATGCAGCGGGTCGCCGCCTACGGGCTGATCGAGCGGACGGTCGGGACCGCGGAGGGTGAGCGTCGCGAGGTGCTGCTCACCCGGATCTCCAAGCGTGGCTTCCACTCCGGCTCGTGGACGCTGCCGGGCGGCGGGGTGGACTTCGGCGAGAGTCCCCGGGAGGCGCTCACCCGGGAGGTGCGCGAGGAGTGCGGTCTGGACTGCCAGGTCGGTGCCGTCCTCGACGTCGACGACCTCGCGGTGACCGGGACCGCGCCGAGCGGGCGGTACGAGGAGTTCCACGGCATCCACCTGATCTTCCGGGCCAGCGTCGCCTCACCGGCGGTGCCGCGGGTGACCGAGGCGAACGGCACCACCGACGCCGTCGAGTGGGTTCCGGTCGCGGAGATCGACGCCGGTCGCCGTACCGTGCTCGAGGTGGTGAAGGTGGCCCTGGGGCACCCGCCGGGCGCCGACCTCTGAGACCGCGCCGGAACGCCCCGGGCCGCTCTGGGAGACTGGGGGAGTGAGTCTGAGCCCCGAGTCGACCGTTCCCGAGCTGGCCGCCTCGCTGCGGCGCCGGGGGATCACCGGAGTCGACGACTCGACGTTGACCCGGGCGCTGTACGCCGGTGACGCCAGCCTGTACCGGGTCGTCCCGCGGGTGGTGGTCCGGCCGCGGCACGTCGAGGAGCTGCTGGCCGTCCACGAGGTCTCCGGCGAGCTGGCCGTCCCGGTGACGATGCGCGGTGCCGGCACCAGCATCGCCGGCAACGCGGTCGGGCCCGGCATCGTGGTCGACACGCGTGATCTGAACCGCATCCTCGAGATCGACCCGGAGGCCCGCACCGCGCGGGTCGAGCCGGGGGTGGTCCACGCCGACCTGCAGCGGGCGGCCTCGCCGTACGGTCTGCGCTTCGGTCCCGACCCCTCCACCCACACCCGGTGCACCATCGGCGGGATGATCGGCAACAACGCCTGCGGCTCGCGGGCGCTCGGGTACGGCCGTACCGTCGACAACGTCGAACGGATGACGGTGCGGTTCGGCAACGGCGAGCAGGCGACCTACGGCGGCACCGGGGTCACCGCGGCGACCGAGCCGACCGAGCCGATCGGGGCGACCGCGACGGCGCTGCGGACGCTGGCCGCGGAGAACCTGGCGCATCTGCGCACCGAGTTCGGCCGGTTCGGGCGGCAGATCAGCGGCTACAGCCTGGAGCACCTGCTACCGGAGCGGGACGCCCGGATCGAGCGCTTCCTGGTGGGCAGCGAGGGCACCCTGGGCACGGTCCTGGAGGCGACGGTGCGGCTGGTCGCCGACGAGCCCGGACGCCTGCTGCTGGTGCTCGGCTATCCGTCGATGGCCGAGGCCGCGGACGCCGTGCCGGCGCTGGCCGCGTCCGGGCGGCTCATCGCCGCCGAGGGGATGGATGCCCGCATCGTCGAGCTGGCCCGCGCGCACGGCACCCCGGTGCCGGAGCTGCCGAAGGGCGCCGGCTGGATCTTCGCCGAGGTGGCCGGCCCCGACGCGCGCGCGGTGCTGGCCGACGTCGAGGCGGCCGCCGGCGCGCTGGAGACCCGGCTGGTGGCCGATGCCGGCGAGGCCGCCG
>NZ_JASGET010000122.1:0-9287 GCF_047606145.1 Nocardioides sp. | reverse complement strand
GCCGCGTCGGCGAGTCGCCCGGTCGCGACCGGCGTCCCGGACAGCGCGCGCACCTCGGCGGCGTGGCCGGGGCCGACCAGCGTGGCCACCGCGCCCGGCTCGTCGCGTGGGTCGCCGAAGCCGCTGACGTGGTCGTAGACCGCCGCGAGGTCGTTGCGGCGGCCGAACTCGCCGTCGCTCAGCGCCAGCATCGCCAACCGTCGCTGGGTAAGCATGAGGTCGTGGACGGCACCGGAGGTCGTGGCCTCCAGCCCGGCCCGGTCGAGCTCGCCGTCGGCGTACGCCTGCCGAGCCGCCACCAGCTCGGCCGGCGGCTGGAAGCTGCCGTGATGGTCGATGTGGTACTTGAAGTCGTCGGCCATCGCGCTCAGCCCTTCGTCGCGCCGGCCCAGGCCGGGAAGTCGGTCTGGAAGCCCGCGTCGGCCACGATCTGCTCCACGATCCTCTGGTCCTCGCTCGGGCTGCCGCCGGAGACGCCGACGCCGCCGACGATGACACCGTCGCGCTTGAGGGTGTAGCCGCCCATGGTGGCCACGATCGGGTGCTGGCCCATCCGGCCGACCTGGGTGAAGAAGACCGGGTCGGACTCGCGCCAGTTCTCCAGCATGTACGTCGGCCGTTGCATCACCGCGGCCGAGTAGGCCTTGGAGAGGGCGATCGACGGGGTCATCGGCCGCGCGCCGTCCATCCGCTCGACGAGCACGGCGAAGCCGCCGTAGTCGACCACCGCGATGCTGAGCGCCTTGCCGAGCTCGATCCCGAGCCGACGGGCGTCGTCGACCAACCTCCGGGCGCTGTCGAAGTCGAGGGTCATGCCGGTACCTCCACGAATACCTTGGTCAGGAACCGCCGCAGCGCGGCGTTGAACAGATCGGGCGCCTCCCAGTACATCGAGTGCGGGGCGCCGGGGACGAGCTCGACGTGGACGCCCGGCAGCAGCGCGGCCGCGGTCTCGATCGTCGGCTTGGACAGGACGGCGTCGAGCTCGCCGGAGAGCAGGCACAGCGGCAGCTCGGCGGCGGCGAGCTCCTCGACCGTCGGGCCGTCGGTGTTGAGGTGGCGCAGGTCGGCCATGCCGGCGACGTTGAAGGTGCCGAACTGCCGGAAGAGGAACGTCTTGGCGGGATCGGCCTCCCGGAACGCCGGGGTGAGCAGCCGGTCCAGCACCGGGATGGCGTCGGCGGCGGCCCGGTCGGCCTTCACCCGCTCGGCCAGGTCGGGATGGCTGATGCCGCCGAGCGAGGCGGCCAGCACCACACCCGCGACCAGCTCGGCCCGCTCGGCCTCGTCGAGCAGCATCGCGGCGCGCAGCGCGGCGGCGGCGCCGACCGACTGGCCGACCAGCACGGCGGGACCGATCCCGGTGGCGCGCAGCGCGGGGTCGCGCAGCACCGCGAGGATGTCCTCGGCGGTGTTGGCCGTCTCGGGAGTGCCGTCGGGTCGGGTGACCACGTCGGAGCGGCCGAAGCCGCGCAGGTCGAGGGTGATGACCGAGTAGGAGCCGCGCAGCGCCGGCACCTGCTGCCACCAGGCGGCGTGGTGGCCGCCGGAGCCGTGCACCAGGAGCACGGCCGGCGGGGGAGCGTCCCCCGGGCCGGCGGCGAGCCCGTGCGCCTCGTAGTAGATCCGGGTGCCGTCGGCGGCGGTGGCGAACCTGGCCAGGTGCTTGACGGGCTCGCTCACAGCTGCGCCCTCGCCTCGTCGGCGCTGTTCGCGCCGCGCTTGACCGTCGCCTTCTCGACGTACTCCTTGACCTCCGGCGCGCCTCCGGGGCGGCCGGCGTGGTAGACCAGCTCGATCATGGTGTGGTCCGGGTCGTGGATGTAGCAGAACAGCGAGCGGTTCTCCGGCCGGGAGGTGATCCGGGTGTGCCGCACCCCGATGTCGTCGAGGTGGGCCATGAAGCCGTCCCAGTCCTCCAGCTCGACGGCGAAGTGGTACGGCGCCATCCGGTCCATCTCGTCGATCGGGGTGAAGTGCAGGTCGAAGTTGCCGCGGGTCATCAACAGCACCTTGGTGTTGGACTTGGGCGTGATCGCCTTCATCCCGAAGACCTTGCCGTACCACTCCCGGGTGCGGTCGATGTCGGTGGTGGGGAAATTGACGTGGTGGATGTAGGCGGGTGCGTTGCTGCTCATCACTTCTCCATACGGGGTCGGGCCGCGGTGAGCGGCGGTTGCGCTGGACGGGAACGGTCGGGCACGGGTCGATCCGCGACGACGGGGTTGATCAGACTGCCCAGGCCGGTGACCTGGATCTCGACGGTGTCGGAGACGTCCATGCCGACCGCGCCGTCGGTGCCGAGCCAGAGCACGTCGCCGGGCGACACGGTGCAGTACGAGGCGATCTCTACGAGGAAGTCGACGGCGTCGAAGAGCATGTCGCCGGTGGCGAAGCTGGCCCTCTTCTCCCCGCTGATCAGCACCGTGGTGGTCGCGTCCATGACGTCGACCGCGGTGTCGATCCACGGCCCCATCGGCTTGAACGTGTCGGCGTTCTTGGCGCGCCAGAAGCTGCGGTCGGCGTGTTGCCAGGTCCGGGCGCTGACGTCGTTGCCGATCGTCCAGCCGAAGATCGCCGCGGCGGCCTCGTCCCGGCCGCAGCGATACAGCGGTGCGCCGATCACCGCCACCACCTCGGCCTCGGTCTCGAACCGGCCGGTCACCTCGGGCGGCTTGCGGATCGGCTGCAGGTGACCGGTGAGTGCGTTGACCGCCCGGTAGTTGGGCTCGGGCCGGGTCGGCACCTCGATCGGGTTGCCGAGGGACCGGGCGTGCTCGACGTGACGGGTGTAGTTCATCCCGACGGCATAGAACGTCGAGGGGATCACCGGCGGCAGCCACCGCAGGGTGCCGACGCCGAGACGGCGGCCGGTCCGCCGGTGCTCGCCGAACGGCGACCCGTCGACGACGCTGACCACCGCGTCCTCGCCCGTCCCCTCGACGATCCCGAAGCTCGGCGTACCGCCGTCGTCGAACCGGCACCACCGCATCAGATGGCCAGCTTGTGCGAGATGCGCTTGGTCTCCAGGTAGTCGGCGAGTCCCTCGTAGCCGCCCTCGCGGCCGTGACCGCTCTCCTTGAAGCCGCCCGACGGCGCCTGCGGCACCGAGCCGCCGACGTGGTTGACCGACAGGATGCCGGCCTCGAGCTCCCGAGTGAGCCTGGCCGCGAGGTCCGCGCGATGGGTGAAGCAGTACGCCGCGAGCCCGTAGGGCAGCGAGTTCGCCTGCGCCAGCGCCTCGTCCAGGTCGGCGTAGCGCAGGATCGGCGCGATCGGCCCGAACGGCTCCTCGCGGAGCACCCGGGCCTGGGCCGGTACGTCGGTGAGCACCGTCGGGGCGTAGAACCAGCCCGGTCCCGCCAGGGCGGTGCCACCGGTCGCGACCCGGGCGCCGAGGTTGGTGGCGTCGGCGACCAGGCCGGCGACCGCCTGCCGGCGGCGCTGGCTGGACAGCGGGCCCATCTGGACACCGGCGTCCAGCCCGTTGCCGACCACCAGCTGCTCGGCGGCGGTCACGAAGGCGTCGGTGAAGGCGTCGTGGATGTCCTCGTGCACGAAGAACCGGCTCGGTGAGGTGCACACCTGGCCGGCGTTGACGAACTTGCCCCGCACGCACGAGCGGGCGGCGGCCGCCGGGTCGACGTCCGGGCAGACGATGACCGGCGCGTGGCCGCCGAGCTCCATGATGGTCGGCAGCATCCGCTGTGCGGCCAGCCCGGCGAGGTGCTTGCCCACCGGGATGGAGCCGGTGAAGGCGACGAACCGGGTGATCGGCGAGGCGATCAGGTGCGTGGAGATCTCGGCCGGGACGCCGAAGACCAGGTTGAGCACCCCGGCCGGCAGCCCGGCGTCGTGGAAGGCCCGCACCAGCGCGACGGCTGTCGCCGGGACCTCCTCGGAGGCCTTGATCACGATCGAGCAGCCGGCGGCCAGCGCCGCCGCGATCTTGCGCATCGGGCCGCCGATCGGGAAGTTCCACGCGGTGAACGCGGCCACCGGACCGACCCCCTGGTGGACCACCGAGAGCATCTCGTCCGGGCCGGTCGGGATGATCCGGCCGTAGGCACGCCGGCCCTCCTCGATGTTCCAGTCCAGCTGGAACGCCGCGCGCTGCACCTCGCCGGTGGCCTCGCGCAACGGCTTGCCGGACTCCAGCGTCATCACCGGGCCGATCTGGCCGGCGCGCTCGCGCAGCAGGTCGGCGGCGCGCGCCAGGATCGCCGAGCGGGCCTCCACCCCGGTGTCGCGCCACGCCCTCCAGCCGCGATCCGCGGCGGCCAGCGCGGCGTCCAGGTCCGCGGCCTCGGCGACCGGGACCTCGCCGACGACCTCGCCGGTGGCGGGGTCGTAGACGGGTTCGCGGCGGCTGCCGGAGCCGTCGGTCCACGCGCCGTCGATGTAGAGCTGGATCGGCGGGTAGACGGGGGCCTCGACGGCAGCGGATGCGGGCACGGTACTGGTCATTCGGTGGTCTCCCGGTCGCGGTTGGTCTCCAGCACCCACAGGTGGTGCGGCGGGGTGGTCTCGTGGACGGTGGTCGGGTAGCTCTCGTCGGCCCGGTCCATGTCGGCGGCGTACTCGACCCGGCCGCCGGCCGGATTGTGCACGAACCGGAAGAAGTTCGAGCCGACCGTGTGCCGGCCCAGTCGGCGGGCCTCCCGCCATCCCTTCTCGATCATCTGGTTGCCGCCGAGGATGACCTCGTCCATGGTCGACACCTCGTAGGAGGTGTGGTTGGTGCCGGCCCGGTCGGGCCGGTGGCACAGCAGGATGGTGTGCTGGTCGAGGTCGCCCTCGGCCTGCATGAACGTGCCCATCGGCAGCACGTCGTCGGTGATCCGGAAGCCGAGCCGGTCGACGTAGAAGTCGACGGCCTCGCGCCGTCCCTGCTTGGGGATGTTCCAGGCGACGTGGCAGATGCGCAACGGGTGCACCTGGTCGGGGCTGGGCAGCCACCGGTTCCAGCGCTCGACGTTGCCCATCACGTTGCGCGGCTGCGGGACGACCTCGACCTCGGTCACCTCGGCGAGCGCGAGGCCGAGGCCGAAGCCGGTCTCGTCGTGGGTGTGCGCCACCCCCGCCTCGTCGAGGACGACCTCGCGGTCGCGGCGCAGGTCGGCGACGAGCGCGTCCAGGTGCTCCCGGTCGTCCACGCCCCAGACGATCTCCCGGATCCCGGGGCCGTTCTCGACCGCGGGCGGCAGCGTCGGGTCGTCGATCCGGCGCAGCTCGACGACCTGGCCGACCCGGGTGCGCAGCTCGGCGCGATCGGAGGTGACCAGCGTGGGGGTGAGCCCGAAGTCGGTGAAGAAGCGGACGCACGTCTCCAGGTCGTCCACGCCGTAGACGGCACGCTCGATTCGCAGGATCGCCACGCGGTTCAGTTCTCCTCGGGTCCGGCCAGGGCCGAGGGCGCTCCCCGGTCCTTTGCGAGCCTAAGGAGTGTGATCGGCGCCCTTCAATGGCAACGGGCCTCGTGCGGCGAATGCTTAGGTGACCGATTTCGTACGGCGGCCGGGACGGTCGGTGGTCCGGGCGATCGGTGCGGCGATCGGTGCGGATGATCGGCGCCGGCGGATTCGGCAACCAAAGCTGAACCGGATCGGTCGTTGTGACGCGTGCCACGGCTGCCTACCGTGGTACTAATTCGATTTAGTAATCACGGAACGAGGAGCGCGCAGATGGCAGCACCGACCCTTCAGGACGGACTCGAGGCGGCTGGGTCCGCGGTGAACCTGCTCTGGAAGCCGAACGCGGCGCCGTGGACGCCGGAGGTGATCGAGCCGGAGTACGCGGGCTGGAAGGTCGAGCAGGCCTCCTGGTACGACTCGGTGACCATCGCGGACCTGTCGCACCACATGTCCGACACCTTCATCACCGGTCCGGACGCGACGGCGATGCTGCGCGCGGTGAGCGCCAACGACTACGAGTCCTTCGCCATCGACCAGGCCAAGCAGTTCGTCACCGTCGCCGCGGACGGGAACATCATCACCGACGGGATCCTGCTGCGCACCGGCGAGCAGGCCTACACGCTGAGCGGCGTCTCGGCCGCGCAGAACTGGGTGAAGTACTGGGCGGGTGCGGGTGGCTACGACGTCGCCTTCGAGACCGATCCCGAGTCCTCGGTGCGGGGCAAGGACGATCCGCGGCTGTTCCGGTACCAGATCCAGGGCCCGCTGGCCGGCGAACTGCTGGCCGATGTGCTCGGCGGGCCGTTCCCGGAGGTGAGGTTCTTCGGCTCCGCGATGGTCGAGATCGCCGGACGGCCGGTGCGCGCGTTGCGGCACGGCATGGCCGGCCAGGCCGGTGGCGAGCTGATCGGCGACTATCGCGACGCCGCCGTGGTGAAGGAGGCGCTGATGCGGGCCGGCGAGCCGCTCGGCCTCGTCCACCAGGGTGCGTGGTCCTACCCGACCGCCAGCCTCGGCAGCGGCTGGATCCCCTCGCCGACTCCGGCCATCTACACCGACGACTCGCTCACCGACTATCGCAGGGGCGTCTCACTGTTCTCCTACGAGGGACAGAAGGCGCTCCAGGGCAGCTTCTACTCGCCCGCGATCGAGGACTACTACTGCTCGCCGTACGAGCTCGGCTACGGCCGCTCCATCTCCTTCAACCACGACTTCATCGGTCGCGAGGCCCTGCTCGAGGCCCGGGAGCACGCCCCACGCACCAAGGTCACGCTGGTCTTCGACATCGACGACGTCACCCGGGTGCTGGGCGAGGATCCGGGGTTCGTGCACCACTACTGGCGCAACCGGGTCGAGCCGGTCGGTCGACCGGGCACGCTCGCCGGACTCACCTTCCAGACCGGGTGGCTGGACCCGGTCGGCACGGTGATGGCGCTGACGCTGATCGACAAGGAGCACGCCATACCCGGCACCGAGGTCGAGGTGGTCTGGGGCCAGCACCCGGGAGCCGGCACGGCGCCCGACGCCGATCTGGGCTTCCCGCGACTGCGTGCCACCGTCGCACCGGCGCCGTACGACGTCCTCGCCCGCACCGGCTACCGTGACCGCGCCTGAGCCGGTCCGGGCCGTGTCGGACCCCGTGACGGAGCCCGTGACGGAGCCGGTGACGGAGCCGGTGACGAGTCCCGCGATCGAGGAGCGGATACGGCGAGGATCGAGCCGGGTCGAGCTCCTCACCGGCGCGTCGGTGGAGATCACCGCGGCCGACCGCGCCCGGCTGCCCGAGGCGGCCAGGCTGCTCCCCGCCGGGACGCGGGTGCATCTCACCTTCCTGGGCGGCGAGGCGGCCACCGAGCGTGAGGCCACGGCCGGTGCGGTCGCCGACCTCGGGCTGACTCCGGTGCCGCACCTGGCCGCCCGCCGGATCCGCTCCCGGCCCGAGCTCGTCGGACATCTGGATCGGCTGGCCGCCTGCGGGGCGGGCGAACGCGCCTTCCTCGTCGCGGGCGACCCGCCGCATCCGCTCGGACCGTACGACGACGCGCTGGCACTGCTCGACTCCCCGCTGCTGACCGGCCACCGAGAGCTCGGCGTCGCCGGGTATCCCGACGGTCATCCGGCGATCGCCACCGAGACGCTGTGGCGGGCGCTGGCGACCAAGGCGGCGGTGCTCGCCGCCCGCGGTCAGGCCGGCAGCGTGGTGACCCAGTTCGGCTTCGACGCCGATCGGGTGCTGGGCTGGATCGCCGAGGCCCGCCAGCGCGGCGTCGAGCTGCCGGTGCGGGTGGGAGTCGCCGGTCCGGCCTCGGCCCGAAAGCTGCTTCGCTTCGCCGCCCGCTTCGGGGTGGCCAGCAGCGCCGGTATCGTGCGCAAGTACGGTCTCTCGCTGACCAACCTGCTCCAACCGGCCGGGCCCGATCGCTTCGTCGAGGCGCTCGTCTCCGGCTACGACCCCGTCAGGCATGGCGAGGTCACCCTGCACCTGTACACCTTCGGTGACCTCCCGCGGGCCGCGGAGTGGCTCGCCGTCGCCCTCGACCGGAGTCGTCCATGACCCAGCCCAGCAACCCGCCCACGAGTGAGTCCCTGCGCGCGCCCCAGAGTGCGTCCGGGAATGCGTCCGGGAATGCGTCCGCCAGGCCCGGCGCCGCGCACGCCTCGTTGCTGGTCACCGGGAGCGACCGCACCGGCATCGTCGCGGCGGTCGCCGAGGTGCTGGCCACCCACGGCGCCAACATCGTCTCCCTCGACCAGTACTCCGACGATCCCCAGGGCGGTGCCTTCTTCCAGCGGACGGTCTTCAGCCTGACCGACCATCCCACCCTGGCCGCCGCGCTGCCGACGATCGAGGCCGACCTGCGGGCCCGGCTCGCGGACGGCTTCGCGCTCGAGGTGGTGCTGCGCGACCTCTCGGTGCCCAAGCGGGTGGCGATCTTCGCCAGCCGGCAGGACCATTGCCTGCTGGACCTGCTCTGGCGACACCAGCGCGGCGAGCTGCCGGTGAACATCGCGATGGTGATCTCGAACCATCCCGACGTGGCCGACGAGGTGCGCCGGTTCGGGATCCCGTTCGTGCACGTGCCCTCGTCCGGGCCGGACAAGTCGGCCGCGGAGGCGGAGCATCTGCGGCTGCTGGCCGGCAACGTGGACTTCGTGGTGCTCGCCCGCTACATGCAGATCCTGTCCGGTGAGCTCATCGCCCGGCTCGGCGTGCCGATCATCAACATCCACCACTCCTTCCTGCCGGCGTTCATCGGCGCGGCGCCGTACGCGAAGGCCAAGGAGCGCGGCGTGAAGCTGATCGGCGCCACCGCCCACTACGTCACCGAGGACCTCGACGAGGGTCCGATCATCGAGCAGGACGTGGTCCGGGTGACCCATGCCGACACCGCGGACGACCTGCGCCGCCGTGGCGCGGACGTGGAGCGCGACGTGCTCTCCCGGGCGGTGCTGTGGCACGCCCAGGACCGGGTGATCAGGCACCACAACCACACCATCGTGTTCGCCTGAGCCGTCCGGGCCGAGCGCGCTCCGGCGCCCGGTCGGCCGGTCACACGGTGCCGCCGGGCACCACCCGGGCCGGGGCCGGCTCCGGGCCCGGCCCGGCGATGCCGAGGAGCCGGCGAGCGGTACGGCGACCGTGCGCCTCGGCGTCGATCCGCAGGCTGGTCAGTGGCGGGGTGTGCAGTGAGCCGGGCTCACCGGCGTCGTAGCCCATCACCGCGAGGTCGGCGGGCACCCGCCAGCCCAGGTCGTCCGCGGCGGCCAGCACGCGCAGCGCCACCTCGTCGGAGAACGCCGCCACCGCGGTGACCTCCGGGTGCGCCGCACGCACCGCCGCGCAGGCGGCGGTCGCGGCCGGCCTCGGTCCCG
>NZ_JASGET010000121.1:0-11675 GCF_047606145.1 Nocardioides sp. | reverse complement strand
TCTCATCCTGGACATCGCTCCAGGTCTGGAACGGGTCAAGCGAGCAGGGCAGTGACCTGGTGGCACCCGGGGTGCATCGGCGCTCTGTCTGAGAACGCCGACAAGAGGATGGTGGACCAGTGAGCCCCACGGTGGTACCACCGCGCAAACTCGGTGGCACCACCGTGGCGCAGGTTGCACTAGCGGCCCTCGCTCCGATCAGAGCGTCCATCCGGGAGTGGTGGACCCCCGCGCCGCCTTCGCTGCAGCGGCCAGCAGCGGCCGCAACTTATCGGACTCCGGTCCCATTCGACCTTCGACCGCTACCGAATTCGCCAACGCGGTCAGGCTGTAGCCGAGTGACTCCATCAGCTGGCCAGCAATTCGCTCGACGTGGGCGACCTGTTCCGTGCTCATCTCGACCCGCCACACGCCAGGACGCCCGCTCCGAAGGTGTTGCGGGCTACTGGCCTGCATGGCCCGGAAATCTAGCTCTCCGAGCAGCCGATCGAGTCCGGCGGTCGGCACGTGCAAACCGAGCAACTCCGCGAGCGAGGACAGTTGTGCGGACAAGTCCCTGACCAAGTCCTCGTACCGGATGAGTTGGACTCGAAGCCGCTTTCGTGCCGCCAGGAAGGACACCACATGCTTCACCCAGTACCAAGCGAAGTCCGCAGCGGCCCGCTCGATGTAGGAGTCCGGATCGCCTTGGCTGACGTGATGGACTTTCCGGGAATAGTCTGTGTAGTGAAAGTGCGCCATCGACACCAGGGCGTCCCGCGGGTCGCGGACGATGTACAGCACTTGGTCGAAGGTGGCAAACTTGTCCGCGGCACCGGGATCATAGGGCGAATGGGTCCACACCAACGAGCACGACTCGACGAAACCGGGAAAGTCCCTGATCAGCTCTCGGAATCCCGAGGAGATCCCGAGGTGGCAGCCGAGTGGCTCGATCGACACCATGTCGATCTGGGCTTGGCCCGACAAACTCAACTCCCACGACTGGGCCTGCTGTTGGATCGCGTGCCCTGCAATGTAGCTCCTCCAAGGCGCACCCGCTTCGCGATACAACCCAGAGAGTGCCTTGTACAGCAACGAGTTGCCGCTGCGCGGTACGCCGGCCTGGAGCACCGTCATCCGCTGACGTTCCCTGAGGCAGTGACCCGATGAGAGTGGGGGTGGTCGGCCTGGGGAGCATCGCGCCATACTTCGTCCGCGCCTTGGACGCCCACCCCGACACGTCCTTGGCTGCCGTTTGCGATGTCTCGATGTCTGCCCGCGCCAGGTATTCCCGGTACGGCGTGCCGGTGTTTGCGGACGTGGCGGACCTGCTTCGCGCCGACGTCGTCGACGCGGTCGTGCTCACGTTGCCCAACAATATGCACTACCCGGTCGCTGCGGCCGCTCTGCGGCATGGCGTGCCTGTGTGCTGCGAGAAACCACTCACGATTACTCCGGGGGACGCCGCAAACCTGGTGGCACTGTCCCATGCGACACATACGGTGCTGTTCACCGCATTTCACCGCCGCTACAACGAAAACCTCCGCGCCTTGTCCGCCGGGTTGCGCCGGGCTGGACCGATCGCCCGCGTCAACTGCCGCTACCTGGAGAACATCGGCGAGCACACCGGGGGTGACGCGTGGTACTTCGATCGGGAGCGATGCGGCGGCGGCTGCGTCATCGATAACGGCCCCAACGCACTCGACGCGGTCCGCTCGTTGTTCGGTCAACTGCAGCTCACCGATGCGACCTTGTCGGACGTGCGAAACGGAGTGGAGTTCAAAGCCTGGCTGCGATTGCGCACCCAGGCAGGGGTCCCCGTCGACGTGGAGTTGGACTGGGCACTGCCGAGCGGTGAGGTCAAAGAAGTCGCCGTGACCCTCGAGGATGGCCGGACTGTGGTCGGTGACATGTTGGCAGGCTTCCCTGGGTTCAAGCACTCCCTGGCACACGAGTACGCCGGCATCGTCACGGACTTCGCCGCCGCCGTTCATACAGGCGGGGTGCACGGCGAGGAGGGCGCAAGCATCGTCGAGCTGGTGGACGAGGCATATCGGATCAGTGGACAGAGTCAGCCTCCACCGTGAACAGTCCTCGCGGGGCACTCGTGAGTAGGTCGTACCCGCCCGAACGGACCACGAGTGTCTCCTCGATCTGGACGCCGCCGAGGCCGAGTTCGTAGTACGGCAACTCGATGTTCAGAACCATGCCCTCCACCAGCTCGGGTGTGGGTGCTGCGACGTGGATGTCCGCGCTGCCGGTGGCACCCACCAGTAATGGTGCTTCGTACATCTCCAAACCGATGCCGTGGCCCACGTGGTGTCGCCGATAGTCGGGGATGCCGGCGTCCCGGACCGTGCCCACCGCCACGTCGAAGAGGTCGGCCACTTTGAGGCCAGGTCGAATGGCAACCAGCATTGCGTCGATACCCGTACTGATTGCATCGAAGCACCGCTTGAGGACCGGGGGAGGATCACCCAGCACCGCGGTGCGCCCAGTGTCTGCCCAGTAGCCACGGTAGCGTCCGCCGCAGTCGGAGCGGATCACGTCTCCCGGTCCGAGGCGTCTGTCGGTGGCCGGGAAGCAGGCCGAGCTCCTAGTGCCTAGTGACGTCTCGCAGTGTCCGGGGATCACCCCCGCGGCTGCAGTGGCGGACTGGATCACCCGTTCGAGGTCCACCTCGCGGTCACCCGCTGAGCACCCCGCGAAGGCCGTCTGGATACCAGCCTCGACCGCCAAGGCGGCATATCGCAGCAGCTCTACCTCGGAGTCGGCCTTGCAGACCCTCGCCCGACGCAGCAAGTCTGCCCGCTCCGTTAGCTGTGCCTCAGGGAGCGTCTCGGCGAGCGCTCGCCAGCGGGGCGGGGTGAGCCCCGTCTCGTCGATGCCCAGTCGACCGTTGAGCAGCCCGAGCTCGCGCAATGCGGATATGAGCGCGGCACGGGCAGACGGATGGTGCGGAAGGTCCGCGCGCATTTGCCCCAGGCGTCGTTCAGCACCGTCCAGCGTTGTCCCGGCCCGCCACGCTATGTGGAATGTGCCGTAGACGTGCACCCGGTCCACGTCGGCGGGCCGGTCGACGAGAAAATCGAGCGCGTCCACCGGAACGACGAGCGCCTTTTCGCCAGACGCCGCGATCACCGCGTAGACCTCCATGGCGGAGAACGTATAGATCGTCCAACTGTGGTAGCCAGTGAGGTAGGTGACGTGTTCCGGGCTGGTGGCCAGAAATCCATCCAGACCGTTTTCGACCAGCAGACGTGGCACTGAGTCGCCTCGCGTGGCCAATGTAGCCCTCCTCCTCCGAGGGGAGAAATAACAACCACGTTATCACCGCGCCAGGGTGCCTGGCTTCCCGAGCAGGGTGTGCGTCAGATTTGTTGGCGGCGTCAGACTGCGTCGGTGAGGGTGCTGGCGGTGGCGCCGGTGATGGACCAGTGCATGCCGGATTGCTTGAGGCGTGCGTCGATGATGGCTTTGCAGCCGGCTAGTGCCGCGGATTTGATGTAGTTGGACGGTTGGCCTTCGCGAGGATCTGGTCGGCGGTCTTGGTCACGTGTCGGGCGGGGTTAGGCTGGCCAAGGACTCGGGAAGGACGTGCCGATGCCTCAGCCGGACACGTGGAACGCCACCGCCGCAGAGTATCGGCGCGGAACGAACGTGCCGGAGGTATTCAGGCGTCAGGTAGCTCGAACCCCGTCCCTCGATGCGATCCGCACCCTCGACGGCCGCCGGATCCGCTACCACGAACTCGACCGGGCATCGGACTACTGCGCGCAGTTGCTCGGCTCTCATGGGGTGGGGCCGGGGACGTTTGTGCCCGTCTTGCTGCCCCGCTCACCCGAAATGGTGCTCACGATGCTGGCCGTATCCAAGTCCGGTGCGGCCATCGTCGGCGTGGACCCGGAAGCCCCTCCTGCCCGGATCGCCGAGATCGTGAACACGGTTCGCGCCCCCTTGGTCATCGGCTGTGGCTTGGAGCAGGTCGAGACGCCGATCTGGGTGCCGCCGCCAGTGGAGCAGGCCGCCGAGAAGATATCGAACCCACCGACGCCAGCAATAAGCAGCGACGACCCGCTTTGCGTGTTCTTCACCTCCGGCAGCACCGGGAAGCCTAAGGGTGCGGTGATACCACACCGGGCTCTGCTGCGACTGCTGGAGGGCAATCCGGTCAATCAACTGGGACCCGGAGTGGTACGGCCCCACACCTCGCCCATTGCATGGGACGTCGGATCATACGAAGTCTGGGCCAGCGTGCTCACTGGTGGCACAGCAGTTCCGGTGGCCGACCCGTACCCCAGCCCGGCTCTGTTGCGGCGCATGCGCGAGGCTGTCGATGTTAACGTGATTTGGTTAACGACCACGGTGTTCAACCTGTTCGTCGACGAGGACTTGGACGCGCTCGACGGCCTGCGGGAGGTTGTTACCGGTGGGGAGCGCCTCTCCCCGACACACGTCGCGGCGTTTCTGGATCGCCACCCGACAGTCCCGCTAATCAACACGTACGGTCCCTCGGAGTGCTGCACGTTTACCACCCTCCACCGGGTCCGGCCAGAGGATCCGGACCTACCAGACGGCATCCCGCTCGGGGCCCCTGTACAGAACACGGCTGTCCACATCTGCGACCGAGGCCGGATCTGCGACATCGGCGAACCTGGTGAGTTGTGTGTCGCCGGCGACGGGGTCGGGCTTGGGTATCTGGACGATCCCGACCGCACTGCTCGACAGTTCGTCGACCTGGAGGTCGATGGCCGAACCACCCGGGTCTACCGCTCGGGCGACCTCGCCTATTGGGCCGACGACGGCACGGTCCGATACTTGGGAAGAATGGATCGGCAGGTCAAGATCCGCGGCCACCGCGTCGAACCGCTGGAGGTGGAGCGCCTACTTCTCGGCCTCCCTGGCGTAGCGGCCGCGGCGGCCATACCGCGTGTGGCCGCAGACGGCTTGTGCCGGGACCTTGCGGCTTTCTACATCACCACGAACGGTGCCCCGCTGTCACACGAGTTAGTCCACGAGCGCCTCTGTCGTGACCTGCCCGGTTACACCGTGCCCCAACTGGTCCGTCATGTCTCGTCGTTCCCGCTGACCAGGAACGGCAAGCTCGACTCCGAAGCGTTGCTGGCGACGGTCGTTCACGGCGCCGCCCCTGTTGGCGCCGCGTGCGCCGATTCGGCCGCCTCCGCATCGTCACGACAGGCCGGGACCCGTTCGCAGGTGGAGGCGGCGGTCGATGACGTCCTCGCAGCGGTACTAGGGGGGAGCGACAAGGAAGCTCACATGTTCGACTCCGACAGATCCTTGTTCACCGTGGGTGCGACTTCCCTTGACCTCGGCCGCATCGCAGCGCGACTGGAGGCGCGACTGGGCGCCGTCCTTCCGATCTCGTGGTTGGCGGACCATCCGACCCGATCGGCCATCATCGACAGGCTAGACGGTCAAGTCGAGCAGCAACCATCCGTGCCGACTGCCCCAAGCCCTGTGTCATTGTCCGCGACCGAGTCGGCCTTCTGGCTGGAGCACCAGCTCAACCAGTCCGACCTCGCCAACTCGTGCCTGATCGGCTGGGATGTGACCGGCCCACTTGATCTTGAGGCTCTGGCCCGAGCAGCAGCCGCTGTGCATAGCAGACACGAAGCCTTGCATGCTCGGTATCCAGCCGGGGAGGAGCCCCTCGCTGTCCTCGACGGGATCGGCGATCCCGACGTGCGGCGGATGGTCGAGCAGGCCACTCCGGACGCCGCCCTCACTATCGTCGAGGCAGAGTTACTCCACCCCTTTGACCTGGACGGCGGACGAGTATGGAGGCTCGTCGTCGCTCCAGTGGATGAGTCCCGCGCTTTGGTCGGGGTCGCGGTCCACCACATCGCGTTCGACGGTTGGTCAGAGCACATTTTGGCCGCCGATCTCAGCGCCTGCTATCGGGCCGCGGTGACCGGGCAAGCGCAACCGCCAGGAGCGACACCCAGCTTGGCCACTGTCGCGGCGGAGCGAGTCCGGAAACTCGCCGCCCTCGACCTATCCGATCAGCATGCGTACTGGATTGGTGCCCTAGCCGACGTCCCTCGGCTGCGATTCCCGCCCCAGCCTCGCTGCGGTGTTAACGAACGCGACGCCGGCCGCAGCGGCATCCACCTTCGGATCGATGGTGGATGGTCCGCTGTCATTAACACCGCGCGGGCTGCGGGGACCTCGCCGTTCGTCGTGCTGCTCTCCGGCTACGCCGCGGCCGTCGCCGACTCGACAGGGTGCCCGGAGTTCCTCATCGGGTACCCGATCTCAACGCGCGCCGGTGGAGCGGTGGACGAGGCCATCGGCTGCCTCGTCGAGACCAGTTGCGCCCGAGTTCGCCCGGCCGGCGGGTCAGACATCGCTTCCGCGCTGGCCGCGTGCCAGGCGGACGTGGAGTCCGCACTTGCCGCTCGTGACGTGCCCTATCTCGAGGCGAGGCGGCAGACGCCCCGGCCTCCCGGCAGGCCGACAGCCAGCTTCCAGACACTACTCGCGCTGCAAGACGCCCCTGCTCCGCGCCTGGCACTGCCAGGCTGCATCAGCCGGCAATTGTGGATGCGGCCCGCGTCCATGATGTTCGACTTGGTCTGCGAGGCGTACCCGGCTCCCGACAGGGCGTTGACGCTGCGGCTGACTTGGTCTGGCGACACGGTCCCACCGGACGTCCCGGCCAACGTCGCGGAGACGCTCGACAAACAGTTCGACCGTGGGTCGACCGGTTCGGGCGGACCTGACATTCGGATCGACGACACCTTGGCATAAGGAGACAGATGCCAGACTTGGACGGTGCTGCAGACACCGAGGTCCTTCTTCCTCGGGTGGTCGTCACGATGCGCGCTCGAATGGACCGGATGGTCGATGACCTCCGCTTGCTCGTCGAGCAGGAGTCGCCCTCGGAGGACCTCGATGCGATCGCTCGGTGTGCCCGCACCGTCGCTGAACTCGGCACCGAGCACCTCGGGTGGGCACCCGAGCGATGCATGCTAGAAGGCCGCACTCACCTCATCTGGCGTACCCCAGGTCCTGTCCAGGTCATCTTGCTCGGTCACCTTGACACAGTGTGGCCAGTGGGCACATTGGTTGGCCGGCCGTTCCAGCTCGTCGACGGGAGAGCGACCGGCCCTGGCTGCTTCGACATGAAGGCCGGTCTAGTGCAGATGTTCCACGCTCTGTCAGTGGTGCCGGACCTGTCCGGGGTCACTGTGCTGATCACCAGCGACGAAGAGGTCGGTTCCCTCAGCTCTCGGCCGCTCATCGAGCGCGAGGCAGCGGGGGTTCGAGCAGCTTTGGTGCTGGAGCCCAGCAGCGGGGGGGCCTTGAAGACCGAACGCAAAGGCACCGCGCTCTACCGCCTGAACGTGACGGGCATAGCCGCGCATGCGGGCCTTGAACCCGAGCGCGGTGCGAACGCTGCGGTCGAGCTCGCGCACCAGATCATCGCCGTCGATGCGCTGACTGCGCCCGGTGATGCGACAACCGCCGTTCCCACGGTCTTCGAAGGCGGTACCGCCGCGAACACCGTGCCGGACACGGCCTCGCTCGCCATCGACGTGCGCGCGCCCTCCGTGGAGAGCCAACTACGACTGGAACGAGAACTCAGCAACCTCACGCCGACAATCGAGGGGACCTCAGTGGTAGTCCGAAAAGTGCATAGCCGTCCGCCCCTGTCGGCCGAGGCATCGCGAGACCTCTTTGAGGAGGCGGCCGGGTTGATGGAAATGCTGGGCCTGCCACCGCTGGAGCAGACCGCCGTCGGCGGCGGGTCCGACGGCAACATCACTGCCGGCATCGGGGTACGGACGCTAGACGGGCTAGGCGCAGTGGGCGATGGAGCCCACGCCGGCCACGAGTACGTCGAGGTGGCAGCCATGCCAGACAGAGCTGCGCTGCTTGCAATGCTGGTCGCCAGACTGTTGCGTCGGAGCTGAGGGCAATGATGGTCGCGGTCATTGGCCAGGGCTATGTGGGGCTCCCTCTCGCCGTGCACACAGTCAACGCGGGTCACACTGTTGTCGGCTTCGACACGGACTCGCATCGGGTTGCCAGCCTGCGCCGCGGCAATTCGGACATCGAGGATGTCTCTGGCGCAATCCTGCGGGAGGCGTTAGCCACAGGGCGATACCTGTTGACCGACGACGAGTCAGAGCTTGCCGGGTTCGACGTCGCTGTCATCAGTGTCCCCACGCCACTGCGAGACCGGGTGCCCGACCTGACCTGCATCGACAGTGCAGCCCGCTCCCTAGCCCAACACCTCACCATCGGGGCCACGGTGATCTTGGAGTCCACGACCTACCCGGGCACGACGGACGAACTTCTCGCCGACATTCTCGCCGACATCTCGGGCCTCAAACCGGGACTGGACTTCCACCTCGGCTACAGCCCGGAACGTGTCGATCCAGGTAACCCCGATCGGTCGGTGGCTCTGGTTCCGAAGCTCATCGCCGGTATCGATGGCGACTCCTTGGTTGCCATCGAACGTTTCTATCAGTCGCTCTCGATCCCCACCGTCGTCGTGAGCGGGACGCGTGAGGCTGAACTCGCCAAGCTGGCGGAGAACACGTTCCGGAACGTCAATATTGCGCTGGTTAACGAACTTGCGATGCTAGCGCACGACCTGGGAATTGACGTGTGGCAGGCCATCGACGCCGCCGGTACAAAGCCGTTCGGGTTCATGCGGTTCGCCCCCGGCCCGGGTGTGGGCGGCCATTGCTTGCCGATAGACCCCTCGTACATGTCTTGGCAGGTCCAGCGGCGTCTTGGTCGCCCGTTCCGATTCGTTGAACTCGCGAACGACGTTAACGACCACATGCCAGACTACGTCGTGCAGCGGCTCATGCGAGCGCTTAACGCTCGCGGGCAAGTTCTGTACGGGTCCCGGATTCTCTTGCTCGGCGTTGCATACAAGCCGAACACTGGCGACGCCCGCGAGTCGCCTGCTTGGCGAATGGCGGAGCTACTGGCCGATCTCGACGCCGAGGTGGTTGCTGCCGACCCTCACTTTCGCGGCAACATGAAGCACGCGACGCAACTGGTAGATGCTACCGGGGAAGAGTTCGCGTCCGCGGACGCGGTAGTGCTGGTGACCAACCACCGTGCCTTCGACTATGACCTCCTGGTTCGCCGGGCCAGGTACGTTCTAGATTGCCGAGGCTGCCTCCCTGTCGCCCCTCACGTGGAACGATTGTGAGCGGGTTTACCACGCGCCCCGAAATTGTCGGCACGCTGGGCGCGGTCGCCGCTACACACTGGCTGGCCGCTCAGTCTGGCATGGCGGTACTGGAAGCCGGTGGTAACGCGTTTGATGCGACGGTCGCCGCCGGCTTCGTGCTGCACGTCGTTGAGCCTCATCAGAACGGCTTGGGCGGGGACGCGGTGCTGCTCTGCCACCACGCCGGCTCTGACAAGACGTTCGTGCTGTGCGGTCAGGGACCGGCGCCCGACGCAGCTACGACGGATGCGTTCATCAATCTTGGGCTCGCGATGGTGCCTGGCGTTGGCCAATTGCCTGCCGTCGTCCCTGGGGCCTTTGGTGCCTGGCTTGACCTCCTAGCGAGATACGGCACGATGCGACTGGACCAAGTCATGCAGTTCGCGCTCACCTATGCCGAGGACGGCTACCCGCTTCCTGCCAACGCAGTCGAGGTGATCGCAACTGTTGCCAGCGTGTTCAGCGAGCACTGGACCGACTCGGCCGCGCTCTACCTCCCCAACGGGGAGGTTCCGAAGCCGAATGCCCGGTTCAGGAACCCGTCGTTGGCCCGGACGCTCCGCCGACTGTTAGGCGAGGCGCGCGCTGCCGGGCACCAAAGGGAAGCGCAGATCGAGGCAGCCAAGGCAGCATTCTATAAGGGATTTGTTGCCGAGGAGATCGACGCGTTCACCCGTCACGTCCCCGTCTGGGACGGGTCTGGTGAGCCACACACCGGCCTCCTTGCGTATGACGACCTGGCACGATGGCAGCCCTCCGAAGAGGAGCCTGTCCGTCTCGATTTCCGGGGCTTCACGGTGTGCAAGACAGGTCCCTGGGGACAGGGCCCCGTCCTTCTCCAACAACTCGCCTTGCTCGACGGGTACGACCTCGATGATACGACGCCCGGCTCAGCGGAGCTCGTTCACACCGTTGTGGAATGCGCAAAACTCGCCTTCGCGGACCGGGATGCCTTCTACGGCGATCCGCGGTACGCCGACGTTCCACTTGACGCACTGCTCTCCAGGACGTACGCGGACCAGCGTCGCGTCTTGGTCGGCCCTAACGCCGCGGCTGAGCGATGCCCCGGCACCCCCGGCGGACGGCCTGGTCGCCTGCCATATCAGTCTGATGCTGATGCTGCTGCTACGAACCTTCAGTCATTGGTGCCATCTGACAGAATCCGATCCGACACCTGCCATGTCGATGTTGTAGACAGATTCGGTAATCTGGTGTCGGCAACCACAAGCGGGGGTTGGCTCCAGAGCACACCGATCATGCCGACACTCGGCTTCGGGTTGCCGACCCGCGCGCAGATGTTCGATCTCCACGGAGGACCGAACGCCCTCCAACCCGGCAAGCGCCCACGGACCACATTAAGTCCCGGTCTGCTCATCCGCGACGGGAGCCCTTACCTGGCCTTCGGCACCCCCGGTGGTGATCAGCAAGACCAATGGCCTCTGATCTTCCTGCTCAATCACGTCGTGTATGGCATGGGACTTCAAGAGTCTCTCGACGCCCCGGTGTGGCACACCACGCATTTGTCTTCGTCCTTCCATCCGCGAACGGTCGAACCGCGTGGCTTGCACGTCGAGTCCCGGCTAGGGGGCAGCAGCTTGGCCGAGCTCCGGCGCCGCGGGCACAACCTCGCAGTGGAGGGGCCGTGGGGCAACAACAGGACTAGCGCAGCGGGACCTGCGGACGACGGGCTTGTTCGTGCGGCTGCGAGCCCACGTTCGATGCAAGGTTATGCGGTCGGACGCTAGCGGGTTCCGACTGCTGGGTCACACACGTGTCAGGCATTCGGCGACCCACCGTGAGCTCGCTCACCGATCGGTGCGTACTTTCTCCGCGTGAGGGGAGGGCCACCACTGAAATCGTGGCACCTGCTGACCGGCGGATTCAATGCGGCTCTTCACAATCCGTTGCCGGAGATGGTCACCACGCCCTCGACGTCGGCGCGCGTTGAACCAGGCGGGCACGGCCTGCGCCACGGTCCTGGCCAGCAGTGCCGCCTCGTCCTCCATGCGGAGCAGTCGCACCGACACCCAACCCGCCGGGGAAGGGGTCGGAGCGGGCCCCCGTCGCCGCCGAGACGGTCGAGGACGCCCGGCCCAGGCTCGCCACGCTGGAGCAGCGCAGCGTCGCCCTGGGCGCTGAGCCTGCGGTGGCGCGCCAGTCACGCGGCTACCTCGCGAGCCAGCATCAGGCGTGGGGCAGTCGACCGCGCGTCGCCCGCCAGGCTGCACTACGACAGGCTGCCGCGCTGCGCGAGGCGGCCCAGACCACGCGGCGGCACAGTCCGTCGAGCCCTACAGCCGCACGGCCCCTGACCGGGGCGGCACGGCATCGGCCGCTGGTGGGTCGTTGCCTAGGACGTGTTGGTAAACGTGGTCATTGTGCCCAGATCAGGGATGCTGCGAGGGTGAGCCCGGCGAGGTAGGAACGGGCGGTCTTGTCGTAGCGAGTGGCGATTGCACGCCACTGCTTGAGCTTG
>NZ_JASGET010000120.1:0-32972 GCF_047606145.1 Nocardioides sp. | reverse complement strand
CCCGGCGAAGGCGGTAGCGTCGGCTCGTTGCCGAAGTGTTGCCAATTCCGGCCTCCGTGGCGGATCCGGCACCGAAGCGAAAAGTGGCCCTGACCTGCAGAGATGCAGGTCAGGGCCACTTCGCCTTCGGTGCCGGATCCGCCACGGAGGCCGGAATTGGCAACACTTCGGCAACGAGCCGACGCTACCGCCTTCGCCGGGCAGTAGCACCGGTGCCGGGGTTGCCGGTTGGTGGCTGGTCACGATGGCCCTGACCTGCGTCGACGCGGTAGGTGGGGGACGTGCACCGTCGCCCTGCAACGGTGGCCGGGCAACACGCGGGCAACGGGGTGCGCCCGCAGGGGTGTCCACGCGCTACGCCGTGGCCGAACTCGTGGACGCGATGCGTTGGGTGGCAGCCCTTCGGAGGCTCGCCGGAAGTCGCGGGTCGCGAGCCGTGTCGGACAGGCCGCCGGGTTCTCTCCCGGAGAGAGGCAGGCGGCACGGACGGACCCCGTTTGTGAGGGAACGTCACCGCAGGTTCGCGGCAGATCCGGATGGTGGTGGGGAGGGAGGGACGACCAGCGCCCGGGCCAAGGCCGTCCAGCGGCCACTCACGCGCGAACTGGCCCATTGATCAGCGCTTCCGTAGGTCACCGTCCTCGGTGCCGACCACACAGCCCGAGTTGCAAGCCTTCCTCGTCACCCAGATGTGAGTCGCAGCGCAGGCAGGCGACGCCCCGAAACAGCACGCTCGGCTGATCCGGGTCTGCCGGGACCGGTGTTGTGTCGTAGAGGTGGGCGAACCGTGCCGTGAGGTGCGGGTGCCGGCGGCCCAGCATGCGGTGCACGTCGGCCGCTGTCCGCGGAGGGTTCTTCGCTACCTCGGCGAGTACGCTTACGCCCTCGCGGTATGCGAACTCACTGAGCCGCAACGCCATGAAATAGTCTGGGTTGACTGCGCTCATCTCATGCTCGGCAAGGTCCTCGAACGCGAAGTCGTCCACATCGGTGGTGATCAGATACCGCGCGCCGGCGAGGATCGCATCGGCCATGACCTGACGATCCTCCGCCGAGACCGTCACCAGGCCTTTGGCGCTCGTCGCTGATGGCGACAGCTCCATGCCCAAGATGTCCGTGCGCACGGTCGAGACTCGCGCCGCTCTGCCCCGTGCATGCCGGTCAGCCTCGGCTTCGACGTGGGGTGACTAGACCACATGCAACCCGTCGGCGCGGGCGCCTGCAATGACCAGAGTCCGGGTGACCGGTGAGGCGAGGGCATTGGCGTCTAGGAACAGGACCGCTGACTCACTCACCGAACAACTCAGCCGCGATGTCGGCGGAGCTGGCCTCGGCCATGCGCCGCATCAACTCGTGGCTATAGCGTTCGAACTCGGCCAGCGGGATGCGGTGATGCGTGCCTACCTTCGTCGCCTTGAGGTCGCCGTCGGCGATCCGCCGCAGCACGGTCGACCTCGACATCCCCAGCCGCTTGGCCACCTCGGCGGGCGACAGCAACTCCACCCGGGCAGAGACGTCGACGACCTCGCCGCGCGCCTTGGCCGACTCCAGGAACGCACGAAGCGTGGCCCAGTCGTCGTCCGACAGGTGCGCCGGGTTGATCGTCATCGACTCGCTCATGGGTCCATCATAGTCTGCGACTGGTCATTTGTGGCGCTCCAAGTGACCATCTCGTTGTCGGCAGCGAGTGGATGCACCGCTCTACGTCTCTACGTCGCGGGGCGCCCGGAGCGGGCGGCGGGGGAGGAGCCTGTGATCGTTTGCGCCCGTCGTACGTGGGTTCGACAAGAGCTCGGATGGGGCACGCTTTGATGGGCAACGGCCTGCAACAGCGTGCCGGCGCAGCGGACCGAGCGATCGCCGCTGTGCGCCGCAACGATACGGCGAAGTCGTGGAAGGCGGCGGCGGTCGCACTTGGTCACGCGAGGTGTCGCATCTGGATGAGGACACAGGTAGACATCCCGGGGTCGTTTCGGGTCACCTGGCGGATTGTCAGGTCATACGCGAGCGAAGACCCTCGAAGAAGTCGTTCAACGTCGCCTCTGCGGTGGGCTGCCCGAGTTCGTGTCCGCCGAAGCGGAAGACTTGATATCCCGCGAGCTTGAGCCGGCGGTCCTCGGCGGCCATCTCGGAGTAGAGCTGAGGGCTTGCGGTGTCGCCGACGGCGTAGTGCTGCTTGCCGTCTACCTCGATGACTGCGCGCTTGCGGTCGCTGAACAACATGAGGAAGTCCATCCGCTGTCGGGCGAGAGGTGCGCCGTTTGCCGATGTCCTGCGAGTCCGTTGGTCGAGCGGGTCGTAGTGCAGGTAGACCTGCGGCAGTAGTGCGATGACGTCCGGGTCGTCCTTGAAGCGCGCGTAGTAGGTCCGGAACAGCAGTCGCTCCGGTGGGCTTGCGAGCGAGGCGGCCAGCCGTTGATAAAGGTTGCGAGCGATTGCTGGCCCTTCAAGGTCGGACGGGCAGGAGGGATGGGTTGCCCACCAGTTGGCGAGGTCGCTGAACTTCAGTCCGCCCTCGGGCAGCGGTTGGTCGTAGATGAGGCAGGTGTCGCCGTTCGCCACGATCTCGATGTCGTTGCTCACCGCGTCTCGGAGCACGAGGTCCGGCTTTGGGCCGGTGCTGGCGAAGATGAGGTTCTTCGTCCTGCCCTGTACGCCGTCGCCTTGGTCGTACGCATTCACCAGTGCAGCCAGCTGCTCCTGGTTGAGCTGGTAGATGTCCGCGTACGTGCTCAGCTTTCGGGCGAGCGTGGCGAGTTCCGCGATCGACCAGTCCTCGATGTAGCCAGTGATGAGGTCGCGTTTCGTCTCCGCCTGGTCGGGCTGTCCGGTGCTGCGACGCCATTCCAGCTTGAGTTCCTCGGGGAGGACGGACGCAAGCGCGGCCCTGGTGTACCTCTGGATCAGGGCGTCGCAAATGGCTGCGGTGAGGGTGCGTTTGGAGGCGACGGAGGGCAACGGCTTCACCTCAGTTGGGCGGAACCATCCGTCGTAGTACTCGGCCACAAGGAACAGTCTGTCGGTTTCGCCGCGGCGACGTGGGCTCATCGGGGGTGGCGAGTGTCAATGCAGGGGGTTTGAGGGCGGTTCGCTGACGCAGGCACCGGCGGCGTCTGGGAGATAATGAGACGTGGAACGACCAGTTGACTTCTTCCGCAGCCGTCACATGTTGTGCGGGGAATGCGGCCAGCGATGGGTGGTCGACCTCGACTGGATCGATCGGTGGGAACAAGCCCTCGAAGGTTGTCCAAGCTGCGGTGTGGACTGCAAAGCGGAAACTGGGCCACGCGTGATCGTTGACCCAGCCGATCCCGCGCAGGCACGGTGACCCCACTTCGAACGCCTGCGCGACCCCGAGAAGGACGCCAAGATCGTCGTCGTGCCGGCACTGCAATGACTTGCGTGATCGTGCGTCGATGTTGGCCTTCCCGTTGGGTCGGGTTGAAGGCCGCGACGGCGGTGGTGGCGGCCGCCATCGCGGCGCCATCGGACGGAGGTTATCCACCAGCAGTTGTCAAAGATCGAAGTTGCGTAGGACGTGTTCGCTGGCGGGCACTTGGTGGTAGTTCCTCGCGTCCGCGGGATCGCCGTCTCCGTTGTAGCTGGTGGATCCGGGGTAGGCGTAGGCGGGTCGGGTGGCCGTGAGGGTGCGGTCTTGGGGGGACCAGCTTTCGGCGATGATGGTCTCGGGTGCCTGGCCGTTCTCGACCCACGTCATAAGGGCCGCCATCCCGCGGGCGAGGGTGAGCCCGGGGCCGAGGCCGTAGCAGAAGTTGTGCATGTCGCCGTCAGTGACGAAGAGGCGAGCGAAGGCCCGAGTCTCCTCCAAGCCCCCGATGGCCTTGATGACGCGTCGGTAGTAGTTGACGCTTCCCTGAAAGGGAATCACTTCGTCGTCGCCGGCGTGGCTGAGCAGCAGTTTGCCGCCCGCGTCGCGGAAGGCCGTCAGGTCGGGGTTGTCGGTGGCGATCTCAGCGAACTCGGCGCAGCCTTGGTCGAAGAGGCTCTCGTACTCGGCGAAGGTGAGCCCGATTCCGTTGGCTTCGGGATCGCGTGTGACCCATCGTTGCATGAGTGGCGACAGTCCGAACGGTGCCGGGACTAGCTGGCTGTCCACGTCCGTGGTGACGCAAAGGCCGACCGGGAACCCCATCGCGACGTGGCTGCCCCAGGAACGGGTCCCCGGACGTGGTCCGAACCACAGTCGTTCTCCCGTGACGCGCCGAGGGCCGGCCCAGATCAGTTCCATCACCTCGGCATCGAGTTGGGTGATCTCGCCGGCCGGCGTGGCGGTGCCCACGACCTTGTGGGGGTCGAGGTCGATGGGCTCGAAGGCGCCAAGGAACCCGTCCTCGACGCCGTCAGCGCCATCACAGGCTTCGAGGACGGCGCTGCGGAAGGCCTCCAGCTTCTCCTCCGGCAGCACATTGTCGAGCTCGTGCATCACGGTCGCTGGCCACAGGCCGGCCGGGATGACGCGGGTCCAGTTGATCGCCGGATCCTCGGACCAGATCCCGTCGTAGTCTCCTGGGTGGAACTGCGCCGATGCCATCGCCTGCCGGCCGTTGACGGAGTCGCCCACCAGGTAGGAGAACCGAGGCGCTCGGCCGTGGAGGGCCCCGACGATCGCCTTGGCGATGATCGTCATCGCATGCAGGGAGCGGTGCGCTAGGTTGGCGATCAGCTCGGCATCAATCGTTCCGTCAGCTCGAATGACCTCTTGTGCACTGGTGTCGACGCGGGTGCCGTCGATGGTGGCGGTCGCGAAACCGTTGCGCAGTGCGAACGGCGGCTGCACGTGACGCTGTGCTTGGTCGCCGAGGGTCAGCGTGAAGTCCCCACCCGCGGTACAGCCCAGGAAGCGGCTGTTCCAGCCCAAAGGCACCCAGATCATCGCCTCTTGTTCCTGACCGCCTGGAGTCCTGATCCCCACGCGCACGTCGCAGAACGGCGGAAGGTCAGTGATGGGGGGGACGTCCATCGTGACTCCCGGCGGAAGGGCCATGAATCGGGGCGGTGGGACCTCGAAACGCCCGGTGCGATTGACCTGGGCCGAGGTCACCTTCATGCTGCCGATCTCGGCTCGCAGGTCGGCGTCAAGGCCCTCGAGCGCCTCTTGCAGCAGTTCGTGAGAACAACGCTCGGTGACACTCTCATCGGCCGCAGGGATCGACCTCGGATCGATCCAACGGTCCCAGCTGCTCACCCGAATCGATGTGATGTCCGTCATGTCGAGCACACTATGCAGACGAAACGACTCGTGTCTAGATGAACTGTCTATCTACGGATCAACGAGCGTGTCTTGCCCTTCTGGAGACCCGCCACTTGGCGGTTGTGATCTAGGCCACGATCCTCCCACGCTGTAGGCCGTCGCGATGCGCCTTGCCACTCCGGTGAGTGGGAGGCCTGAAGCGGTGGATCGAGCCAGCGGGACAGACCTCCTGCGGCGTGAGGCGGAAAGAGGGAACAGAGTTGACTGCCATCTCAGACGTGCCTGTCGACCCGGTGTCGGCGGTGCGACGAAATCTGATCTATGCGGCCCTGATGGGGTTGTGTTTCGTGGCCACGGCGGGAGTGGCATCGCTGAGTCCGCTCTTGCCGACGATCGGGACGATCTACGGGCTCTCGGTCGTGCAGGCGTCGTGGATCTTCACCACCCTCCTGATCGCCGGAGGCGTGGCAACGGCGTTCCTGCCTCGTCTGGCCGACGTCGTGGGTGACAAGTGGGCCGCGACCTTGGTGCCGGCCGCGATCACCATCGGGTGCGCGCTGATGCGCTTGTCCCACACCTACGCCGTCGTGCTGGCCGGCGCCGCCCTCCTGGGGGTGGCGGCCTCGGCCAGCCCGGTGGCGATGGCTGCCATGCGACGAGCCGTAGGAAGCATCGGGCGCGCGGTCTCAGGGGCTCAGGCCATGACCTTTGGGGGCAGTGCCATCGGTGGGGTTCTCGGCGCCTGGATCGTGGGCCAGATCAGCTTGCGAGGATACTTCGTGATCATCGCAGTTATCACCCTGGTGGTGACCGTGCTGGTGTTCGTGGCCATGCCCACCGGGACGTTGCAGGAGCGGGGCCACCTCGGGGCCCTGAGCCTGCTTGGCGGCACCATCTGGCTTCTGGCCATCCTGATCGGCATCTCCAAGGGCACCGACTGGGGTTGGACCAATGGAAGGACCCTGGGCTGCATCACCGGCGGAGTGGTGCTGGCCTTCGTGTGGTATCTGCGGGAACGGCGCCTGCCGACACCGGTGGTCGACTTCAGCCTCTTCTCCGAAGGCATGTTCACCCGGACGGTGCTGGCCGGCCTCGCGCTCGGGATCCCTTCGGCCGCGTTGTCGATCCTGATCCCCTACATCACCCAGATGAGCCCGAGCGTCGCGCCCTACGGCCTGGGGAAGTCGGCGTTGGACACCGCCTGGATCCTTGCCCCGTTCTCTGCCTGTGGCTTCTTCGGAACACTCGTTGCTGGCCGGGCGACGTCACGGGGCTGGTCGCTTCGGATCGCGGCGTGCGGGGCTGTGGCCCACTGTTGTGCAGCGGTCTGGCTCGCGTTCATGCACGACCACGTCTGGTCCCTGATCGTGGGTGTGATCATCTACGGGATCGGCATCGGGTTGGTCACCGGAGGCCTGTACGGAACGATCCAGCGCACGGTCCGTCCTGAGCGCGCAGGAATGGCTAGCGGCTCACTCGGGCTCGCGGTGTGCGTCTCGGGGGCAGTGGGACCGGTGATCTTCTCCACCATCCTCTCCCACAAGAGCGTGCCCGGCGCGCCCGGCGTGCCCGACGGGCACATGTTCACCGTCTCCTTCCTCGTGGGGGCACTATGCGAGTTCATCGTGCTCCTGATCTGCCTCAGCGGCATAGGGAACGAGGCGAGGCGCGGTGCGGCGCCGCGCGCCGAAGCAGCAGTGTCGGTTGGCTAGCCACGAGTCGAGGCAGTGACGGCGGGCGCCGCAAGCTGTTCAAGGTGTTCAGGTAGTCCTAGCCCGGCGGCTCCACGGTCAGTGCTATCGGCACGGGCCGGTGGAGCCGCTGAGTCTCGCTCCTGGGAGCCGCAGCGTCGGATCTGGCTCCTCCGGTCTCCGGACCTGGGCCGCACGCTGTGATGGGCCGCACGCTGTCAATGGCATCGATGAGCACCGGATGCGCCACCGCGAGGACGGGGCCCGGACCGCACGGGACCTAACCCCTGGGACTACATCTAACGCTGGGGCTACACCGTGAAGACGGGCTAACTGTGATGCCTAGCCACGCTGCGCGGAAGAGACCGGCGTGCCACTGTCTGGGCAGTCGACGGTGCTACCTTCGGGCAGTCGAAGCTACGCCTGAAACGACCCTGGCTAGGATTGCGCATGGCACGAGAGATCCACTCGTGAGAGATGGAGATCGGTCGCACGCGGGAGTGTGTGATCGATGCCCACAGATCGTTTGCTCTAGATGATCAGGATGGCAGTGGAGAGTGAGGCCGACGTGACAGCCGACATCAAGGCCGTGCAGGCTGACATGAGGCCCTTGCAGGAACAGCGACGAGACTTCACGCGGTCGCGTCTGCTCGACGCCGCTTCTGAGGCGTTTGCGCGGAAGGGCTATGTGGCCGTCACGGTCGATGACATCGTCGGCTTGGCGCGGTGCGCTCGGGCGACGTTCTATCTGCACTTCAACTCGAAGGCAGCGGTCGCGATCGCGTTGCTGGAGCGGTCGACCCCTGACTTCGTTGCCGCGTGTCGAAGCCTGGCCGCCCAGGTGGAGAGCGGCGTTACGAAGGAGGGGCTTCGTGAGGCCTTTCTGGCAGGATCGGTCGACTGGCGGCGCAGTGACGGCGCGGTAGGCATGGCGCTGCAGGTTGCGGTGCTCAGCGAGCCGGAGGTCGGACGCTGGTTCGCCGACCGGCTCGCACAGGTCATGGTGGAGCTCGCCGGTCACTTCGAGCGATACGACGCCGTCGAGCGTGTTCATAAGCGGGCGCGCTATCTGGCGCTGTCGCATATGACGCTGACGGCCATCGCCGTCACGGGCCTGCACGGTGAGGCGCTGAGCCAGGACGATGTCTTGAGCTACCTCGCCGAGTTGTGGGCCGACGCGTTTACTCCCTAGCCCGGCTCCCTAGCCCAGTTTGTTGGCCCAGCGCCTTGAGGTCGGCGGGCGGCTCGCCGAGCTCTCTCAGGGGAGTGGGTCGGGCTGTTGAGCTTGATCGGGTCAGCGATCCGCGTGGGCGATGCACCACAGGGCCCACGCGACTGCGCCTCTGATGCGGCCCTCCGGTGTGCGTAGCGGGTAGCCCAGATGCTGCTCGAGCCATTCGACGCGTTGCAGCAATGTTGAGTGGTGGAGATACATCTGGCTGGCGGCGCGTCGCATGCTCTGGTGGCCGATCACCTCGCGCAGCGTGGCCACAGACCAGGAACGCTCCGTGTGCAGGTGGTCGAGGACGAGGACGTCCGGGGTCGTGGCGGCGGCTTCTGCTGAGAAGATCTCGGCCAGTGAGGCCAGCGCGCCGAGGTCGGTGTAGTGCACATGGAGGCTGCTGGCCGGGTCTCGGCCGGCCGCCATCGTCAGGGCGATCCGAGCCTGTCGCCACCCCGTGACGAGGTCAACAGCGTTGCTCTGGGCAATACCGGCGCAGTGGCGCGCCGGCAGGCTCGACTCCACATCGTGGGCGGCAGGCAGGAGCAGCGCCCGCAGGCCTCCCACGCTGGCTGTGTTCCGGTCCGCAGGCTCAGCCTCCAGGGGCAAGGCGACGACCATGACCGGTCCTCGTGCTAGGCCGAGCCCGCCAACGGCCGCCCGCCGCAACTCGGGGGCAGCGTCCGGGTCTAGCGCCGTGCGGACGAGGTCGGCCGCGTCGGCGGGCCGTTGCTGGCTGGCCAGATGCTGCTGCCCTGTGAGGTGGCCGAAGCGTCGCTCAGTGCCCGAGCTCGGGTCCGGAAGCGGGGAGTCCACGCCCGGCGGTCCCGTCGTCTCAGCGATCTGGATCGGCTCGCTCATCTCGGTCGTCTGGATCATCTGTGTCATCTCGGATCTCCCGTCTCCCAAGGCCGTGCGTGCGCGGTACGCATCCGACGTCCCTCCATCTGGTGTGTCGAGAGTCACACGTAAGTCATCCTCCGACGCGGTGGACATAATGTCAAGTAACAGGACAAGACATCCATATTGAGTAGAGGCCTCTGCGCCGCAGTGAATGGACAGACCGTCTATCTAATGGTTGACATGACGTGTTGGACGTCACAGTATCTACTCTTGGTGCGGCGCTGTTCGCCGACACGACTGGTGGCATGACTTGTGGAGGAGGGCCGATGAGCCTTGAGGACGAGCTCCAGCGCCGGGGGCTGACCAGCTGGCTGGCCGATGACGGATCCTGGATGGCCTTCGAGGCGGGCACGGAGGTGAGCGCAGAGAAGGCGACGGTGGTGACGGTAGAGAGCCTTCAGAGCGCGCTTGCCGGGTTGGAGGGCGTGCGGGTGGTCTCGGCCGTCATCAACGCCTCGGGCGACTTCGATCCGCCGCAGCCGCCTTCGGAGATGCTTCCGCCGGGCGTCGATCTACTCAGCATCCGAGGCGTACCGGCCTTCTGGGACGTTCGTGTGAGCAAACACGGCACGGACGGACATGTGACTGACTTCTACATCTGGGTCCCGCTCGCCTGGAACCGACGATTCCTCGCCACTGTGGGAGGCGGCTCCATGACCGGGCCGCTGTGGGCCGATGAGGTGACGTTGCGCAACGCCACCATGTCGCATGCGCTGCGCAACGGGTTCGCCACTGCCGCGACCGATGGCGCCAACAAGGAGGCCGCCACCGACTCCAATCGCCTCTTCGACTGGCCTCTGGACTCAGCGAGTGGGGCGCTGGACCGGGAGCTCATCCGAAATTGGAACCACCTCAGCACCCACGAGATGACCGTGGTCGCCAAGCGCATCATTTCCGCCATTCACGGCCGGGAGCCAGAGTTCAGCTACCTGGCCGGCGGCTCCGGTGGTGGGCGGCAGGCGATCGCGTCCGCGATTCGCTGGCCGACAGACTTCGACGGAGTCTGGGCTGCTGATCCCGCGGTCAATTGGACCCGGATTGTCCCGGCCGGCCTGTGGCCCGCACTGATCATGAAGCACCATCAGAATCCGGTCGCCGCGGCGAAGCTCGACGCCGTCCGCGAAGCCGTCATCGAGGCCTGCGATGGCATTGACGGCCTACGAGACGGATTCCTCGGCGCCCTCGATCCGATCGACTTCGACCTTGCGAGCATGGTGGGTGTGCAGACCTCCGCTGGCCCGATCACGCAACGCGACGTCGAGGTCGTCGGGCTGATCTGGGACGGACCGCGCCGCCGTGATGGACGACGGCTCTGGTACGGGCTACGCCCCGGCGTTGCCAGCTGGGGACCGCTCGAGCTGTGCCACACCACCGAGATCGACGGGACTCTCCGAGCCGTACCGTGGCCGCTCGGGCTGGCCCACTTGCAATGGGTGAGTAGGGACCGCCAGCTCGACTGGGACTCGCTCACACTCGAGACCTACGAGAGTCTTTTCGACGAGGGCGTCCGCGACCTCGCGGCGATCGCCACCGACGATCCCGACCTCACCAGCTTCATGGACGCAGGGGCAAAGCTGCTGCTCACCCAGGCCGGAGAAGACCAAGCCCTGCCCATGGACGGATGCCTGGACTACTACGAGCGAATTGTGGAGACCATGGGCGGCCTCGATCAGACCATGACCTTTGCACGACTGTTCGTCGCCGACGGCGACAGCCACACCTTCTGCACCGGCCACGGCCCAGGAGTGTCCCTGGCTGAAGGCATGAGCGCCCTCATGCGGTGGGTCGAAAGCGGCGAGACACCCACAGAACTAGTGGCCGAACGCTACGACACTGCCAGCGGCCGGATCGACGCGACACGTCCGGTCTACCCCTACCCGCAGGTGACCAGGTACTCAGGCGTCGGCGATCCCTCACTCGCCTCCAGCTACCACGCTGCAGATCGACAGCTAACCGTTGCCGGTTCGGCTGTCGCTGGCTCGATGTGGTCTCAAGACAAAGCCGAACGTGACGAGCCCTCAACACTCCCCGGCCGGGCAACCAGCACCGTCGATGCCTGAAAGGCAGATCCATGAGCCAACAGCCTGAGACTCTCTCCAACCTGCTCCACGAGAACCGGCGTTTCGAGCCGCCGGCCGCGCTGGCCGCGGCCGCGAACGTCAAGGCCGACGCGTACGACGCCGCCGCGACCGATCCGGAGGGCTTCTGGGCCGCGGCAGCCGAGCGGCTCTCCTGGTTCCAGAGGTGGGACCGGGTGCTGGACTGGGACAACCCGCCGTTCGCGAAGTGGTTCGTGGGGGGCACGCTCAATGCCGCCTACAACTGCGTCGACCGGCACGTCGAGGCCGGTAATGGCGACCGGGTGGCGATCCACTGGGTCGGCGAGCCGATCGAGGACAAGCGGGCGATCACCTACGCCCAGCTCAAGGACGAGGTCTCCCAGGCGGCCAACGCGCTGACGTCGCTGGGGGTGGGCGACGGCGACCGGGTCGCGATCTACCTGCCGATGATCCCCGAGGCCGTGGTCGCGATGCTGGCCTGCGCCCGCATCGGCGCGATCCACACGGTGGTCTTCGGCGGCTTCTCCGCCGAGGCGCTCGCCTCTCGGATCGAGGACTGCCAGGCCAAGCTCGTCATCACCGCCGACGGTGGCTACCGCCGCGGCGCTCCCTCCAGCCTCAAGCCCGCCGTCGACGAGGCGGTCGCGATCGCCGCCAAGAACGGTGACTCCGGCCACCGGGTCGAGCACGTGCTGGTGGTGCGCCGCACCGGCCAGGAGGTCGACTGGCACGACGACCTCGACGTGTGGTGGCACGACGCCGTCGGCGCCGCCTCGACCACGCACACTCCGCCGGCCTTCGACGCCGAGCACCCGCTCTTCGTCATGTACACCTCCGGCACCACCGGCAAGCCCAAGGGCATCCTGCACACCACCGGCGGCTACCTGGTCCAGGCCGCCTGGACGCACTGGGAGGTCTTCGACCTCAAGCCGGAGAGCGACGTCTACTGGTGCAGCGCGGACATCGGCTGGATCACCGGCCACTCCTACATCGCCTACGGGCCGCTGGCCAACGGCGCCACCCAGGTGCTCTACGAGGGCACCCCGGACTTCCCCGAGCGCGGTCGTTGGTGGCAGATCATCGAGGAGTACGGCGTCTCGATCTTCTACACCGCCCCGACCGCGATCCGCTCCTTCATGAAGCAGGGCCGGGAGATCCCCGACGCCCGCGACCTGAGCTCCCTGCGGGTGCTCGGCTCGGTGGGCGAGCCGATCAACCCCGAGGCCTACGTCTGGTACCGCGAAGTGATCGGAGGCAGCGGCGGCGCTCCAGGAGATCGCGAGGTCCCCGTGGTCGACACCTGGTGGCAGACCGAGACCGGCGCCATCATGATCAGCCCCCTGCCCGGCGTGACCGCCGGCAAGCCCGGCTCGGCCATGACCGCGCTGCCCGGGGTGACTGCCGACGTGGTCGACGACGAGGGCAACTCGGTGCCGAACGGCTCGGGCGGCTACCTGGTGCTGACCTCGCCGTGGCCCTCGATGCTGCGCACGATCTGGGGCGACGACCAGCGCTACGTGGACACCTACTGGGCCCGCTTCAAGTCGCAGGGGTTCTACTTCGCCGGCGACGGCGCCAAGAAGGACGAGGACGGCGACCTATGGGTGCTCGGCCGCGTCGACGACGTCATGAACGTCTCCGGCCACCGGCTCTCCACCACCGAGATCGAGTCCGCGCTCGTGTCCCATCCGGCCGTGGCCGAGGCCGCCGTCGTGGGCGCCAACGACCCCGACACCGGTCAGGCCGTGGTGGCGTACGTCATCCTGCGCGAGGGCGTCGAGACCGGCGACGGCATCGAGAAGCAGCTCTCCGACCACGTCCGCAAGGAGATCGGCCCCATCGCCAAGCCCAAGGCCATCATGATCGTCCCCGAGCTGCCCAAGACCCGCTCGGGGAAGATCATGCGCCGGCTGCTGCGCGACGTCGCCGAGAAGCGCGCCGTCGGCGATACCACCACCCTGGCCGACGCCGGGATCATGGAACTGATCTCCGCCGGGCAGGCTGCGAGCACATCATCGGATGAGGCGTGATGCGGCTGTTGATCATGGGGCCTCCAGGCGCGGGCAAGGGGACCCAGGCAGTGGATCTGGCGCAGCGCGTCAGCGGTGCCCACGTCTCTACCGGCGAGATCTTCCGAGCACACGTTGGGGCCGGAACAGCGTTGGGCCGCACGGCCCAGGGGTTCATCGAGGCCGGGGAATTCGTTCCAGATGAGGTGACCAATGCCATGGTCGCCGACAGGTTCCGTCAACCCGACGCCGTGGAGGCATTCGTCCTCGACGGCTACCCGCGGACTGTCGACCAGCTGCACTTCCTCGACGCTGTGCTCAGCGAGCAGGACAGCCAACTGGACGGCGTGGTGGAACTGGTCGTCGATAGTGAGGAACTGGTGGCCCGCCTTCTGAAGCGAGGAAGGTTGGGCAGTCGATCTGATGACACCCCAGAGACGATCCGTCGTCGTCTGGCCATCCACGCCGCCGAGACGCAGCCGCCACTCGTCATCTACCGAGAACGGAACTTGGTCGCGAGCGTCGACGGCATTGGGACCGTGGCTCAGGTATCTCAGCGGATCGCCCAGACACTCAGTCGACTCGGCTCAGCCGAGGCACAGGTGAACGCACAGCCGCTCGAGTGACGACGAAAGCGCGTGCAGACGAGAGAGAGATGAAAGTGACGACATTTGCCGAAGTGCGGGATGAGAGCATGCGCGATCCGGAGTCGTTCTGGCTCAGGGCCGCACGAGCACTGGACTGGGCCGTGGAGCCAACCAGGGCTCTGGACGATTCGGAGGCCCCGTTCTACCACTGGTTTCCTGATGGGGCGTTGAACGTCTCCTACAACGCTCTCGACAGGCACGTCGAGGCGGGCCATGGCGATCAGGCCGCGCTGATCTACGACTCCCCGGTGACGGGCACGGTGCGGACCCTGACCTACGCGGAGTTGCGTGAGGAGGTGGCGAACTTCGCCGGCGCCCTGCGTGATCTCGGTGTGGCCTGTGGAGACCGGGTGGTGATCTATATGCCGATGGTCCCGGAGGCGGTGGTGGCGATGCTGGCCTGCGCCCGGTTGGGGGCAGTCCACTCGGTGGTCTTCGGCGGGTTCGCCCCCCACGAGCTCGCGACGCGCATCGATGACGCTGAGCCCGTGGTGATCGTCTCGGCCTCGTGTGGGATCGAGGGTACCCGGATCATCGAATACAAGCCGCTGCTGGATCAGGCCATCGAGCTCTCAGCCCACAAGCCCAGCCGCGTCGTGGTCCTGCAACGACCCCAAGCCACAGCAACCCTGGGCGCCCACGACCTCTCGTGGTCCGACGCCATCGAAGGCGCCGAACCGGCAGACCCCGTCACGGTGGCCTCCAGCGAACCGCTCTACATCCTCTACACCTCAGGAACCACCGGCCGACCCAAGGGCGTGGTCCACGACAGCGGCGGCTACGCGGTCGCGCTGGCCTGGTCGATGAGAAGCGTCTACGACATCGGACCCGGACAGACCATGTTTACCGCCTCCGATGTCGGCTGGGCGGTCGGCCACTCCTACATCGTCTACGGTCCACTGCTGGTCGGAGCGACCAGCGTCCTCTATGAAGGCAAGCCGGTCGGCACGCCCGACCCGGGGCAGTTCTGGCGAGTCGTCGCCGACCACGGCGTAGGCACCCTGTTCACCGCGCCGACCGCGTTGCGGGCGGTGCGCAAGGAGGACCCCGAGGGCTCCTACGCACACCAGTACGACCTCTCGAGTTTGAAGTACCTCTTCTTGGCCGGAGAGCGGCTCGACCCGCAGACCTACACCTGGGCCAGTGACCTGCTCGGTGTGCCGGTGATCGACCACTGGTGGCAGACCGAGACCGGGTGGGGCATCGCCGGCAACCCCGCCGGCATCGAGCTACTACCCATCAAGGCAGGCTCGCCCACCGTCCCGCTGCCCGGGTGGGACGTCCACGTGGTCGACGAGCACGGCCGCGACGTGCCCGCCGGCGAAACGGGCTCGATCCTCATCCGGCTGCCCATGCCTCCGGGCGCGCTGCCCACCCTGTGGCGCGATGACGAACGGTTCGTGAGCTCCTACCTATCCACGTTCCCGGGCTACTACCTGACCGGCGACGGCGGGCTGATCGACCAGGACGGCTACCTGTTCGTCATGGGCCGCACCGATGACGTTATCAACGTCGCCGGCCATCGGCTCTCCACCGGGGCCATGGAGGAAGTCCTGGCTGCCCATCCGGATGTGGCCGAGTGCGCCGTCATCGGCGTGAGCGACTCGCTGAAGGGACAGGTGCCGCGCGGCTTCGTTGTGCTCAAGGCAGGCATCGACGTCGACGCCGACGGATACGTCGAGGCGCTTCGCGCCGACCTGGCCGGGATGATCCGCAACCAGATCGGCCCGATCGCCTCCCTCAAGGGCGTCGACATCGTCGCCGGTCTGCCCAAGACCAGGTCGGGCAAGATCCTGCGCAAGACCATGCGGCAGATCGCCGACGGCGACCATTTCGACGTTCCCGCCACCATCGACGACCCCACCGTCCTCGATGCACTGCGCCCGGTCCTCGCGGCGCAGCAGACCCCCACTCCAAAGCAGGAGAGCCGCCCATGACCAGATCCACCTCGCAACCAGCAACTGAGCAGCCCCTTGTGCAGGACCCGCCCACACCGTCCCCCGGGTCCCTCTCAACAGCCTCGCAAGACGCTGGCCAAGACTCCCTGACCTGGACCCCGGCCTGGCGGCTCAAGGAGCTCATCGACCAGCGGGAAGTCTCGCCGGTCGATGTCACCAAGCACTTCCTCGAGCGCATCGAGGAGCACAACGAGGCACTCGGAGCTGTCAGTTTCGTCGACCATGCCGGCGCGATCGCCGCCGCCCAGCAAGCCGAGCGCGACGTGCTTCGCGGTGAGTCCCTCGGCCTCCTCCACGGCGTGCCGGTCCTGATCGAGGAGGTCGTGGAAGTCACCGGCTGGCCGTTCTACACCTACTCCACCTTCCGCACGGACCGCAGCATGGAACCCCTCCACCTCACAGGTCGCCGCGACGAGATCGTCCCCGAACGTCTCCGAGCCGCCGGGGCGATCCTCCTTGGTCAGACCAAAGTCGGCCAAGACGGCGTGCGCAACCCCTGGGACCTCAACCGGGTACCTGGCCAGTCCAGCGGAGGGCCGGGCAGTGCCGCTGGCGCCGGGTTCGCGCCACTCAACGTCGCAGCCGACGGAGCCGGATCGGTTCGCGCGCCCGCGGCGTTCTGCGGAGTCGTGGGCATGATTGCGACCCGCGGACGCATTCCCGTCGTCGACTGGGAGAACCTCGCGCCCTGGACCCACCGCCAACTCGGCCCCATGGCGCGAGACACCCGAGATGCCGGGCTCTTCCTCAACGCTGCCGCAGGCCCCAGTGGGCGAGATTGCTACGCACTGCCAGACACGCCCCCGGACTTCACCCACCTGCTGGGTGCTGATCCGGCCGGGATCCGCCTGGGCTGGACCGATGACTTCGGATTCTCCGAGGCCAAGGCAGGACAGTACGACACGCCCGGACTGATCGGCTTCACGCGAGCAGCCGTGGGCAGCCTGGAGGCCGACGGCGTGGCGTTCACGAACCTAACCGAGACCTGGGCAGGGCACGAGGAGGATTTCTTCAGCTTCATGATGAGCGTGGCCCCCACCAGCCCACACCCTGTCGAGAACGCCAAGTTCGCCGCCTCAGTGGAAGAGCGCAACCGCATGTGGAAGACCTTCGAGACCTCATTCGCTACCCACGACCTGATCCTCAGCCCCACCGTCCGCTTCATCGCCCCCACCCGTGAAGAATGGGACCACTACACCGACCACGACCAGCAGGCCGGCGCCTTCATCATGGACGCCGAGTGCCCCCACACCCGCCTGGCCAACTGGATGGGCTTCCCCGCCCTCACCGTCCCCGTCGGACTCATCAACGGCATGCCCGTCGGCGTCCATATCATGGGCCCCCCCAACAGCGAGCCGACCATCCTCCAAGTCTCACAACTGCTCCAGGCCGCATCGACCATGAACGCAGCAGCTGGATGAGCCGAAGGGCCCACCGGGCGGAGATGACGACAAGCGATGGCCTTGGCGAGGCGGTGAAGCAGGCGCGACCTGAAGGATGACAAAGCCGTCGCTGTGCGAGACGAACAGGCCATCGAAGTCGTCCTTCGCCAGAAACCCTTGGGCGTGGCTGGTGATGGGGGAAGGGCGCGCTGGTCGCTCTGACCAGGAATCGCAGCGTCCGGAGCGTCCGGGGATCTACGCCGTCCCGGGGAAGGTCGCCACCACGGCTCAAGGCTCGACTCACAGCGGCTGTCCGGCCGGTTGTGTTTGAGCCTGGATAGCGGTGACGGCAATCGTATTGAGGATGTCACGCACGGACGCGCCCCGGGAAAGGTCGTTGACCGGCTTCCGGAGTCCTTGCAGGACGGGGCCGACCGCCACCGCGTTTGACGACCGTCGCACGGCTTTGTATGTGGTGTTGCCGATGTCCAGGTGAGAGGAATCGAACCCCTGTCCGCCCGCGAGCGACATCAACGATCCACGCGCTTCCGGTGCCCGATCACCACTCGGCTGTAGGGATCACTCGTTCCCACCTGTTGTGCCGTCGGCAGGGCTCGAACCGGCGGCGTGGAAGTGCGTCGCCTCCATAGCAAGTTGTGCCCCCGGCAGGACGTGAACCTGCGTAAACCTGCGACAGCAGCCCTCTGAAATATCCCTCGGCGTAAGCCAGGGAGCTCGGCGACACGGGAGTGGGGACCTCGAAGGTCGGGATCCGGCGGGCGTAGGCGTGGCAACGCTTTGGCAACACGACAGCCGCGAACGACCGGCGATGCCCGTGAGCACCTCCACCCGTCAGATGCCGTCTGACCTGCGCGTTCAGTCATTCTCGACGATGATCGTCAGTGTCCCGTCGGACGAGATTTGGACTCTCACGGCGGTAGCGCCGGTTCGAATCCGGTCGGGGGTACAGAGGTGCCGCTATTAAAAGCGGCGCTAACGCGGTGAGGCCGCTCCTGAAGGGGGCGGCTTCACCCGTCTCTGAGTGAGTTTCCACTGGTCAGGGCGTCGTAGGGCTCGTTGAGCTCGACTCTGACCTGTGTCGGCTCGGCACCGAGCAGGACGCGGGCGAAGAGCGCCCCGTTGAGCTGCTTGCGGACTATCGGGGTCGCTTGCTGGCAGGTCTCGTGGATGTTTTGGAGCAGATCAAGCGCCCCACGCACCTCTTGCTCCAGATCGGCGAGTACCGCTACGGCTGTCCGCCGCGCGTGGTCGTTGTGGGCGCGCTCGGTCTTGAGGCGCTGCTGGTTCTTCAGGAACAGCGCCTGCGGAACAGCGGCTGCGTGGTAGGCCTCCAGTAGCCGCACCTGCCGTCGCTCGATGCTGTGGGCCTCCGCGTCGAGCTGGTCGACCCGCTCGGCGGCGTGCGCTTCTTGACGACGCAGTCTCGCGAGCGCGATCCGTTCGATCCGCTCCCGCTGCTCCGCGGTCAGGGCGATCGTGCGATAGCAGTCGGCGACGCGTTGCTCGACCTGGGCGATCGGGAGCGTTTCGCGTTGGGTGCAGTCGTTGTTGCCGCCACGGTGGCAGACGAAGTAGCCGTAGACGGTGCCGTTCCTGCCACGATTGTGTTGCTCGATCAGTCGGCGCCCGCACTCGATGCAGTAGACGGTGCCCTTGAGGTGGTGGTCATGGGTGCGGGGGCGTTCCCCGTTGCGCCGCGTGGCGAGGACATCTTGTACGGCGGCCCAGGTCGCCTCGTCGACGAGTGGCTCGTGGGAGCCGACATGCTCGGCTCCGTTGAGAGTGACGACCCCGGCGTAGTACGGGTTGCGGAGAAGGTAGTGCACGGCGCGCAACGTCAGCGGCATCGCTGGGCTATTCGGGCCTGGCCTGGTGGTCACGCCCCGCTCATTGAGTTCGCTGGCGATCTGGTTGAGGCTCCACTCGCCGGTGGCATACGCCTCGAACGCCCAGGCAATGTGTGGACCACGCTCAGGGTCGATGACGATGGTGCGGACCTCGCGGCCGTCCTGATCGCGGAACTGCTGGTTGAGATACCCCAGTGGCGCACGGCCGGGGGTTCCTCCTTGGATGGCCTTCGGTCGTATCCCTTCCATCACCTCGGTGGCAAGGTTCTGTGAGTAGAACTCCGCGATCGAAGCCATGATCCCATGCAGCAACCGCTCCGACGGGCTGCTGCTGATCACCTCGGTCAACACCAGGTGCGCCCCGGTTGCCAGGATCTGGTTGGTCAGCGCGGCGTCGTCGGCCCGGTTGCGCGCGAGCCTGTCGATCTTGTGGACGATCACGAAGTCCACGGGGCGGCTCACGATGTAGTCCAGCATTCGCTTCAGCTCAGGTCGCTCCAACGATCGCCCCGACCGGCCGCGCTCGAGGAACTCGGCCGCCACGAGCGCCCCCCATCTCCATCGCTCGCCGCCGGCACGCTCCTCCCGTTGAGCTGGGATCGACAGCCCCTCCGGCTCACCTCCCACCTGGGCTTGCCGGTTGGTCGAGACGCGCAAGTAGGAGACTGCGCGTAGCGGGGACAGGGACTCGTTGACGCTCGGGATAGACATCCGGAGAACGATTCCGGTCGGGCGCTCGCGGCTTGCCCCAGGTCGGAGATGAGGCCCTCGCTGGAAGCGATGGTGTCACCCGACACCGGTTTGCATCGATTCAGATGCAAACCGGTCGTGCGTGACACTGGCGGACTGGCGGCTGCATCCATTCGAGCATGAACAGATAGATTGCTAAGTGTTCACTTGCCGCGGTATGGTGGGTGCATGAACCTCGCGCTTCGCCTCACCCCGGCCGACTTGGCTGACCGCAAGAGCGCCACCAAGTCTGTCCTCGCGTTCCTACGAGAGGCAGAGAAGGCGGGAGCGTCGGTCAAGTTGTCGGCAGAGGCGCCGTTCCTGACGCCAGAGGAAGTGGCGAAGCAGCTCGGCCTCTCGCGCCCGACCATCTCCCGTCGCATCAAGGCCGGCGACCTGAAGGCCGTCAAGGTCGGCAACCGGAACCGCATCCCCCTGCCTGAGTTCGAGCGCTTCCGCGACGCCTACCTCGACGAACTGGCCAGCGCCCTCGCAGACGACTTCTAAAGAGACCGGATGACTCGGGTCTATCTGGACGCGAACGTCCTGGTCCCGTCCTACACGCGCACGTTGCTCATGATGGCGGCACCGTTGTCGGACTTCACCGTCATCTGGAGCCTCCACGCGGAGGCCGAAGCCGAGCGCCACCAGGAGTCAGGAGCTGCGCCGATCTCGGCCCTTCGCAAGCGGTTCGGCTGGGACGCCCTCGTTCCTGACGGCGACATCGAGTTGGACGACACAGACACGAAGGACAAGCAGATCCTGTCGGCGGCTTCGCTGGCGGGCGCCGACCTCGTCATCACGGAGAACGTCAAGGACTTCGGTGCTCAGGACCTGGCCAGGTTGCAGATGTCGGCCGTACACCCCGACCTCTTCTTGGCCAACCGCCTCAGCGTCGAGACCTACCGTGACATCCTCACGCGACTGGCCAGGACGCGCTCGAAGCAGCCGAACACCGCTGAAGAGATACACAGAATCGAGACCGGCGAACGTCTGCCTCTCCTTGCTGCCCGTATGAAGGAGGCGTTCCCTGTCGAGGTGGCACCTCCATCCAAGGGCGCTCCTCGGCTTACGTTCCGCGGGGTCAGGTGTGTCTCCTGCGGCCAACTGTTAACTGATCGCGCGAGCCTGAAACTCGGTCTCGGGCCTGAGTGCAATGCCACGTAGCGTAGGTCGGCTGGTCATGCGGCTCTTGGTCGATCCCGAGTGCGCCGGTCGACGTCATCCGAGGCTGTCGATTCTCTGAAGTCCTACGAGCCGAGCAAGGTGCAGTCCGCCGACCATGACACCGGCAGTGATAGCCAGGAAAGAGACTCGAACGCGGATGGCGGAGATCGGTCTCCCTTCGGTCGAGGCGTTCCAGCCCTGATACCACTGGTCGGTCGCGGCCAAGGTGGTGATCAGCAGAGGAGATGGCTGCACCAGGCCAGCGACGTCCGGAGAAGGAGCTAGTGCCTTGTGTCTAAGCAGCCGTTGTGATCGGGAGTCGGCTCCGATCGAGTCGCTCGGGAGAAACCCGGAGAGGGCTCCGTATCGGCGCTGCCCGAGGCCACGCCCATCGGAGGACGAAGACTTTCAACACGTCCGGCGAGACCTGCAGGAACCTGCAAGCCTTGCTACCGTCACGTCCGCCAGTTGGTCAACAACGTAACGGAGGACAGCGTGTCGATCGTCCATGGGGCCCACCCCGCTTCGCGGTACGGGGCGGGCCGCTTCCTCTCGATGGGTGCTCGACGGTGGCTACGGGTCTCGCCTGACCCCTCAGACGCGTCGAACGGCGTAGGCGTGAGGGGTCTGGAAGCTAGTGTCGACGACCTCCTGGGCGGCCGGGCGCTAACGCTCTCCGAGCGGTAGATGTGCGAACGGCTGAGTGGTCCGCAAGACCCGTTGCCTCTGCTGGGCGGCTCTCTCGCACGAGATTGGGAACGTGCGAATAGCGATATCGGCCCCATCGTTGTTGACCGTTCTGCGGAGTTGGAGTCGCTGGACCGCGCTCCGAGCGACTTAGGCAGCTACTAACTGTCAAACCCTTATTTATGAAACCCAGGAGATACTCAGATGACTGCGTCAGATTGGCCGGACGACTTGCTTCCTCCGTTTCTCGACGAAGACGACGCCCGAGGCGCCACGGAGGCCACGCGCGCAGGTGCTATGGCCATTGTCGTTACCCCCGCCGGGGTCCTGCTTCACCTGCGTGACGACAAGCCATGGATTCCTCATCCGGGTTGTTGGTCACTTTTCGGCGGCGCCGTTGAGGAAGGTGAGAGCCCGGAGGTGACCGTCGTGCGCGAGCTCGCGGAAGAGCTCGGGCTCAGTGGTGTCGAATGCAAGGCCATGTGGCGTGTGGTCGACCGTGAGGGTGATGGTCGGCTCCTAACGATCTTCGAAGCGACAACGGACCGTGACCGTGAAGACATGATTTTGACCGAAGGGCAAGCGGCGCAGGTCTTCGACATCGAAGTGGCGCTCTCTCTTAAGCTCGCGCCGTTTTGTCGACGCGTTCTTGAGGGATATGCAGACCCCATGGCCGCAACCGGGCAGCTCTCGTGATCGTCAGCGGGCAGATCTCACGTCCTCCGCTGGCAGTTCCTACTGACCCTTGACATCCGTCGGGGCAATGGTCTCGGCGCCCTGACCCGCCTGTGTCCCCTCGTAGACGACGGGTCTGGAGCGGGATGAGGGCTTCGGGAGGGTTGAGCACTGTCGCGTCGGGGGTACCAATCGGTAGAAGAGGCCCTGAGCAGCGGAGACGCTGCCCGGGGCCTCTTCCGTCTTGTGCTCACTGGTGCCGATCCGCGGGGGAGGCCCGGAGGTGCTCCGCGTTGGCCGCGGCCCACTCGATGAGCGGTGCCACCAACGGTGAGAGTGAGGCCCCGAGCTCGGTGAGCTCGTACTCGACGCGCGGCGGGACCTCGGGGAAGGAGGTTCGCGCGACCAGGCTGGCCTTCGTGAGCCTCGTCAGCGTCCGGGTCAGCATTCGCTGGGAGACGTCGGGCACGGCCGCGTGCAGGTCGGAGTAGCGCAGGGGGCCGTCCCGAAGGGCACGGATCACCCACAGGCTCCACGTGTCACCGACCATGGTGAGGACGGTCTTGATGGCTGCGGCATGCTCGTCCGTGAGGTCGCCACAGCCATCGGGGGCGGCCCGAACCATCGTGGTGCGCATCGTCGAACCACTCCTGACGGACAACTGTGTGCCTTTTGTACACCGGTGCGAACTCCTCAACCATAGGCAGTGGTCATCGACGGAACGATGTCGTCACCACTACCTGTGAGGAGTCCACCCATGCCCACGCTCGCCATCGTCGGAGCAGGCCCGGGACTCGGGTTGTCAGTAGCGCGAGTCTTCGGGAAGCACGGCCACGAGGTCGCCCTGATCGCCCGCAACCGTGGTCGTCTCGAGGCGCTGGTCGCGCAACTCGAGGCGGACGGCGTGACGGCAGCGGCGTTCACCGCCGACGTGACGGACCGGCACACGGTCTCCCGCGCGTTGGGGGAGGTGATCGAGCGGTTCGGCCGGATCGACGTGCTGGAGTACTCGCCGTACTCGGCCGAGGCGTCCTTCGCCGATGTCTTGACCTTGGACGTCGAGGAGCAACTGGTTCCGCAGGTCGAAGGCATCCTGCTCTCCGGCGTCACCGCGGCGGCCACGGTCCTGCCGGCGATGCTCGAAGCCGGCACCGGCACGCTGTTGTTCACCGGCGGCATCGGCTCGATCCATCCGCTTCCGATTCTCGCCGGCGCGAATGCGGCACAGGCGGGCCTGCGCAACTATGTGCACAACCTGTACGGCGTCCTTGCCGACCGAGGCGTCTACGCCGCCTGGGTCGCGGTGGGCGCCTGGATCGGGTCCAGCCCGCCGGCAGGCTACCCGAGCATCGAGCCGGACGCCCTCGCCGCGACGATGTGGGAGATGCACACGACCCGGACCGATGTCGAGCGAGTCGTCACCGGGAGCTGACGAGTGGACCGGGTCGCTGGCGACGGGGCCGCGCCCGCTGGGTCAGCCGTCGAGCCCGGCCGCGTCCCGGCGTCGATCTCAGCCTGACGAACCCAGGTCCGCAATGCCTCCGGGTGCCCATGAGTTGGTCAGCGTCCCTCTTGATCGTGCCTTCGTTCGGCTCGGGCCCCTCGGCGCGTCCTCCGCCATCCGCGTGGCGTGCTCCCTCCACTCCTTGCCGTACCTCGGTGTGCTGTCATGACTCTCATCCTTCCGTGGATAGGGGCCAATGCCTCCCGGGCCTGCGAGTCGCGGGAGTGTTGGCTTGAGGCCCCTGCCGTGGGTAAGACAGGGCACGTCCACAGGTGGGCGCGACAGGCCCGAGCTGCTGCCTACGGCGTTCATCGCTTGGAGCGCCCGTGCCGACGCAGTGCGTCTGGTGGTGTGATCAGTCGGCCTGATCCTCGATGCGGCCGTCATGGATATGCACGAGATGGTCGCAACGAGCGGCCAGATCCTCGTCGTGTGTTGCCATGAGGAGCGTTGCGCCGCGAGAGGTGACGAGGTCGAGGAGGAGGTCCGCGATCTCGGTGCCGACCACTGAGTCGAGGTTGCCGGTCGGTTCGTCGGCGAGAATCAGTTGTGGGTCGTTGATCAGCGCACGTGCGATCGCGACGCGCTGTTGCTGACCTCCTGACAGCCGGGTGGCAAAGGTGTTGTCGCGGCCGGCGAGCCCGACAGCCTCGAGGAGCTCACGTGCGCGTCTGGGAACGTCGAAGTCGGCCTTGCGGGGCATGAGGGGGGCCATCACATTGTCCAAGACGGTCAGCGCGGGCAGTAGGTTGAAGCGCTGGAAGACGATGCCGATGGTGCGCCGATAGCCCGGCAACTGCTTGCGCGACAGTTCGGTGATGGTCTGTCCGCCGACCGTGATCGAGCCGGAGTCCGGGGTGTCCAGTGCGGCGATGAGGTGGAGCAAGGTGGACTTCCCGGAGCCGGACGGTCCGGTGAGCGCTGTGGAAGTGCCATCGCTGATCTCGAGGGACACCTGATCGGCGGCGACCACGGTGGTGTCCAGGGTGGGGAAGGTCTTGCACACCTGGTCCAGCACGATGAACGGTCCTCCGATCCGGTGCTCAGTGCCTGCAGGCGCGTCCTGGCTCGCCATGGTCGACGGCGCCTGGATGCCCGCTTCGGTTCGGCGTCGAGATGAGGGCATCGGGTCGCTCATTCCTCGGTGAGTAGGGCGGTGATCGGTAGCCGGCGCAGCAGTTGGCTTGCGCTGAGAGCGGCCAGAAGTGTCACTCCCAGCCCCACGCCGACGCAGATCAGCGCGGTCAGCCCGATTGCGGACAGGGGCGCTCCGGCGATGAACGCGGCCGCAGCGGCTACGCCGAGGAGGACCCCGGAGGTGGTGCCGAGCATGCCGAGTCCGAGGGCCTCCCAAAGCACCGAACGATTGAGCTCGCGGGCGGACCAGCCCATGGACAACAAGGCGGCGAATTCGACACTCCGTTCCCGGATGTTCAGGTAGATCACGTTCACCACCCCGAGTAGCGCCAGCAACAGGGTGGCGCCGACAGCGGCGTAGTCCGCCGTGCGGACCTGGATCGCGACCGCGTTGCCCATCACGGTTCCGACGACCGCCCCACGGAAGCCGAGACTGACGACGAGCAGCAAGGTCGCAGCCGCGACCGTGAGTCCGCAGGCACCCAGAAGAGTGCGGACCCTGTTACGCACCAGGTTGACCCTCGCAAGCGCGAGCACCGAGCGCACCACGGTGGTGCGGCGTGGTGTCGGTGCTGGGACGTGGATCGCTGCCATCGGTGCTGCTCGTCCGGCCCACCACACGGGGACCAGACTGGCGACGAGCGCCACCACGAGTGCGGCCGGAATCGCCAGCAGAGACCGACCGATCCCGATCGGAGTCCCGAACACGGCACCGAGCAGGTAGGACAGTCCGACGGCCATGACACCGGCGGTGATGGCCAGGAACCCGATCTCCCGGAGTACCAGGCTGGCGGTCTGCGAGCGAGTCCAGCCGAGGCAGGCCAGCACACCAAACTCGGCGCGGCGTGCCCGGACAGAAGCGATCGCGGCGTTGGCGACCGTGAGCATCGACACCAGAAGCACCAGACAGGAGATCGCCAGCGACTTCTTGTCCAAGGCTCGCAGGACGGCAGTGGCGACGCCCTTCTTCACCCACCACTGCGACAGCACGAGGCGGGGTCGCCCGTTCTTGCCCGGCGGGTCCACGACCGAGACGCGGGTGGCGGAGGAGCCGAGAGTGACGTCGACCTGCAGGCCCGTGCTCTGCTGGATGCGTTGAGCGACCAACCGCACCCGTTCACGTGAGACCGGGTCCACGCCGTGCACCCCAGAGACCCGAACGCGGATGGCGGAGATCGGTCTCCCTTCGGTCGAGGCGTTCCAGCCCCGATACCACTGGTCGGTCGCGGCCAAGGTGGTGATCAGCAGAGGAGATGGCTGCACCAGGCCAGCGACGTCCGGAGAAGGAGCTAGTGCCTTGTGTCCGAGCAGCCGTTGTGACCGGGAGTCGGCTCCGATCGAGTCGCTCGGGAGAAACCCGGAGAGAATCTGTGAGGTCTCGTCGGTCAGCTTCGCTGCGGCGTTGGAAGGAAGTGTTCCGACGACTTTGACGCTGGCCGGAAGCGCGATCCCCTTGTCATCCGGGCCCTGGATGGACGTCGCCGTACGGACCGCAACGTCGCCCATTCCCGCCGGCACATAGGTCTGGAAACCCTTGTCGGTGATGTACTGGCTGATGTCGTTCGGGACGACCTTTGGTGTGAGGTGGTCGCCATGCTTGTGGTAGCGAGGAGTGCCGATCGCGAACCGCTGCGACAACGAGTTCGGCCCGAAGCGGCCCTTTCTTGCCCCGCGGTAGTGCGGAAGCCGGCGCAGCTGCTTGAGCAACCGGCGGTAGGCGTCGGAGCCGTCGAGACTGACCGTACTGGTCCTGGTGTGCGGCAAGGACACCATCGCAGCGGCGCCGTCACCCTGGAGCACCTTCTCGACCGCGCCGCCGCCCACGTCGGATATCCGCACATCGGCCTGTAGCTCGGTGGCGGGCTCCGCGGCCGCCAGGACCGGTGTCACCTTGCCGCTGACCGTGTAGGGGCTGGTCAGCTTCGCGTTCTTCAGCCCAGAGCCAGATGTCAACTGGGTGCCGAGGCCCGTGAGTTCGGCCTCGGCACTCGGGTCCACGGCCGCCAACAGCATCGGGAACGGAAACCGGATCGTCGCCTTGATTGTCGCGCGATTCGCACCGCAGTCCGATGCCCCGTCGCGCGCCGTGGAACAGTAGGTCATGATCGAGGGCCGCGTCGCCTCCGTCAGGCCCGCACGCTCCACAAACTCGCTCGGACCGATGAGCGGCCCGTCTGGTGACCCATAGTGATAGTAAAAATTCCCTGCTCCGATGAGTGTCAGGCGTCGATGGGTGACGAAGACGAAGTCCGCGGCAGCGTGCTCGACCGATAGTCCGTTGTCATAACGCCAGGTGACGTCTAGGCGCGTCACCGAGTCACGGTCAGCCGATGCGTCGAGTGTCACCGGTACGTCCACGGTGGGCACCACGTAACCCAGCATCGCGATCGGGGCCGCTACCGAGACACCGGGGATCTGCTCGATCTTCCGCCATTGGCTCTTCGAGATCCCGCCGGAGATGCCGGAGAGATATCCTCCTTGGATCAATGACTCCTTCTGCTCCACCTTGGTCCGCGCACCCTTCGGTCGGACCAAGAGGTCGTAGTTCAGCTGCGCCTTCCTGTTGACGGTCCCCAGGACATCGAGGCGACTCGCTCGTGACGACGCGGTGAGAACGGTAAAACCCGAGGCGGCGATCAGCACCGCCAAGAACAGCGCTGTGGCACGTCCCGGACGATATTGCAACGTCCGCAACGACAGGTGCGCGGACCGCATGAGCCCGCGAGACAGACCCAGACCGTTGACGTTCACTGGTACGAAGACCGCCTAACCGGAATACGCCGGGGGACTCGGCCTCGCGAGACATCCGGTGACTCCGGGCTGTCGCCGGCGATGAAGTCGCCGTCCGGCGTGATCGATCGGACTCGCTCGACGAAGAGCTCGGGCCCCAGATGCCGGGCATGTCGAACGACGACGTGCGCCGGTGCGGGGTGTGGGAGCAGTATCCGGAGCACGCGGTCACCGTCGGCGTCCAACGCCACGTCAGGTCCGTCGGTCTTCGGAACGCCGACGGGCGTCCTCGCCGGAGCCCGGGCGATCGCCACTCGTTGCCACCGACCTCCCGAAGAGGAGGCGTCGGGGCAGTCCTCGCGCCGCGTCGTCGACACCATGTGATGAGTCCGTGAGTTAGCTGGCCAGCGGCCTCAGTTAACTCCGGCTTCCTCGAGGGCGTCAAACAGGAGAGCATGGCGGAGCCCGGGTGCGGCCGGAGCGAAAGACGAACCGGTCCACCGCTGACCGCAACCGCCGTCGTGGGGCGACAGGACGACGGGGCCGCGCCCGCTGGGTCAGCCGTCGAGCCCGGCCGCTGTGAGGCACGCGGGACAGGCGTGCGGATCCCGCGGCTCGATGCCGCGCTCGAAGAAGACGAACCAGGTGGCGGCGGGCAGTCCGCAGCAGGTCCGGCTGGCGCCGTTCGCCCGGAGGTGCCAGACGCCCCACGGTGCGCGGGGGCCGAGGTTGCGCGGCTGCCGGTGCGGCGCGGTGACCTGCCAGCGTCCCAGCCGGCCGATGCCCGCCCGGATGGCGGGCCCGGCCGAGTGCGAGCGGGTGGTCGCGGAGGCGGTGGTGCTCATCACTCAGTCCTTGATCTCGGCGATGACCTCGCCGTTGCTCACGGTTGCTCCGACCTCGGCCACAAGGCCGGTCACGGTGCCGGCCTTGTGGGCCTTCAGCGGCTGCTCCATCTTCATCGCCTCGATGACCACGATGACCTCGCCCTCGGCGATGGTGTCGCCCTCGGCGGCGACCACCTTGACGATGGTGCCCTGCATCGGCGAGGTGACGGCGTCGCCCGAGACGGCGGCACCGGCCTTCTTGGCGCCGCGGCGGCGTGGCCTCGCGGCGGTGGCGGTCCCGCCGGCCGCGAGACCTCCCAGGCCGCTCGGCAGTGAGACCTCCAGCCGTTTGCCGCCGACCTCGACCACCACGGTCTGCCGCTCGTTCGAGCGTTCGGTCTCGGCGGCCTCGCCTGCGTAGGGCTGGATCTGGTTGTCGAACTCCGTCTCGATCCAGGTCGTGTAGACCGCGAAGGTGCCCTCGTTGCTGGGGTTGGAGGGCCCGACGTAGGCCGGATCGCGGGTGACCGCCCGGTGGAACGGGAGCACCGTCGGCATCCCGTCGACGGTGAACTCGTCGAGCGCTCGCCGGGAGCGCTCCAGCGCCTGGGTGCGATCCCGGCCGGTGACGATCAGCTTGGCGATCAGGGAGTCGAAGCTGCCGGGCACCGTCTCGCCGACCTCGTAGCCGCCGTCGAGGCGTACGCCGGGGCCGGTCGGTGGCACCCAGGCCGTCAGGGTCCCCGGGGCGGGCATGAAGTTGCGGCCGCCGTCCTCGGCGTTGATCCGGTACTCGATGGAGTGGCTGCGGATCTCCGGGTCGTCGTAGCCGAGCTCCTCGCCGGCCGCGATGCGGAACATCTCGCGGACCAGGTCGATCCCGGTGACCTCCTCGGAGACGCAGTGCTCCACCTGCAGGCGGGTGTTGACCTCGAGGAAGGAGATCGTGCCGTCCCGGCCGACCAGGAACTCGCACGTCCCGGCGCCGACGTAGCCGGCCTGCTTCAAGATCGCCTTGGAGGACTCGTAGAGCCGGGTCAGCTGCTCCTCGCTCAGGAAGGGTGCCGGTGCCTCCTCGACCAGCTTCTGGTGGCGCCGTTGCAGCGAGCAGTCGCGGGTGGAGACCACCACGACGTTGCCGTGGGCATCGGCCAGGCACTGGGTCTCGACGTGCCGCGGCCGGTCCAGGAACTTCTCCACCAGGCACTCGCCACGACCGAACGCGGTCACCGCCTCGCGGACCGCCGACTCGTAGGCGTCGGGGATCTCCTCCAGGGTGCGGGCGACCTTGAGACCGCGACCGCCGCCGCCGAAGACCGCCTTGATCGCCACCGGCAGCCCGTTCGCCCGGGCGAACTCGACCACCTCGTCGGCATCCTTGACCGGATCCTTGGTGCCGGGGGCGAGCGGCGCGTCGGCACGCTCGGCGATGTGCTTGGCCTTCGCCTTGTCGCCCAGTGCCTCGATGGCGGCCGGCGGCGGGCCGATCCAGATCAGCCCGGCGTCGAGCACCGCCTCGGCGAACTCGGCGTTCTCGGCCAGGAAGCCGTAGCCGGGGTGGACGCTGTCGGCTCCCGCCCGGGCGGCGACCGCGAGGATCTTCTCGATGCTCAGGTACGACTCGGCCGGGGTCGCGCCGCCGAGCGCGTACGCCTCGTCGGCGAGCCGGACGAACAGCGCGTCGCGGTCCGGCTCGGCGTACACGGCGACCGAGCCGATCCCGGCGTCCTTGCAGGCGCGGATGACACGGACCGCTATCTCGCCGCGGTTGGCGATCAGGACCTTGTTCAAGCTGGTCATGCTGGTGGCTTTCTAGGAGACGTCGGGGAGGTCACGGGGTCACTGGGGCAGGCCACTGGCACGCCAGGCGCCCGGGCCGTGCCGGAGGGTGGGTCGGGGCCGTGGCCGCGCCCAGGTCGAGCGGGCCCGCGGCCGCGGCGGAGCGGGGCTGTCGAGGGCCGCGAGTACGGCGACCACGGCGGCGACCTCCTCCGGGGTGGCGTTCGGGGTGATGACGCGCAGGGCGGGCGTGTTGCCCGCGGTGTTGCTCGGGGTCGGTGTCATCTTGGTCATCCTGTGATCGCCATCGCCTCTCGTGCTCGCCTGGGTGGATGGGCGCCGAGTCGGCGCAAGCCGTCCGTCGCCAGCGCTCCTGACGTGTGCGCCGACTCGGCTGATGTCCCACTCACAGCGGGATGTTCCCGTGCTTCTTCGGCGGCAGGGTCTCGCGCTTGGTCCTCAGCAGTCGCAGTGCACGGGTCACCTCGACCCGGGTCTCGTGCGGGGCGATGACCGCGTCGACGTACCCGCGCTCGGCGGCGATGTAGGGGTTGGCGAGCGTGGTCTCGTACTCGTCGATCAGCTCGGCGCGCCGGGCCTCGACGTCGCCGCCGAGCTCGGCGACCGTCGCGAGCTCGCGACGGTGGATGATGTTCGCCGCGCCCTGGGCGCCCATCACGGCGATCTGTGCGGTCGGCCAGGCGAGGTTGATGTCGGCACCGAGATGCTTGGAGGCCATCACGTCGTACGCCCCGCCGTACGCCTTGCGGGTGATGATGGTGACCAGCGGGACGGTCGCCTCGGCGTAGGCGAAGATGAGCTTGGCGCCGCGGCGGATGATGCCGTTCCACTCCTGGTCGGTGCCCGGCAGGAACCCGGGTACGTCGACCAGGGTGATCACCGGCAGGTTGAACGCGTCGCAGGTGCGGACGAACCGCGCGGCCTTCTCCGAGGCGTCGATGTCGAGCGTGCCGGCGAACTGCATCGGCTGGTTGCCCACCACACCGACCGGGCGGCCCTCGACCCGGGCGAAGCCGACGACGATGTTCGGCGCGAACAGCGGCTGAACCTCGAGGAAGTCGCCGTCGTCGACGAGGTGCTCGATCACCTCGTGCATGTCGTAGGGCTGGTTGGCGCCGTCCGGGATCAGGGCGTCCAGCTCGCGGTCCTCCTCGGTCACCTCCAACGGCGAGGCCGCGACGTCGAACGCCGGCGGCTCGTCGAGGTTGTTCGACGGCAGGAAGCTGAGCAGACCCTTGACGTACTCGATCGCGTCGGCCTCGTCGGAGCCCATGTAGTGGGCGTTCCCGGACTTGGTGTTGTGCGCCCGGGCACCGCCCAGCTCCTCCATGGTCACGTCCTCGCCGGTGACCGTCTTGATCACGTCCGGACCGGTGATGAACATCGCCGAGGTCTGGTCGACCATCACGGTGAAGTCGGTGACGGCGGGGGAGTAGACGTGTCCGCCGGCGCAGTTGCCCATGATCAGGCTGATCTGCGGGATCACGCCGGAGGCGTGCACGTTGCGGCGGAAGATCTCGCCGTACAGGCCGAGCGAGACCACGCCCTCCTGGATGCGGGCGCCGGCGCCCTCGTTGATCCCGATCAGCGGGCAGCCGGTCTTGACCGCCAGGTCCATCACCTTGGTGATCTTCTCGCCGTAGACCTCGCCCAGCGAGCCGCCGAAGACGGTGAAGTCCTGGGAGAAGACGCACACCGGCCGGCCGTCGACGGTGCCGTAGCCGGTGATCACGCCGTCGCCGTACGGGCGGGTCCGCTCCAAGCCGAAGGCGGTCGAGCGGTGCCGCGCCAGCTCGTCGAGCTCCTGGAAGGAGCCCTCGTCCAGCAGCATCTCGATCCGCTCCCGGGCCGTCTGACGGCCCTTCGCGTGTTGCCGCTCCACCGCCTTCGCGGAGCCGGCGTGAATCGCCTCGTCGAGTCGGTGCTCGAGGTCGGCGAGCTTGCCGGCGGTGGTGTGCAGGTCGGGCTCGTCCCCGGCGACGACCTCGTTGGCGGCGCCGGCATTGATCCTTGATGTCACATGGTGATACTAAGTGTCAGGGCATGCGATGTCTACGGCGAGGCCGGACCGTTCCAGACGGACCGTTCCGGGTCGAGCCGATCCAAGACGGGACGAGCGGAGGCGACGATGGCGGGTGGACGCGAGGAGATCGCCGCTGCCGCGTTCCGGCTCTTCGCCGACAAGGGGTACGACGCGACCTCGGTCGACGACATCGCAGCCGAGGCCGGGGTGAGCCGGAGCACGTTCTTCCGCGCCTACGGATCGAAGGAGTCGGTGATCTTCCCCGACCACGACGAGATCCTGGGCCGGGTCGAGGACCGACTGCGCACCTCGCAGCAGGAGCGCGCGCTGGCCGGCGTCACCGATGCGGTCAAGGTGGTGCTGTTCCACTACGTCGCCGAGGGGAGCAGGGCCCGTGAGCGCTACCGGCTGACCTCGACGGTGCCGGCGCTGCGGGAGCGCGAGCTGGTCAGCGAGGCGCGCTACCAGCGGCTCTTCCGGCGGCACCTGAGCAGGTGGGGCGACGGGTCGGAGCAGGCCGAGCTGCGCGCCGAGGTGACCGCCGCCGCGGTCGTTGCGGCGCACAACCACGTGCTGCGCCGCTGGCTGCGGGGCGAGTGCCCGGACCCGCAGCGCGAGATCGAGGACGCGCTGGCAGCCGTGCACCGGGTCTTCGATGCGCCCGGCGACGCCGCGGCCGGCCCGGCGGCGGTGGTGGTCGTGCCGGCGGGCTCCCCGATGGGGGCGGTCGAGGCCGCGGTG
>NZ_JASGET010000119.1:0-32911 GCF_047606145.1 Nocardioides sp. | reverse complement strand
CGCGGGAGGTGCCGCGTGCGCGGCCGGCGCCTGCGGCGCCGGGGCGCCCCAGGACTGGCTCTCGGCGCCGGTCTGGTTCCACTCCCGCTGGAACTGGTCGGAGCCGGCTCCCCAGCCGGCCGGGGCCGGCACGGCGGCGGGTCGGCTGGCGAAGCTCATGCCCGAGCCGGGCACCGGCTCGGAGCCGCGACCGAACAGGATCGGGTAGACGATGCCGGCGATCGCGGCGCCGATCAGCGGAGCCGGGATGAAGACGACGAGGTCCTTGATCGGCCCGCTGCCGGAGAACAGCGCCGGGCCGATCGAACGGGCCGGGTTCACCGAGGTGCCGGTCAGCGGGATCGACATGAAGTGGATCGCCGCCAGCGTCAGGCCGATGGCCAGCGGGGCCAGGTTCGGGTGCTCGTTGCGCACGTCGGTGACGGAGAGGATGACGAAGACGAAGACCGCGGTCAGCACGATCTCCACGATCAGCGCCGCCCACCAGTGGAAGCCGTTGGCGTCGCTGCCGAAGGTGTCGGCCGCCAACCCGGAGTCGGTGGAGGAGAAGCCGCTGAACCCGTGCCAGACCACCCACAGCACGAACGCGGCGATGATGGCGCCGACGATCTGCGCCACGATGTAGTAGGCCGCGTCGATCCAGGAGATCCGGCCGCCGAACGCGGCACCGACCGAGACGGCCGGGTTGAAGTGGGCGCCGGAGATCCGGCCGAACGCGTAGACGCCGATCACCACGGCCAGACCGAAGGCGAGACCGGTGGTGCCGTTGAACGCGGCCTCGCCGGCCTTCAGGCCGCCGGCCAGGGCGGCGCCACAGCCGAAGAGCACCAGGATGAACGTCCCGATCATCTCGGCGGTGAGCTTCTGGGCGAGGACCGGCTCGGTCGGCTCGCCCTCGGCAGCCGGCGCAGATACCGGAGGGATGGATGTCGTTTCCTGTGTCATGTCGTGTGAGTTGCCCTTCAGTGTGTCGTGCCTGCCGGCACCGTGACCAACATGGAGGTTCCCCGGCACTCTAACCCTTCCGCTCTCGCTTGCCGCGGTGCCAAGGTGGGCGAGGCGGGGATCTGTGCCCGGGTGCAGTATCTTGATGTCAAGTAACTTTCTTCGCCGTACGCCACCGAACGTGACCCGAACAGGAGCCGTCACTCCCCATGGCCAAGATCATCTACACCCACACCGACGAGGCGCCGCTGCTGGCGACGTACTCGTTCCTGCCGATCGTCTCCGCGTACGCCGGCAAGGCCGGTGTCGAGGTGGAGACCCGCGACATCTCGGTGGCCGCGCGCATCCTGGCCCAGTTCGGCCTCGCGCACGACGCTCTCGGCGAGCTCGGCGAGCTGGCCAAGACGCCGGCGGCCAACATCATCAAGCTGCCCAACATCTCGGCCTCCATCCCCCAGCTCAAGGCGGCCATCAAGGAGTTGCAGGACAAGGGCTTCGCGGTGCCGGACTATCCGGACGAGGCGACCACGCCCGAGCAGCAGGAGATCCGCGCCAAGTACGACAAGGTCAAGGGCTCGGCGGTCAACCCGGTGCTGCGCGAGGGCAACTCCGACCGTCGTGCGCCGGCCTCGGTGAAGAACTACGCCAAGACGCACCCGCACACCAACAAGCCGTTCCAGGACGGCTCGGCGACCCGGGTGGCGACCATGGGCGCGCACGACTTCCGCTCCAACGAGAAGTCGGTGACGCTCGCCGCCGACGACACCCTCGCGATCGTGCTGGAGACCGCCGACGGCAGCACCCGGGTGCTCAAGGAGGGCCTGGACGTCCTCGCCGGCGAGGTCGTCGACGCCACCGTCTTGCAGGTGGCCGACCTCAAGGCGTTCCTGGCCAATGCGCTGGCCACCGCGAAGGCCGAGGACGTGCTCTTCTCGGTCCACCTCAAGGCCACCATGATGAAGGTCTCCGACCCGATCATCTTCGGCCACGTGGTGAAGGCCTACTTCGCCGACGTGTTCGCCACCTACGGCGACCGGCTGGCCGCCGCGGGGCTGTCGGCCAACGACGGCCTTGGCGCCATCCTGTCCGGTCTCGACGCCGTCGAGAACGGCGCGGAGATCAAGGCCGCCTTCGAGGCCGCGCTCGCCGCGGGACCGCGACTCTCCTACGTCAACTCCGACAAGGGCATCACGAACCTGCACGTCCCCTCCGACGTCATCGTCGACGCCTCGATGCCGGCGCTGATCCGCAACGGCGGCAAGCTGTGGGGGGCGGACGGCGGCGAGGACGACACCCTCGCGGTGATCCCGGACTCCTCCTATGCGGGCGTCTACCAGGCCGTCATCGACGACGTGAAGAAGAACGGCCCGCTCGACCCGGCCACCATCGGCTCGGTGCCGAACGTCGGGCTGATGGCGCAGGCGGCCGAGGAGTACGGCTCGCACGACAAGACCTTCGAGATCCCTGCGGCTGGCACCGTCCGGGTGGTGGCCGGCAACGGCGACGTGCTCCTCGAGCACGATGTCGAGGCGGGCGACATCTGGCGTGCCTGCCAGACCAAGGACATCCCGATCCGGGACTGGGTCAAGCTGGCCGTCGACCGCGCCCGCGCCTCGCAGACCCCGGCGATCTTCTGGCTCGACGAGACCCGCGCCCACGACGCCGAGCTGATCAAGAAGGTCAACGCCTACCTGCCCGAGCACACTGCGGCAGACGACAAGGGCACCGGGCTGGAGATCCAGATCCTGGCGCCGTCCCTGGCCACGGCGTACTCCCTGGAGCGGATGCGCCGGGGCCAGGACACCATCTCGGTGACCGGCAACGTGCTGCGTGACTACAACACCGACCTCTTCCCGATCCTCGAGGTCGGCACGTCGGCCAAGATGCTCTCCATCGTGCCGCTGATCGCCGGCGGCGGGCTCTTCGAGACGGGTGCCGGCGGCTCGGCGCCCAAGCACGTGCAGCAGCTGGTCGCCGAGGACTACCTGCGCTGGGACAGCCTGGGTGAGTTCTTCGCCCTGGTCCCCTCGCTGGAGAAGTACGCCGACCAGGCCGGCGTTCCGGCGGCAGCGGTGCTCGCCGCGGCGCTCGACCGCGCCACCGGGAGGTTCCTGGAGAACGACCGCAGCCCGGGCCGCAGGCTGGGCACCATCGACAACCGCGGCTCGCACTTCTATCTCGCCCTGTACTGGGCGCAGGAGCTCGCCGAGCAGACCGAGGACGCCGCGCTGGCCGAGGCGTTCGGACCGCTGGCGGCGAGCCTGACCGCCGCCGAGGAGACCATCGTCGGCGAGCTGCTGGAGGTGCAGGGCAAGCCGGCCGACATCGGCGGCTACTACTACCTCGACGCGGACAAGGCCGCCGCCGTGATGCGGCCCTCGGCGACGCTGAACGCGGCGATCGACGGGTTCTGAGGGTCGTCCGGTCCCCGGGCCGGGCGGCTGGTCGGCTGGGCCGCTGGTCGGCTGGGCCGCTGGGCGGCTGGTCGGCTGGGGCTTCAGGGGGGTAACACGTTGTCCGACCAGGTAGCAGCCTGCTGCAACAGGCTGTTACCAATGCGGACGACGTGTTACCCCCCCGCCCGGCGGGGCATCATGACTCCGCCGAGCTCTCGGTCGGATGCCCTGTCGACTCCGCCGGAGGGCGCCGCGACCCCTCCCGGTGGTGGGCGAAAACCGGAGGAAAACTCATCGCCGTCCGGCCTAGTCTCGTCTCACGATGACTGACACGCTCGCTCCCGTCACCCAGGGCACCTCCGGGGCCGCGTCGGGGCCCGACGGTGACCCGACGCGCCGGGTCGACTGGCGGCGGATGCGACACCCGGTGGCGCTCGCCGCCCTGGTGGCGCTGGCGCTCACCGCGCTCGGCCAGTCCTTGGGCACCGTGCTCGCCGGCCGGCTCGCCGAGCACCCCAGCGCCCACCTGGTCTCGCTGCTCGCGCTGTGCGTGGTGGGCGGCGCGCTGTTCTACACCGCCGGCCTGGTCGCGTGGGCCGGCGTGGTCGACCGCGCCGAGGGGAAGCTTCGCGGTGACGTCCTCGACGCCGCCCTGCATCAGCCGTTGGCCGACCTGACCGAGCAGGCCGTCGGGGAGATCCTGGACCGGGTCGACGACGACACCCACGAGGTCGGCACCCTGATGCGGCAGCAGCTGTGGCGGGTGCTGCTGACCGTGTTCGCGCTCGGCCCGATGTGGATCGTCGCCGGGCTGACCTGGTGGCCCTCGTTCCTGCTGTTCCCCGCCGTGGCCAGTCTCACCGTCTGGGTGATCCGGCCGCTGCTGGTCGAGATCTCGCAACGCAAGGTCGTCGAGGAGATGGCCTGGACCGATCACGCCGCCGCGCTGGAGGAGGGTGTGGCTGGCCGGGACGACCTGCGCACCAGTCTGGGACAGCCGTTCGCGATCAGGCGGCTGGCCGAGCTCTCCGCGCTGGTGCACGACCGGTTCTTCCGCGTGGTCCGGGTCGAGGCGCGGCTCGCGGTGCGGGCCGGCCTGTTGCTGCACGGGCTACTGATCGCGATCGCGATCGCCGGGGTGGCGCTGGTCAGCAGCGATCATCTCGAGGTGGGCGCCCTGGTGACCCTGTTCTTGGTCACCACCAACTTCGTCGGACAGATCAACAACCTGGCCCACCAGATCCCCGACATCCAGGCCGGCCTCGGCGCGGTCATCCGGCTGCGTCAGATGCTGAGCGTCCCGGCGGAGCCGACCGGCGGCGACGCGGTGCCCAGCGGCGCGCTCGACCTGCGCATCAGCGGCCTCGACTTCTCCTACGCCGAGGGCACCTTCGCGCTCAGCGACATCGATCTCGAGGTCCCCGCCGGCCACACCGTCGCGCTGGTCGGACGCACCGGGTCCGGCAAGTCCACCCTCGCCTCGCTCCTCTCCCGGGCCGTCGAGCCGCCGGCCGGGACGGTGTTCCTCGGCGGCGTCGACCTCACCGTCATCGACCTGCACGAGCTTCGCGCCCGCGTCGGCGTGGTCACCCAACGGACCGAGATCCTGGCCGGCACGCTGGCCGAGAACATCACCCTCTTCGCCGACGTGCCGCGCGCCGAGGTGGTGGCGGCGGTCGACGAGCTGGGGCTCACCGATTGGGTGGCGGGGTTGCCGGACGGCCTGGACACGCTGCTCGGGCCGGGTGGCACCACCCTCTCCGCGGGCGAGGAGCAGCTGGTCGCGTTCGCCCGGCTGCTGGTGCGAGATGTACAGGTCGTCGTACTCGACGAGGCGACGGCGCGGATGGATCCGGTGACCGAGGCCCGCGTCGTAGCGGCCGCCGACCGGTTGCTGAGCGGCCGCACCGGAGTCCTCGTCGCGCACCGGCTGAGCACCATCGAGCGGGCCGAGATGGTCGCGGTGCTCGACCACGGCCGGGTCATCCAACAGGGTATGCGCGACCGGCTGGCCGCGGTCGACGGACCGTTCCGGCGGCTGCTCGAGGCGAGCGCGACCTCCGGGTTCTCCGACGCCGGCCGGACCGACCCGAACGCCGGCGAGGCGTCCCGGGGCGTCGGCGGCCGGCGCCGCAGCGGTACGCCGCCGCAGCGCACACCGGTCGACGACGGGTCGACGCTGGTGCGTGGCACCTGGCGGGCGCTGCTGGTCCGGCCGTGGTGGGGACTGTGGTCGATCATGCTGTTCCTCGCCGGCAGCATCTTCGCGCCGCTCGGCGCGGTGACCGGATTCCTGTGGGGGCGCATCGTCGACCGGCTCGCCGACGGTGGCACCCCCGTCGTCGCCACCGCGGTGATGGCGGCTCTGCTGCTCTCCGCGCCATTCCTGCTGGCCGACGCCTTCCGGCGCTACCCGCGCTGGTGGATCGAGGTGATGCTGCGGGTGCGGATGTCGGTGCTCATCGGCCAGACCCGTGCCCATCGGCTGCCGGCCAGCCCACCGGGAGAGGTGGTCGCGCGGGCCATGGACGCCGACCGTTTCGCCCGGTACGCCGACCGTTGGGTCGACTTCAGCAACGGCCTGCTCATCGCGCTGATGACGATGGTCTTCGGCGGCACCTGGATGGCCGGCGGGATCCTGGTCGCGGTGATGGCGATCAGCGCGCTGGCTTCCTCGGTCGGCCGCCCGATCGCCGGCCGGTCGGCGGCCCGGTCCTCCGCGGCACGGGCGCGCTTCGGCCGCGCCCTGGTCTCGGCGGTGGAGTCTGCGCGCACGGTCAAGCTGGCCGGTCGTACCCCGGAGGTGCATGCCCATGTCCGACGGGTCGACGGAGGCCGGGTCGAGGCTGCCGTCTTCGAGCACCGGGTCCAGGCCGTGCTCGACGGCGTCCCGATCGTGATGGTGCAGGTCGGGGTGGTGGCCGCCTGGGCGTTCTATTTCTGGGACATCTGGGGCCTGGCCACCGCGGTGCTGGTCGCCAACGCGGTCAACGGCTTCGACTGGTTCGGCCGGGTCGCCGGCGCGGTGGTGACCGAGGCTCCCGGGACCAGGGCCTGGCAGCGGGTGACCAGCAGGTTCGCCGGGGGAGGGGACCTGATGGATCTCCCGGGAGGCGTCGACCTGGTCGACGGCCGTGCACCGAAGCCCACGGAGCCGCGGCGGGTGCGGCTGGAGCGACTGACCCTGGACGGGCTCACCGCGGTGCACGACGACGGTACCCGGGGCGTCAGCGACGTCGACCTGGTCATCGACCGCGGCGAGCTGGTGCTTCTGCTCGGACAGGTCGGATCGGGGAAGTCGAGCCTGCTGGGCTCGCTCGCCGGCCTGCTCGACCACACCGGATCGGTCCGGTGGAACGAGGACGAGGTCACCGATCCGGAGTCGTTCCTGCGGCCGGAACAGGTGGCCCACATCGCGCAGGTGCCACGAGTGCTCTCCGGCACCTTCGCCGACAACGTCCAGCTCGGCTTCGCCCGCGAGTTCGACCGCCCGGTGGCCGACGCCAGGCTCGGGCCGGATGTCGCGGAAGCGGGCGGTCCGGACGCGGTCGTCGGGCATCGTGGGGTCCGGCTGTCCGGTGGACAGGTGCAGCGACTGGCGCTCGCCCGGGCACTCGCGACCGATGCCGAGCTGCTGCTCGCCGACGACGTGTCGAGCGCGTTGGACGCGGCCACCGAGATCGAACTGTGGCAGGGGCTGCGGGCGCGGCACACCACCGTGATCGGGGCGACCTCCAAGCGGGCGGCGCTGGCCCAGGCCGACCGGGTCGTGGTACTCGTCGAGGGCCGGGTCGCCGCCGTCGGCCCCTGGGCCGAGCTGGCCTCGTCCTGGGGACACCTCGCCGGCTGACCTCCCGCCGAGTCGGCGGTTAGAACCGCCGAGTCGGTCGTTAGAACCAGCGAATCGGCCTATTCGCCGGTTCGGAGGGCCTATTCGCCGGTCCGGGGGACCGACTCGCGTGTTCCAGGGACCGACTCGGCGGTTCGGAGGACCGATTCGGCTGGCCTGAGGACCGACTCGGCAGGAATAGTTCCGGGTGACCCCAGGGTTGCCCACCATGTCCATGCGTGAACGATCCAAAGCCGAAGGAAGTCGTGACCGAGGCCCCCACCGCAGCGCGCCGCCCGACCGAGACCAGCGCCCGCCACTTCGCGATGGCGGTCTTCGCCCTTGCCGTCGGCGGGTTCGCGATCGGCACCACCGAGTTCGTCACGATGGGCGTGTTGCCGCAGGTCGCCGACGGGGTCGGGGTCAGGGAGTCGACGGCCGGCCATCTGATCAGCGCCTACGCGCTGGGGGTGGTGGTCGGCGTACCGGTGCTGTCGTTCATGGTGGCCCGGCTGCCACGACGCGGACTGCTGATCGGCCTGATGGCGACCTATGCGCTGTTCAACCTGCTCAGCGCGGTGGCGACCGGATACCACATGCTGGCGGTGGCGCGCTTCCTCGCCGGTCTGCCGCACGGCGCCTACTTCGGCGTCGCGAGCCTGGTCGCCGCCGGTCTCGCCGATCCGCGACACAAGGGCCGGGCCGTCGCGACGGTGATGCTCGGGCTGTCGGTGGCCAACGTGGTGGGCGTGCCCGCGGCGACCTGGCTCGGTCAGAACGTCGGCTGGCGGGCGACGTACGCCGCCTCGGCCGGGCTCGCGCTGCTGACCGTGCTGCTGGTCCGGGCCTTCGTGCCCGCCACCCCCGGTGACCCGCACACCAGCGGACGTGGCGAGGCCAGGACGTTCTTCACCAACCCGCAGGTCTGGCTGACCATGGCGGCCGGTGCGATCGGGTTCGGCGGCATGTTCGCGGTCTACTCCTACATCGCGCCGCTGGTCACCGATGTGGCCGGGCTCGCCGACGGCACGGTGCCCTGGTTCGTGCTGGCCTTCGGGGCCGGCATGGTGGTCGGCACCTGGTTCGCCGGCGAACTGGCCAGATGGTCGGTCTTCAGGTCCCTGCTCATCGGCGGCGGCGGGATGGCGGTCGCGCTGCTGGCCTACTGGCTCATCGCGCCGCACGGGTGGTGGTTGTGGCCGATCACGTTCGTCATGTCCGCCATCTCCTCGGTGCTGGTGGTCAACCTGCAGTTGCGGCTGATGGACGTCGCCGGCGACGCGGTCACCCTGGGTGCGGCGATGAACCATGCCGCGCTCAACGTGGCGAACGCGGTCGGTGCGTTCCTGGGCGGGCTGGCGCTGGACGCCTGGAGCGCGCGTGCCACCACGCTGGTGGGGGCGACGTTGTCGGTGGCCGGACTGCTGGTGTTGCTGTGGAGCGGCGTCCTCCATCGCCGTACGCCGACGCCGCGACCGGCCCGGTGAGCCGGGCCGGCTACCCGGCCCACTCGGTGGCCAGCAGGTCATAGCCGGCCAGGTCCTCGACCTCCCCGTCGCCGGTGCGGGCGGCCCCGCGCTCCAGCCCGATCAGGCGCATCCCCAGCGACTCCAGCACCCGTCGGGAGGCGAGGTTGGTGGCGGTGGCGTAGCCGGTCACCCGGTCGAAGCCGAGCGTCTCGAAGGCATGACCGACTCCCAGCGCGGCGGCCCGCCGGGCGAGACCGCGGCCGCGGGCGTCGGGGTGTAGCCAGTAGCCGATCTCGCCGTCCCGGCACTCCCGGATCCGGAACAGGCCGACCGTCCCCAGCAGCGGGCTCGCCACGGTGGCGGAGACCGCCCACCGCAGCGCCGACGCCACGGCGTACTCCTCGGCCGCGGTCTCCAGGTAGCTCCAGCCGTACTCGGGGCCGGGGTCGCGTGGCAGGAAGCCCAGCCAGTGCTGGGTGACCGGGTCGGCCGAGCCCTCGACCAACCGGTCGACGTCGTCGGCGCGGAACGGCCGCAGCACCAGCCCGTCGCCGGCGACCAGGGCCGGCTCGAGCCAGCGCGATCGGGCGGAGTGCGCCTCGCCGCGCAGCAGGGTGCCGACCCAGCCGTCGACCAGCTCGCCACGATGGGCCAGATACCGGCGCACGGTGCCGTCGAAGGAGAAGCCCACCTTCCAGGCGAGCCGACGCGATGCCCAGTTGCCGCGGTGGGCCCACCACACCACCCGCTCCAGGCGTCGCTCGCGGAAGCCCCACCCCAGGATCAGTCGGGCGGCGCGCTCCATCACTCCGGCGCCGCGCACGTCCGGATGGGCGCCGTACGCGATCTCGGCGGTGGCCGGCTCACCCGGTGCGGTCTCGTTGCGCAGCGAGATGGTGCCGGCGAAACGTCCGGCGTACTCGATGGCGAAGCTCCACTCCGTGTCCTGCTCCCAGCTCCTCGGCGTCGAGGCGACGAAGTCGGCCGCATCGGCGTGCGAGTACGGCGAGGGCACGCCGGTCCAGCGCACCGAGTCGGGACCCTGACACTGCTCCCACACCCGCTGTACGTCGTCGGCGCGATGCCCGCGCAGGGTGACCACTCCGTCGGTGAGGAGGGGCACGGCGGGGTCGCCGGTCGGGGCCGTGGGGCCCGGCTGGTCCGGCGGTGTGGACATGGCGACCATCCAACCAGGGCGCGGTGACACAATGCCCCACGTGCCGAATGACCCCGTGTCGAACCAGCCAGCCGCCCGCCCCCGGGTGCTCTCCGGGATCCAGCCGACCGCCGACTCCTACCACCTCGGCAACTACCTCGGCGCGGTGCGACAGTGGGCCGACCTGCAGAACGACTACGAGCCGTTCTTCTTCATCGCCGACCTGCACGCCATCACGGTCGAGCAGGACCCGAAGGTGCTGCGCGAGCGCACCAGGCGAGCGGCGGCCCAGCTGCTGGCCGCGGGGGTGGACCCGGCGCGCAGCGCGATCTTCGTGCAGTCCCAGCTGCCCGAGCACGCCCAGCTCGGCTGGGTGATGCAGTGCCTGACCGGGTTCGGCGAGGCCCGCCGGATGACCCAGTTCAAGGACAAGTCCGCCAAGGGTGGCGAGGGCGCCTCGAGCGTGGGCCTGTTCGCCTACCCGATGCTGATGGCCGCCGACATCCTGCTCTACCGGCCGGCGTACGTGCCGGTCGGTGAGGACCAGCGCCAGCACCTCGAGCTGACCCGCGACCTGGCCCAGCGGTTCAACAGCCGGTACAAGAAGACGTTCCGCCTGCCCGAGCCGTACATCCTCGCCGAGACGGCGAAGATCTACGACCTGCAGGACCCGACGATCAAGATGTCGAAGTCGGCCTCCTCCCCGAACGGGTTGATCGACATGCTCGACGACCCCCGGGCCAGCGCGAAGAAGATCCGCTCCGCGGTCACCGACTCCGAGAGCGAGATCCGGTTCGACGAGGAGCACAAGCCGGGTGTCTCCAACCTGCTGAGGATCTACTCCGCGCTGACCCGCACCGAGGTCGACGCGCTGGTGGAGAGGTACGCCGGGCGTGGCTACGGCGACCTGAAGAAGGAGCTCGCCGAGGTGGTGGTCGACTTCGTCACGCCGTTCCGGGACCGGACGTTCGAGCTGCTCGAGGACCGCACCCATCTCGACCAGGTGCTGGCCGAGGGGGCGGCGAAGGCCGGAGCCGTGGCGCGACGTACCCTCGCCGACGTCTACGACCGGGTGGGCTTCGTGGCTCCGACGCGCCTGGATGGCGCCACCCCTCCGGACGTCGCGGCCACCTCAGTAGGGTCGTAGGCGATGCAGACGATCGGTGTGGCGGTGGCGATCCCGGAGCCCTGGGCCTCCCAGCTCCAGGAGTACCGGGCGAAGCTCGGCGACACGACCGCGGAGATGATCCCCACCCACATCACCCTGGTGCCGCCGACCGACGTCGCGGCCGACGGGGTCGCCGGCGTGGTGGATCATCTCGCCCGGGTGGCCGCCGGAGTGAGGCCGTACGGCGTGCATCTGCGCGGCACCGGCAGCTTCCGGCCGGTCTCCCCGGTGGTCTTCGTGGCGGTCGCGGAGGGCATCTCGGAGTGCGAGCAGCTCGCCGCCGCGGTCCGGACCGGCCCGCTCGCGGTCGATCTGAGCTTCCCCTACCACCCGCACGTCACCATCGCCCACGATCTCGACGAGCCGACCCTCGACCAGGCCTTCGCCGAGCTCGGCGACTTCGAGTGCCAATTCACGGTGGAGGAGTTCCATCTCTATTCCCATGACGAGGCGCATGGCTGGCGCCCGACCCACCACTTCGCCCTCGGGGAGTGAACCGGACCGATGCCGGCGGTAGCCACCCTCCGCGCCCGTCTCGGCGAGGCGCGCGCGGACCATCCCGCGCTCGATCGCGTCATCCGGATGCAGGAGCACTACGGATCCGTCGGAGCGAGTCAGCAGGCCGGGGCGGTGACGTATTTCGGGTTCCTGTCCGTCTTCCCGATCCTGGCCCTGGCGCTGTTCGTGGTGGGGCTGATCTCGCGGATCTACCCGGACGCGGACCAGGACCTGACCAGTGCGATCAACTCGGTGATGCCGGGCCTGATCGGCAACGGTGACGGCCAGCTCTCCCTGGACTCGGTGGAGCGGTTCTCCGGCTGGGCCGCGGTCGGTGGTGTCCTCGGTGTGCTCTATGCCGGGCTCGGCTGGCTGTCCAGCCTTCGGCAGGCGTTGGTGGTGACCTTCGAGGTCCCGGCCAAGGAGCAGCCGAACTTCGTCATCGGCAAGCTGCGGGACCTGGTCACCCTGGTGGTGCTCGGCATCGTGTTGCTGATGGCGGTCGCCGTGACCGGGTTCGTCCGTGGCTTCGCGACCGACCTGCTGGACTGGATGGGGCTCTCCGAGGGGCTCTCGTGGCTGGTGGTCGTGGTCAGTCTCGCGGTCGGCCTCGGGGCCAACGTGGTGCTCTTCTTCGCGATGTTCCGACTGCTGGCCGACCCGCCCACCCCGCCGGGGTCGCTGTGGGCGGGCGCCGTCCTCGGTGCGGTCGGCTTCGAGATCCTCAAGCAGATCTCCGGCCTGGTGCTCTCCTCGGCCAAGGGACAGCCGGCCTTCCAGGCGTTCGGCATCGCCCTGGTCCTGCTGGTCTGGATCAACTACTCCTCCCGGCTGGTCATGTACGCCGCGGCGTTCGCGCACGTCTCGCCCGCCGCCCGGGCGATGCGCCCCGACGACGCGGCCCCGCCCGTGCAGGGTCCGCAGACGCCGCCGCTGGCGACCCTCGACGGGGATCGGGTCGGGATCGCCACCGCGGCCCGGCGACCGGTGCCGCTGGCCGGCTTCCTCGCCGGCGCGGGCACCACGGTGGCCGCCTTGGCGGCGATGAGAAGGCTCGGCAACAGATCGAAGAGAGGACGCTCGTGAAGCTGGAGAAGAAGGACGGAGCCCTGCTGGTGGCGATCGGGGTGTGGAACGTCGTCATCTGGGGGAACTTCGCCAAGAACCTGGCCAGGACCGCCCAGGACCCCGATCAGCACCGCCCGGCGCCGTACTACGTCGCGCACGCGGTGCTGATCGTCGTCGACGTCCTCCTCGGCGGCCTGCTCGCCCGGCTCGGCGTACGCGCGTTGCGCGGGAGGTAGCCCGGACGCCACCGAGGGGGGACGAGCGGTCAGTGACCGGCGGTCATCGCCTTGCGCAGGTCCTTGTTGAGCTGGGAGATCACGTCCAGCGGGATCTCCTTGGGGCAGGCCGCCGCACACTCGCCGATGTTGGTGCAGCCGCCGAAGCCCTCGTGATCGTGCTGGCCGACCATGCCGGCCACCCGGGAGTAGCGCTCCGGCTGGCCCTGCGGCAGCTCGCCGAGGTGGGTGATCTTCGCGCCCAGGAACAGCGACGCGGACCCGTTCGGGCAGGCGGCGACGCAGGCACCGCAGCCGATGCAGGTGGCCACGTTGAAGGCCCGCTGGGCCTTGTCCCGCGGCACCGGCGCGGCATTGGCCTCGGGGGCGGCGCCGGTGGGCGCGGAGATGTAGCCGCCGCTCTGGATCACCCGGTCGAACGCCGACCGGTCCACGATCAGGTCCTTGACGACCGGGAAGGTCGCCGCCCGCCACGGCTCGATGGTGATCACGTCTCCGTCCTTGAAGGAGCGCATGTGCAGCTGGCAGGTGGTGGTCACCTCCGGTCCGTGCGCCTGGCCGTTGATCATCAGCGAGCACATGCCGCAGATGCCCTCACGACAGTCGGAGTCGAAGGCGACCGGCTCCTGGCCCGCGGTGACCAACTGCTCGTTGAGCAGGTCGAGCATCTCCAGGAAGCTCATGTCCTCGGAGACACCGTCGAGCTGATAGGTGTACATGCCACCGGCAGCGTCCGTGCTGGCCTGGCGCCAGATCTTCAGCGTGAGATTCATCGACGTCCTCGCTTCGCCTCTGCCGCCGATGAACGGGGGCCCCTGCTGTGTTGACTGGTTCGCGCGCTGCGCTCGCTCACTTGTAGCTCCGCTGCTTCATCTCGATGGCCGTGTAGATCAGATCCTCCTTGTGCAGGACGGGTGCTCCGTCCTCGCCGCCCCACTCCCACGCCGCGACGTAGGCGAACTCCTCGTCGTGCCGCAGCGCCTCGCCGTCCTCGGTCTGCGACTCCGCCCGGAAGTGACCGCCGCAGGACTCGCGCCGGTTCAGCGCATCGATGCACATCAACTCGCCGAGCTCGATGAAGTCGGCCACCCGGCCGGCCTTCTCCAGGTCCTGGTTGAGCGAGTCCGGGGAGCCGAGCACCCGGACGTTGGTCCAGAACTCCTTCTTCAGTTCCCGGATGAGGCCGATCGCCTTCTTCAGGCCCTCCTCGGTGCGCTCCATCCCGCAGTACTCCCACATGATGTGGCCGAGCTCCTTGTGGATGGAGTCCACCGAGCGCTCGCCCTGGATGGAGAGCAGCTTGTTGATCCGCTCCTGGACGGCGTCACGCGCCTCGACCACGGCGGGGTGGGACTCGTCGATCTTCTCGAACGGTCCGCCCGCGAGGTAGTCACGGATCGTGTTCGGCAGCACGAAGTAGCCGTCGGCCAGCCCCTGCATGAGCGCCGAGGCGCCGAGTCGGTTCGCGCCGTGGTCGGAGAAGTTCGCCTCGCCCGAGCAGAACAGGCCCTCGATGTTGGTCTGCAGGTCGTAGCCCACCCACAGCCCGCCCATCACGTAGTGCACGGCCGGGTAGATCCGCATCGGGACCTCGTACGGGTTCTCGCCGGTGATCCGGAGGTACATGTCGAGGAGGTTGTCGTACTTCTCCTCGACCGCCTCCTTGCCGAGCCGGGCGATGGCGTCGGTCAGGTCGAGGTAGACCCCGCGCCGGACCATCCGCTCGTTGCCGTCCTGGTCGACCTCCTTGACCGCCGGTCCCACGCCGCGCCCCTCGTCGCACATGTACTTCGCCTGCCGGGAGGCGATGTCGCGGGGGACCAGGTTGCCGAAGGACGGGTAGATCCGCTCCAGGAAGTAGTCGCGGTCCTCCTCGGGGATCTGCCGCGGGTCCTTGTCGCAGTCCTCGGCGCGCTTCGGCACCCAGACCCGGCCGTCGTTGCGCAGCGACTCCGACATCAGGGTCAGCTTCGACTGGTGCGCGCCGGTGACCGGGATGCAGGTCGGGTGGATCTGGGTGTAGCAGGGATTCGCCATGTAGGCGCCCTTGCGGTGCGCCCGCCAGGTCGCGGTGACGTTGGAGCCCATCGCGTTGGTGGACAGGAAGAAGACGTTGCCGTAGCCGCCGGTGGCCAGGACGACGACATCGGCCAGATGGGTCTCCAGCTCGCCGGTGACCATGTTGCGGGCGATGATCCCGCGCGCCCGGCCGTCGACGATGACCAGCTCGAGCATCTCGTGCCGGGTGTAGGCCTCGACCGTGCCGGCGGCGACCTGGCGCTCCATCGCCTGGTAGGCGCCGAGCAGCAGCTGCTGGCCGGTCTGGCCGCGGGCGTAGAAGGTGCGCGAGACCTGGACGCCGCCGAACGACCGGTTGTCGAGCAGGCCGCCGTAGTCGCGGGCGAACGGGACGCCCTGGGCCACGCACTGGTCGATGATGTTGGCCGAGACCTCGGCCAGGCGGTAGACGTTGGACTCCCGTGAGCGGTAGTCGCCGCCCTTGACGGTGTCGTAGAAGAGACGGTAGGTCGAGTCGCCGTCCTCCTTGTAGTTCTTGGCGGCGTTGATGCCGCCCTGTGCGGCGATCGAGTGGGCGCGCCGCGGCGAGTCCTGGTAGCAGAACGACTTCACGTGGTAGCCGGCCTCGCCGAGCGTCGCGGCGGCGGCGCCGCCGGCCAGCCCGGTGCCGACGATGATCACCGACAGCTTGCGGCGGTTGGCCGGGTTGACCAGACGGTTGTCGAACTTGCGGTTGGTCCACCGGGTCGCGATCGGCCCGGTGGGAGCCTTCGGGTCGACCAGCTTCTCGCCGAGGACGTAGAAGCCTGCCGCGTCGTCGGAGGTCTGGACCGAGGCCTCGTTGGTCGGGTGCAGACCCGAGAGATCGAGATTGGATGCCATGGTGCTTCCCTTAGTCGATGACGCCGAACAGGATGAACAGGGGGACCAGCGAGAAGCCGCCGGCGATCACGATCGCGACGACCCAGCCGAACACCCGGGCTCGCGCCCGAGACGCGGCGGTGTTGGTCAGGCCCAGCGTCTGGCAGGCACTGAAGGTGCCGTGGTGCAGATGGAAGCCGAGCGCCAGCATCGCGATCAGGTAGATCACCGTCATCCACCAGCCGCTGGGGTCGAAGCTGTTCACCAGCAGTCGATAGGGGTTGTCGGTGATCGAGCTCGACTGGGAGCCGGTCGGGTTGATCTTGACGATGGTGAAGTGCAGCAGGTGCCAGATCACGAAGAGCAGCAGGGTCAGCCCGCCCCAGCGCATCGTCCGGGAGGAGAGCGACGAGGCCACGTTGCGCTTGACCTGGTACTTGACCGGTCGGGCGCGGTTGGCGCGCTTCCACAACGTGGCCGCGGAGGCGACGTGCACCACCAGCGAGAGGACGAGGACCGCGCGGATGACCCAGAGCACCCCCTCCCGCGGCAGCATCGGCGTACCGACGGTGCGGATGTGCTCGGCGTAGGTGTTGTAGGCGGTCTCGCCGCTGAAGGCCTTGAGGTTGCCGTACATATGCACCAATACGAACAGAATGAAGACGATCCCGCTGGTCGCCATCGCGATCTTCAGCGCGATCGTCGAGCGCGTTGACCGCGCTCCGGTGATCAGAGTCGTGGTTGCCACGGCAGCACGGTACTCGCTGCGGCCTTGGACACCATTGTCGGGGAGTGTGACATGAGCCGCTTACTCGCCGGTCACCGCCGCGTCGCCGTCCCCCGACCGGACAGGGGATCGGAGATGGCCTCGGTGGCCGCGTCGTGCCGGGGAGCGGGTACGGCGACCCGGGCCGGTCCGGCCCCCGGGTCGGTGAGCCGCGCCAGCAGCTCGGTCGCGGCCTGCGGCCAACTCCGCCGCCCCGCCCACTCCCGGGCCCGTTCGCCCAGCAGGACCCGGCGCGGGTCGGCCACCACCGCACCCACCGCATCGGCGAGCTGTCGCGGTCGCCGCGGGTCGTAGAGGTAGCCGGTCTCCAGGTGGCTGATCAGCTCGGCCGCGGCCGCTGCCTGCGGCGCCACCACCGGCAGCGCGGTCGCGGCCGCCTCGCGGAGCATGTGGCCGGCGCCCTCCCGCTCGCCGGGATGGACGAAGACGTCGAGACTGGCCAGCGCGATCGCCAGGTCTCCCGTCCCCAGCGCGCCGGTGAACTTCGCCTCGGGCAGGCGGCCCTCCAGCCATCCGCGTTGCGGTCCGTCCCCGATCACCACCAGCCGCAGCCCCGGCATGCCGGCCAGCTCGGCCAGTCGTCGCACGCCGTGCCGACCGGCCAGCCGGCCGGCGTACCCCACGACGGTCAGTGGCGCGGTGCCCGCTCGCGCCTGCTTGGCCCGGGACCAACGATCGTGCAGCCACGGGTCGCGCAGCACGGGGGTGAAGGCGGCGGAGTCGACACCCGGGCGCCACACCTCGGTGGCCACCCCGATGCGCTCGAAGCAGTGGTGCAGCCACCGGCTGGTGGTCAGCACCTGCTCGGCGTGATCGGCGACCCGGGTCGACCAGGTCGGGTCGTGACTCTGCGACTGCTGCACCACCACCGTGCGCAGCCCCGACCGGGCGCCGTGCGCCAGCGCTCGCCGCCCGAGCCGGCCGGGGTCGAGGCAGACGACGGCCTCGGCGCCGAAGCCGTCGATGCCCGCGCGGATCTGCCGGCCGGTGGCGGCGAGCGGCGAGATCCGCAGCACCCGTGCCCGGCGGTAGGTCGGCTGCCCGGGTGCGGCCGCGATCAACAGCACCTGATGACCGTCGTCGATCGCCTGGTCGGCGAGCGCCTTGACGGTGGTGGCGGCCTCGCTCATCACCGGCGACCCCGTCGCCGGATAGAACGTCTCGGTCACCAAGGCGATCCGCATAGGGCCAGGATGCCTCGCCGACACCCCGGTCCGGCGCCGGGCACGGCAACCGGAGCATGACGCTTCGGTGAACGCTGATGCCTCACCGAGCCCGTGGTCGGCGCGGCGGCGACGTACGACACCGGTGGCGGCGACACCGGTGAGACGACGGGGTGAGACGACGGGGTGAGACGACGGGGTGAACGGTCATAAACCTCACACTCTGTGGCGCAGGCCACGCCGCGTTCCTAGGCTGCCGCCCATGACCGAACCCTCGCTCGAGCTCGCCCGGCCCGAGGACGCCCACACCCGGGCGGAGTGGGAGCGGGCGGCTGCCGCGGTGTTGCGGAAGTCGGGTCGTCTGCGCGACGACGACCCCGACGAGCTGGTCGAGGAGCTGCTCACCCGGACCACCCTCGACGGCATCGCCATTCCGCCGCTCGGCCTGCCCGGTGGGGCGCCGCCGACGGTCCGTCCACAGCGGGCCGGCGGATGGGACATCCGGGCGATGGTCGACCATCCGGACCCGGCACGGGCCAACGAGGACGCACTCGCCGAGCTCGCCGGGGGAGCCACCTCGCTGTGGGTCCGCGCCGACGAGGCCACCGACCTGGCGACCGTGCTCGCGGGCGTGATGCTGGATCTGGCCCCCGTCGTCCTCGAGGCGCCGACCGGTGCCCTCGCGGCCGGCACGGCGTTCCTCGCGGCCCATGCCGGGCGCGAGCTGCACCGCGACACGAACCTGGGCGCCGATCCGCTCGGCGCCATGCTGCGCGGCCTGCCGATCGCGCCCGACGAGGGCGAGGCCGAGCTGGCCGGACTCGCCGGGCTCGCCCGCGGAGCGGGAATCCGGGCCATCGTCGTCGATGCGACCGCCGCCCACGATCTGGGGGCCTCCGACGTCCAGGAGCTCGGCTGGTCGATCGCCGTCGGCGTCGCCTATCTGCGCATGCTCACCGACCGTGGACTGTCGGTGGCGGAGGCGGCCGACCTCATCGAGTTCCGCTATGCCGCGACCGACCGGCAGTTCGAGACGATCGCCAAGCTCCGGGCCGCGCGGCGGCTGTGGTGCAGCGTGCTGGAGCACAGCGGCGCGGGCGGGACGGTCGAGCAGCGTCAGCACGCGGTCTCGTCTCGGCCGATGCTGAGCAAGTACGACGCCTACGTGAACATGCTGCGCGGCACGGTCGCCGCCTTCGCCGCCGGCGTCGGCGGTGCGGAGGCGGTCACGGTGCTGCCCTTCGACGCCGCCAACGGCCGACCGGAGGCCTTCGGCAGACGCATCGCCCGCAACCTCAGCCACCTGCTGATCGACGAGTCGCACGTGGCCGTGGTCGCCGACCCCGCGGGTGGCGCGCACGCCGTCGAACGCCTCACCGCCGACCTGGCCACGGCCGGCTGGGCCGAGTTCCAGACCCTCGAGGCGGAGTGGGAGCGCGGCGAGGGGCTGGACGGCTTCCGGGACAGGATCGCCGCCGTGGTCGACCGACGGGAGGAGCAGATCGCCCGGCGACAGCAGCCGATCACCGGTCTCTCGGAGTTCCCGAACCTCGGTGAGCGGCTGCCGGAGCGTGAGCCCGACCCGGTCGCGGACTCGGTGCGCCGCTACGGGGCGAGCTTCGAGGCGCTGCGTGATGAGCCGGCTGCCCGGCCGGTCTTTCTGGCCACTCTCGGCCCGGTCGCGCAGCACACCGCCCGTGCCACCTTCGCTGCCAACCTGTTGGCGGCCGGTGGCGTACCGGTCGAGGTCGCCGGAGCGAGCGCCACCCCGGCGGACCTGCTCGCCTCCTACCAGGGCCAGCCGGTGGTCTGCCTGGCCGGCACCGACCGGGCCTACGCCGAGTGGGGCGAGGCGGCCACGCAGGCGCTGCGCGACGCCGGTGCGTCGTACGTGGTCATCGCCGGCCGGCCGGTCGCCTACGCCGACGACTCGTGTGCGCTGGGCGCCGATGCCCTCGCGTTCCTGAGCCGGGTGAGGAAGGAGTTGAGATGAGCATTCCCGATTCGTTCGCGGGTCTGTCGTTGGGTCTCGATACGCCGTCGCTCGTTCCTCGCGACGGCTACTCGACCGGCGAGGCCGCTGGTCGAGCGGCGGGCGGGGACAGCGCTGGTCGAGCGGCGGGTGAGGACAGCGCTGGTCGGGCGGCGAGCGCCGGCGAGCGTACCGAGACCTGGCACTCACCCGAAGGCATCGAGATCAAGAGCCGCTACACCTCGGCCGATCTCGCCGGCCTCGACGCGCTGGACACCTATCCCGGCCTCGGGCCGTTCCTGCGCGGCCCGTACCCGACGATGTACACCACCCAGCCGTGGACGATCAGGCAGTACGCCGGGTTCTCCACCGCCGAGGAGTCCAACGCCTTCTACCGCCGCAACCTGGCGGCCGGCCAGAAGGGCCTCTCGGTCGCCTTCGACCTCGCCACCCACCGCGGCTACGACTCCGACCACCCGCGGGTGCGCGGCGACGTCGGCATGGCCGGCGTGGCGATCGACTCCATCTACGACACCCGCACCCTGTTCGACGGCATCCCACTGGACCAGATGAGCGTCTCGATGACGATGAACGGTGCGGTGCTCCCGGTGCTCGCCCTCTACATCGTCGCCGCCGAGGAGCAGGGGGTGAAGCCGGAGCAGTTGGCGGGGACCATCCAGAACGACATCCTCAAGGAGTTCATGGTCCGCAACACCTACATCTATCCGCCGGCGGCCTCGATGCGGATCATCGGCGACATCTTCGCCTACACCGCGGCCAGGATGCCGCGGTTCAACTCGATCTCGATCTCCGGCTATCACATGCAGGAGGCCGGGGCCACCGCCGACCTGGAGCTCGCCTACACCCTCGCCGACGGCGTGGAGTACCTGCGCACCGGGCTGGCCGCGGGACTGGACGTGGACGCGTTCGCGCCGCGGCTCAGCTTCTTCTGGGCGATCGGGATGAACTTCTTCACCGAGATCGCCAAGATGCGCGCGGCGCGGGCGCTGTGGTCCCGGCTGGTGGCGCAGTTCGAGCCGGAGAACCCCAAGTCGCTCTCGCTGCGCACCCACTCGCAGACCTCCGGCTGGTCGTTGACCGCCCAGGACGTCTTCAACAACGTCGGGCGCACCTGCATCGAGGCGATGGCCGCCACCCAGGGCCACACCCAGTCGCTGCACACCAACGCGCTGGACGAGGCGATCGCGCTGCCCACCGACTTCTCCGCCCGGATCGCCCGCAACACCCAGCTGCTGCTGCAGCAGGAGTCGGGCACCACGGCGATCATCGATCCGTGGGGTGGCTCCTACTACGTCGAGCGGCTCACCCACGACCTGGCCGCCAAGGCGTGGGCGCACATCACCGAGGCCGAGGCGGCCGGCGGGATGGCCAAGGCGATCGAGCAGGGCATCCCGAAGATGCGCATCGAGGAGGCGGCCGCCCGCACCCAGGCCCGGATCGACTCCGGTGCGCAGCAGGTCATCGGCGTCAACACCTTCCGGCTGGCCGTCGAGGACCCGCTCGAGGTGCTCAAGGTCGACAACGACCAGGTGTACCAGCAGCAGGTCGCCAAGCTCGAGCGTCTCCGTGCCGAGCGCGACGAGGAGGACGTACGACGCGCGCTCGAGGCGCTGAGCAACTCGGCGACCTCGGGCGGCGGCGACGGGCTGGACGGCAACCTGCTCGCCCTCGCCGTCGACGCAGCCCGGGCCAAGGCGACGGTGGGAGAGATCTCGGACGCGTTGGAGCGGTCCTGGGGTCGGCACCAAGCGGTGATCCGGACGATCTCGGGGGTGTACCGGGAGGAGGCAGGCGTGGGCGACGGGAACGACAAGGTCGGCCGGGTGCTGGCCGCGACCGCGGAGTTCGAGGAGGCCGAGGGCCGTCGGCCGCGGATCCTGGTCGCCAAGATGGGCCAGGACGGCCACGACCGAGGTCAGAAGGTGGTGGTCTCCGCCTTCGCCGACCTCGGCTTCGACGTCGACGTGGGCCCGCTCTTCTCCACTCCCGAGGAGGTCGCCCAGCAGGCGGTCGACGCCGACGTGCACATCGTGGGGGTCTCCTCGCTGGCGGCCGGCCACCTGACGCTGGTGCCCGCGCTGCGCGATGCGCTGGCACGACAGGGTCGGCCCGACATCATGGTCGTGGTGGGCGGGGTGATCCCGCCGGCCGACGTACCGACGCTGGAGCAGATGGGCGCGGCCGCGGTGTTCCTCCCCGGGACGGTCATCGCCGACTCCGCGCTCGACCTGCTGGCTCGGCTGCGGGCGCAGCTCGACGGGTGAACCACCCGCCCGTCGACCCGCCCGTCAACCCACTCACCAGCCCAGCGCGGTCCGGGCGCTGAGCACGGCCAGTACCAGCATCACCAGCGCCGCGACCCGGGTGATCCAGCGCATCGGCAGCACCCGCAGCAGCGTCTTGCCGCCCAGGATCGCCAGCAGGGCCACCGCCCACAGGCCCAGCACCGCGCCGAGGCCGACCGAGAGCGGGTCGTCGTGCTTGGCGGCCAGGTTGGCCGTCATGATCTGGGTCAGATCGCCCCACTCGGCGATGAAGATCGTGCCGAAGCCGAGCGAGGCGACCTTCCAGAACCCGGCCGAGGCCGGCACCGCCTCGGCCTCCTCCTCGAGCTCCTCGCCCCCGTCCTGATCGTCCTCGCGACCCTCACGCCACACCAGGTAGGCGCCGAGCGCGAACAGCACCGCCACCACACCGTCCAACGGCCGGCGGGGGAGCAGGGTCAGCACGGAGCCGGCCGCGACCGCCACCACCACGTGTACGGCGAACGCGGCGGCGACGCCGGCGAAGACCCAGCGCCAGGGGAACCGGGTGCCGAGCACCAGGCTCGCGATGGCGGTCTTGTCGGGCAGTTCGCTGACGAAGATGAGGCCGAAGCAGGCGGCGATGACACCGAAGTCGAGCATGGTCTTCTCTCTGGTCGGTCGGCCACCGCCGACCCACCGGAGTACGTCGGAGCAGCCGAGGGTGGCTGGAACTCCGAACGTCTCGTCCAGTCGGCGCACCGACCCTGGATACCGGGCTGGAGAACCAGCCAGTATGTCGACATCCAGTCGAGGGACTACTCCCGCTCGCCACCGATGCTAGCCGACGACCTCGGTCCGACGCGAAAGCGGCCGCCGGCCACGGGTCACCCGCCCGGTCGGCGATCCTCGGAGCCCGGCCGGGCGGGCGACCACGGTGCCGCTCGGGTCTGGCGGTCCTGCGTATCCTTGCCTGAGACGCACCTCACAGGAGGCACCATGCCGGTTCGGACTCGATCCGCCGTCTTGGCGCGGGCGCACGACGCCTTCTTGGAGACGGGTCGGGCAGATGCCGAGACCCGGCCGGTGGTCGCGGAGTCCTGGCAGCGCAGTCTCGCCGCGGGCCTGGACCCCGAGCGGGTGAGCCCGCCGCTCGAGCTGGTCGACGCCGAGCTCGACGACTACCGCGCGAGTCATCCGTTGGCGCCGATGATGCCGGTGATCCGCCGGCTGCTGGTGGAGGACGCCTCCGACTCCGGGTCGGTGGTGGCGGTGGCCGACCATCTCGGCCGGCTTTTGTGGGTGGAGGGGCAGCGCCGGCTGCGCAGCCGGACCGAGGGGATCGGCTTCGTGGAGGGCTCCGACTGGGCCGAGTCGGTCGCCGGCACCAACGCGCCGGGGACCGCGCTCGCCATCGACCGTCCGGTCCAGATCATCGGCGGTGAGCATCTGGCCAGGCCGGTGATGGCGTGGAGCTGTGCGGCCGCGCCGGTGCACGACCCGGACACGGGAGCCGTGCTCGGGGTGATCGACCTGACCGGCGGGGCGGAGGTCTCCGGGCCGCAGGCCCTCTCCGCGGTACGAGCGACCGTCGCGGTGGTGGAGCGCGAGCTGCAGCTGCAGCGATTGCTCCACCCCGAGCAGACCGCCGCGCCGCGAGCCCGGCTGCGTGCCCTCGGGGTGGCGTCGTGCGTGTTGGAGAGCCCGCGGGCACGCACCCGGCTGGGGCTGCGGCACAGCGAGCTGCTGGTCCTGCTCGGCGAGCACGGCGAGGACGGGCTGACCGGCGAGGAGCTGGCGGTCGGCCTCTCCGACGACGAGCTCGCCTCGGTCACCCTCCGCGCCGAGCTCTCCCGGCTGCGCACCGTGCTGACGGCCCACGGGCTCACCCTGGCCGGCCGGCCCTACCGGCTCGACGCCGGGTTGCGCTCCGATGTCACCGAGTTGCGTCAGCGGCTCGCGCTGGGCGATGTCGCGGGCGCGCTCGACCTCTATCGCGGCGACCTGCTGCCGGCCTCCGACGCCCCCGGCGTACGCCGGCTGCGGGACCGGTTGCGGACCGATCTGCGGCACCGGTTGATCGGCGCCGGGGATCCCGAGATGCTGCTCCGCTTCGGCGAGACCGAGCACGGCCGGCTGGACTGGGAGATCTGGCAGGCGGCGTACCTGGGCCTGGACCCGAGTGCGCCCGGCCGCGCCCGGGTGCGCGACCATCTGGACTTCCTCGCCGCCGAGCTGGGCTGATCCTCGGGTCGGTGCCGGAGGCCCGCTCGGGCCGGTCTCGCGTGCAACGTCGCTGCAACGTGTCGGTGACTAGCGTCACAGACGCCCGGGCAAGGCGTCCGGGATCGCGTTTGCAGTGGGAGTGCCAGATGAGCGTGTACGCACAGCCGGGGACCGATGGAAGCGTCGTCTCCTACCAGTCCCGGTACGAGAACTGGATCGGCGGACAGTGGGTGCCGCCGGTCAAGGGGCAGTACTTCGAGAACGTCTCGCCGGTGACCGGCAAGGTCTTCTGCGAGGTGGCCCGGTCGACCGCCGAGGACGTCGAGCTCGCCCTCGACGCGGCCCATGCCGCCGCGCCCGCGTGGGGCAAGACCTCGGTCGCCGAGCGCGCCGGGATCCTGAACAAGATCGCCGATCGCATCGAGGCCAACCTGGAGATGCTCGCGGTCGGCGAGACCTGGGACAACGGCAAGCCGGTCCGCGAGACGCTGGCCGCCGACCTGCCGCTCGCCGTCGACCATTTCCGCTACTTCGCCGGCGCCATCCGCGCCCAGGAGGGGGCTCTCTCCGAGATCGACGAGGACCTGGTCGCCTACCACTTCCACGAGCCGCTCGGGGTGGTCGGCCAGATCATTCCGTGGAACTTCCCGCTGCTGATGGCGACCTGGAAGCTCGCCCCGGCGCTCGCCGCCGGCAACGCGGTGGTGCTCAAGCCGGCCGAGCAGACCCCGGCCTCGATCATGCTGCTCGTCGACCTGATCGGCGACCTGCTGCCCGCGGGCGTGATCAATGTGGTCAACGGCTTCGGAGTGGAGGCCGGCAAGCCGCTGGCCAGCTCGTCGCGCATCCGCAAGATCGCCTTCACCGGTGAGACCACCACCGGTCGGCTGATCATGCAGTACGCCAGCCAGAACCTGATCCCGGTGACCCTCGAGCTCGGCGGCAAGAGTCCGAACATCTTCTTCTCCGACGTGCTCGCGGCCGACGACGCGTTCGCGGACAAGGCGATGGAGGGCTTCGCCATGTTCGCGCTCAACCAGGGCGAGGTGTGCACCTGCCCGAGCCGCGCGCTGGTCCAGGCCGACATCTACGACCAGTTCCTGACCGCAGGCACCGAGCGGGTCAAGCGGATGGTCCAGGGCAACCCGCTGGACACCGAGACGATGGTCGGCGCCCAGGCCAGCAACGACCAGCTGGAGAAGATCCTCAGCTACCTCAAGATCGGCACCGAGGAGGGCGCCCGGGTCATCACCGGCGGCGAGCGGGTCGACCTCGGCGGCGACCTGTCCGGTGGCTACTACGTCGCCCCGACCATCTTCGCCGGCACCAACAAGATGCGGATCTTCCAGGAGGAGATCTTCGGTCCGGTCGTCTCGGTCACCGGCTTCGACGACTTCGACGACGCGATCTCGATCGCCAACGACACCCTCTACGGCCTCGGCGCCGGGGTGTGGTCGCGCGACATCAACACCGCCTACCGGGCCGGACGCGCCATCCAGGCCGGCCGGGTGTGGACGAACAACTACCACAACTACCCGGCGCACGCGGCGTTCGGTGGCTACAAGTCTTCGGGCATCGGCCGGGAGAACCACAAGATGATGCTGGAGCACTACCAGCAGACCAAGAACCTGCTGGTCTCCTACTCGCCGAACGCGATGGGCTTCTTCTGAGCCGGCCGGCCGGAAGCGTCGTCGACCACGATGAGTGAGTCCGTCTTTGGGGTCGACCCGGCCGAGGCGGCCGAGGTGGCTCCGGGTGTGACCGCCACCCCCTCCCGGGTGGCGGTCACACCCGCGGCCGCGGAGATGATCCGCACGCTGACCGAACAGCACGGCCCGGTGATGTTCCACCAGTCCGGCGGCTGCTGCGACGGGTCGGCTCCGATGTGCTATCCGTACGGGGAGTTCCTCACCGGCGACTCCGACGTCCACCTCGGCGACCTGGAGGTGAGCACTCCCGAGACTCCTCTCGAACCCGTCGAGGTGTGGATGTCGCGCGAGCAGTTCGCCTACTGGTCGCACACCCATCTGACCATCGACCTCGTCCCGGGCCGCGGCGCCGGGTTCTCCCTGGAGGGGCCCACCGGGTTCCGGTTCCTGCTGCGCTCGCGGCTCTTCACCGACGAGGAGGCGGCGGCGCTGCCTCCGCTCGACGACTCGCCGCCGCGATGAGTGGTCAGAGGGCCCGGTCGGTGTTCACCTGCCGGGCGCCAAGAACTTCATCAATGGGCAACCGATCACCGCCGGGTGGACACGTGGTGGTCACCGAGGCTCCCTAGCGTCTGCTCGACTCCCGGCCGACGACCGCAGAAAGCCTCCCCATGCCGCAGGTGGACCCTCGCCCCCACGCCCCGCTCGCCCCCGTCACCGACGCGCGGGCGCACCGCTCGCAGACGAGACTCACCGGCCTCCTCCGGGTGCTCGTCGGCCTGGTCCTGGCCGTGGCCGGACTGGCCGCGTTCGGCGTGGCACCCGTCTCGGCGGCCCCGGTGACCACCGCCGACACCGGCTCGGCCGACGACGGCACGACCGCCACCGACTACACCTCCTACGTCGACCCGTTCATGTCGACGCAGGGCGACGACGGCCAGAACCTGCCCGGCGCCCAGGTGCCGCACGGTCTGGCCAAGCCCAACCCGATGACCGCGCCGAGCCGCTCCCACACCGGCTACGACTACTCCCAGAGCCAGATCAAGGGCTTCACGCTCTCGAACCTCGACGGTGTCGGCGGCTCCGGCGCGGGCGGCGACCTGCTGGTGGTGCCGACGTACCAGAGCTACACCGCCCGTCCCGACACCAGCAGCTACCCGGCCACCTACTCCCACGACGACGAGACCGCCGTCCCGGGCTACTACCAGGTGGGGCTGCAGCGCGACGAGGGCACCATCGACGCCGAGCTCACCGCGACCGTGCGCAGCGGTCTGGAGAGGTTCACCTTCCCCGAGGCCGGGACGGCCTCGCTGGTGGTGGACCTGGCCAACAACTTCACCAGCAGGGTGGACTCCGAGCTGGAGGTGAGCACGCTGGACGACGGTCGCGCCGAGCTCTCCGGCTACGTGATCGGAGCGTTCAACGGCAACACCTACAAGCTCTACTTCGACGCGGTCACCAACGTCGCGGTCGCGGGCGTCAAGACCTGGGGCTCGGCCGGCACGCTCACCTCGGCGCGGCACCGCTCCGGCACCGACACCGGTGCCGTGGTGAGCTTCGACGTCGAGGCCAACGAGGCTGTCCAGCTCACCACCACCCTGTCTCCGATCAGCGTCGCCCAGGCCCGCAAGGACCAGGCCGCCGAGCTGGACGGGAAGTCGTTCGACGACGTTCGTCAGGCCGCCCACCAGGACTGGCAGGACACCCTGGCCAAGGTGGCGGTGAGCGCGAACGCCACCAGCGACCCCGACGGCAGCCTGGAGGGGATCTTCTACACCAGCCTCTACCGGATGCTCGCCACCCCGGTCAACGCGACCAGCACCGACGGCACCTACCGCGGGGTGGACGGCAAGGTGCACCAGGCCGACGGGTACATCCACTACGACGGCTGGGGCACCTGGGACGACTTCCGGAAGTACGCCATCCTCGCCTACCTCTATCCGGACTACTACGACGACGAGGTGCAGTCCCTGGTCGACCTCTTCGCCGATGACGCCGACGCCGGCGACGCCACCCTGAGCAGCCTGGTCCAGGCGGTTCCGACGGTCCGCTTCGAACGCGCTGCCATCGTCATCGCCGACGCCCTCGCCAAGGGAGTGCACCTGGATCGGCTGGACGAGGCCTACTCCGCGATCGTCGCGAACGAGGACACCTACAGCGACGCGAACGAGAAGCTCGGCTACATCGCGAGCGACCCGGGCACCACCGTCGGCACCTCCTACGACGACTACGCCGTGTCGGTGATCGCCGACTCCCTCGGCAAGACCGACGACGCCGCGACCTATCTCGCCCGAGCGGCCAATTACCAGAACGTGATCAAGCCCGGCGCCTGGACCGCCGACGACGGCACCTCGGTCGGCGTGCTCTCCGCCAAGGACGCCTCCGGGAACTGGGCCTCGGACGACCTCGAGCAGTTCCAGGCCGCGAACCTCTATCAGGGCACGCTGTGGCAGTTCAACTGGTACCCCGTCCAGGACATGGCCGGCCTGATCACGGCGATGGGCGGCACGACGGCCGTGCAGGACGCGCTCAGCCACTACTTCGGCGAGGAGGACCCCGACGACGGCACCAAGATGCTGAAGTCCAACGCCAACGAGGTGGACCTGCAGACGCCGTACCTGTTCAACTACGTCGGCGAGCCGTCGAAGACCCAGAAGTGGGTCCGTGACCTCTACACCAAGCAGACCTGGCAGAACTACATCGCCACCACCCAGACCGACGGGAACGACCCGACCTCGGCCAACGGCAAGCTCACCCCGCCGATCAAGGAGAAGGTCTTCAAGCTCTCGCCCGACGGCTTCCTGCCGACCATGGACGACGACACCGGCGCGATGTCGTCCACCTTCGTCGCGGCTGCGGTCGGGCTCTACCCGGTCACCGCGGGATCCTCGCAGTACCAGGTCGGCTCGCCGTTCTTCGATCGGGTCGACATCTCCCACGCCGACGGCACCACCTTCAGCGTGAGCGCCGACGGGGTCTCGTCCGACGACTACTACATCCAGTCGGCCACCCTGAACGGCGAGACCTACGGCAACACCTGGGTGGACTACTCCGATCTGGCCGGCAACGGCTCCTTCGACACCGTCATGGGCGACACCGCCTCGGACTGGGGGACCGACAGCGCCGCGGCCTTCTCGATGAGCACCGCGACCGACACCGCGCCGACCGTCACCGCCAGCTCGGACACCACCACCCTGCAGGCCGACGCGGACGGCGGAGTCGACGGTGACATCACCATGACGCTCTCCGGCGCGACGTTGACCGGGAGCGACGGCGACGACCTGGTGGGCGCCGGCCTGGCCACGGTCGTCGGACTGCCGTCCGGGGTCGAGGCGAGCGTGACCCGGACCGGCGACACCACCCTCGACATCCATGTCAGCGGCACCCTGCCACAGCTTGCGCGCACCAAGTTCGCGGTCCGGTTCCAGGACGGCGCGCTCGCCGACGACGTCTCACCCGATGCCGTCACCGGGACCGGCACGACGCTGCGCGATCCCTACGTCATCGCGGTCACCAGCCATTGGCGCAGCGTGCTGCAGACCGACTACGACCAGGCGCGGCTGGTGGTCCGGGGCAACTACGAAGGGTCGACGTACGACGCCCTGGTGACCGCCCGCGACAGTGCCAAGACCCTGCTCGCCGACGACACCGCCACCGACCAGGCGGTCAAGGACGCCGACTCCGACCTCACCGCCGCTCTGGACGGGCTCACCCTGAGTGCCGGCGGCTTCCGCCAGCTCCAGGCCGAGTCGAGCGACGACTGGTCCGGGGGCGAGCTGGAGAACGAGACCAGCAACCTCGGCGGGGTGCGGCCGAACTCGTGGATCGCGTTCGACGCCCTCACCTTCACCGACGACGAGGCGCCGGACCAGATCGAGGTCCGCTACTCGGGTGCCTCCGACGACGGCTACGACAACGCGGCCGTCGAGGTGCATCTCGACGCCACCGACGGCCCGCTGCTGGCGACCGTCTCCACCCCGCCGACGGCCTCGACATTCGGCACCTACCAGACCGTGACCGCCGACCTCTCCGATGTCGCCGAGCTGGCCGACGGCAGCTCGCACACCGTCTACTTCGTCTTCACCGGCTCCTCGACCGACGGCGCCTCGCACTGGGTGGGCAACTTCGACTGGATGCAGTTCGTCGACACCGACACGGCCGTCACCCAGCCGAAGCTCCAGCCCGGCAACGCCACCTCGCTCGACTCCGGCATCGACGCCAGCGACGCCAGCCTGTTCCAGAACGTCAACGACGGGGAGTGGGCGGAGTACGCCGACTACGACTTCGGCAGCGGTGTGGACACGGTCTCGGTCTACTACGACAAGCCGAGTGGCCGCACGCCCACCGACACCTCGGTGGAGATCTATCTGGACTCCACGGACGGTGACCCGGTCGCGACCGTCCCACTGACCACCACCGGCTCCAGCTGGGGAACCTACACCACCACCACCGTCGCGATCGGCCAGACCCTCACCGGGGTGCACGACGTGTACCTGGTCTTCTCGGCACCGGAGGCGACCACCGATCTGCCCTACGTCGCCAACATCGGCTACGTCCAGTTCTCCTCCACCGCCGGCGACGCCGACGGCCTGGCCCTGTCGGCGGCCGGCTACAGCGACTGGAGCGCCGGCGGACTGAAGACCGAGACCAGCACCTGGGACGACGGCACCACCGTCACCGACGTCGGCGGCACCTACGACGGGGCCTGGCTGGAGTACGACCAGGTCGCCTTCGCCGACACCGCCACCTCGCTCAGCGTGCACTACGTCAACAACTCGTCTCGCTGTGGCACCGACTCCAGCATCGACGTCTATCTCGATTCCGCCGACGGCGACCCGGTCGTCTCGGTGCCGCTGCCGGTGACCGGCACCGCCTGGACCAACGCCGGCACCACCACCGTCACGCTGCCGGACTCGATCAGCGGCACCCATGACGTCTACGTGGTGATGCACACCACCGCGGACGACGACCATCCCTACGTGGCGAACCTCGACTCCTTCACCTTCAACTACGGCGTCGACAAGTCGGGCCTCCAGGACCTCTACGACTCCTACTCGCCGCTGTTGGCCGACGGCGACCGCTACGTCCCGGTCGACTTCGCCACCTTCACCGCCCAGATGACCGCCGCCGAGGACGTGTTGGTCGACGACGACGCGCTCAACTCCGAGGTGACCTCGGCCACCCGGATGCTGCGGCTGGCGGCAGCCCAGCTGGATCCGGCCGCCGAGCGTGAGTTGGGCGCCGCGATCGACGACGCCGAGGCGATCAAGCTCGTCCGCTACACCGACGAGACCGCCGCGGCGCTCAAGTCCGAGCTGGCGACCGCGCAGCAGATGTACGACGACGGCACCGCCACCGACCAGGAGTACGCCGACGAGGCGGATCGCGTCGAGGCCGCCATCGCCGCACTGGTGCGCAAGCCGGACAGCGCGCCCGGGGCGCCGGAGTCCGTCTCGGCCACCGCCAGCGGTCGTTCGCTCACCGTCGCCTGGGCCGCGCCCGAGGACGACGGCGGCTCGGCGATCACCGGCTACCAGGTCACCCTCGAGGGCGACGGGGACGAGCGGACCGTGAGCGTGGGCGCGGACGTCACCTCGCACACCTTCGCCGGGCTCACCCGGGGCAAGGAGTACCGGGCCAGCGTGGTGGCCGTCAACGCGCTGGGCAGCTCGGTGGCGAGCGACTACACCGCGTACGTGCCGATCGCCGCCACCGTGCCGACCGTGCCGGACCGCCCGGCCGCCTCGGTGGTGGGACACACCGTCACGGTGACCTGGGCCGCGCCGGACGACGGCGGCTCCGCGCTGACCGGCTACCTGGTGCGGCTCACCCCGTCCGCCGATCCGGTCACGGTGCCCGCCGGCACCACCAGCTACCGCTTCACCGGGCTGGCGGCCGGCGACTACGCGCCGCAGGTGGCGGCCAGCAACGCACTCGGCAGCTCGCCGTACTCGGCGGCGTCCAACCAGGTGACCGTCGACGCCGACCGGGTCACCGGGGCCACCGCGAAGGCACCCAGCTGGTCGAGGGTGACGGTGTCCTGGACGACGAGCACCGGCAGCGCCAGCCAGGTGCTGAAGGTGAGTCTGACCCGAGCCGGCAGGACGGTGGACACCGTCCAGGTCTGGTCCGACAAGGGCCGGGTCGTCTTCACCGGCCTGGCCGGATCGACGACCTACCGCGCCTCGGTCGCGGTGGTGGGGCAGAGCTCGGCCGCCACCGCGACGGTGCGTACGCCGGCGCGACCGAGCGTGCACTCAGCCGCGGTCTCGATCTCCGGCAAGCCGCGGGTCGGACACCGGCTCGGTCTCCACCTGCACCGTTCCGGCTGGAGCGCGGGAGTCCGCTTCACCTACCTGTGGAAGGTGGCCGGCAGGAAGGTCGGCAGCGGCGCCCATCTGAGGCTGCGGTCGGCCTACCGGGGCAAGAAGGTGGTGGCGGTGGTCACCGGCCACAAGGGTCAGTGGCGCACCGCCACCGTGCGGACCAAGGCGGTCCGGGTACGGCGGTGAGCGTGTGGCCGTTACGGTGACCGGGTGCCGACCGACCCGCGAACCCAGCTGCCGGCCCTGATCGAGCAGATCGGAGCCGGCAGCCGAGCCGCCGTCTCCCGTGCGATCACGCTGGTGGAGTCGACCAAGGCGGCGCACCGACCGCTGGCCCGCGCGCTGCTCACCGATCTGCCCCCCGGTGACGCGGTCCGGGTCGGCATCTCCGGTGTGCCGGGGGTCGGCAAGTCGACCTTCATCGAGGCCCTGGGCACCCGGCTCACCTCCGCGGGGCATCGGGTCGGCGTCCTCACGGTGGACCCGTCCTCGGTGCGCACCGGCGGCTCGGTGCTCGGTGACAAGACCCGGATGCCGCGCCTCGCGGTCGACCCGAACGCGTTCATCAGGCCCTCGCCGTCGGCCGGCACCCTGGGCGGTGTGGCCCGGGCGACGGTACAGGCGATGGCGGTGCTGGAGGCGGCCGGCTACGACGTCGTGCTGGTCGAGACCGTCGGCGTCGGACAGTCCGAGGTGACGGTCGCCGGCATGGTCGACACGTTCTGCTTCCTCACCCTGGCTCGCACCGGCGACCAGCTGCAGGGCATCAAGAAGGGGATCTTGGAGATCGCCGACGTGATCGCGGTCAACAAGGCGGACCCGGACGACGAGGCCCGGGCGCGCGAGGCGCGCGCGGCCGCCCGCGAGCTCGCCGGCGCG
>NZ_JASGET010000118.1:0-162580 GCF_047606145.1 Nocardioides sp. | reverse complement strand
GGCTGCTGGCCTCGGCGCTCAGCGCCGGCGCCGCCTCGGCCGAGGCGCTGACGGTGGTCACCGCGGCGCTGCCCGGTGCCGCCGCGGATCGGCTCGCGCCGGTGGCGGCGCGACTCAGGTTGGGCGCCGACCCGATGAGCACCTGGCGCGGACTGGTCGATGATCCCGCCCTGGCCCCGCTGGGACGCGCGCTGGCTCGAGCCCACGCCACCGGAGCTCCGGTGGCGTCGACCGTCGACCGGCTCGCCGACGAGCTCAGCCGCACCGCTCGAGCCGAGGTCGAGGACCGGGCGCGTCGGGTCGGCGTACGGGCCGCGGTGCCGCTCGGTCTGTGTCTGTTGCCGGCGTTCCTGCTGATCGGCGTGGTGCCGGTGGTCGGTGGCCTGCTCGCCCAACTGCAGATCTGAGGAGCCGCCGTTCTCCTTCGGTGAGTGATCGTTCGGTCGAGTGATCTCTGGTGGGGTGGGCTGGTCGAGATCCCGTTCCCGAGTGCGGTCTCGACGCGCTCGATCAGCGGATGCGCCGACTCAGCCGACGGATGCGGCGTTGGTCAGTGCTCTCCTGCGTCGGGCCGCGTCCGCGCTGCCTGGGCTCGTGTGGGACGCTCACAGACGATCCACAGACGACGCCGGGCAAACCGATGAGTCCGGACCGTGTACTTGCTTCACAACGAAGCGAGGAGGTCCGTCGATGATGCTGTTCGCTGTAGCCGGCGTGGTCGCCGCCCTGGCCGTGGTGGCCGCCCTGATCTGCTATCGGGAGAACTCGCAAGAGATGCTGCTCCCGCGCACCTTCCGCGAGGTCTCGGGTCTCTCGGCCTATCTGGAGCGACTGCTCGGTGCCGAGGTGCTCGCGGTCCAGGTGGTGCGCACCGACACCGCCCGGGACGAGACCCTGGTCCGGGTCAGCTATGCCCGCCGACGTCGCTGAGTCCGGTCCGGTCGCCGTTCATCGCTGACGACTGCGGGCGGGCCGACCGGATTTCGTCCCCAGCCCGATTTCGCGTCGAGGTCGTCCACAGGCGTACGGCGGGCGCTCGCACCGGTCGATCCGGGCGACCATCCTCGTCCCACTCGACCGCATCCGGCGGTCCGTGGGAAGGACCAGCGATGACCGATTCCTCGACGCCCGACCGTGCCCCCGACCGTGCCGCCGACAGTGCACCCGGCGGCGCCGGCGATGAGACCCGCAGCGACACCCGCAGCGATGCCTCACCGGGCGACTCGGCCGGCGGGCGTGACACAGCACCTCGGCTGCGACTGCTCCGCGGCGGCGACCCGGACGACAACGGGTCCGCGCAGACGCCTCGGCGGTTGGTCCGCGGCCGGGTCCCGAAACCGAGGCGCAGCGCCGAGGCCGGCATCACCACCGCTGAGTACGCGGTCGGCACCGCAGCCGGGGCGGGTCTGGCCGGACTGCTCTACAAGCTGCTCACCGGAGGCTTCGGCAACAACCTGCTGCACACCCTGTTCAATCACGTGCTCAACCTGCTCGGCATCTGAGAACGTGCGTGCACGAGGGGTGCGGCGCGGTGAACGCGGAGCCGCGACCGCCGAGCTGGTGATGGTGCTCCCGATGCTGGTCGCCGTGACCGTCGGTCTGGTCTGGCTGCTGTCGGTGGGCGCGGCCCAGCTGCGCACCATCGATGCCGCCCGCGAGACCGCGCGGGCGATGGCGCGCGGCGACGACCCGTCGTCGGCGGTCGCCCGTGGCCAGCAGGTCGGACCGAGCGGCACCCGGATCCGGGTCTCGGCGGGCGCCGAGGAGGTGGCCGTGGACGCCTCCGCATCCGTGCGCGGACCCGGCGGGCTGTTCGGCTGGCTGCCGGGGGTCACGGTCCACGCCCATGCGGTCGCCGAGCCCGAGCCGACCGCGGAGTGAGCACGATGCGCCGTCCCGGGACCGTGGACCGAGAGCGGGGCTCGGCGATACCGATGGCGGTCGGTGCCCTGGGCGTGTTGCTGATCGTCGGCGCCGCTCTCGGCGTGGTGGCCGCGATGGTGGCGGCCCATCGTCAGGCACAGTCGGCCGCCGACCTGGCCGCGCTGAGCGCGGCCACCGCCATCCAGTACCAGCGCGATCCGTGTGGTGCGGCCGCGAGCACGGCCGACGCCAACGACGCGGCGCTGCAGAGCTGTCGGATCGACGGGGAGGAGGTGGTGGTGCAGGTGCGGGTGCGAGGACCCAGATGGCTCGGTCAGGCCGGCGACCTCAGCGCACAGGCCCGGGCCGGTCCGGTCGGCGTCGCGTCGGGTGGCTAGCGGTGATCGCCGTCATTCTCCGTTCTTGCTCTCCTCGTGCCCGTCACGCTGGGACTCGACCTCCTCCAGCCGATGCGCGAGGCCCTCGAGTCGACGCCGCTCTCTGGCCTGGCGGATCTGTCGCTTGCCGCCCCACTTGGTGATCGAGAAGCCGAACAGCAGCGCCAGCCCGGCGATGAAGCCGAGCAGGAACACGGTGGTCGCGCCGAGATGGATCCCGAGGATGGTGGCTGCCTGGTGGGCGGTGGATCCGTCGCCGGCGGCGAACAGGCCGGCCAGGAGGAGGAGTACGGCGATCGCGAGGAGGATCAACCCGAGGAGCAGCATGGCCCGACCCTACCGTCGGAATCGCCGGAGCGCTGGTCCAGCAGCGTCTCGAGGAGCAGCAGTGCCCCGTCCTTGTCGAGCGGGTTGTTCTGGTTGCCGCACTTCGGCGACTGGATGCACGAGGGACACCCGGACTCGCACTCACACGCCTCGATCGCGTCGTGGGTGGCGCGCAGCCAGTCCTCGGCTCGCCGGAAGCCCCGCTCGGCGAAGCCGGCGCCTCCCGGGTGGCCGTCATAGACGAAGACGGTCAACCTGCCGGTGTCGGGGTGGTGTGCGGTGCTGACGCCGCCGATGTCCCAACGGTCGCAGGTCGCGAGCAGCGGCAGGAGGCCGATGGAGCAGTGCTCGGCCGCGTGCGCGGCGCCCGGGATGTCGCGTGGCTCCAGACCGGCCTCGGCCAGCGCCCGGTCCGGAACCGTCCACCACACCGCCCTGGTGCGCAGGGTCTGCTCGGGCAGGTCGAGCGGCTCCTCGCCCAGCACCTCGCCGGTGGTCCGACTGCGACGCAGGAAGGAGACGACCTGATGGGACACGGTCACCTCGCCGTAGCTCAGCCGGCATTCGCCCCACCGCTCGTGCTCGAGCTCATCGAGGATGGAGATCTCGGTGAGCTCCCGGGCGAAGGTGCGGTACGGCGGATCCGCGCGGGTGATCACGGCGACCCGTTCGTCGAGATCGAGCGCCTCCACCAGGTAGGTCTCGCCCCGATGCACGTAGACGGCGCCGGGGTGAGCGGAGGCGTGCGCGCCGGCGGCATCGACCGTGCCGACGACTCGTCCGGTCTCGGACTCGACCAACTGCACCGGACCGCCGCCGGTCGAGCGGATGTCGGTGAGGCCGGCGGCGCTGCGGCGATCGGTCCAATACCAGCCGCGCGGCCGTTTGCGCAGCAGTCCGGACGCGACCAGGGAGTCGATCACCTCGGCGGCGCCGGGGCCGAAGAGCGCGAGGTCGTCCTCGGTCAGCGGGATCTCCTGTGCGGCGGCGCACAGGTGCGGACCCAGCACGTAGGGGTTGCCGGGGTCGAAGACGCCCGCCTCGACGGGCTGCCCGAGCAGCGCCTCGGGATGGGTCACCAGGTAGTTGTCGAGCGGGTCGTCGCGCGCGACCATCACGCCGAGAGCCTCCTCGCCGTTGCGGCCCGCCCGGCCGATCTGCTGCCAGAACGCCGCCCGGCGACCCGGGTATCCGGCCAGGAGCACGGCGTCCAGCCCGCTGATGTCGATGCCCAGCTCGAGGGCGTTGGTGGCCGCCAGGCCGAGCAGCTCACCCGAGCGCAGGTCGTGCTCCAGGCTGCGGCGTTCCTCCGGCAGGTAGCCGCCACGGTAGGCCGAGACCCGCTTCGCCAGGCCGGCGTCGACCTCGGCGAGCAGATCGGCGGTGGTGAGCGCCACCTGCTCCGCCCCGATCCGCGAGCGGACGAAGGCGAGGGTACGCACCTGCGAGGCCACCAGGTCCGCGAGCAGGTCGGCGGTCTCCGCGGAGGCGGTGCGCCGCAGCGGTGCGCCGCGCTCGCCTTCGTACCCGCTCAGCGGCGGCTGCCACAGTGCGATCGAGGTGCGGCCGCGCGGTGAGGTGTCGGTCGTCACCGGCAGCATCGGCAGCCCGGTGAGGCGCTCGCCGGCGATCTCCGGCTCCGCCACCGTGGCCGAGGCGAGCACGAAGGTGGGCGTGGCGCCATACCGGGCACACACCCGGCGCAGACGACGCAACACCTGAGCCACGTGCGCCCCGAAGACTCCGCGGTAGTGATGGCACTCGTCCACCACCACGTAGCGCAGGGTGGCGAGGTATCGCGACCAACGGTCGTGCGCGCCCAGCAGCGAACGGTGCAGCATGTCGGGGTTGGTCAGGAGGTACTCGCCGTACTCGCGCGCCCAGGCGCGTTCGTCTCGGCTGCTGTCGCCGTCATGGGTCGCGATCCGGGCATCGAGCCGGAGCTCGCGCAGCCGGGCCAGCTGGTCCTGGGCCAGTGCCTTGGTCGGGGCGAGGTACAGCGTGCTCGCGCCGCGCTCGCCGCGGCGACCCCGTCCGGCGCGCAGGTCGCTGAGTGCGGCGAGCTGATAGGCGAGCGACTTCCCGGACGCGGTGCCGGTCGCGAGCACCACGTGGTCGCCGGCGTGGGCGGCCTCGGCGGCCACCACCTGGTGTCGCCAGGGCCTGGTGATGCCGCCGACGCCGAAGGCGGCCACCACCTCGGGATCCGCCCATGACGGCCAGTCCGCATAGCTGGCCTCTCGCGGCGGCAGTATCTCCAGATGGGTCAGCCGATCCGCGCGGCCGGGGCCTGCGGTGAGCCTGCTGAGCGCGTCCTGGACCGAGGTCGACGCCCGGCCGTGGACGACATCGGCCTCCTCGGCCGGCGAGGCGAGCTGCACGGACACGCTCCCATTGTCGCAAACCGACGGGCGTGCGGGCGCCGCGCAGCGCCGCTGCGGGCTCCCGTTCCCGAACGGCGCGGTCCCTTCCGGATCGGACGGGCGCGGAGACTCGACGATTCGTAGTTGCGGTGTTGTTGTGCGGCTGTGGGGAGGCCGTGGTTTCATTGGGGTCGGCTTCAAGAGCAGTGACATGGGGTTTCACGACATCGGGTTCCTCGGCTGCTTGAGGCACGCCAACCGGTGCTACGAGGAGTGCTCACGTGGATCTGACGCTTGCGACGCGCGAGCTGGGGACCGCCACCGTCATCGCGGTGGGCGGCGAGATCGACGTCTACACCGCACCCAAGCTGCGCGACCGGATCACCGAGCTCGTCGCCGACGGTCGCTATCGCCTGGTCGTCGACCTGGAGGCCGTCGAGTTCCTCGACTCCACCGGACTGGGGGTGCTGGTCGGGGGCCTGAAGAAGGTGCGCGCGCACGACGGGGTGCTGCGGTTGGTGTGCACCCAGGGCAGGCTGCTGAAGATCTTCCGGATCACCGGCCTGGCGAAGGTCTTCGACATCCACGACACCGCCGAGTCCGCGGTCGCGTGAGCGGCCGCGACGACGCTGTGCGCCGGGCGGCCGCCGCCGGTGGCGTCGGTCCGATCGGTGAGACTCCGCACCGGCTGCGTGACGCGCTGGAGAGCGCCGGCTTCACCTACGACGCGGTGGCCGACCTGCTCGGGCCGACCGCCCATGCGGCCCTGGGTCGCAACGAGACCCTGCCCGGTCGTCGACGCACCCACGGGGAGAGCCCGCTGGAGACGCTGATCCGACTGTTCCTGCTGCAGACCACCGTCAGTCTCGAGGCCGCCGAGCGGGCGCTGCCGGGGCTGGTCGACCGCCTTGCCGTCGAGGGACTCCTGGAGCAGTCCGTCGGCGAGGTCGCGGCTCGTCTCGACGTACGTCCCTACGCCGCGGACGACACCCACCTGTGGGTCGTCTCCGACCTGACGCCCGGTCTGGACGGGGCGCCGCAGCGGGTAGGCGCGGACCACGTCCTCGGCATCAGCTCGGCGTCGACCTCGCTGGCGCAGCTCACCATTCGCGAACCGGTGGCCGATGCGCTCGATCTCGGCACCGGCTGTGGCGTCCAGGCGCTCCACCTCGCCGCGCACAGCGGCCGGGTGGTCGCCACCGACGTCAACCCACGGGCGCTGTGGGCCACTCGGTTCAACGCCGCGCTCAACGACGTCACCGCCCGGGTCGACGTACGCGACGGCTCGTTCTTCGAACCGGTCGCGGGCGAGAGGTTCGACCTGATCGTCACCAACCCGCCGTTCGTGATCTCGCCGGCGACCGGTGAGCGGCTGGTCTACCGGGACTCCGGGCTTCCCGGCGACCGGGTGGTCGAGGACATCGTCCGCGCCGCCCCCGGCCTGCTGCGCGACGGCGGCTGGTGCCAGATCCTCGGCAACTGGGTCATCCGGGCCGACCGGCCGTGGGACGAGCGACTCGTCGATTGGCTCGACGAGGACGTCGACGCCCTCGTCGTCCAACGCGAGGTGCTCGATCCGGCGGCATACGTCGAGCTGTGGCTGAAGGACTCGGGCCACCACGGCGGCCCGGAGTACCTGACCCGCTACGACACCTGGCTGTCCTGGTTCGAGGAGCAAGGCATCGAGGGCGTGGGCTTCGGTTGGATCAACCTGCATCGGCCGGATCCGGCCTCCGTGCGATACGACGGCGGTCTCGAACCGCGTCGAGAGCTGCTGGACTGGCCCTATGACGTGGAGCAGCCGGTGGCTCCCGCGCTGGCGGCCTGGGGAACGGCGGTCCGGACCCCGGTGACCCGCGAGAGCGTGCTGGTGGCCGCACCCGACCTGGTCCAGGAGACGCTGGGCGCCCCGGGGGCGGAGGATCCGCGCAGCATCGTGCTGCGCCAACAGCGCGGCCTTCGCCGCGCCCGTCAGGTCGACACCGTCGAGGCCGCCCTCGTCGGAGCCTGCGACGGCGACCTGAGCATCGGCCGGATCCTTGACGCCCTCGCCGAGCTGCTGGACCGCGACCCGGCCGAGACCGCGGCCACCTACCTGCCGATCGCCGGCGAGCTGGTCGGCGAGGGCTTCCTGCTGCCGGGAGAGGCCTGACTACTGCGAGCGGCCCGCGGCCGGGCGCGTGGCACGTGCTGGCCGGCTCGGGAGGCATCGGCCATCCCGCGGGCGAATGCTCGGGCGTGAGGGTTGCTCAAGGACTCGATGAGCGGCTCACGCTCCTCGGTCGGCCCGCTCGGCGGCCCGCGCGTGCTCTCTGACCCGGATCAGCCGTGCCCGGACCCGGCCGAGCAGCAGGTCGGGGTGCCCGAGGGTGGTCACCTCGGACGGCCGAGACACCCCGCTCAGCCGGTGCAGTGCCCACGGCATCGGAGCGTGGTGCCATGGCCAGAAGCCTTGCAGCGCCTGCACGACCGGCTGGGCGTAGACGCCCGGCGTCTGGGGCAGCGCCAGGAACTGCTTGAGCCGGGTCGCGGTGACCAGGCCGCGTCCGACCAGCCCGTTCGCGTCGCCGACCGCCCAGCTCAGACCGGCCGCGACCTGGGTCGCCGACCGGCCCCCGCACACCACCAGGGGCTCGGCGGCCCACAGCCGCCGCAGACCGTTGCGCAACGCGACACCGGTCTCGGGGTCGAAGAACTCCGCCGCGATGTGACCCAGGATCGCGGCGACGGCGGTCAGCCTCTCCCGCTCGGACGGGCTTGCTCCGGTCGGCATCGGATCCGTCGGCTCGCGGAGCGGGGAGTCGTCCAGCGCAGCCACCGCCTCCGGGCCGCCACACACGGCCTCGAGCCAGTCCAGCGCACGCTGGTAGTCCTGGGGCGCCGGCTGATGGAGCTGGTGCTCGAGCCGCTCGATGACGCTCACCGCGCGATCCAGCAGCGCGGCCAGGCCGGGCTCCTCCCACCAGTCGGCCGCGCCGGGATCGCGGGAGTCGTCGCTGCCCGCGGGCCAGTACGCCGGGCACGCGGGATCGTTGGGGTGGTGGCCACCGTGGCCCTCGATGATGTGCATGAGACCTCCTTTGTCTGCTGCGCGCCGCGCAGGTCGGGTCTCGTCGTCCGGCATCAGGGTGCCACCCGGCACCGACAGGCCGACAGTTCGGCCGGGTGTCGGCCCGCCTCCGGCTGGGTAAGGTGCCCGCGTGTCGCGCCCAGGCTGGTACCCGGACCCCGCGGGGGAACCCGACCTGCTGCGCTACTGGGACGGCACCGCCTGGACCGCTCAGACCCGTCCGGCCCCGGCGGAGGTGGTCGAGCCCTCGGGCTGGCCCGAGCCCGAGCCGACGCCGCCGCCGGCCGCGTGGGGGGCACGCTCGCGCCGGCGTACGACGCCCGCCGTGATCGCCGCCCTCACCGCGGCCGCGGTGCTCGCGGTGGCCGCGGTCGTCGTCGTGGTGCTGGTCCGCGGCCGTGACGACACGCCGTCGGCCGGCGGCTCCACCGGACCGGTCTCGGCCGGTGTCTCCGACTCGGCCGGCGCCGACGGTCTGGCCAACGCCTGTCGGGAGGTCTATCAGAAGCGGCTCGCCCCGGCGACCGACGACGACCGCATCCACGGTGGCGGGCTCTCCTTCGCCCGCGCCTGGACCACCAAGCCGGACGAGGAGCGGACCTGGGTCTTCCCGTTCGTCACCGACATGCGCTACGAGGCGAGGCAGCTGACCCCGGAGTGGACCGCCATGCACGCGGTCGGCAGGCTGCCGGACTGGCACGGCTACACCACCCCGAAGAAGGCCGCGCAGCTGTTGATCGGGTGCCTGGCGACCAGTGACTCCTACCGCAACCGCACCGGCGTCGTACCGGTGTTCTCCAAGGCGGTGCGCGTCCAGGGGCACCATGGGTGGGCGGCCCGCGCGAAGATCCTGGTCAGCGGCCAGGACGTGCCCGGCGACGTCGCCGAGATCCGGGTGGTCGAGATCGCCGGCGGCCAGGCCGCGTTCCTCGGCACCGCGCCCATCGGAAGATCCGCCTGGGTCGCCGTGTTGGACCACACGGTCGACTCCTTGCGGGTGGACTGAACCCGGCTCGGTGAGCGACACGCGCTACCGTGTCACGCCGGAGGCCGAATTCTGTGGGCCCCAGGGGGAGCGTCGGCCGACCGTGGCCGGAGGCTCGTAGGTCAAGAAGCGTGAGAAGGCAAGGACGTCAGTGGCACACAAGTTGGTGATCGTCGAGTCGCCGAAGAAGGCTCAGATGATCGGCGGCTACCTCGGATCGGGGTACGTCGTGGAGTCGTCGCGCGGACACATCCGCGACCTGCCGCAGAGCGCGGCCGACACGCCGGCGAAGATCAAGGACAAGGTCTGGGGCCGACTCGGGGTCGACGTCGACCACGGCTTCGAGCCCTACTACGTCGTCCCGCGGGACAAGAAGAGCCACATCGCCAAGCTCAAGTCGTTGCTCAAGGATGCCGACGAGCTCCTGCTCGCCACCGATGAGGACCGCGAGGGCGAGGCGATCGCCTGGCACCTGCTCGATGAGCTGAAGCCGAAGAAGGGCGTCCCGGTCAAGCGGATGGTCTTCCACGAGATCACCCGGCCCGCCATCGAGGAGGCGGCCGCCAACCCGCGTGAGCTCGACATGGACCTCGTCGAGGCGCAGGAGGCCCGCCGCATCCTCGACCGGCTCTACGGCTACGAGGTCTCACCGGTGCTGTGGCGCAAGGTGATGTCCGGGCTCTCCGCCGGTCGCGTCCAGTCGGTGGCCACCCGGCTGGTGGTCGACCGCGAGCGGGAGCGGATCGCGTTCCGGCAGGCCTCCTACTGGGACCTGCAGGGCACCTTCGACGCCGGTTCCGACCGCGAGCCGCGGATGTTCCCCGCCCGGCTGACCAGCGTCGACGGCGCCCGGGTGGCCCGCGGCTCCGACTTCGGGCCGGATGGCCGGCTGAAGGTCTCGGCCGGCTCGACCAACGGGGACGGCGTCGTCCACCTCGACCGGGCCCGCGCCGAGGCGCTGGTGGCGGCACTGGCCGACGCGACGTACGACGTCCGGGCGGTCGAGTCCAAGCCGTACCGTCGCTCGCCGTACGCCCCCTTCCGCACCACCACGCTGCAGCAGGAGGCCAGCCGCAAGCTCGGGATGAGCGCCAGCGTGACCATGAGCGTGGCCCAGCGGCTCTACGAGTCCGGCTACATCACCTACATGCGTACCGACTCCACGACGCTGTCCAGCGCCGCCGTCTCGGCGGCCCGGGCGCAGGTCGCCGAGCTCTACGGCAGCGAGTACCTGCCGGACGCACCCCGGGTCTTCACCAGCAAGGTCAAGAACGCCCAGGAGGCGCACGAGGCGATCCGCCCGGCCGGCGACAGCTTCCGTACGCCGGCCCAGACCGGGCTGCACGGAGAGCAGTTCCGGCTCTACGAGCTGATCTGGATGCGCACCGTCGCCTCCCAGATGCGCGACGCGGTCGGCCAGTCGGTGGCCATCCGGCTCGGCGCGGCCGCCGCGAGCGGTGAGGACGTGGTCTTCTCCGCCACCGGCCGGGTGATCACCTTCCACGGCTTCCTCAAGGCGTACGTCGAGGGCACCGACCACGCCGACCAGCGCAGTGACGACGACCAGACCCGGCTGCCGAACCTGGTCGAGGGCGACCGGGTCACCGCCGCCTCGCTGAGTGCCGACGGGCACGAGACCAAGCCGCCGGCCCGCTACACCGAGGCCACCCTGGTCAAGGAGCTGGAGGACCGCGAGATCGGGCGCCCCTCCACCTACGCCTCGATCATCGACACCATCATCAACCGGGGCTACGTCTACAAGAAGGGCACCGCGCTGGTGCCGGCCTGGCTGGCGTTCAGCGTGGTGCGGCTGCTGGAGGAGCACTTCCCCCGGCAGATCGACTACGAGTTCACCGCCTCGATGGAGGACGTGCTCGACGAGATCGCGGGCGGCCGCAAGGACATGGCCAGCGAGCTGGCCGAGTTCTACTTCGGCTCCGCCCGGGTCAAGGGTCTCAAGCCGCTGGTCGACGGCCTCGGCGACATCGACGCCCGCCAGCTGGCCACCTTCCCGATCGGCGGGGACGACAGCGGGATCCAGCTGCGGGTCGGTCGCTACGGCCCCTACATCGAGGGTCCCGACGCCGACGGCACGCCGTTCGCCGTACGGGCCAACGTGCCCGACGACCTGCCGCCCGACGAGCTGACCCTGGAGAAGGCCACGGAGCTCTTCGCCAATCCCGCCGGGGAGGAGATCCACCTCGGCAAGCACCCGGTGACCGGGCTGGAGATCGTGGCCAAGAACGGTCGCTTCGGGCCGTACGTGACCGAGCTGCTGCCCGAGACCGAGGACGGCACCGCGCCGAAGAAGGGTGCCAAGAAGAGCGTCCGGCCGCGTACCGCGTCGCTGTTCAAGCAGATGTCGTTGGACACCGTCACCCTCGATGACGCGGTCAAGCTGCTCACCCTGCCGCGGGTCGTCGGCGAGGCGGCCGACGGCACCGAGATCACCGCCCAGAACGGCCGCTATGGGCCGTACCTGAAGAAGGGCACCGACTCCCGCTCGCTGGCCAGCGAGGAGCAGCTGTTCACCATCACCCTGGAGGAGGCGGAGAAGATCTACGCCCAGCCGAAGACCCGCGGCCGGGCGGCGGCCGCCGCACCGTTGAAGGAGCTCGGCGCGGACCCGGTCTCCGGCCAGCCGGTGGTGGTCAAGGCCGGCCGGTTCGGCGAGTACGTCACCGACGGCGAGTACAACGCGACCCTGCGGCAGGGCGACACCGTCGAGGCGCTCACCCTGGAGCGGGCGGCCGAGCTGCTCGCCGAGCGGCGTGAGCGCGGGCCGGCCAAGAAGGCGACCAAGCGGGGCGCGAAGAAGACGACGGCGAAGAGGGCCACCAAGAAGACGACGGCCAAGAAGACGACGGCCAAGAAGTCCTGAGGAGTGCGGCGGGCTCGGCCGGAGGGTTCGGTGCCCGGTGTCGGTGCACAGTGTCGGTGCCCGGTCGTAGCGTGCCGGCATGACCTTCGCCAACGTCGGCACCCTCGGTGCCCAGCCGGGGCGACGAGACGAGCTCGTCGCCCACCTGACCCGTCCCGGCGCGGAGCTCGCCGCTCATGGCTGCCTGCTCTACGAGGTCGGCGTGAACGACGAGGAGCCGGACACGGTCTTCGTGATCGAGCTGTGGTCCTCCGCCGAGGCGCACCGGGCCTCGCTGGAGCTCCCGGCCGTCCAGGAGTCGATCGCCGCGGCTCGGCCGCTGCTCTCCGGGGTCTTCGGAGGCCATCGGTTCGACGTGGTCGGCTCGCCGCTGCGCGGCACCCCGTAGGTTTCTCTCGTGGGATTTCCGGGGGTGTACGCCGAGCGGGGTGTGTTCGTGTGCTTCGAGGGCGGTGAGGGCTCGGGCAAGTCGACCCAGGCCGGCCTGCTCGAGGCGTCCCTGCGCGCCGCCGGGCACACCGTGCTGCTGACCCGGGAGCCGGGCGGGACCCCGGTCGGGAACGAGCTGCGCCGGATCGTGCTGAGCCCGGAGACCGGCGCGCTCGACCCGCGCTGTGAGGCGCTGCTGTACGCCGCCGACAAGGCCGAGCACGTCGGCACCCTGGTGGCGCCCGCGCTGGCCCGCGGCGAGGTGGTGGTGATGGACCGCTACGTCGACTCCACGCTCGCCTATCAGGGGGCCGGCCGCGACCTGGACCTCGACGGCCTGGAGCAGGTGGCGCGCTGGGCCACCGGCGACCTGCGCCCGCACCTGACGGTGCTGCTCGACCTGGAGCCCAGTGCCGGGCTGGGCCGGTTCGAGCAGCGCGACCGGATCGAGCAGGAGTCCGAGGAGTTCCATCACCGGGTGCGCGCGGGGTTCCTGGCGCTGGCCGCGGCCGACCCCGAGCACTATCTGGTGCTCGACGCCCGCCTGCCGGTGGCCGAGATCCAGGCGGCGGTCCGGGCTCGGACCGAGCCGCTGCTGCCGGCGGGAGGGGCGCGGTCGTGAACGGCATCTGGGACACCCTGGTCGGCCAGCGGCACGTCATCGACGGCCTCGCCGAGGCGGTCGCCGGGCACGGCATGACCCAGTCCTGGCTGTTCACCGGTCCGCCCGGATCCGGCCGCTCCAATGCCGCCATCGCGTTCGCGGCGGCGCTGCAGTGCCCGGACGGCGGTTGTGGGGAGTGCCACGAGTGCCGCACCGTGTTGGCCGGATCCCACGCCGACGTCCGGTTGGTGCGCACCGACAAGCTCAGCCTCGGCGTCGACGACATCCGTGAGCTGGTCCGCGCGGCCGCCCTCGCCCCGGCCGGCGAGCGGTGGCAGATCGTCATCGTCGAGGACGCCGACCGGCTCACCGAGCAGGCCAACAACGCCCTGCTCAAGGCGGTCGAGGAGCCCAGCCCGCGCACCGTGTGGATGCTGTGCGCGCCGACGGTCACCGACGTGCTGCCCACCATCCGCAGCCGGTGCCGGCTGATGACGCTGGCGACGCCGAGCACCGCCGAGGTGGCCGGCTTCCTGGAGCGGTCGCTGGGCGTGGCGCCGGAGCTGGCGTCGTACGCCGCCCGGGCGAGCCAGGGCCACATCGGCCGGGCGAAGGCGCTGGCCCGCGACGAGGACACCCGGCGCCGTCGTCGTCAGGTGGTCTCCTACCCGGTCCGGCTGCGCGGACTCGCCGATGCACTGCGGTGCGCCGAGGAGCTCACCGCGGTCACCAAGGAGGAGTCCGACGCCGTGACGGCCGAGCTCGACGCCCGCGAGAAGGCCGACCTGGACACCGCCTACGGCGTGGTCGAGCGGGGCCGTCGGCCGCGGGAGTACGGTCCGGCGCTGCGCGAGCTGGAGAAGCAGCAGAAGAGTCGCGCCACCCGGCGCCACCGCGACGTGATCGACCGCGGCCTGATGGACCTGGTCTCGGTCTACCGGGACGCGATCGCGCTCGCCACCGGCGCCCCCGCCGACCTGGTCAACGAGGAGATCCGCGCCGACGTCGAGAGGCTGGCCGCCTCGTCCACCCCGGAGCTGAATCTGCGTCGGATCGATTGGATCTTCGCCGCGAGGGAACAACTCCTGGAGTTCAACGTGCCACCGCAGATGGCGCTGGAGTCGATGATGGTCGCGCTGGCCGGGCCGGGCGCGCAGAGGTAGGAGTATGCGGTGAACGCAGCGAGGGCGCAGCGGGCGTTGGTGGTGCTCGTCGTCGTGCTGGTGTTGGTCGCGGCCGGCACCGTGGGGACGGTGCTGGGGCTACGGGTGGCCGACAGCGGCGACAGCGGCGACAGCGGCGACAGCGACGCCGCCGGCGCCTCGGCCACGCCGACCGGGTCGACCACACCGTCGGCGTCCGCCTCGGCGAGCGCGAGTCCGTCCAGCGCCCAGGCCGACCCGAGCGATCCGGCGGCGACCGAGGCACCGGAGGCGGATCTCGCCCGGTTCTACACCCAGAGGCTCAGCTGGAGCTCGTGCCGCAACGACTTCCAGTGCGCCACGCTCACCGTCCCGCTCGACTACGAGCACCCGAACGGACGCACCATCGAGCTGGCCGTGCTCGAGGCGCCGGCCACCGACCAGAGCGCACGGGTCGGATCGCTGGTGGTCAACCCCGGCGGCCCCGGCGGCTCCGGCACCGACTACGCCGCCGGCGGTGGGTTCTACTTCGGCGACGCGCTGCGCAAGAGCTACGACATCGTCGGCTTCGACCCGCGCGGGGTCGGGGAGAGCACCGCGGTGGACTGCCTCACCGACGCCCAGCTCGACCGGTACGTCGCGGTCGACCCGGTGCCGGCGACGAAGGCCGAGATCGGGGCCTACGAGCATCAGTCGGCGCTGATGGCGCAGGGGTGCGCGACCAATTCGCCGCGACTCTCCGGCCACGTCAGCACGGTCGAGGCGGCCCGGGACATGGACATCCTGCGGGCCGCCCTCGGCGAGACCCAGCTGGACTACCTCGGGGCGTCGTACGGGACCAAGCTCGGCACCGTCTACGCCGACCTGTTCCCCGCCAAGGTGGGCCGGTTCGTGCTGGACGGAGCGCTGCCGCCCTCGCTCGGCACCGTCCAGCTCAACCTGCAGCAGGCCAAGGGATTCGAGGTCGCGCTGCGCTCCTACGTCAAGGACTGCGTGGACGACGGGGGCTGCTACCTGGGCGCTTCGGTGGATGCCGGCGTCCGCCGCGTGCAGCGGCTGATGGACCACATCGAGAACCACCCGCTGCCGACCTCGGACGGCCGTGAGCTCGAGGGCGGCAACGCCTTCGCCGGCCTGATCACCCCGCTGTACAGCAAGGACAACTGGCCGCTGCTGACCAGCGCCCTCAAGCAGGCGCTCAAGGGGGACGGATCGGCTCTGATGACCCTCTCCGACGCCTACGCCAGCCGCGGTTCGAACGGCTACTCCGACAACTCGATGGAGGCGAACTGGGCGATCAACTGCCTCGACGACCCCACCTCGCTCACCGTGGCACAGGTGCGCAAGCAGCTGCCCCGCTTCGAGAAGGCCGCGCCGACCTTCGGGGCCGCACTCGCCTGGATGACGACCGGCTGTGCCGGAGAGCAGAAGAAGGCCGAGGAGAAGGCGCCGGCGGTGGGGGCTCCCGGCGCGAACCCGATCGTGGTGGTGGGCACCACCCGCGACCCGGCCACGCCGTACGCCTGGGCCAAGGAGCTGGCCGCCGCCCTGGACTCGGGGGTCCTGGTCAGCCGTGACGGCGACGGCCACACCGGCTACCACTCCGGGAACTCCTGCGTCGACGACGCGGTGGAGGGCTACCTGATCGACGGCACCGTGCCCCAGGACGGGCTGAGCTGCTGAGCTCTCAGGTCACTACGTCGCGCGGGAAGATCGCGGTGAGATCGCGCGCGAGCTCCTCGGCGCTCCGGCCGGCCGGAGCGCCGAGCCACCAGGCGATGACGCCGAGCGAACCGGTCGCGATGAATCGCGCCGTGACTTCCGGATCACCCTCGGTGGTCTCCCGCTCACGCAGGGTGGCGAGGACGTGGGCGGCGAAGGCATCCTCGACCGCGGTGGCATACCTACCTCCGCTGCTCAACAGCGCGAGGTACTCCTCGCGGCGACTGCCGACGAAGGTGATCACCTCGCGCATCGAGGCGATGCTGCTGGACAGTGCGCTTCCGGCTTCGCCGTACCTGGTGAAGGTGTCGACCGATGAGATGGCGTCGAAGAGCTCGGTCAGCGCCTCGACCGCGAGGTCCTCGGTATCGGTGAAGTGGGCGTAGAACGCCGAGCGCGCGACACCGGCCCGCCTGACCAGCTCGGTGACGGAGACGGCGGTCTCCGGCCGTTCCGAGCGCAGCTCCCGATAGGCCGCCACCAGCTTCGCGCGGGTTCGCCGTGCCCTGGGATCGGTGTTGTGGGCCATCCGCGAGCGCGTCTGGGAAAGAGTCCTGTCCTTGTCCATGTCTCCCTCTAACGTACACTGTGCGTTAGCAGTCTCGGGCCAAACCTCGTCGACCGACGTCGACACCAGAGAGCAGTGAGAGAGGCTAGTCAATGGGCAAGCTTGACGGGAAGGTAGCGATCATCACCGGCGCAGGGCGCGGACAGGGTCGCTCGCACGCCATCACGTTGGCGAGCAAGGGCGCGCGCATCGTCGCCGCGGACATCTGTGCGCCGGTGGAGACCGTCTCCTACGATGTCGCCAGCCGGGATGATCTGGACGAGACCGCCCGGCTGGTCGGGGAGGCTGGCGGTGAGGTCACGACGGTCGTCGCCGACGTACGGTCGACCTCGGATATGGACCGGATGGCGCATGTCGCGCTCGAGGAGTTCGGCAGGATCGACATCCTGCTCGCCAACGCCGGCATCCACACCATCCGTCCCACGACCTATGAGATCACCGACGAGGAGTGGGAGACCATGCTCGCGGTGAACCTGACCGGGGCGTTCAAGGCAGCCCGGGCGGTCATCCCTTCGATGATCGAGGCCGGCAACGGAGGATCGATCGTCTTCACCTCCTCGGTCGACGGGCTGCGGGCCTCGCCCTCGTGGGGCCACTACGGTGCGGCCAAGGCGGGCCTGCAGAGTCTCACCAAGACGCTGTCGTTCGAGCTCGCTCGGCAGAACATCCGGGTGAACGCGGTCAATCCGACCGGCGTGAACTCGCCAATGGCCGAGGCGCTGTTCGACCAGGTGCCGCAAGTGATGGGCCGATGGGCCTACGGCAGCGATCGGGCCAACCTGATGGACGTGCCGTTGATCGAGGTCCAGGACATCAGCAATGCGATCCTCTACCTCGTCAGCGACGAGGCCCGCTACGTCACCGGCATCACGCTGCCGGTCGACGCTGGGTACACCACCAAGCACTGAGCCCACTCGGCCCGGCTCAGCTGGCCTGCTCCCACCGGCCGCGGGCAGAGGCGAGCCGCAGATCCTCGAGCGTGTCCACGTCGAGCCGGAGGCCGGAGTCCGCGGGCACCGGCAGCTCGAGGTATCCGGCCGCCCGGTGTCGGGCGGCGGAGTCGGGGCCGAAGGCGGGGCGGTGGGTGGCGGCGTCCAGGGCGGTGATCAACACGGTGCCGGTGCCGACGTGGTCGCTCACCATCCCTCGCCGTACCTCGTCGGCCGCCGCCAGCGCGACCTCGAGCTCGTCCGGGGTGAGGGTGGGGACGTCGCCGAGCATGACGGCCACCCGATCCGTACCGGCCGCCTCGAGACCGGCGCGTACGGCGACCGTGAGACCCGGCGAGCGCTCGACCACCACCTCGGCGGCGACGCCGACGGTCCAGCACGGCTCGTCGGTGACCAGCAGCAGCCGTGCGACCCGGGCGGTGGCGCCAGCGGCGTCGAGGGTGCGCCGGGCGATCGTCTCGGCGACCTCGGGGCCGAGCCCGAGTCGGGACTTGCCGGTCCGGGGATCGCGCACCGGTACGACGAGGGTCCAGTCCTCCATCGGCCTCCTGTCGGGTTCGGATACGAGGCTACCCGTCGGGGGCCGTCGCTCAGCGGCGTGTGATCGGCTCGGCCACCGCCTGGATCCGCGCGGTCGCGAGCTCGATCATCAGCCGGGCGGCCTCGGAGAGGGTGGCGTCGGCGCGATGCACGATCGCATAGGTGTCGTAGGTGCGCGGCCGTAGCGAGACCGTCCCGGCGTTCGGCGCCAGCCGGGGGAGGAGCTGCTCGGCGGCACCGCGCGGGAGCACCGAGTCGGCGTACCCGGTGCCGACCAGCTCGACCGCCATCTCGACGTCTTCGACCTCGATCCGGGTCGGTGGGTTGCGGCCGGTCTCGTGCAGCAGGCCGCGCAGCGTCACCCTGGTGGAGTCCACCGCGCGCCAGGTGGTGTCGGGCATGACCAGCGAGGCCAAGGAGAGTCGATGGGGCGTGACCGGCGTGGCCAGATGGCTCGGGTCCGCGCTGATGTAGACCAGCTCGTCGCGAGCCACCGGGGTGATCGTCATCCCCTCGCCGGTCAGATTGGCCACCGACAGGATGGCGGCCTCGAGACGGCCGCGTCGCAGATCGTCCTGGACGTCGGCGGAGTTCTGCCCGATGAGCTCCACCCGGACGCCCGGGTAGCGGTCGAGGACGTCGCTGACCAGTCCGGCGCCGCCGTACAGGCGGGCGCTGCCGAACATGCCGAACCTGATCGTGCCGGTCTCGAACTGCTTGACGCTCTGCACCGCCTTCCGCGCCTCCTCCGCGGCGGCGAGGGTGCGCTCGGCGTACGGTCGCAGGGTGTCGGCCACGGTGGTCGGCACCACCCCACGGCCGACCCGACGGAAGAGCTGGACGCCGAGACCCCGCTCCAGGCCGCGCACCTGTTCGGAGATCGACGGCTGGGCGTAGCCGAGCTCCTCGGCCGCGGCGGTGAGCGAACCCTGCTCGTAGACCGCCAGGAAGACCCGCAGCTGGTGCAGTGAGAGCATAGGCACATCCTATGCCTTCGAGAGGAAGGATCGCCTACCTCTATGTGTCAAGGTGGTTCAGAATTGAACTTGTCAGCGAGGTCAAGGAACGTTGGAGGTCACCGTCGTGTTCGCCCACCACTGCACCAGTTGCGACCGCACGGAGCTCATCGACCCCAGCATGATCCTGTCGCTGGCCAACACCGAGCGTGGCATCGAGGTCCGCTTCGAGTGCTGGTGTGGTGCCGAGCAGAGCATGCTCAGCGGTCGTCGGGTCAAGAGCCGCGAAGCGGCGGCGGTGTGAGTGCCGGCGTACGCCGGATCCGTCGCCTGCTGAGCCTCGACAAGCCCTCCGCTCCCCATCCGAAGGGCGCCGACGACCGGGAATTTAGCGGTGCCCCCGAGGCCTCGGTACACTCGGCGACGCTGTCCGGGACCGACTCGCAGGGCCGGTCCTGAACTGCTGTGACGCCGCCTTAGCTCAGTCGGTAGAGCGATTCACTCGTAATGAATAGGTCGTCGGTTCGATTCCGACAGGCGGCTCCGTAGGAGCATCGAAGAAGTGGCCTCTGGCCAGCACAGACGCTGGCCAGAGGCCGTTCTTCCGTTCGGTGTGGCGACGTCGGATCCTTCGGGGATCGATGGAGACCTCCCACGGGATCGGTATCGGCTCCATGAGCGACGGCCCCCAGACCGCCTGGCCAGCCACGCTATCGATCTGACCATGCGAGCAGAGGCACAGGGGCTTCGCGGTGGTGTGGGCGTGGGCCCACGGACGGGGCTCTGCTCAGTTCGGGGCCTCCGTGTGGACCACAGTGCTCATCTCGCCGAGGACCGTGGTCCCGTCGGGGCCGTAGATCGTCGCCTCGGTGGGTCGCCGGGCCTGTGCGGCGAGCATCTGCGCTGGGTGGAGGGGTCGTCGGTGTCGGCGCCATCGATCTGGTCCTTGGGGACGTATCCCACCGTCCCGTCGGAGAGGTAGACAGACACGAGATCTGGCCACTGGTCGAACGGCGCCAGGCCCTTGCCCGGGATCGCTCCGTACGTCTGGCCGCTCCGATTGCGCGGGAACGGTGGCCCGTGTGGGACATCTGTGGGGTCCATCGGCGCATCCAGAGCCCGGGATGTGCTGGCGACGGCACCGGTCGCCCCCACCGCCGGGGGCCGCCCTCCCACGCACCTCCCGACCCGTCCCGGTCGCCGGGACAGGGATGTCGCCGGGACAGGGATCGCTACCCCGACCGGCGCGGTGACGGACCAGGCTATCGTTCGTGGACGGTGGCCTCACCCCGACGGGAGCGATCGAATGACCATGGCTGGACGGTGCGCGGTCGTCACCGGCGCGGCCGGAGGGATCGGCCGGGCGATCGCGGCGCGCCTGGTGTTCGAGGGTGTCCGGGTGGTCGTCAACGACCTCGACGCCGAGCGCACGCGCGCGACGGCCGCCGAGATCGGTGCCCAGGCGATCCCCGGCGATGCCGCCTCGGCGGAGGGTGTCGCGGCCCTGGTCGCCGGGGCTCGCGAGCGGCTGGGGGCGATCGACATGTGGTTCGCCAATGCCGGCGTCGCCCGGGGAGAGGGACTCGACGCGACCGAGGAGGAGTGGGCGCTGAGCTGGGAGGTCAACACCATGGCGCACGTGCGCGCCGCGCGCCTGCTGGTCCCCGAATGGCTCGAGCGCGGGGCCGGCCGGTTCGTCGCCACGGCCTCGGCGGCGGGCCTGCTCACCACCCTCGGCGCTCCGGCGTACACGGTCAGCAAGCACGGCGCGGTGGCGTTCGCGGAGTGGCTCTCCGCGACCTATCGGCACCGAGGGATCGTGGTCCAGGCGATCTGTCCACAGGGCGTCCAGACGGCGCTGCTCGACCAGGCCGGCGCGGCCCGGGAGCTCATCACCGCCGACGGCGCGCTCACCCCGGAGCAGGTGTCCGAGACCACCTGGCAGGGGCTCCAGGACGATCGGTTCCTGATCCTGCCGCACCCGCAGTGCGCCGAGTACTACCGCAACCGTGCCGCCCACCCCGATCGATGGCTCGCGTCCATGAACAGGCTCCAGCAGGGCCTGGAGCGTGCGGAGACGACGGACCCGGTCACCGGCCGACCGACCGAACCGTATGGAATCCTGGGCGGCGCCAGCGCCGCGCCGTACGTCGGTCCGAGGCCGACAGCGCGGTAGAGCCGATCCGATCCCAGATCTGAGCCACCATCCGACAGGAGCCATCGCATGACCACTGAGAACACCGGCCGTACCGCCATCGTCACCGGCGCCGCCCGCGGCATCGGCGCCGGCATCGCGACGAGACTGGCCGCCGACGGCCTCGCGGTCGCGGTGCTCGACCTCGACGAGGCCGCCTGCACGACGGTGGTCGAGAAGATCGAGGCGGACGGTGGCCGCGGCCTCGCGGTCGGGGTCGACGTCGCCGACGAGGTGGCGGTCACCGCCGCGGTGGAGCGGGTCGCCGACGAGCTCGGCGAGCCGACCGTGCTGGTCAACAACGCCGGGATCATCCGCGACAACCTGCTGTTCAAGATGAGCGTCGAGGACTGGGACGCCGTCATGGGGGTGCACCTGCGTGGCTCCTTCCTGATGTCGCGTGCGGTGCAGGCCTACATGACCAAGGCCGGCTGGGGCCGGATCGTGAACCTGTCGAGCACCTCGGCGCTGGGCAACCGGGGTCAGGCGAACTACGCCGCGGCCAAGGCCGGACTGCAGGGCTTCACCAAGACCCTGGCGCTGGAGCTGGGCAGGTTCGGTGTCACCGCCAACGCGATCGCCCCGGGGTTCATCGAGACCGAGATGACCAAGGCCACCGCCGCCCGGGTGGGCGTGCCCTTCGACGACTTCAAGGACGCCGCCGTCAAGGAGATCCCGGTGGGTCGGGTCGGTCTGCCGGCCGACATCGCGCACGCGGTCTCGTTCTTCGCCAGCGAGGGGGCCGGCTTCGTCTCCGGCCAGGTGCTCTACGTCGCCGGCGGTCCGAAGGCATGAGGGTCTTCAACGGCATCGCCGAGCTCGAGCAGGGTGTGGGCAGCCACCTCGGCCACTCGGACTGGCACACCATCACCCAGGAGCAGATCGACGCGTTCGCCGACGCGACCGGTGACCACCAGTGGATCCACGTGGACCGGGAGCGGGCGGCTCGCGGGCCGTTCGGCTCCACGATCGCGCACGGCTTCCTCACCCTCAGCCTGCTGCCGATGCTCATCTGGCAGGTCTACAAGATCGAGGGCGTGCAGGCCGGCCTCAACTACGGCGCGGACCGGCTGCGCTTCCCCGCACCGGTCCCGGTCGGGTCCCGCGTGCGGGCGGGGGTGGAGTTGACCGGGGTCACCGCCACCGCGACGGCCTACCAGGTGGCCACCCGGGTCACCATCGAGCTCGACGGCTCGGCCAAGCCGGCCTGCGTGGTCGACATGCTCTCCGTCGTGGTTCCCTGACGATGACGAGCGAGGCCGTCCCGGGTCTGGATCTCGGCGCGCTGGGGGAGTGGTTCGCCGACCGGATCCCGGGTGCCGGGTCCCGGCTGGCGGCCTCGCTCGTCGCGGGCGGCAAGTCGAACCTGACCTACGTCGTGACCGACGGGAGGCGGGAGTGGGTCGTGCGGCGTCCGCCGCTGGGGCACGTGCTGGCCACCGCGCATGACATGGCGCGGGAGTATCGGGTGATGTCGGCGCTGCGGGACACCGGCGTCCCGGTCCCGCGGACCTATGCGATGTGCACCGACCTGGACGTGGTGGGTGCCGAGTTCTACGTGATGGAGCGTTGCCCCGGTACGCCGTACCGGCGGGCGGCCGAGCTCGCCGAGCTGGGGGAGCAGCGCACGCGGGTGATCTCGGAGCGGCTGGTCGACACCCTCGCGGCGTTGCATGCGGTGGACCCGGAGTCGGTCGGTCTCGGCGACTTCGGCCACCCGGAGGGGTTCCTCGCGCGGCAGGTGGGCCGCTGGAAGAAGCAGCTCGATGCGTCGTACTCCCGGGACCTGCCGGCCGCCGACGAGCTGTATCGGCTGCTCGTGGCTCGCGTGCCCACCGAGGCCGCCGCAGGGATCGTGCACGGCGACTTCCGGCTCGACAACGTGCTGGTCGACGGCGCCGATCGGGTGACGGCGGTGCTGGACTGGGAGATGGCCACGCTCGGCGACCCGTTGACCGATCTGGCGCTGATGCTCGTCTACTCCCGTCTCAGTGCCGCGGGGGTGGACAGCGTGAGCGACGTCGCCACCGCGCCCGGCTTCCTGAGCGAGGGCGAGGTCATCGAGCGCTACTCCCGGGGCAGCGAGCGTGACCTGTCCGGCTTCGGCTTCTACCTCGGGCTCGCCGCGTTCAAGCTGGCCGCGATCCTGGAGGGGATCCACTACCGCTTCCTCCACGGACAGACCGTCGGCGAGGGCTTCGCCGGCGTGGGCGCGGCGATCCACCCGCTGGTGGACGCCGGCCTCGACGCACTCAAGGAGAACCACTGATGGACTTCGCATTCGATGCGCGCAGCGAAGCTCTGCGCGAGCGCCTCCTCGACTTCATGGACAGCCACCTTCATCCCGCCGAGCAGACCTTCGAGGGCCAACTCGCGGCCCTCGCCGAGGACGGGGGCGACCCGTGGGCCTGGGACTCGGTGCCGGTGCTCGGCGAGCTGCGGGCCGAGGCCCGCGAGCGCGGCCTGTGGAACCTCTTCCTGCCGGGCGAGGGCGGCGCCGGGCTGACCAACCTGCAGTACGCGCCGCTGGCCGAGATCAGCGGCCGCAGCCCCCACCTCGCGCCCGCGGTGATGAACTGTGCCGCGCCGGACACCGGCAACATGGAGGTGCTCCACATGTTCGGCACGCCCGCGCAGAAGGAGCGCTGGCTCACACCGCTGCTGGACGGCGAGATCCGCTCGTCGTTCGCGATGACCGAGCCGGACGTGGCCTCCTCCGACGCCACGAACATCGCCACCTCGATCGTGCGCGACGGCGACGAGTACGTGCTCAACGGCCGCAAGTGGTGGATCACCGGGGCGATGAACCCGAACGCCAGGATCTTCATCGTGATGGGCAAGACCGACCCGTCGGCGGCACGGCACCGTCAGCAGTCGATGATCCTGGTGCCGCGGGACACCCCGGGTCTGGAGATCCGTCGCGGCATGGAGGTGTTCGGGTACGACGACCACGAGCACGGCGGCCATGCCGAGCTGAGCCTCACCGACGTCCGGGTGCCGGTGGAGAACCTGATCGGCGCCGAGGGGGAGGGGTTCGCGATCGCACAGGCCCGTCTCGGACCCGGTCGGGTCCATCACTGCATGCGGTCGGTGGGCATCGCCGAGCGGGCCATCGAGCTGATGTGCGCCCGCGCCGAGGAGCGGGTGGCCTTCGGGCGGCCGCTGGCCGAGCAGGGCGTGATCCGGGACTGGATCGCCGAGGCCAGGGTGCGGCTGGAGCAGCTGCGGTTGCTGGTGCTCAAGACCGCCTGGCTGATGGACACCCAGGGCAACCGCGGTGCCCACACCGAGATCCAGGCGATCAAGATCGCCACCCCCCACACGGTGCAGTGGATCCTCGACAAGGCCATCCAGCTGCACGGCGCGGGCGGTCTCTCGCAGGACTTCCCGCTGGCCAACATGTACGCCGGCATCCGTACCCTCCGCTTCGCCGACGGTCCGGACGAGGTGCACAAGAACGCCCTCGCGAAGAGCGAGCTGGCGCGTCAGGCCGGGCGCCGGGCCGCGAGGCGGCCGGCTCGATAGCGCTCGGCCCCGCCTCGGGCCGGGCCGTGGCCGGCCGGTTGACAGCGTTCGGGACGCCGAGGACTCTCGAAGGGGGAGAGAGGGGCCCGGGATGGTCCACGACGACGAGCTCGCCTACTGCGAGGACTACCTCGGCACGCCGACCCTCACCGGCTGGACCTACGGCCGGACGAGCGAGGGCACCTGGTTCGCCGACGGACCGTGCCCGGCGTGCGGCGGACGGGCCTACGGTCCGTTGCTGCCTCCTGCTCCCGCCGGCCAGGCGTTCGGTGCGCAGACGAGCGACGACGCCGGACGGCGCGAGTTCCTCGCCCGCTGTCACTGCTCGTGGAGCCATCACCGCCCCGCCGGCACCGGTTGCGGGCGGACCTGGCAGGTGGTGGTCCCGCCGGGGCAGGACGGCACGGATCCATCGCCCACCTCGCCCGCGGTGAGTGCCCAGGACGTGGACGCGGAGCGGCTCCTCGACGAGTACGCCGCCGACGAGCTGGCCCGCGTCCAGGGCCATGCCCAACGGTGGACCGCGGGCCTCGCCGCGGTGATCGCGGTGCTCTCCACGGCCACCGTGATCGGCGGTCCGGGCTCGGTCGCCGACATCGGAGGATCGGCGCGGGTCGCCGTCGTGATCCTCGTCGTGGTGTGCGCCGTCGCGCTGGTGCTCGGCGTCTACCTGTCCTATCAGGCGGCCTTCGGCACGCCGCTGACCCGCTCCCCGCTCGATGACCTGGTCAAGCGGCCGGGCCCGTTGGCCGGACGGGGAGCCCGGTGGCGCGAGGCGGTCGCCGAGACCGTCAGGAAGTCCCGCCGGAGCCTGGTCGGCGCCGTCGCTGCGACCCTCGCGGCGACCGGCCTGCTGTTGGCCGCGTTCGTCGTCCTCTGGGTGGCACCGGCGCCGGATCCGGGCGGCGCCGAGTACTGCGTCCGGACCGCGAACGGCGTCACCGTGCTGAGGGGTGACGTCCCGGCGGTGCGGGCCGGCACGCTCCCGATCACCGCCTGCACGCGATAGCGCAGGAGCCTCACCCGCCGGGGGTCCACCCCAGCGCCGGCGCGACGTGGCGCGCCATGTCGGTGAGCAGCCGGATGTTCTGCGCCAGCCCGAAGCCGGGCGGCAGGAAGAGCACCAGCTCGTCCGCGGCGCGCAGCCCGGGATCGGCCAGGACCGAGGCGGCCACCTGGTCCGGGTCACCTTGGAAGACCGGGCTGACCAGCAGACCCGGCGGCAGCCGGTCGGTGGTGAACGTCTGCTCCAGCGCACCGCGGGGCTTGGAGGCGGCCGGGCCCTTGGTGCGGCGCTCCAGGTCGTAGGCGCGGTAGAGCTCGCGCAGCTCCGGGGTCGGGCCGGGCAGCACCGAGGCCGCGACCGCCACCGGTGGCGCGGCGGTCGGGCCGGTCCAGGCGCCGCGATACTCGGCGATGAGCCGGGCCTGATAGTCGGAGAAGGTCTCGTCGGTGACGTCGTGCAGGATCGTGCCGGTGATCAGCCGCAGGCCCTGCTGCGCCGCCTCGACCGCGGAGGCGATGTGCCCGGCGCCGTACCACAGCCGGGAGCGGAGCGTCTCGCTGTGCGGGGTCACCCGCAGCTCGGTGCCGGGCACGAACCCGTCCGCCGGGTCGGTGACCGTGTCCAGCGTCCTGCCCTCGACCGCGTCGAGGAAGCGGGTCAGCCGGCGGCGGCCCTCGCTCCGGTCGTCCCCGAGGACACCGCCGAAGACGCCGTCGAACTGGCCGCGGCCGTGACTCATCGCGATCTGCACCCGGCCGTCGGCCAGCAGATCGGCGGTGGCGGCGTTCTCGGCCAGCAGGATCGGATCCTGGTAGCGCATCGCGATCACCGCGCTGCCCAGCGTGATGCGCTCGGTGTGCTGGGCGACGGCGGCGAAGAACGGGAACGGTGCGGAGAGGTAGTTGTCGAAGTGCCGCTGGTAGCACCAGCCGGACTGGTAGCCGAGGCGTTCGGCCACCCTGAACAGCTCGATGCCCTCGCGCAGTCCCCGCGCGGCCCCGCCCGGACCGCTGCTGAAGGAGACGCGGGTGTTGAAGCCGAGGCGCAGTGGGCGCGTCCGGGCCGGCGGTTCGGTCGTCGGGGCGGGGATCAGCTGGGTCATTGGGTTCCTCTCGGCACACGTACTCGGCACACGTGCTCAGGCGCGCAGGGCGGTGTCGGCCTCGTACGCCGCCGGCTCGGTGCGGGATCGGCCGCCGGGGATGGAGGCGATCAGCTCGCGGGTGTAGTCGGTGAACGGGTGGGCGAAGACCCGGCCGACCGGGCCCTGCTCCACGATCCGGCCCTGCCGCATCACCGTCACCGAGTCGGCGATCTGGCGCACGATCGCCAGGTCGTGGGAGACGAACACGTAGGTGAGCCCGAGCTCGGCCTGCAACCGGACCAGCACCTCCAAGATGCCGGCCTGCACGCTGACGTCGAGTGCCGAGGTCGGCTCGTCGAGCACGATCACCTCCGGCCGGAGCACCAGCGACCGCGCGATCGCCACCCGCTGTCGCTGTCCGCCGGAGAGCGCCGTCGGGCGCCGGGAGAGCAGATGCTCGCCCAGCCCGACCGCCTGCAGCGCCTCGCGCACCCGCTGGCGCCGCTCGGTCCGGCTGCCCACGCCGTACCGGTCGAGCGGCTCGGCGACGATCCGCCCGATCCGCCAGGTGGGATCCAAGGAGGTGAACGGGTTCTGGTAGACCAGCTGCAGGTGGCGGCGTACCGAGCGCAGCGACTGGTGCGAGCGCCCGTGCACCGCCTCGCCGTCCAGCAGGATCTCGCCGCGATCCGGGGACTCCAGGCCCAACAGCAGCCGCACCGTGGTGGTCTTGCCCGACCCGGACTCCCCGACCAGCGCATGGGTGGTGCCCGAGGCCACCCGGAAGGAGGCGTCCTCGACCGCGGCCAGCTCGCGGCCGTCCACGGCGAAGGTCTTGGTGACGGTGCGGAACTCGATCTTCGGCGCCGCCTCCGGTACGTCGACCTCCGGTACGTCGACCGGTGCCCTCAGCTCCCGGTAGCGCTGCGGGTTGAGCGAGGGCACGTCGGCATGCAGTTCGCGGGCGTACTCGGAGGCCGGTGCCGCGAACACCTCGGCGGTGGCGCCCGCCTCCTGGACGGTGCCGTCCTTGAGCACGACGATGCCGTCGGTGCGGTCGGCCGCGATCGCCAGGTCGTGGGTGATGAGCAGCAGGCTGATCCCGAGCGAGTGCTGCAGGTCGGTGAGCAGGTCCAGGATCCGCTTCTGGATCGTGACGTCGAGTGCGGAGGTCGGCTCGTCGGCCACGATCAGCCGCGGGCGCGGGATCACGGTGAGCCCGATCAGCACACGCTGCAGCATGCCGCCGGAGAGCTCGTGCGGGTAGGACTCGTAGACCCGCCGTGGGTCGTGCAGTCCGACCTGGGCGAAGGTTTCCAGCACCAGCTCCTCGCGGGCCCTCTTGGTGAGCCGTTCCGACCGCAGTGCGGTCGCCTCCCGGGCCTGGGCACCGATGGTTCGCACCGCGTTCAGCGAGTTCGACGGATCCTGCGGCACGAAGCCGAGCTCGCTGCCGCGGAGCCGGCGGAAGTGCCGCTCGCGCATGCCGAGGATCTCCTCTCCGCCGAACTCGACCCGGCCACGGGTCCGGGCGAGGTCGCGCGGGAGCAGCCGCAGCACGGCCCGGGCGATGGTGGACTTGCCCGAGCCCGACTCGCCGATCAGTGCCAGGCTCCGGCCCGGCTGCAGGACGAAGCTCGCCTGGCTCACCACCTCGTTGCCGCCGTAGGCGACCGAGAGGCCGTCGACCCGGAGCAGCGGTGGGGAGATGGCCGGGAGCTCGCCGGTGTGGGCGGCGCGCGTGCTGATCATGGGGTTCTCCTGCGGGCGGACTGGAGGGGCGGTCACGGGCGCTCAGGCGTTGCGGCGCAGCCAGCGGCTGATCCGGTTGAGGGACAGGACGGTGACGACGATGACCGCCGCCGGTGCGTAGATGAGCCAGGCAGCGAACGGATACTGCTCGCCGTCGGCCACCAGCCGGCCCCAGTCGGAGGCCGGCGGCGGGTCGCCGTACCCGAGGAAGGCCAGGCCGGCGATGACCAGGATGGCCAGGCCGAACTGCAGCACCGCCAGCGGCACGATCGAGCGCGAGGCGTTGGGCAGCACGTGGGTGAGCACGATCCGCCACCGCGATCCGCCCTGGAGATAGGAGGCCTCGATGAAGGTCGCCTTGCGGACCTTGATCACCTCCGAGCGCATCACCCGGGCGAAGACCGCGATGGCGGTGATCCCGGTGGCGATGGCGGCGTTGATCGTCTTGAACCCGAGCGCGCTGACGATCGCCACCGCGAGCAGGAAGCCGGGGATGGCCAGCAGGACGTCGACGAACCGGGCGATCACGATGTCGGTCCAGCCCTCGAAGAACCCGGCGATCAGGCCGAGCAGGCTGCCCACGATGACGCCGATCGCGACCGCGACCAGGGCGCTGGTGACCGACGAGGCCGCCCCGTGCACCACCCGGGCGAACAGATCCCGGCCGAGCTCGTCGGTGCCGAACAGGTGAGCGCCGCTGGGGTGCAGCAGCTTCTGCGACGGTACGCCGGCCTTCGGGTTCTGATGGGCGAACAGCCCGGGCGCCACCGACCAGGCCACGATCACCGCGACGACCAGGAAGGAACCGATCACGGTGGGTGGCACGGCCAGGGCCCAGCGGCGGCCGGCGCGCACGCCGCTCGGTCCGGTGAGGATTGAGACGCTCATCGCGAGCCAGCCTTTCCGGTGGAGGTGAGGGCCGAGGGGGTGAACGGCGCCGAGCGGGTCGCCGGGACCCTCCGGCGTATCCGGTGGGTGGCGCGCACCCGCGGATCCAGCAGCGGGTAGACCAGGTCGGCGGCCAGGTTGACCACCACGAAGATGACGGCGGCGAGTGAGACGACCGCCTGGATCACCGGCGTGTCCTGGGTGGTCACCGACTGCTGCACCAGGTTGCCCAGCCCGTCGCGACCGAAGATCTGCTCGGTGATGACCGCCCCACCGAGCAGCTCGCCGACGATCAGCGCGATCACCGTGACCACCGGCAGCGCGGACGGCTTGAGCAGGTGTAGCACGAACAGCCGGCCCTGGGTCAGCCCCCGGGAGCGGGCGACGGTCGCGTACTCCTGGCCGGCCTCGCCGTTGAGGTTGGCGATCACCACCTCGGCCAGCTGAGCCGAGACCGGGATGCCGAGGGTGAGGGCGGCGAAGAAGGTCGCCGTACCGCCCTGGGAGTCGACCACCGAGAACAGCCCGAGGTGGAAGGAGAAGACGACCAGGACGATCATCCCGATCACATAGTTGGGCACCGAGAGGAACAGCGACGGGAAGGCCCGCAGCACGTCCCGGCCGGCCCACCTCGGCAGTGCGTAGGTGCCGTACCCGATGGCGAAGGCGAGCACCAGGGCGACCAGCAACGCCTCCCCGGCCAGCGCGAACGTCGAGCCGGCGACGGAGCCGATCATGTGCGAGACCGGGAGGTTGCTTCGCAGCGAGATCCCGAGGTCGCCGGTGAGGAAGCGGCTCAGCGACTGCCAGAGCTGGACGTAGATCGGCTGGTCGAGCTTGTAGTAGGCCACGATCTTGTCGACCTGGTCGGGCGTGAAGCCGTTCTCCGGGTTGTTCAGCATCCCGGAGACCGGGTCGCCCGGCAGGATGCTGATCACCGCGAACGTCACCACGTAGGCGACCAGGATCACCACGATCGCCTGGACGACGCGGGTCAGCAGGTAGCCGAGGTAGGTGTTCCTCATCGGGCTCCTTCCAGAGGTGTCACGACGCCGACGGCACGCTCAGCCGAGGGTGGCGTTGCGGAAGCTGGGGAACGCGGTGCTGTCCTCGACGAGCCCCTTGAGCGAGGCCGAGGTCACCAGCGGGCGCTGCACGATCTGGGTGATCGGGATGTAGTAGGCCTGCTCGAGCACGTACTTCTGCAGCTCGGCCAGCTCGACGTTGCGCTTGTCGGGGTCGGTCGCGCCGCTGATCTGGGTGCGCAGCTTGTTGAGGGTGACGTCCGAGGTGCCGAGGTTGAACCAGTTCTCGCCCCCATCGGCGCTGGTGAAGACGTTGGCGGCGGTGGAGGCGTCACCGATCGAGCGGGTGATCTCGTAGGCCGGCACCGAGGAGCTGCCGATCACCACCTTCTCGCCGTAGGTGATCACGTCGTAGGCCTGCACGGTGACCTTGAAGCCGAGCTTGCCGAGCTGGGTGGCCACCAGCTGGTCGACCTGCTTGGAGGTCGGCAGGTACGGGTTGGCGTACAGCGTCAGGTCGGCCTCGGTGCCGTCCTTGGTCAGGTAGCCGTCGCTGCCCTTGGTCCAGCCCGCCTGCTTGAGCAGCTTGGCGGACTCGGTGGGGTCGTAGCCGAACTCGGAGCTCTCGTCGGCCACGCCGGGGACGGTCTGGTTGAAGAACGAGGTCGCCGCCTTCCAGTCCGAGGTGTAGACGGTGGAGAGGATCTCGTCACGGTCGATGCCGTGCTGGACCGCCTGCCTCACCTTGGTGTCGCTGAACAGCGCGGTCTTGGTGTTCAGCGCGAAGCCGTAGGTGAAGCCGAGGTAGACCGGGGTGTAGACGGTGAACCCGCCGGACTGCAGCTGGGTGATCTGCTGGGGCGTGGGGTTGTAGGCCACCTGTGCCTGGTCCGACTGGACGGCCGCGGTGCGTACGGCCGGGTCGGCGTTCACCTTGTAGGTGATCTGGTCGAGGTGGGCCGCGCCGGTGTTGCCGCTCGCCGCCGGACCCCAGTCGTAGTCCTTGCGCTTGACCAGGACGACGTTGTCGTCGCTCTTCCACGACTTCACCGTGTAGGGGCCCGATCCGTAGTCGGTGGCGAGGTCGGCCTGCTGGGTCGCCGAGCCCGCCAGCGCCTTCGGCGCGATCAGGATGCTGCCGGCGTAGCCGAGCACCGGGATGAAGCCGAGCGTCGGCGAGCTGAAGTCGACCTTCACGGTGGTCGCGCCGACGGCCTTGGCGCCGGTGTAGGTCTTCGGGAAGAGGCCGATCGGGGCGATGCCCTTGTCGCTCTGCCCCTTGGCCCAGTAGTCCAGGTTGGCGACCACCGCGGCGGCGTTGAGCTTCTCGCCGTCGGAGAAGGTCACGCCCGACCTCAGCTTCAGGGTGAACTCGGTGTAGTCGCTGTTGTGCTTCCAGCTGGTGGCGATCCAGGGTGAGGCCTTGCCCTTGTCGTCGACGTAGACGAGCTTGTCGGCGATCTGGTTCCAGACATTGCCCTGGAAGCTGGAGATCGAGGAGCTGTTGGGCACCCAGGTGTCACCCAGCGAGTCGATCAGGAAGGTGATGCTGCCCCCGGCGGCCGATCCGCCCGAGCCGGAGCCGCTGCTGCCGCCGGAGCCCCCGCCGCAGCCGGTGACCAGGAGCGCCGCGGCGAACATGCCGACGGCGGCTCGGAGGGTCCGGGTGGGAGATCGGCGACCGCGGCGTGCGGACAGAGACGGCTTCATGGGTGTTCTCCGTGACATGGGTGGCGGGAAGGGCTCGTGGTGGGGGTGGTCGACGGGGTCAGGCGGCCAGGACGCGGCGCCCGGAGGCGAGCAGCACGGTGTCCTCCTGCGGCGGATGGACGCGCACGCAGAGCACGTCCCGCAGGTGCCGCTCCAGCGGATGGTGGCGACTCAGGGCGGGGTTGCCCAGCGCGCCGACGGCCGTCTGTACGGCGCCGATGACGGCGCGGCCGATGGCGACCTTGATGTTCGACAGCTCCGCCAGGACGCCGTCGTCGCCGGCCTCCAGGCGCAGCAGCGCGCCGTGCAGCAGAGTCTCGGCGACGGTGATCTGCAGGTCGATCTCGCCGGCGACCGCCTGAATCCGCTCGGTCTGGGCGATCGGTCGGCCCAGCGCCGCCGGCACCCGGGTGCGAGCGAAGTCGACGAAGGCGGCCCGGGCCGCCTTGGCGACGCCCAGGTAGAGCGCCTGGTGGGCGAAGCCGGTGGGTCCGGTGGTCGCCGCCGGGTCGCGGTAGACCCCGTCGGCGCCGCGCGGGATCTCGACGAACGCCTCCGCCGGCAGCCGGACGTCGTCGTAGACCACGTCGTGAGTGTTCGAGGCGCGCAGCCCGAGATGATCCCAGGTCTCGATCCAGGCGATCCCGGGCGAGTCGGCCGGGACAATGACGTGCCCGACCCGTGGCTCGCCGGTGCGCCCCGGCTCGTCGGCGACGGTCCACACGAGGTGGACGGCGAGGCTGGTGCCGCCGGTGGCGTAGGCCTTGTGACCGCTCAGCGACCAGCCGTCCGGTGTCCGGGTGGCGGTGGTGGTCGGCAGGCCGCCGCGCGCCGGCGCACCGAGCTCGGGCTCGGCCCGGATCGCGTTCACCGGCGCCGGACCGACCACCGAGCGGGCCAGCAGGTCGGCGTACAGCTCCGCGGGCCAGTGCGGGTGAGCGGCCTGCGCGGCGTGCGCCATCAGGGTGTTCGCCGCGATGAGTGCGACCGAGGGGTCGCCCTGACCGAGCGCGGTGACGATCCGCGCGGCGTCGCGCGGGCCGAGGCCCGGACCGCCCCAGCTGGTGCCGACGGTGGCGGTGAGCAGGCCGGCCGCATGCGCCACCCGCAGGCCCTCGATCGGGACGGCGCCGGAGCGGTCGTAGGCGGCGGCGGTGGTGGCCACCTCGGCGCTCACCGTCGCCAGGTCGTCCGCGCCCAGTGCCGGGGTGGGCAGCGCGAAGGTCCGCTCGGCCGCCGTGGTCACGCGCTCTCCACCTCGCCGCGGCGGGCGGTGGCGTAGCCGGCGTACTCCGGACCGTAGTTGCCCGGGTGCTCCGCCTGCAGGCGGCCGCGTTGGCCGGTGGCCTCGCGGTGGGCCAGCTCCTGGCGGACCAGCGGCAGGACGTAGCGACCGTAGTCGACCGCGTCGGCAAGGGTGTCGTAGCCGCGGATCGAGACCAGGTCGGCGCCCAGGTCGACGTAGTCGAGGATCGCGGCGGCGACGGTCTCCGGCGAGCCGACCAGTGCGGTGGAGGCACCGGTGGCGTTGGTGGCCGCGGCGGTCCTGGTCCACAGTGCGCGGTCGTAGAGGTCGGACTTGGCGGCGAACTCCAGCGCGCGCTTCGAGCCGACGTTCTGCGGCTCGCCCTGGGCGTGCAGCTGCTTGCCGAACGCCGCCTTGGCGAAGGTGTCGGCGATCCTGCCGACGTAGTCGTGCGCCTTCGCCCAGGCCAGCTCGTCGGTCTTGGCGATGATGGGGCGGAAGGTCACCCAGATCCGGGGGTTCGGTCGGCCGTGGCGCTCCGCGATCGCGTTGACCCGCTCGATCTGCCCACGGATGTCGGCCAGTGGCTCGCCCCAGAAGCTGAACACGTCGGCCTTGGCGCCGCCGACCTCGAAGGCCTCATCCGACGAGCCACCGATGGAGATCGGGATGGTGTCGCCGTACGGCGCGAAGCCGGGCCCGAAGCCGTCGAAGGAGTAGAACTCGCCGTCGTGGCTGAACGGCGCCTTCTCGGTCCAGCTGCGGCGCAGCAGGTCGATGTACTCCGAGGTGCGGGCGTAGCGGCGCTCCTTGGGCAGGTAGTCGCCGTGCCGGGCCTGCTCGGCATCGGAGCCGCCGGAGATCAGGTGGACCACGGCACGGCCCTCGGTGAGCTGGTCGAGGGTGGCGAGCTGCTGTGCCGCGACCTGGGGGAGTGCGGTGTTCGGTCGCAGCGCGACGATCGGCTTGATCCGCTCGGTGAGCGCTCCGACGGCGGAGGCGACCACGAAGGAGTCCGCCGTGCCGGAGCCGTAGGGCAGCAGGGTGTAGTCGTAGCCGCCGTCCTCGAGGGCGCGCACGTAGGTGCGGAAGTAGCTCAGCTCGATGCCGCGGGTCTTGATCGGGTTGAGCTCGGTGGCCGGGTTGAGATGGGAGAGGCTGATGAACTCGACGGTCTTCGCGGCGGTGGCCGGGATGCTCTGGCCGGTGGTGAGTGCGAGGGTCATCGGGGAGCTCCTTTCGGAAGGACACACTTAAATGTGTTTGTTGACTGAGTTACTGATATTTAGGCCGATGAGGCTCCCGCGCCGAGTTGCAACCGCCGGGTGGTGGGCCTGGTACGACGCTACGGGCGCCGGAACGCCCGGTCCAACAGGTATGAGGTATGGGATCCGATAGCCGGGGGTTATCGACCGGTCCGTCCGGCCCCTCGACCCGGCTCGGCGCCGGTCGCCACCGGCCGGTCGAGGTTGCTCCACTGCGACCACGACCCCGGGTAGAGCCGGCCCTCGACACCGGCGATGGCGAGCGCGGCGAGCTGGTGGGCGGCCGTCACCCCGGAGCCGCAGTACGCCGCCACCGGCCGCTCGGTCGCGCCCAGCGCGGCGAACCGATCCCGCAGCTCCTCGGTCGGGCGGAAGTGTCCGTCGGCGGTCAGGTTGTCCCCGGTCGGCGCGTTGTGGGCGCCGGGGATGTGACCCGCCTTCGGGTCGATCGGCTCGCTCTCGCCGCGGTAGCGCTCCGGTGCCCGGGCGTCGAGGAGGACGCCGTGTCGCGGCCAGGAGGCGGCCTCCTCGACGCTCAGCACCGGCAGTGAGCCGGGCCGGACGCTCGCGTCGCCGGGGGTGGGCGTCACCTCGTCGGTGGACAGCGGGCCGCCGGCGGCCGTCCAGGCCGCCAGGCCGCCGTCGAGCAGCCGGACATCGGCGAGGCCGGCCCAGCGCAGCAGCCACCAGGCCCGGGCGGCGGCGAGATTGCCGCTCGCGTCGTAGGCCACCACCCGGTCGTCGTCGTGGATGCCCCAGCGGCGGATCGCCGCCTCGAGATCGACCGGGTCGGGCAACGGGTGCCGGCCGTTCGTCGGGTCGCCGCCGTGGCCGGCCAGCTCGGCGTCGAGGTCGACGTAGACCGCGCTCGGGATGTGGCCGCCCCGATACTCGCCGTGCCCCGGCGGGCCGCCCAGGCTCCAGCGCACGTCCAGCACGATCGGGGGCCGGGAGGCGGTCAGGTCGGCGGCCAGCTCCTCGGCGGTGGTGAGCACCGCGGCGCGGCCGGTGTGGGAGGTCATGGGATCAGGCTCCTGGGGACTGTGGGACGAGGGCAAGGGCAGGGCGGGAGAAGAACGTCTCGCCGGCGATGCGGGCGGTCTCGGCGACGGCCGGGTCGAGGCCGCGCCGCGCGATCAGGCGCAGGGCGGCGGTGCCGGCGGTGGGCAGATCGCGGCGTCGGGTCAGGCCGAAGGGCCGGCCACCGGCACTCGGCAGCAGCGCGACCCCGAGTCCGGCGCGTACGCCGGCCAGCACGCCCTCGAGAGTGCTCGACTGTGCCGTCACCTCGACCATCCGGCCGGCGGCGGAGAGCAGCTGCAGGGCCTGCTCGCGCAGGCCGCACGGCTCCTCGAAGGCCACCAGGTGGAGCGGCCGGCCGGGTTCGGGCGGAGTCCAGCCCGGGGCGGCGTACCAATGCAGCGGGAGCTGGCCGACCTCGTGCCCGGCGCCGCTGCCGCTGGGGTCGAGCACGAAGGCGAGGTCCAGGGTGCCGCGGGTGATCTCGTCGGCCAGCCGGGTGGAGCGGCCGATCTCGAACCGGGTGGTGGCATCCGGGAAGGCGTCGCGGATCACGCGCAGCATCTCCGGGAGCACCTGCTCGGCGGCGTGCTCGGTGGAGCCGACGGTGATCGCGGTGTGCTGTTCGACCGCGAGGCGTCGCATCACCTCGTCGTGCATCTCCACCAGGTGGCGGGCCTCGGCGAGGACCCGGTCGCCCTCCGCGGTGAAGCGCATCTGGCGGCCGTCCTTGACGAACAGCTTCCGTTTCAGGCCTCGCTCGAGCAGTCGCACATGCTGGCTCAGCGCCGGCTGGCTGAGGTGGCGCACGGTGGCCGCCTTGCTGAACCCGCCGCACTCCGCGATCGCGATCAGCGTCCTTAGGTGCTCAATGTCAAGCGAATTAGTCATGTTTAGATCGTAGCGGGCCGCCGCCGGGATCCGGTCAGGTCTCGGATCGCGGAGCGCCGCGGTCGCCCAGGGTCAGCGACGGATGCGGCGCAAGCCGCTGACCAGGAGGGCGAGGACGGCCGCCAGGGCCGCGACGACGACGGCGACGTCGAGCAGGAGCATGACCCACGAGAGCGACGTGGGGTTCTCCAGCGGCGAGTAGAACCCGGTGGTCGTCGGGAACGGCGGGTCCACGGCCCGCTGATCCTGGTGAAGCCACGCGAACGGCCATCCGAACGCCACCGCGCGCTGGTCCGATCTGTCGAGGAGGGTGACGTGACCCAGGAGAGGTGAGATCAGGACGATCCCACTCGAGACCAACAGGATGACGCCGGCGGCGAGCACGCCGGACGGACGGAGCCGACCCCGCGAGCGGGGCCCGTTCGTGGATCTCGTCGCCGAGCACTCCGCCGCGTTGGTCATGCGCCGATGGTCCCAGATCGGGACGAGGACGGCAGGCGTTCGGCCATCTATCAAGGTTCTTTGTCGATCGAGTGAGAAGACAAATCTTGGACGGGATCCGGTCCGCGGGGTGACCGTGGTGAGATGACCTCGACTGTGCTGCCCGCTGCCACCTCGCACGCCGCCTCGCATGCCGCCTGGGACGAGCCCGACGGCCTCGCCCCGCGTGGCACCCTGATCCTGCTGCCCGGCCGCGGAGAGAGCGCGGCGACGTACGGCCGGCTCGGCCGGCGTCTGTCGGCCGACGCCTACAAGGTGCGCTACGTCGAGATCGACCTGGACGACCTCGACGCCGCCCGGGATCGGGTCGCCGACCTGCTCGACGACGCCGACCTGCCGGCGCCGAAGGTGCTCCTCGGGGCCGACACCGGCGCCGCGGTGGCGGCGGCGCTCGCCGCGGACCCGCGGGTGGATGCGGCGGTGATCGCCGGTCTCGCGCTGCCCTCGGCCGACACCGCTGGGTCCGGGATCTCCGGATCCGAGACCCCGCAGAGCGCGGGGTCCACCGACTGGGACGCCGAGCTCGAGGCCCGCTCGGCCTGTCCGGCGCACCGTCGTGTGCTCAGCGAGGACCCGGAGTTCGACCGCGGCAGCCTGAGCCTGCCGGTCCCGCCGGGGCTCGTCCCGGCGCCCACCGACAAGCCGGTCCTCGTCCTCCACGGCAGCGCCGACCCGGTCACCCTGGCCGCCGACGCCTTCGACGAGTTCCGCGATGTCGACGGCGCCGAGCTGCGGCTGATCACCGGTGCCCACCATGACGTGCTCAACGACCTCAGCCACCGCTCGGTGGCCGCGACCGTCATCCTCTTCCTGGAGCATCTCAAGCTCGGTGCCGGAGCGCCGGCGATCGTCCACCAGATCCCGCGATGACCGTGCCGGTGACTGTGCCGGCCGACCTCCTCGAACGGCTCCGCGCCGGAGTCGGCCGGTTCGGCAGCGTCTCCGCCGACCCTGCGGACCTCGCCGTCGCCGCCGTCGACCGGTCGGGGGCGCGCCCGGTCGGGCTGCCCGCCGCGCTGGTGCGCGCGGAGCGGGTCGACGACGTCCGCGAGACCCTCCGGATCGCCCACGAGCACCGGGTGCCGGTGGTGCCGCGCGGCGCCGGCACCGGACTGGCCGGCGGAGCGCTGGCCGGCGCCGGCAGCGTGGTGCTCGACCTGAGCGGGCTGGACCGGATCCTCGCCATCGACGTCGACGACCAGACGGCCACCGTCCAGCCCGGCGTCATCACCGCCGAGCTGGACCGCGCCGCGGCGGCGTACGGGCTGCGCTACACGCCGGATCCGGCCAGCGCGGCGATCTCGACCGTCGGCGGCAACATCGCCACCAACGCCGGCGGTCTGCGCTGCCTCAAGTACGGCGTGACCCGGGAGGCCGTCCTGGGCCTCGAGGTGGTGCTCGCCGACGGCACCCTGATCCACACCGGCCGGGCGACGCTCAAGGGCGTCGCCGGTCTCGACCTGACCTCGCTTTTCGTCGGCTCGGAGGGAACCCTCGGCGTCGTGGTCGGCGCCACCGTGCGGCTCCACCCGAGACCGGCGGTGACGCTGACCGCCGCGGCCACCTTCCCCGACGTCGCCGCCGCGGCGGCCGCCTGTACGGCGATCGGCCGGGCCCGGTGGCAGCCGTCGATGTTGGAGCTGCTCGACCACCACACCCTCGCCGTGATCGACCGGGTCCAGGGCACCGACTACGCCGATCGCGGCGGCGCGCTGGTGATCGCCCAGGCCGACGGGACCGGTGCCGAGACCGAGATCGCCGCGATCGCCGAGCTCCTCGGCAAGGAGGCCACCTGGGTCGAGGTCGGCCTCGACGAGGCCGGGTCGGAGGCTCTGGTCGCCGCGCGTCGGCTGGCGCTGCCCTCGATCGAGGCCGTCGCCCACGCGCTCATCGAGGACATCTGCGTGCCACGCTCACGCCTGCCCGAGGCGTTCGCGGGCGTCGACCGGATCGCCCGGCGACACGGCGTCGAGGTCTACTCCTTCGCCCACGCCGGCGACGGCAATCTGCATCCGATCATCGGCTACGCCGCCGAAGCGCCGGGCCAGGCGCCGGGCGAGGTGCCGGCGGAGGTGGTCGCCGCCGGCGACGACATCTTCGCGTTGGCGATCGAGCTCGGCGGCACGGTCACCGGCGAGCACGGCATCGGCGCGCTCAAGCGGGACTGGCTCGACCGCGAGCTCGGTCCCCAGACGCGAGCGGTGCAGCGCGCGATCAAGCACGCACTCGACCCCCACCACATCCTCAATCCCGGCAAGGGCCTGTGAGCACGGAGCTGGCAGATGCGCATCCGCACCATCGAGACCCCGGATCTCGGCAACCGCAGCTATCTCGTCGACGACGGCACCGTCAGCGTCGTCATCGACCCGCAGCGCGACATCGACCGGGTCGAGACGCTGCTCGAGGACGGTCCGGGCCTGGCCGGCGTGCTGGAGACCCACATCCACAACGACTACCTGACCGGGGGTCTCCAGCTGGCCCGGCGTGCCGGAGCGGCGTACGGGATCAACGCGGCCGACGAGGTCGACTTCGATCGACTGCCGTTGCACGACGACCAGGTGCTGGCGTTGGGCACCCTGGCGATCCGGGTGTTGGCCACTCCCGGCCACACCGACACCCATCTCTCCTACCTGGTGACCGACACCGCCGCGGTGACGCAGCCGCCGGTGCTGTTCAGCGGCGGCTCGCTGCTCTACGGCACCGTCGGCCGCACCGATCTGGTCGATCCGGCCCGCACCCGTGAGCTCAGCCTCGCCCAGTACCGCTCGGCCCACCGCCTCGGTGCGCTGCCGGGCGACACGGTGCTCTGTCCGACCCACGGCTTCGGCAGCTTCTGCGCCGCCGCTCCGGCCGTCGCGCGCGGCGGCCAGGACCAGTCGACGATCGCTGCCGAGCGCGGCGCCAACGTGGCGCTGCTGGCCGCCGACGAGCAGAGCTTCGCCGACGAGCTGATCGCCGGCCTCGGCGCCTATCCCGCCTACTACGCCGAGATGGCGCCGAGGAACCTGCGTGGCCCGAGCCTGCCCGAGCTCGGTCTGCCCGAGCCGCTCACGCCGACCGCGCTGGCCCGACTGCTGCACACCGGTGCACACGTGGTCGACCTGCGGCCGGGCGCCGACTTCGCCGCCGACCACCTCGTCCGGACCCTCAGCATCGGTCTGGGCAGTCAGTTCGCCACCTACGTCGGCTGGCTGACGCCGTACGACGAACCGCTGGTCGTGATCGGGGAGACGGCGGCCGACCTGCTGACCGCGCGACGCGCACTCGCCCGGATCGGCCGCGAGGAGTTCGAGGCCGCCTGGGGGTCGCTCGACGCGCTCGCGCCGGCGGTGCCGCGCCGCGGCTACCGCAGGGCGAGCTTCAAGGAGCTGGCCACCGAGCGGGTGGCCGGTGACCTCGTCCTCGACGTGCGCCGGGTCGAGGAGTACGCCGCCGGGCACCTGCCCGGTGCCGTGCACCTCGCGCTGCACGAGCTCACGGCTCGGCTCGACGAGCTGCCCCGTCGCCGTACCTGGGTGCACTGTGCCGGTGGCTTCCGGGCCGGCACCGCGGCGAGCATCCTGGACGCCGCCGGGCGCGAGGTCATCCACATCGACGACCGCTACGACGGGGCCGTCGAACTGGGGCTGACCCGATGAGGTGGACCCGATGAGGGGGACCCGATGAGGACCGTCGAGTCGAGCGCGCACTGGGGCTCCTTCCTCGCCAGTGTGGACGAGGACGGCGAGCTGCTCGACGTACGTCCGCACCCCGATGAGATCGACCCCGCGCCCGCGATCGGCAACGTCGCCGGCGCTCATCGGGCCGCCTCCCGGGTCGCCCGGCCGGCCGTACGGCGGCGCTGGCTGGAGCGCGGCCCCGGGCCGGACGAGACCCGCGGCGACCCGGACGACGTCTACGTCGAGGTGGACTGGCCGACCGCGCTCGATCTCGTGGCCGGCGAGCTGAGCCGGGTCCGGCAGCAGTACGGCAACTCCGCGATCTTCGGCGGCTCCTACGGCTGGGGGAGCGCCGGCCGGTTCCACCACGCACAGAGCCAGCTGCACCGCTTCCTCAACCGGATCGGGGGCTACACCAGGTCGGTCAACGACTACAGCCGGGGTGCCAGCATGGTGCTGCTGCCCCACCTGATCGGACGCCAGGGCGACCTCGATCTGCGCGCGCGGCCGGTCTCCTGGGCCGAGGTCGACCGGCACACCGAGCTGCTGGTCACCTTCGGCGGCCTGCGTCGCTCCAACACCTGGGTGGTCCCCGGCGGACACCACCGGCACCTCGGCTCCGCCGCGGCCCGCCGGGTCGGCGCGAGCACCCGGGTGGTCTCCCTGTCCGCGCAGCGCGACGACGCCTTCGCCGACTTGGGCGCGGAGTGGATCGGGATCCTGCCGGGCACCGACACCGCGGTGATGCTCGCCCTGGTCTGGGTGCTGCTCACCGAGGGTCGCGCCGACCAGGCGTTCCTGGCTCGCTACACCGTCGGCGCCGACCGGGTGTGCGACTACGTGCTCGGTCGCGCCGACGGCGTTCCCAAGACCCCCGAATGGGCCGAACGGATCTCGCGTGCACCGGCGCAGCGGCTGCGCGCGCTCGCCCACGAGATGGCGGACTCGCGGGCCCTGGTCAACGTCGTCTTCGCCCTGCAGCGCGGCGAGCACGGCGAGCAGCCGATCTTCGCCGGACTCACCCTGGCCGCCTTCCTCGGCCAGCTCGGACTGCCCGGTGGTGGCTTCGTGCACGGCTTCGGGTCGATGGGCGACTACGGCAACGGCAGTCGGAGGGTGCCGCTGCCGACGTTCCCGCAGGGCGTCAACCCGGTCGCCGACTTCATCCCGTGCGCCCGGATCAGCGACCTGCTGCTGCACCCGGGGGAGAGGTTCGACTACGACGGCGGCCACCACCGCTACCCGCACGTCCGGCTCGCCTACTGGGCCGGCGGCAACCCGTTCCATCACCATCAGGACCTGCGGCGGCTGCGGCGCGCCCTCGGCCGGCTGGAGACGTTCGTGGTCGACGAGATGCACTGGACCTCGACCGCCCGGCACGCCGACATCGTGCTCCCGGTCGCCTCGCCCCTGGAGCGCGACGATCTGGCGGCCGGCAACGGGGACGCCCGGCTGCGCGCCAGCGCCAAGGTGGTCGAGCCGTACGCCGGGGCCCGCACCGAGTTCGCCATCTTCACCGATCTCGCCGACCGGCTCGACGCCGACTTCACCGAGGGCCTGGACGAGGCCGGCTGGCTGCGCCGGATCTATCAGGAGTGGCGGGCCGCGCCGGGTTCGCCCGCGGCGCCGCCGTTCGAGGAGTTCTGGGCGGCTGGCGGGGTCGACCTGCCGCGGATCCCGTACGACGACCCGGTCTTCGCGGCCTTCCGCGCCGATCCGGACACGAACCCGCTGCAGACCCCGAGCGGCCGGATCGAGCTCTACTCCCAGACGCTGGCCGGCTACCGGCAGGCCGACGTACCGCCGCACGCCAGCTGGCTCGAGCCGCGCCGGGTCCCGGCCGCCTTCGACCTGCATCTGCTGTGCAATCAGCCCAGTCATCGGCTGCACAGCCAACAGGACATGGGTGCGGCCAGCCAGGCGACCAAGGTGGCCGGCCGTGAGCCGGTCCGGCTGCACCCCGAGGATGCCGCCGCCCGCGGCCTGGGCGAGGGCGACGTGGCACTGGTGCGCAGCCCGGCCGGCAGCCTGCTGGCCGGTGTCGTGGTCACCGACGCGGTCCTGCCCGGCGTCGCCCAGATGCACACCGGGTCCTGGTTCGACGGCTCCGCGCCCGAGGTGGCGGACTGCGTCAACGGCAACGTCAACGTGCTCACCGAGGACATCGGCACCTCCGCACTCGCCCAGGGGTGCACCGGTGCGCACGTCCGAGTCCGTGTCGAGCGGTACGACGGCCCGCTGCCCGAGATCCGGGCCTACCGTCCGCCGGTGCTCGTCCCGTCCCCCGCCATCGACCAGCCGACCGACCAGCCGACCGACCAGCCGACCGACCAGCCGACCGACCGGTAGAGGAACCATGACCGAGGAATTCGCCGCCACCAGGATCGATCGCTACGTCGTCATCGGCGCCGGTGCGGTCGGCACCGCGCTCGCCGCGGGCCTGCAGGAGTCGGGACGGGAGGTCGTGCTGGTCTCCCGCGGTGCCACCCACACGGCGATCCGGGAGCGCGGCCTGCGCTTCACCCACGACGGCCGCACCCGCACCCTCGACGTCGAGGTGGCCGACGGTGCCGCCGGGGTCGAGCTGCGGCCGGGTGACGTGCTGGTGCTCGCGGTCAAGAGCCAGGACGCGTCGGCGACACTTGCCGAGTGGGCCTGGCGCCCGGTGACCGGAGGTGGGGTCGCGGCCGACCTGGCGATCGTGCTCACCCAGAACGGGCTCGACGCGGAGCGGGTCGCCCTACGCTACTTCGGATGCGTGATCGGTGGGGTCGCGTTGGTGGCCGCCCGGCACGTCGTACCCGGCGAGGTCGAGGTGGGGAACGCGCCGCGGATCGGTCAGTTGGTCATCGGCGCCTACCCCGGGCGCGCCGCGTCGGTGCCGCAGGCAGGCGCCGGCGCGTCGAGCCGGTCGAATCGGTCGAGCCGGTCGAGCGGCTACGCCGAGCAGGTCGCGGCGGATCTCCGCAAGGCGAACTGGCTCTGCCAGGCGGTACCGGACATCGAGCGCTGGCTCGCCTGGAAGGTGCTGAGCAACGTCACCTTCGCGCTCGCCGTGCTCGAAGGCCCGGAGCAGCGCCTCGCAGCCCTTCGCCAGCTGATCCTCGCCGAGACGAGGACGGTGCTCGCGGCCGCCGGCCACGACGTGGCAGATCCCGCCACCGAGCTGAGCCACGACCCCGGTGAGGCGGCCCTCTCGCCGTCGTACGGCGGTCATCGGCCGTCGACCTGGCAGAGCTTCGCCCGCGGGGCCGGCAGTGAGGTCGACTATCTCAACGGTGAGATGGTGCTGCTCGCCCGGCTGCACGGCCTGAGCGCTCCGGCCAACGCCGCGCTGCAACGCGTGCTCGGCCGCTCGGCGGCGCTCGGTGAGGCGCCCGGTGTCCATCACGTCGACGAGGTGCTGGCGCTGGCCGGCGGGTGAGGTCGCTAGACACCTCACCGGCCTATTCAGGGCGTCTCGGATCGGGCGGGTCGTGGAGGTGGGTGGTGCCGGTGGGGGTCTTGTGGTACGTGCGGTCGGTGGCGGAGGTCCAGAGGTAGTGGCCGGGGGCGAGCTTGTCGTAGCGCCAGTGGCCGTGGGTCTTGAGCCGGTGGTGGGTGCGGCAGAGGGGGGCGAGGTTGTCGGTGGTGGTCTGGGGGATGCCTGGTGTCGGCGCATCGGGCTGGTAGGCGATGACGTGGTCGAGGTCGGTGTGGGTGGTGGCTGTTCGGGTGCAGTAGGGGAAGGCGCAGATGGGTTCGGCGAGGAGGATCTGTTCGCGCATTCGCGGGGGTGGGATGTAGCCGGTGGTGTGGGTCTCGTGGTTGAGGTCGATGACGGGCCGGATGGTGAGTGGCGCGGTGGGGTCGAGGTCGTGGATCCAGCCGAGGACCTGGCCCAGGCTGAGGTGGGTCTTCAGGGTGGGGCAGTCGGCGATGCCGGTCAGGGCGCTGTCGGTGAGGTGGACGACCAGGTCGATGCCGCGGCGAGTGGTGCCCCGGCGCGACCGGTCCGTGTGTGCGGTGTGGGCCTTATGTGCCGTGGGGGAGGGCGTGGCGGGGTCTGGGGTGTCGCCGCGGGCGAGATGGCCCAGCGCTTTGGCGCGGCGTACGTCGAGGGAGTCGGTGTCGCCGGCGAGGTGGAGGTCGTGGGCGATCTCGGCGAGGACGTGGTTGAGGTCGGCGGCGTCGGCAGCGTCCAGGGTGGCCTCGAGGTAGGTCAGTGCCTGGTGTCCCTGGTCGAGTCGGTGGTCGGGGCCATGGAAGGAGACATGGCGGGTCTCGGCGGTCTCGGCGCGGCGTGCCTCGGCGGTCTCGGGGTCGTACAGGTCACGGGCCTGGTCGCAGATCCGGTCACACCGGATCGCGCCGACCTCGTGGGCCAGGGGTGCGATCTGGGCATCGACATAGGCCGCGGCCTGGTCGGTCAGGTCACCGGTGTGGCGGGTGATGAGCCGGGCCCGCCACACCGGGACCTCCCCGGCCTGGACCCGGGCCCAGGTGCGGGGCAACCGGTACCGGATCTCCAACACGTCGGCGAAGTAGACCCGCCCCGCCATGGTGGACCAGCCCAACGCCGCGGCGAACTCCGCGATCGCGAACTCCGAGACCCCCGCCGGACCCGGATACTCCAGCAGTCGATCATCCCCATCGACACCAGGCGCGACGTCGGGGTCACTCAACACGATGGAGTGCCGGGCGGCGTAGGCGACCGCGGCCTGCATGACCTCGACCTCCGCCCGCTGCGCCGCGCGTTGACTGGCGCACGCGACCTCGACCAGGTCGACGGTCGACTGTGAGCGAGACATACTTCATGATATCGAACAAATGTACGAAAAACAAGCGTGGCTGTGAGTATCCGCCACTGCGCTGGCGTTCGTGAGCATCGCCGAAGCCGCGTCGCTGGCGAGCGCGCAACCTTCCGCCGCGGCCGGTAGGAGCGCCCACGAAACCGTGAGTCACGGGAGCCTCGCGCGGAGCCCGGTCAGTGTCGCGCGGTACACCCGGGGCGGCCCTCGGCGCTAGCGGCCTCCGTCCGAGGGACCGGTCACGCCCACGCTGGGCGCCGCTACCCTGGCCGCGGGCAACGCCGGTTCAAGGTCGGGTCCGCGAGCGCTGCGGGTCAGGGTCCACCGGCCGAAGCTGAGCTACACCGGCGATGACGACTACGTCGCGGCCGGCCGGATGGTGCGGCTGCCGAAGTTCCACCGCGCGGGCACCAGGAAGAAGGTGACGATCAGGTACGCCGGCGACGCCCACGTCCACGGCGGGAGCGCGAAGGTGCGGGTCTCGGTCAGGCCGTGATCGCGTGCCGGGGGGTCGCCGGCTCCGGTGGGAAATGTAAGAACCCCGCTGGCGTCTCGGGTCACCAGCGGGGCAAGGACCACGTTACCTCACCGATCCTGGGTGCGCGCTGAGTTTCGCCTGACAATCTGCTGTCAGGTCGGCGCCGTCGAGTAGCGTGCCTGCATGAGGCGCCCACACGAGAACGTCGCGACCGTCCTGGTCGACCCCGGCGTGCTCGGCGACCTCGAGCTGGAGCTGATGACGCACGACCTCCAGCTCTGGCCGGTCAGGTCGGCGCCGATCTGCGTGGACGGCGAGCGGATGGCCTTCCAGGTCCGCCGCCGGATGCTGATGGCGCACCGTGGCAGCTGGGACGAGGCCGCGGACTGGGTGCCGGTGTGGATCGGGTTCGGGCCGAGCTGGCGCCGCGGCGACGAGCCGCTGCCCTGGGCGGCGCACCTGGCGCTGTGGGAGCTCCTGGACGCGCACGCCGATCGGGTCCGCTTCCAGCGTCGCCTCGGTGGCATCCCGCGGGTGCCTCGGCCCCGCGAGGTCGGCTAGCCGGACCAGCCAGCTGGGTCGGATGGCCGGTCCACCTCAGCCGGCCCGCGCCGCCGCCGGATCGCGGACGTCGATCTGGCGCCAGGTGGTGTCGACGGCGGGGAGCATCGTCACCGCCAGGTACGCCGCCGCGCAGATCAGCATCGCCGAGGAGAACCCGAGCGTGCTCACCAGGCCACCGCCGAGGAGGCCGCCGAACGGGATCAGCGCGTAGCAGGCGGCCACGGGGTGTGAGACTGGGGCCGTGCCCGCCCGACTCAAGCCCGCCGAGCCCGCCGAGGTGGCCGCGGCGCAGGCCCGACTGCGCGCCGGCTCGACGGCGCGCGCGGATCTGCGGCTGCTCACCAAGCACTACCTGGCGCTGCTGGAGGCCCGGGCGCCCGGGCGATCGGTCGAGGTGCGGGTCCCGCCGTACGCCGCGGTGCAGTGCATCGAGGGCGTCCGGCACACCAGGGGTACGCCGCCGGCGGTGATCGAGACCGACGCGGCGACCTGGATCGCGCTCGCCACCGGTGAGCTCGCCTGGGCCGATGCGCTCGATCGGGCGCTAGCGACGGCCTCGGGGGAGCGCACCGACCTGACGCCGTACCTGCCGCTGGGCTGAGAGCCGATAGCCTCGGGTCTCATGACTGGTTCGCAGATCAGCATCGATGAGCTCCGCAGGCGCCTGCCCGAGCTGCTCCCCGGGATCCGCCGTGACCTGGAGGAACTGGTCCGGATCGAGTCGGTCAGCGCCGACCCGGCGCGGGCCGGCGAGGTGGAACGGAGTGCGGCGCGGACAGCGGAGCTGTTCGCGGCCGAGGGGTTCGAGGTCGAGATCGTGCGCACCGAGCCGGGTGCGCCGCCCGCGGTGATCGGGGAGAAGAAGGGTCCCGAGGGCGCGCCGACCGTGCTGCTCTACGCCCACCACGACGTCCAGCCCGAGAACGACCACGCCGACTGGGACTCCCCGCCGTTCGAGCCGACCGAGCGCGGGGCACGCCTCTACGGCCGCGGGGCGGCCGACGACAAGGCGGGCATCGCCGGTCACCTCGGCGCCGTCCGGCTGCTCGCCGACGACCTGCCGGTCACCGTGCGGCTGTTCATCGAGGGCGAGGAGGAGGTCGGCTCGGACACTCTCCCGGAGCTGCTCGCGCTCCATCGCGACCGGCTCGCCGCCGACGTGATCGTCATCGCCGACTCCGGCAACTGGGACATCGGCGTCCCGGCGCTGACCACCAGCCTGCGCGGCCTGGTGCGGATGGACGTCGAGGTGCGCACGCTCACCCATGCGGTCCACTCCGGGATGTGGGGCGGACTGGTCCCGGACGCGGTGATGACGCTCTCCCGGCTGATCGCGAGCCTGCACGACGACCGTGGCGACGTCGCCATCCCGGGGCTGTACGCCGGCCCCGCGGCGGACGTCGACTACCCCGAGGACCGGCTGCGGGCCGAGTCCGGCGCGGTCCTGGGCCTGGAGTGGATCGGCAGCGGGTCCGCGGTCGAGCGGCTGTGGACCAAGCCGGCACTCTCCGTCACCGGGTTCGACGCGCCCAAGGTCGAGGGGGCCTCGAACACCCTGGTCCCGGCGGCTCGTGCCCGGATCTCGCTGCGGACCGCGCCCGGAGACACCGCCGAGAACGCCATTCGTGCCCTGCAGGCGCACCTGGCGGCCCACACGCCCTGGGGGGCGAGGCTGAGCACCACGGTGGTGGACACCGGCGAGGCCACCCGGATCGAGGCCACCGGACCCGCCTACGACGCCGCCCGGGCCGCGTTCACCGAGGCCTGGGACGGCACCCCGCCGATCGACATGGGGGTCGGCGGCTCGATCCCGTTCATCGCCGAGTTCCTCGACACCTTCCCCGACGCCAAGGTCCTCGTCACCGGGGTCGAGGACCCCGACACCCGGGCGCACGGCGCCAACGAGGGGCTGCACCTCGCCGAGTTCGAGCGGGTGCTGCTGGCCGAGGCGCTGCTGCTCGCCCGGCTCGCGGGGTAGCGGGCGCGGCCTCAGTCGGAGGTCGAGCGGGGGAAGGAGACCCGGAACCGGGAGCCCATCCCCGGGGTCGAGTCGACCTCGATGCTGCCGTGATGCCGCTCGGCGATCCGCTCCACGATGGTGAGTCCGAGGCCCAGCCCGGTGCCGCCGCGGGTGGCGCCACGGACGAACTCGCCGAAGATCGTCTCGGTCGCCATCTCCGGGATGCCGACGCCGGTATCGCTCACCATCAGCCGCACGGTGTCGTCCTCGGCGCTGTCGGCCACCTCCACGTGCACCCGGCCGTGCGGTGGGGTGGCCGCGATCGCGTTCTCGAGCAGATGGCCGACGAGCACGCCGAACTCGGTCCGATCGCCGCGTACGACGGCCGGGGTCGGCGGCGTGACCACGTCCAGCGCTATCTCGTGCTCCTGCACCGCCGAGCGGTACGGCGCGGTGATGCCGATCGCGACCAGCCCGAGGTCGACCGGGTCGCGCGCTGGCGGGACGCTGGGATCGCTGAGCCGGGAGAGCAGCAGCAGCGCGTCGATCATCTTCACCATCCGCTCGCCGCTCTGCTCGATAATGGCCAGCCCACGTTGCCAGGGCCGCGACTCGCGCTCGGAGCGCCGTACCTGCTGCAGGCCCTCGCTGAGCTGGATCAGCGGTGCCCGCAGCTCACGGCTGACCGTGTCGATGAGCCTGTTGTGTGCCCGGTCGGCGCGACGAAGCTGCTCGACCAGCGCCTTCTCCTCCAGGTAGGAGTTGTTGGCCTGGACCACCCGGGTGACGTCTCGACTCAGCTCCTGGATCTGGCGCACGTCCGCCGGGCTCCACGGCGGCCGGCCGGCGGCACGCAACAACACCAGGTGGCCGATCCGGGTGTCGTCACCCAGGGCGGCGACGAGCATCGAGTGGGCGGCGACGGAGTCCATGACCTCCGCGAGCACCCCGGCGTAGGGGGCGATGTCGGTGTTCTCGCTCAGCTGCTCCCGGGTGAAGATGGCCGTCCTCTCGGCCGTCAGCGGCCGAGCCAGGCTTGCCAGGGCGAGGGCGGTCTGCGCCGGCGAGGGTCGCCACTCGAGCTCCGGCGAGGCGTAGAACAGGGCATCGCCGTCCGAGCCCCGGGCGTCGATCCACAGGTGATCGGCGTCGGCGCCGCGCAGCAGCGCGTCGTAGCTGGCGTCGAGGACGTCTCCGATGGTCAGGTCGGCGGTGGAGCGGCGCAGGAACTCGCGCGCGTCCGCCAGGTTCCGGGCGCGCTCGGCCAGCTGGTCGCGCTCCAGGATCTGCAGGATCGCCGCGCGGGCCTGCTCCGCGAAGCGGTCCAGGATGCGCAGCTGGGCCGCGTCCGGCCGCCGGCCGCTGACCGGTTGGTCGATGGAGAGCAGGCCGACGATGGTGCCCTGCTCGTCGTGGATGAGGGCGTTCAGCGAGTCGAACGGACCCCAGCCGTCGGGGCCGACGGGCTCCACCTCGGGGTTCCACCACAGCCCGACCTCCTCGGGCGGCTCCGAGGGCGAGGTGAGCACGAACGAGCCGTAGGCGGTCTGGCCCTCCACCAGGTCGGCCAGCAGGGCGCTCGACCAGCGGGTGCCGACGATCTGCTCGGCGGTCTGCATCTGCCCGGTGACGCTCATCATCGGCTCGGTGGCGACCGCCACCACCTCGTAGTCGTCGCCGCGGCGGATGTTGATCGCCACCGACCGGAAGCCGACCAGGCTGGTGATCCCCTCGGCGATGAACTGCAGATCCGGATCGCCGGCGCTGACCGGGCCGAGCGGATCGGCGGAAGGCGGGCCGTCGCTCACGACACCCCCGCTTCCGGCTGCCCGACCCGCGGCAGCCGTACGACGAACGTGGTGCCCCGGCCGAGTGCGGAGTCGACCTCGACCGTGCCGCCCCGGCTGGTGACGATGCGCTCGACGATGGTGAGTCCCAGCCCGGTGCCGGGCTGGGCGAGCGCCTCGGGATTGGTGGTGCGGAAGAACTCGGTGAAGAGTCGTCGCTGATCGGACTCGGAGATCCCGATGCCGTGGTCGATCACCCGGAGCTCGACCAGGTCGGTGCCGTCCGCCTCCGTCGCCGCCACCCGGACGAGGATCGGCGCCCGGTCGTCGCCGGCGTACTTGACCGCGTTGGTGAGCAGGTTGAGGACCACCCGCTCGAGCTCGCCCGGCGCGGCCGCCACCCACAGCGGCGGTACCGGCAGCTCGAGCACGATCGACGGAGCATCGGGGATCGCCGCCAGCTCGTAGGCGCTGCGGACCGCCGCGCCCACGTCCACCGGCCGTGATGCCGGCAGCTGGTCGGGATCCGAGACCGCGGAGAGCATCGCCAGGTCGTCGACGATCCGCTCGGTCCGGTCGCGGTTGCGCATCATCACCAGCAGGGTGTCGGCGTACTCCTGCGGCGTCCGGGTCGTGGGGAGCACCTCGGCGTTCCACCCCAGCGCGGTCAGCGGGTTCTTCAGCTCGTGGGCGACGGTGGCGATCAGGTTGCTCTTGTGGCCGTTCAGCTCGCGCAGCCGGCGGGCCGCCGCCTGCTGACGCTGATAGGTCCGGGAGCGGTGCAGCAGTCGGCCGAGGTCGCTGCCCAGCTCGAAGGCCGCGGTCAGCTCGATCTCACTCCACGGCACCCCGCTCGCCCCGGCCAGCACCAGCGCGCCGTGACAGTCGTCCCCGGCACCGAGCGGCGCACAGACCAGTGAGGTCAGCGCGTGCGACCGGCTGAGCTCGCGCAGCTCGGCGATCCGCCCCGTCCGATTCAGGCTGCCGACCCTGGTGGTGCCGGTCTCGCGGTGCAGGTCCACGTGGCCGACCCGTTGCTCGGCCCACAGCCGGGCGGCGTCGGCGGCGCTCGGCACCAGGATGTGGCCGATCTCGCCGAGGTCGGCTCGGTCATCGGCCAGGCACCTGCGGATCCTGGTGCTGCCGTCCAGCTCGACGGTGAAGAACCACAGGCCGACGACGTGGAACACCTCGAGCAGCTGGGGCCCGATCCGGGTGATCATCTCGTCCGGGCCGAGATGGCGAGAGGCGTCGCGGACGATGTCGCGGGCGTGCTCGGCGAGTCGCAGCTGGCGGGCCAGGCCGCGCCGGGCGAGGGCGCGGAGGATCGCCTGCTCCGCCTGGGCGGCGTACCTGGCGAGGGTGGCGCGTCGCTCGGCGTCCGGCCGCCGGCCGTCGCGCGGCACGTCGACGGTGAGCGTCGCCCGCAGCCGACCCTCGGCATCGCGCAACGGGGCCACCAGGAGGTCGAGCGGGTGCCAGGCGCCGGGATCGTCGGTGGGCTCCAGGTCCGGCACCCAGCCCCACGGCTGACTCTCGCCGAGACGCTCGGCCGGCACGAACTTGAAGAGGCCCCAGTCGTCCGCCCTGGCCAGGTCCTCCGCCAGCACGCTGATCGGTGTCGGATGACGGAAGAGCGTCTCCCGAGCCGCCGCGCTGCCCGAGACGGCCACCGCCTGCAGGCTGTCGTCGCGCACGATGCTGACGCTCGCCACGCCGAAGCCGGCCAGAGCGGTGAGGCTGTCGATGATCAGTTGTACGTCGGCCAGGTTCTGCTCACCGGAGAGCTCCTGCGTCGGGACGAGCGACCGCTCCGTGGAGAGCTCCACGCCGGCGAGCTCGGAGACGAACGGCGTACCGGTCCCCGGGTAGGCCGGCGGCGCCGATGCCCCGCTGAGGGGCCCGGCGACAGGACCTGAGGTGGGGTCGAGGCTGCTGTCCGGCATCGGAGATTCAACGAATCGCTAGTGGGTTGTCATGAGGATGACGCTTGATCGCACCTCATCATGACGCCGAACCGTTGACCTGGCGTTTCGGAAAGAACGGGTGCTGAGGTTTCGGCGAGCGCCGGACGACCGCCTAGACTGGCCGTGTGGTCAACCACTCCAGGTCGCGCCGGCACGGCGGCGACGGACGGCTCACCGCGGCGCTCGACCCACATGACCTGGGGCCTCAGGACCAGTGCGGCGTGTTCGGCGTCTGGGCTCCCGGCGAGGACGTCGCGAAGCTCACCTACTTCGGCCTCTATGCCCTGCAGCACCGCGGGCAGGAGTCGGCCGGGATCGCGGTCAGCAACGGCCGCCAGATCCTGGTCTACAAGGACATGGGCCTGGTCTCCCAGGTCTTCGACGAGACGATCCTGGACACCCTGCAGGGTCACCTGGCCATCGGCCACGCCCGCTACTCCACCACCGGGGCGAGCATCTGGGAGAACGCCCAGCCGATCTTCACCCCGACCCCCGACGGGTCGGTCGCGCTCGGCCACAACGGGAACCTGATCAACGTCTCCGACCTGCGCTCCTGGGCGGAGCGGCTGCCGGCGCACGCGGAGGGTCGGCACGCGCCGGTCTCCACCAACGACACCTCGCTGCTCACCGAGCTGCTGGCCCACCACCCGGACAGCTCGCTGGAGGACCGGGCGCTGGAGATCCTGCCGAAGATCCGTGGCGCCTTCTCGTTGGTGTGGATGAACGAGGACACCCTGTTCGCGGCGCGCGATCCGCAGGGGATCCGCCCGCTGGTGCTCGGCCGGCTCGAGCGCGGCTGGGTGATCGCGTCGGAGGACGCCGCCCTGGCCACCGTCGGCGCGAGTGTGGTGCGGGAGATCGAGCCCGGCGAGATGGTCGTCATCAACGAGTCCGGGCTGCGCACCGTCCGGTTCGCCGAGACGGAGCGGCGCGGCTGCGTGTTCGAGTACGTCTACCTGGCCCGCCCGGACGCCACCATCTCCGGTCGCAACGTGCACGAGGCCCGGGTGGAGATGGGCAGGGTGCTGGCCCGGGAGTTCCCGGTGACGGCGGACCTGGTGATCCCGGTCCCCGAGTCCGGCACGCCGGCCGCCACCGGATACGCCGAGGAGAGCGGCATCCCGTTCGGCCAGGGGTTCGTGAAGAACTCCTACGTGGGACGCACCTTCATCCAGCCCTCGCAGACACTGCGCCAGCTCGGCATCCGGCTCAAGCTCAACGCGTTGGAGCACATGATCCGGGGCAAGCGAGTGGTGGTCGTGGACGACTCGATCGTGCGCGGCAACACCCAGCGTGCCCAGATCCGGATGCTGCGCGAGGCCGGCGCCGCCGAGGTGCACGTGCGGATCTCCTCGCCGCCGGTGAAGTGGCCCTGCTTCTACGGCATCGACTTCGCCACCCGTGCCGAGCTGATCGCCAACGGCCTGGACGTCGAGGAGATCGCGGCCTCGATCGGTGCGGACTCGCTGGGCTACATCTCCCTGGACGGCATGATCGGCGCCACCGGCCAGCGGCGCGACATCCTGTGCACCGCCTGCTTCACCGGCGAGTACCCGGTCGAGCTCCCCGACGAGAGCCTGCTCGGCAAGCATCTGCTCGAGGTGAGCCTGCGGTCCCCGTCGGCGGGCAAGGCGCTGCCTGTCCTCAACAACCCCTGACCCACCCGAGCCGTCCCCCGAGCCGCCCGCAGCGAGGAGCCGTCGTGACCGATCCCCAGACCAACGCCTATGCCGCGGCCGGCGTCGACATCGAGGCGGGAGACCGCGCGGTCGAGCTGATGAAGGAGTGGATCGAGAAGTCCCGGCGCCCCGAGATGGTCGGCGGCATCGGCGGCTTCGCCGGACTCTTCGACGTCTCCGCGCTCAAGGCCTATGAGCGCCCGCTGCTGGCCACCTCGGCCGACGGAGTCGGCACCAAGGTGGCGATCGCGCAGGCTCTCGACAAGCACGACACCATCGGCTACGACCTGGTCGGGATGCTGGTCGACGACCTGGTGGTGTGCGGTGCGGAGCCGCTCTTCGTCACCGACTACATCGCCACCGGCCGGGTGATCCCGGAGCGGGTGGCCGCGATCGTGAAGGGCATCGCCGAGGCGTGCGTGGAGGCCGGCTGCAGTCTGATCGGCGGCGAGACCGCCGAGCACCCCGGCCTGCTCGGCCCGGACGAGTACGACGTGGCGGGCTCGACCACCGGCGTGGTGGAGGCGGCCGACCTGCTCGGCTCCGATCGGGTCCGACCGGGGGACGTCGTGATCGCGATGGCCTCCTCCGGGCTGCACTCCAACGGCTACTCCCTGGTCCGTCGGGTGTTGCTCGCCGACGCCGGGCTGAGCCTGGCCCAGCACGTCGACGACCTCGGTCGCACCCTGGGGGAGGAGCTGCTCACCCCCACCCGGGTCTACGCCAAGGCCTGCCTGGCCCTGGCCCGCACGGCCGGCACCCATGCGATGTCGCACGTCACCGGCGGTGGCCTGGCGGCGAACCTGGAGCGGGTGCTGCCCGAGACCGTCTCGGTCCGCATCGACCGCGCGACCTGGACGCCGGCCCCGATCTTCGACCTGGTGCGACGCACCGGCGACCTCGGCGAGGCGGACCTGGAGGCCACCCTCAACTGTGGCGTCGGGATGGTCGCGCTGGTCGACCCCGAGTGCGCCGACGCGGCCTGTCGGCTGCTGGACGGCTTCGGCGTCGCCGCGTGGGTTGCCGGCGAGGTCACGGCCGCGCCGGGGGGATCGGTGGAGCTGGTCGGCGTACATCCGGGGTGGTAGTCCCGCCCGCCTCCCGGGTCGCCGGCCGGGCGTACCCGGCCGCAACGTGACGTTCGCGACGCGCGAACGTATTTTCGACACCCGAGTGTGCGATATCGAGGGTCGAGCAGGTAGCGTTGGCCCCACGAGAAATCTTTGAGTCAGCCCGGGATTCTTCCCGGCCAAGTGTGCGAGGGGGCTGGACCCTATGGGGCGCGGCCGAGCTAAAGCCAAGCAGACCAAGGTCGCGCGCGACCTGAAGTACCGGACTCACGAGACCGACTTCGGGGCGTTGGCGCGAGAGCTGCACGGCGAGCAGGACAACTCCGACCAGAGCGACGACTACGACGAGTGGTCGGATTACGAGGCTCCCTCCCGCGATTGACCCGGCCGGAGGTTCCGGCCGCCGGCGGTCCGTGGCTCAGCAGCGCCGCGACACCGCGACACGACGACGGCGCCATGCGTGCCGTACCCGGACAGCTCGCCACCGGTGGCGGTGCCGTCGAACGCGATGTGCCACCACTCCTCCCCGACCGGGACGAGGGTGGGCCACGGCAGGTTCGACGGGTACGCCGAGCGGAGCGTGCCGACCTGGCCGAAGTCGAGGTCGAAGCAGGGATACTGCGCGCGCCTGTCTGGTGGGTTGTCCCGGCCGTCGCTGGCCAGGATCCGCCAGCCCTCGGCGAAGCGTTGCAGGGTGGTGCCCTCGGTGGCGCGGCGGTCGGTCGCGGCCGCGCGCAGTCGGAGCTCGTCGAGGCTGGGTCCGGTCGCCAGCGCGGGATGGAAGTCGAAGTACCTGCGTGCGCTGACGAACCCGACCAGCCACTCCTCGGTCTCCTCGTCGCGCACCAGGTGCGGATCCCACACCCCGACCGAGTCCAGGCCCTCGGTGGGCAGCGCCAGCGGCCGGGCGTCGAGCACGTGCCGGCCGGCGAGCAGGTCCGCGGAGGTGGTCGCCAGGGTGACCGAGACCCGATCCCGCCGGCGGTCGGTGAACCCGCCCCAGGTGCTGGCCGCGACCAGCCAGCCGGCGGCGGGGTCGTGCACCAGGTGCAGCGCATGGTCGCCGTACACCCGGCCGTCACGGCGGAAGGTGATCTCGCTGAGCTGGTCGAGGCGTCCGGCGACCGGGTCGAGTGCCCACACCGAGGCGTGGGCGGTGGCGAAGAAGCCCGGACCGGCGCTGGTGGCGCTGAGCAGGATCCGCCCGTCCGGCCGGTACGGCGACCCGTCCGGCTCGGTCACCGCGCGCAGGTCGCGTAGGCCGAGCGCGCCGAAGGCGCCGGCGCGCAGGTGATGGGCGGCGCCGGTGTGGCTGACCCGGAGGCCGGCCAGCCAGTCCGGGTCACGGGTCGGGACCCCCAGGTGGGACAGGTCGACCCGACCGCGGGCGATCCAGCCGCCGCCGTCGTCGCCGAACGCGGTCAGCTGGGTGCCGGTCAGGGTGACCGCGAGCCGCCGCACGCGGGCCCCGGCGCGGCCGAACCGGCGCGAGCGATGCACGCTGCGGCCGCGCGGTGAGACGACGCTCAGCCGCAGCGACCGTCCGTCGCAGTCGGCGGCGAGCTCCATCTCGCCCGAGCGCCAGCCGAGCCGGACCGGGCCGTCGCAGTCGGCCACCGCTGCCGCGCTCGGCGCCGGCTGCGGGCAGGGGGTCGACGAGTGCCGGCCGGGGTCGTCCAGCTCGACCTGGGGGAAGGCGACCAGGTCGACGGGCCGCAGCCGCGCCGACTCCTCGAACCGGCCGGTGGGGAACGGGAGCGGTGGCACGTGCCCAGTCTCACCGAGCCGCGTCGGCCGGCGGTGGGCGGCCCCCGTCCGGCTGGGTCAGATGTGTGCAATTCGCAAAGATGAGGGAGGTCTCCGCTCGACCCGCATCGCTTCCCGATGCAAGGGTGCCGGGAGTCGGGCCCGTCGGGAGGTCCGTCTGACCGCAGAGGAGCAACAGTGCAACGGAATCGTCTCACCAGCGCCGCCGTGGCCGGTGTCGGCCTGGCCGCCATCGTCGGATCGATGTTCACCAGCGGGGCGGCCGATGCCGCCGTACCGCGGGAGAAGGCGGTCTGCGCCACCCCCAAGGCGGGGCACGCCGCCTGTCACGCCGAGATCCTGGTCAACTCCCAGGGTCAGGCGGTCGACGCGACCGGTGCCAAGCCGCGGGCCTCGACGCCGCCGTCGACGGCGATGACCCCGAGCCAGATCCAGTCGGCCTACAACCTGGACGGGCTGAGCTCGGGGGGCAAGACGGTGGCGATCGTCGACGCGTACGGCTACCCCAACCTCGAGAGCGACCTGGCCACCTTCCGGTCCTACTACGGACTCTCGGACTGTACCGTCGCCGATGGCTGCCTGCGGATCATCAACCAGACCGGCGGGACGACGCTGCCCAAGACCGACGTGGGCTGGGCGGAGGAGCAGGCGCTGGACGTCGATGCCGTCTCGGCGGCCTGCCCGGACTGCAACATCGTGGTGGTGCAGGCGAACAGCGCCTCCTACGCCAACCTCGGCACCGCCGTCGACACGGCGGCCGAGCAGAGTGGCGTGGTGGCGATCTCCAACTCCTACGGCGGCTCGGACGCGGCCGACTCGACCTATGGCTCCTACTACCAGCACCCGGGCATCGCGGTCACCGCCTCGACCGGCGACGACGGATACGAGGGCGGCTCCTACCCGGCGTCGTCCTCCTACGTGACGGCGGTCGGCGGGACCTCGCTGACCGCCTCGAGCAACGACCGGGGCTGGAGCGAGACGGTCTGGGACGGTGCGGGGTCCGGCTGCTCGTCGTACAACACCGCGTTGAGCGCGGCGTCCTCCTTCGACACCGGGTGCAGCAAGCGTGCGATGGCCGACGTCGCCGCGGCGGCGGACCCGGAGGCGGGCGGGCTGGCCGTCTACTACCCGACCTCGGCGAGCGCCTCGACCTGGGGACAGATCGGTGGCACCTCGGAGTCCGCACCGCTGATCGCCGCGGTCTATGCGCTGGGCTCCCAGTCGCTGTCGGGCTACCCGAACGCGCTGCCGTACGAGAACAGCGACAGCCTCTACGACGTCACCAGCGGCAGCAACGGCTCCTGCACGACGTCGCAGTGGTGCACCGCGCGCTCCGGTTGGGACGGCCCGACGGGAGTCGGTACGCCGAACGGGGCCGACGCCTTCTGAGCCGGGCTGCACGCCGAGCCGGGTTGAGACCGGTGCTGCCCCACGGAGGTCAGCCCTGGCGGGCCTTGAGGCGCGGGTTCTGCTTGTTGATGACGTAGATCCGGCCGCGTCGGCGGACGATCTGCGAGCCCGGCTGGTTCTTGAGCGAACGCAGCGAGTTGCGGACCTTCATGGTTCACCTCCTCGTCGGTGCGGTTGTGATGGTCTGGCCCCGAGACCGGTCGTCAGCGTTGGACGCGACCGGTCTCGGGGTCCACCAGGCCGCGCCTGACGGCACGGACGAGTCGTCGAGGGACGTGATGCGTGCGGCCCGCGACGAAGACCGGCACGAGGTCGGGTGCCGTGGTCGCGGCGCTCCAGGCGGAGCGGCGGTGACGGGTGTTGCTGCGGGAGAGTCTGCGTTTCGGGACGGCCATGGGTCCTCCGTAAGTTGTGCCTCGAGGCCGAGGCGGTCGCGGGGTCAGGCGATGTCGCGGATCGGGCCGAGCCAGGGCTCGAACCCGTCCTCGGGCACCGCCCAGTTCGGGGTCTCGACGAGCGCCTCGACCGGGCCGAGCAGCATCGCCTCGAAGGCATCGTGCAGATGGTCCGGTGCGGTGCCGGCGCCGGTGAAGAGGATCCGAGTGCGTGGCGTGACCTCGCTCCAGGGCGCACCGGCCCCGATGCTGAGCTGGCCGCCGGCACCGTCCCAGACCTGGACCACGTCGGGACGCGTCGGCAGCCAGAACGCGCCGCGGGAGCGGTGGCGGCCGCCACCGAGCCTCTCGATGTCGTCGAGCAGCCGGTCGGGGTGGAACGGGCGCGGCGAGTCGAGGACCAGCTGCCACACGCCTCGCTCGCGCCGCTGGGGGAGCCCGTCCATCAGGACCGGAGCGATCCATCGGGCGGTGCGCTCGTGGTCGTGCAGCATGCTGGTCAGGAGGCTCGCGTCGACCTCCTCGCTGCGTGGGACCACGCAGGCGTCCGGGCGCGCGAGCGTGCGGACCAGCTCGGTGCCGACCGGGGACGGCTGGGTCTCGGTCTCGGAGGAGAGGACGACGACATCGGCGTACTCGACCATGGCGCAGGCGACCTCGCCATGGCCGCGGGCGTCGTCGGGGCCGCTGTGACGGCCGCGTTCGCGCAGCAGGTCGTCGCCGAGGAGGTCGTCGACGATGTTCGCGCCGTCGAGGGCGGTGACCACCGCGGCGATGCGCAGGTGACGCTGAAGCCGGCTGTCGCCGGCGACGACGTGGTCGACCTGTACGGCCTCGGCGCCGAGCGGCAGGCAGGCGATGACGGTGTTCCACCGGCCGTCGCGAGCGAGCCGCTCGATGGTGGGCACGATGTCCTCGCGCAGGGCGCAGCCGGTGCAGGCGTGCTCGAGCGGGATCACCTCCTTGTCGAGTACGCCGTCCGCATCGCTCACCACCCGGGTCAGGGTCTGCTCGTCGGGATCGATGACGTGACGCACCGACACCGCGCGGGGCAGGTCCCAGGCCAGCCCGACGAGAACCGAGGCCATGGCATCCGGGTCGACACCGGTGACCAGGACGATCGGGGTCCTCACGCGTTCGCTCCCCTCGTGTCCGAGCTTCGTCCGTAGCGCCGGTGGAAGGCCTCGACCCGACCCTCGACGTCGACCAGGCGCTTGCGCCCGGTCCAGAACGGGTGACTGTCGCTGGTCACCTCCACGTCGATGACCGGGTAGGTCACACCGTCAAGGTCGACGGTCCTCTCGCTGGTCGCCGTCGAGCGGGTCAGGAACAGCCGCCCGGTCGAACTGTCGCGGAAGACCACCGGTCCGTACCCCGGGTGGATGCCCTTCTTCATGCGCGCACTCCTCTGTCATAATGAGACTAGTTACCATTATCTACGAAGGAGACGATGATGTCACGTGTGTGTCAGGTGACGGGACGGGGGCCGGGCTTCGGCAACAACGTGTCGCACTCGCACCGGCGGACGAGGCGCCGGTTCGATGTCAACATCCAGCGCAAGCGGTACTGGGTGCCGAGCGAGGGACGCCATGTCACGCTGCGGGTGAGCGCACGAGGGATCAAGGTGATCGATGCCCGTGGCATCGATGCGGTGGTCGCGGAGCTGCGCGCCAATGGGGTGAGGCTCTGATGGCCGGGCGCGGCAGCGAGCTGCGACCGGTGGTCAAGCTGCGGTCCACGGCGGGGACGGGCTACACCTACGTCACCCGCAAGAACCGTCGCAACGATCCCGACCGGCTCATGCTGAGCAAGTACGACCCCGTCGTACGCCGGCACGTGCCGTTCCGCGAAGAGCGCTGAGGGGAGGGCCGATGGCGAAGAAGAGCAAGATCGCGGCCGAGAGGCGGCGCCGGGCCGTCGTGGAGCGGTACGCCGAGCGTCGGGCCGAGATCAAGGAGCGGATCCGCACCGCGGCGCCGGGGTCCGCCGAGCAGGAGGCAGCGGTACGTGCGCTCTCCCGGCTCCCGCGCGACTCGAGCCCGGTGCGATGGCGCAACCGTGACCAGGTCGACGGCCGCCCGCGCGGCTACCTGCGCAAGGTGGGCGTCTCCCGGATCAGGTTCCGCGAGATGGCGCACCGCGGTGAACTGCCGGGGATCTCGAAGAGCAGTTGGTGAGACGCGGCCGAGACGTGAGACGGGCGCTGAGGCGGCGCTGAGATGACGAGGGCCGGACCCGTGCGGGTCCGGCCCTCGCCGTCGGTCCGGATTGGTCCGGGTTGGTCCGGTCAGCCCTTGGCGACGCGCTCCTTGAAGCTCGTGCCGGGCTTGAACGCCGGGCCGCGCGAGGCGGCGATCGCGATCTCCGCACCGGTCTGCGGGTTGCGGCCCGTGCGGGCGGCGCGATCGCGTGCCTCGAAGGTGCCGAAGCCGGGCAGGGTGACCTTGTCGCCGCCGGCGACCGCGGTGGTGATCGCCTCCAGGGTGGCGCTCACGGCCTCCTGGGCCTGCGCGGCGGTGAGGCCGGTCTGCTGAGCCACGGCACTGGCGAGGTCGGTTCGGTTCATCTGGGTCTCCTCTGTTCGGGTTGGTCGGGCGTGGTTGGACGCCGGCGTACCAGTCATACCAGCCATGGCGGTCACGAACGTCATTCTCCCCCAGATGAGACCGGTTGCCGTTATCGGTGTATCGTCAACCCGACTGAGAGTCGTTATCATTATCGTGAGAGGTGGAAGAGCGTGACGCGTAGTCAAGGGAGCCGGGGGTGGGCCCGACGAGGTCGGGTGGCGGTGGGTGTCGCCGGTGTCGCGGCCGGGGCGCTGGTGCTGGCCGCCTGTGGGTCCAGCGACGACGGCTCGTCGGCAAGCGATGCGAGCAGCGGATCCTCCGGCTCGAGCGCCTCGAGCTCGTCGGTGACGGTGGTGGCCTCGACCGATGTGTGGGGTGACGTGGTGGAACAGGTCGCCGGCGATCTGGCCGGCGGTACGGTGAAGGTCACCTCGATCATCACCGACCCCGACGCCGACCCGCACTCCTACGAGGCCAACACGCAGAACCAGCTCGCGCTGTCGAAGGCCGATCTGGTGGTCGAGAACGGCGGCGGGTACGACGACTTCGTCGACACCATGCTCAAGACCGCCGACAACGACGATGCCACCGTGCTGGACGCGGTGGACATCTCGGGCCACAAGGCTCCCGCGGGCGGCGAGCTCAACGAGCACGTCTGGTACGACTTCCCGACCGTGGAGAAGGTCGCCGACCAGGTGGTCGACGCGCTGTCGAAGGCCGACCCGGCCGATGCCGACACCTTCCAGAGCAACGCGGACACCTTCACCGCGTCGTTGCACAAGCTCGAGCAGACCGAGGCCAAGATCAAGAAGGCCCACCACGGCGAGGGCGCCGCGATCACCGAGCCGGTGCCGCTCTACATGCTCGAGGCCTGCGGCCTGGTCGACAAGACTCCCGGAGACTTCAGCGAGGCCATCGAGGAGGGCACCGACGTCTCGGTCGGCGTGCTCAAGCAGACCCTCGACCTCTTCTCCGAGCACAAGGTGAAGCTGCTGGCCTACAACGAGCAGACCTCGGGCGCCGAGACCGAGCAGGTGCTCAAGGCCGCGAAGGCGGCGGACATTCCGGTGGTGCCGGTGACCGAGACGCTGCCGGACGGCGAGGACTACCTGACCTGGATGCAGGACAACGTGTCGGCGATCCAGTCGGCGCTGGGCTGACCGCGAGTCCAGTGGCAGCAGCACAGAGGCAGCACAGAGGCAGCACGGAAGAGGAGAGCGAGCAGGAATGACGAACGAGGGTGGGGCCGTGCCGGTGCTCCGGCTACGCGAGGCAGCCGTCGCCCACGGTGAGCGGACGCTCTGGTCCGGCCTCGACCTCGATGTCGGTCCCGGCGAGTTCCTCGCCGTGCTCGGCGCGAACGGCTCCGGCAAGACCACCCTGTTACGCGCGGTCCTGGGTCTCCAGCCGCTGCGCCGTGGCACGGTCACCATCGCCGGCCGTCCCGCGCGGCGAGGCAGCAGCCGGATCGGCTACGTCCAGCAGCAACGACGACTCGACCCGCTGATGCCGGTGCGGGCCAAGGACATCGTCCGGATGGGGCTCGACGGCCACCGGTGGGGGATCGGACTGCCCTGGCGGATCCCGTGGGCGCCGGTCGACGCGGCGCTTGCCGAGGTCGGCGCGACCGAGTACGCCGAGATGCCCCTCGGCATCCTCTCCGGCGGCGAGCAGCAACGCGTCCGGGTCGCGCAGGCTCTGGTGACCGACCCGGCGCTGCTGCTGTGCGACGAGCCGCTGCTCTCCCTCGACCTGCACAGCCAGCGCACCATCACCGGCCTGGTCGATCGTCGCCGCCGGGAGCACGGGACCGCTGTCGTCTTCGTGACCCACGAGATCAACCCGGTCCTTCCCTACGTCGACCGGGTCCTCTACCTGGCCGGCAGCCGGTTCCGGGTGGGCACCGTCGAGGAGGTGCTCACCTCCGAGACCCTCAGCGATCTCTACGACGCTCCGATCGAGGTGGTCCGCAGCGGGGGCAGGATCCTGGTGGCCGGCATCCCCGAGTCGCCGGAGAACACCCACCACGCCGGCGCTGCGGTCACCGAGGAACTGGCCTCATGATCCACGCGCTGATCTCCGGCCTCACCTCGAACGTCGGTCCCGACGTCTGGCACCAGATCTTCGACTTCGCCGACTACGGCGAGCTGCTCGGTCTGGTCCGCAACTCGCTCATCGCCGGCGCCGTGCTCGGCCTGGTCGGCGGCCTGGTCAGCACCTTCGTGATGATGCGCGACCTGCCCTTCGCCGTGCACGGGGTCAGCGAGCTCTCCTTCGCCGGCGCCGCGGCCGCCCTGCTCCTCGGGATCGGGGTGGTCGGCGGAGCGATGGTGGGCTCGATCCTGGCGGCGCTGATCATCGGCACGCTGGGCAGCCGGGCCCGGGACCGCAACTCCATCATCGGCGTACTGATGCCCTTCGGACTCGGTCTGGGCGTCCTCTTCCTGGCGCTCTACCAGGGCAGGTCGGCCAACAAGTTCGGCCTGCTCACCGGCCAGATCGTCGCCATCGACACCCCGCAGCTGCGGTGGCTGATCATCACCGCGGTCGTCGTGGTCGCCGGCCTGCTGGTGCTGTGGCGACCGCTGGCCTTCGCCAGCACCGACCCCGAGCTCGCGGCCGCGCGCGGCGTACCCGTCGGGCTGCTCTCGCCGATCTTCATGCTGCTGCTCGGCCTCGCGGTCGCGATCTCGATCCAGATCATCGGGGCACTGCTCGTCCTCAGCGTCATCTGTACCCCGGCGGCCGCCGCCATGCGGGTCACGGCCTCACCACGCAAGGTGCCGCTGCTGAGCATGGCGTTCGGCTTCGTCTCGGTGGTCGGGGGGATCCTGCTCGCCCTGGGCAGCAGCGTTCCGATCAGTCCGTACGTCACCACCATCTCCTTCCTCATCTACCTGGTCTGCCGGACCATCGGCGCCTGGCGGAGCAGCCACGGCTGGTCGCGCGCCCGCGTCCGGGCGATCCCGGCCGCGGTCGGCGTCGGGGAGGCGTGAGAGCGCCGGCGTTCTCAGGCCACGAGGCTAGGTTGACCGGGTGCTCGCCTTCTGGCCCTCCGACGCGGTGTTGGTGGCGACCCAGGCGAGCCTGGTGTGCGGTCCCCGACCGCGTCTGCCGGCCGCGCTGGCCCGGCTGCGTTCCTCGGCGTGGGCGTGGCTGCTGCTGCCGGTCTCGCTCGGCGGCACGATCGCGGTCCTGGCGGTGGCCCCGGGGTTGGGGCTGGGCTATGCCTGGCTCGCGGCCGTCGGCGTACCGCTGATGGCGGCCGTGGCCGCCGGTGCGGCGCTGCCGGACCGCCTGCCCGCCGGGCTGAGGATCACCGTGGCGATCCTCGGGACCGCGGTCCTCCTCGGGCTCGGTTGGGGACTGCGCGGCGAGCTCGTCGGTCAGGCGGCGGCGAGCGCGCTGACGGCGCTGAGTGCCTGCGCCGTCGCCTCCTACCTCGCAGCTCTCGCGCCCGCCCCGCTGCTGAAGGTCGGGCTGGTCGTGATGGCGGCGCTCGACGCCGTCCTGGTCTTCTCCCAGGCGCTGGCCGGCCCCAACGACACGCTCAACGCCGCCTCGCCGGGGGCGGGTCTGCCACACCTGCAGGTGGCCGTCTTCGGATCCGCACTGATCGGGTACGGCGACCTGTTCGTCGCCGCCGTCCTGGGCTGTCTGGTCGCGCCGAGGCGACGGTGGCCGGTCGCCCTGCTGGTGCTGGCCCTCTCGGCCGTCTTCGATCTGCTCTTCCTGGTCGTGGACGAGTTGCCCGCGACCGTGCCGGTCGCGGTCGCGCTACTCCTGGTCGAGGTGTGCCGCCGTCGGTGGGGTCAGCCCGGTCCGCGTGATCCGGGTGCTGTTGGCCACCACGGCCAGCGAGGAGGCGTTGTGCAGGATCGCGGCCAGCACGGGTGAGAGTCCCCCCGCGGCGCTGACCAGGAGTCCGGCGGCGTTGACCGCTATCGACATGGAGTAGTTCTGCCGGATCACCCCGACCGCGGTGCCGCCGAGGTCGCGGAGGTCGAGCAACCGGGTGAGGTCATCGCCGGCCAGCGCCGCGTCCGCGGTCTCGACGGCGACGTCGGTCCCGGAGATCCCCATGGCGATGCCGATGTCGGCGCTGGCCAGCGCCGGGGCGTCGTTGGTGCCGTCGCCGACGACGGCGACCGTGTGACCCTCGGCATGGAGCAGGTCGACGACGCTCTGCTTGTCCTCCGGCATCGCCTGGGCGCGCCACTCCGCGATCCCGAGCTCGGCGGCCACGGCGGCCGCGGTCTCGGGGTGGTCGCCGGTGAGCATCACGATCCGCCTCACCCCGCGGTCGCGGAGGCCGGCGAGCACCGTGCTGGCCTCCGGGCGCGGCGTGTCCCGAAGGCTGAGCAGACCCACCAGCCGCCCATCGACACCGAGGAGCAGCGGGGTCTCCGCGTCGCGCTGCAGCCTGCCCACCCAGGCGCGGGCCTCGTCCGGGACCTCGACCTCCTCGGACTCCAACAGCTCGGGACTGCCGAGCAGCAGCGTGCGGCCGTCGGCCTGGGTGCGCATGCCCAGCCCCAGCAGGACCTCACACTCCTCGTGCGGGGGGATCGCGATGTGGCGCTCCTCGGTGGAGCGGATCACCGCCTGCGCGAGCGGATGGCGTGAGTGGATCTCGGAGCTGGCGGCGTAGGCCAGCACCTGCTCCGGCTGCCAGCGCGGGTCGAAGGAGACGACGTTGGTCACGATCGGGCGGCCGGTCGTCAGGGTGCCGGTCTTGTCGAAGATCACCGCGTCGATCCGCCCGGCGGCTTCGAGGTGGGAGCCGCCCTTGATCAGGATGCCGCGGCGGGCGCCGTTGCCGATCGCCGCGCTGATGGCGGTGGGCGTCGAGAGCCCGACCGCGCACGGGCACGCGACCAGGAGCATCGTCATCGCCCGGCGTACGTCCCGGGTCAGGAGAAGGGTGCCACCGGCGAGCGCGAAGGAGAACGGCACGAACCGCCGGGAGAAGGTCTCGCCGACGGTCTGGATCGGTGCCCGGTCGGCCTGCGCCTCCTCGATCCGGGCGATGATCCGACCGATCGCCGTCTCGGCGCCGACGGCCTCGGCGCGCACCACCAGCCGGCCGCGGACGAGCACCGAGCCGGCGTGCACCCGCTGACCCGGCCCGATGGCCGTCGGCAGCGGCTCACCGGTGAGTGCCGAGGTGTCGAGAAGCCCGTCGCCGCTGACCACCACCCCGTCGACCGGGAGCGCGACGTGCTCGTGGATCACCACCCGGTCGCCGACCTGGAGGCCGGTGACGTCGACCAGGCGTTCGCTGCCGTCCTCGGCCAGCGTCCACGCCTCGGTGTGGGAACCGGTGAGAAGGTCCCGGATGGCGCGCCGCGTCCGCCGCAGGGTGAGGTCCTGGAGGTACTCCCCGATGTTCAGCAGCCACAGCACCGTCAGCGCCACCACGTTCTCCCGGAGCACCAGGCTGGCCACCGTGGCCGCCGACACCAGGGCGTCGGTCCCCGGTGCCCGCCGCCCGGTCAGTGCCCGGAGTGCGCCACGAAGGAAGGGATAGCCGGTGAAGATCGTGACCCCGGTGGCCACCGTCCGAGCGCCCGGCCCCAGGATCGCCGGCCGCCGGGCGACGCCGCGGCGCAGGCCGAGCAGGACCAGGGCCGCACCGCCGACGACCATCCGCGCCAGGTCGCCGGCCGCGACGTCGGCCGAACGGGGCAGTCGGTGCACCGCCGCGCTACTCCCGGTGACGGTGCCTGCGGCGATGGCGACCGCCACCGCCTCTCGGTTCGCTCCCGGGCGGAGCCAGATCACGACCGACCCGGTCCGCGGGAACGCCTGCGAGGTCAGCACTCCGTCCACCTCGTCGAGTGCGTCCTCGATCGCGACCGCTCGCGCCCAGGAGCCCCGTAGCTCGGGCAGGACGTAGCGGACCCGGCCGGCGGCATCCGAGACGGGTGTGCCGACGGTCGTGCTCCTGGTGTGGGTCCGCTTCTCAGTGCTCGTGGTCATGGCCAAGATCGGGTCCCGGCGGGGTGGCCTGCTCGCCGAGGCGGTCCTTGGCCTCAGCGAGGATGTCGGCCGTGACGAGCCGGACGCTCTCGGCGCCGGTCTCGACCGACCGGATGCCGCGCAGCCCCCAGGCGGCGCCGGCGACTGCCGCGCGTCGGGCGAGCTCGGGGCCGGCGATGCGTGTGGCCGCCTCGACCACGCCGACGCCGACGACGCCGGTCGCGACGGTGCCGAGCAGCCTTCTGGCCAGATGGGTGGTTGTCATGGGGGTCCTCTCGACGACGGGTCTTGTTGCAAACAATAACTATTGTCATTTAGCGTAGTGCGCATGGCCCCCTCGAGACGTGTCGCCGGTCGGCAACGGACCCCGAAGAAGCGGCGCTCGCCGCTGACCGAGGCGGGTATCACCTACGTCGACTACAAGGACGTCGGGCTGCTGCGCACCTTCGTCTCCGACCGCGGCAAGATCCGCTCGCGACGAGTCACCGGCCTCACCCCGCAGCAGCAGCGCCGGGTCGCCACCGCCATCAAGAACGCCCGCGAGATGGCCCTGCTGCCCTAGCCGCGGGTGGGCGTGGGTCCTCGCCCGGCAGCCGGTGAGAACAGGCCCTGCGGCCGCCCGGCCGCTCGTCGCTCACCGGAGACACCACCAACGCTCGGTTACCCTGAGGACGTGTCCCAAGAGGCGAAGGTCGCGTTCACCGAGCCGGGCCGCCGGAGCAGCCGGCCCCGGCGACTGGTCCGCGAGGCGCTCCAGGAGGGCGAGGCCTTCGTCAGCGCCCAGCAGGTGTTCGACGATATCCGTGCGGCGGGGGAGAAGGTCGGCCTCTCGACCGTCTACCGCAACCTCCAGGGGATGGCGGAAGCCGGTGAAGTCGACGTACTGCGGACGACCGAGGGCGAGGCGCTCTACCGCAAGTGCGGCGCGAGCCACCACCACCACCTGGTCTGCCGCGAGTGCGGCCGCACCGTCGAGATCGAGGGACCGGCCGTCGAGCGCTGGGCCAACGCCGCGGCACGCACCCACGGCTTCGTCGAGGTGACCCACACCGTCGAGCTCTTCGGCCGGTGTGCCGAGTGCGCGGCTCGAGACCGGGAGTGAGGATACGACCGTCGTGACGGTGACGGTCGTGGCCGAGGATCGAAATGGTCGGCTGCACTGAGTGTCGATCGGTACCCGCATGCGCACGGGCGTCATGCGGACCGTCCTCGCCAGCTTCTCGAGCCGTCAGAGGCGATCGCCGACGAGCCCGGCCTCGTAGGCGAAGACGACCAACTGCGCCCGGTCGCGGGCACCGGTCTTCATCATCGCTCGATTGACATGGGTCTTGGCGGTGGCGGGGCTGATGAAGAGTCGTTCACCGATCTCCTGGTTGGACAGGCCCTGCGCGACCAGCGCGGTGACCTCCGCCTCCCGCTCGGTGAGCGGGTCGACGCCGGGGAGCCGTCCGCGGGGCCGGGGCTCCGGCTGGGTGACCACCCGTGCGATGAGGGCTCTGGTTGCGGTCGGGGAGAGCAATCGCTCGCCATCGGCGATGGTGCGGATCGCGTCGATCAGAGACGCGGGCGGGACGTCCTTGCCGAGGAATCCCGAGGCGCCGGCGCGCAGTGCGGCGACGACCAGGTCGTCGGTCTCGAAGGTGGTCAAGATGAGCACTCGGACGTCGGCCAGCGTGTCGTCCGCGGTGATCAGGCCGGTGGCCTCGACCCCGTCCATGTCGGGCATGCGGATGTCCATGAGCACGACGTCGGGACGTGTCGCTCGGGCCAGGGCGACGGCCTCGCGGCCGGTGGCCGCCTCACCCACCACCTCGAGATCCGGAGTTGCCTCCAGGAGCAGCCGGAAGGTTCCTCGCAACAGCGCCTGGTCGTCGGCGAGCAGGATGCGGATGGTGCTCACCGAGCGGTCTCCTCTCGATCTTCGTCGAGAGAGATCGACGGCGGGGCGGATGCGGTGGCGACCGGCAGGCTTGCCCGCACCTCGAAGAGCTTCTGGTGGCCTGGATCGGCGTCGAGGGTCCCGCCTGCGGCGAGAGCCCGCTCACGCATGCCGATGAGTCCGTGACCGGTTCCCGGGACCAGCGGAGTGATCGGGTGTGCCGGGATCGGGTTGGTGAGGCGCAGGCGCAGTTCGTCCTCGACCCAGTGCATCTCCAGGACCACCGGTTCGCCGGGTGCGTGCTTGGCGGCGTTGGTGAGCGCCTCCTGGACTATCCGGTACGCCGCCAGGTCCGCATGTTGGCCCAGTCGCCGTGGCTCGCCCACGACGACGAGATCGACCGAGGTCCCGGTGTTGCGGAACTTCTGGAGGAGGTCGTCGAGTTGATCCAGGCCCGGGACGGGGAGGAGATCCTCGGGTCCGCCCGTCGTCGCATCGTCGTAGCGCAGCAGGCCGACGGTGGCACGGAGCTCATCGATCGCCTGTCGGGAGTGTCGGGTGATGTCTTGTAACGCCTTGCCGGCCGCTTCGGGATCACTGCGTAGCAGATAGTCGGCGACCGAGGCCTGGGCGTTGACCAGCGTGAGGTTGTGTGCGAGGGCGTCGTGCAGGTCGCGGGCGATGCGTAGCCGCTCGTCGAGGACGGCCTGCCGCTTCTCCTCGGCGATCCGCCGTCCCGCGCGCGCGACTCGGGTCCGACGAGCGTTGCCCACCGCGCCCACGGCGGTGGCGATGATGACGAGGTCGACGGCGACCATGTCGGTGGCGAGCAGGTCCCGGCCGTGGAAGACGAGACCGGAGATGAGGAGGGCTGCCGACGCCGCGCAGGCCGCGGGCCAAGCCGATGACGGCCGCGCGCGGCCGGCGAGCGTGAACGCGGCGATCATCGTCGCGATCGGCACGGGCTGGTAGGCACCCATCGGGTCGCCGGCCCGAGGCAGGTCCATCGCGCCCAGCAAGGCGATGTGACAGCACTCGATGGCGGCGACCGCGGTCAGCGTCGACCGGGGTAGACGGGTTCGCACGACCAGCGGGAGCCAGGCGAGCAGCGTCGCCACCAGGAGGGCGGTCTGGGGAACGGCGAACGTCCCCGTCCGCACCGACGCGGTCACGAGCATCACCAACAGCGTGCCCACCGTGACCAGCCAGTCGACCACCGTGGGACGTCCCGTGATCACCATCGTCGTCCCTCCGTGGTCGAGGTTGTCCCACCGCGTCGCAGTCCGGTGGGACCCATGGTCTCACTCCCATTCCGCGCGGCTGGGTCCGCCGGTCCACGGCGGCTGCGCCGAGAGGGGTGGGGGCCGTACCGCGATCGCGGTAGGTGGATGACCGCGTTGGGCTGACGTCTCGAGGTCGTGTTCACGAAACCGTGGGTGAGTCAGATTCTCCCGCTCGTCTCCCGGAAGGCAGTCACATGTCCGCTCTTGCCCGGTGGTGCTCCCGGCACCGTCTCGTCGTCATCGGAGGGTGGATCGGCGCCGTCGTCGTCCTGGTCGGCCTCGTCGTCGGGATGGGCTCCGACTTCAAGACCGTCGCCGATCTCCCCGACAGCGAGTCGACGCACGCATACACGCTCCTCGACTCGGCCGAGACCGGCGCCGAGGACACCGAGACCGGACGGATCGTCTGGCACGCCACCGGCGAGTCGGTCGACTCGCCCGCGGTTCGTGCCGAGGTTCGCGCGATGCTGAAGAAGATCGCGGTGCTGCCCGACGTGGTCTCCGTGCAGAGTCCGTACGGCGCCGCCGAGTCCGCCCAACTGAGCAGGGACCACGACACCGCCTACGCGAATGTCACGGTGACCGATGACGTCGACGTCGACACGGTGCGTGAGGTCGCCCAGTCGATCGAGAGTGCTCACCTCGACGTCGAGATCGGCGGTCAGGGCTTCACCACCGACCCAGCGGCCGGGGGCATCGCCGAGGCGATCGGCATCCTGGCCGCCCTGGCCATCCTGCTGCTGATGTTCCGCTCGCTGTGGGCCGCGGCTCTCCCGATCCTCACCGGTGTGGCCGGCGTCGTCACCTCGTTGCTCGTCGTCATGGTCGGCTCGCACGTGGTCGACCTGGCCAGCGACTCCATCACCATGGGGTCGCTGATCGGACTCGGGGTCGGCATCGACTATGCGCTGTTCATCGTCAATCGTCATCGCAAGGCGCTGCTGGCCGGCGACTCGGTCGAGGAGGCGATCCGCCGGGCCGAGGACACCTCGGGCCGGGCCGTCATCTTCGCCGGTCTCACCGTCATCGCCGCGTTGGTGGCGATGTATGTGGTCGGCATGAGCGTGTTGACCGGCATGGGCCAGGCAGCTGCCGTCACCGTGGCCTTCACGGTGCTTGCGGCGATCACGCTCCTGCCCGCACTCCTCTCGGTGCTGGGGCTGCGTGTGCTCTCCACGAAGCAGCGCCGGCTCCTGTTGCTCGAGCAGGCGCCCGAGGCAGGTAGGCCCGAGGCAGATACCCGTGCCCAAGACGCCGCGCCGTCGGCCGGTCGGCGTACTCCCGGTGCCGCATGGTCGGCACTGGTCACCCGAGCGCCGAAGCCGATGGTCCTGGTGGCCGTGGTCGTCCTGGCCGCGCTGGCGGTCCCCGTTCTCTCGATGCGCGTGGGCGAGGCCGACGCCAGCAGCGACAAGACCGGTTCGGCCTCCCGGGAGTACTACGAGATGATGAGTCCTGCCTTCGGCAGCGGCATCGATGCGACCCTCGTGCTGGTTGCCACGACCCCGGATACGGCGTCCACGCAGGCGTTCGCGCATCTCGCCGAACAGCTGACCTCGGTCGCCGATGTCGCGGCTGCGACCTCGCCCGCCAGGGTCCGCGACGGTCTCTCGATCGTCCAGGTCACCCCCTCGAGCAGCTCGGGGTCGCAGGCCACCGTGGACCTGGTCGAGCATCTGCGTGAGGACGTGATCCCGGAGGCCGAGTCCGACAACAGCCTGCAGGTGTACGTCGGTGGCACGACGGCCACGAACATCGACATCGCCGACCATCTGATGAGCAAGTTGCCGCTCTACCTCGTGGTCGTCGCCGGGCTCGGCTTCCTGCTGCTCGTGGTGGCCTTCCGCAGCCTTCTGCTCCCGCTGGTGGGGGCTCTCAGCAACCTCGCCACCATCGTGGTCGGCCTGGGGGTGCTGACCGCGATCTTCCAGTGGGGATGGGGCAGCGAGCTGTTGGGCGTCGGCGAGGGCGCACCGATCTCCTACATCGTGCCCGTGATGATCGTCGGCGTCATGTTCGGCCTCTCGATGGACTACCAGGTGTTCTTGGTCAGTCGGATGCATGAGGAGTGGACCCACGGCCGTGACCATGTCCGGTCGATCCGCGTCGGCATCTCCGAGACCGCCAGGGTCATCGCCACCGCCGCCACGATCATGCTGGCCGTCTTCGCCTCCTTCGGCTTCTCCGGCCAACGGATCGTCTCCTGCATCGGCATCGGGCTGGCACTCGCGGTGGTCGTCGATGCCTTCGTCGTCCGGATGGTCCTGGTGCCGGCACTCATGCGGATCATCGGCCCTCGGGTCTGGGCCTACCCGCGCTGGGCCGATCGCATCACCCCGCACGTCTCGGTCGAGGGCCCGGCAGACGGCTCACCCGCGGGTCGGGTGCTCTCGGGGATGTGCACGACCAGGTGCGGCACGGGATGCGAGACGGGCACGAGACGCTCCCTCGGATCGGTTGCGGACGGTGCGGTGTCCGGCAACGTGGTGGCCAGTGCCACCAGCAGCAGTCGGCTCACGCCCGTCGGAGGATTCTCCCGAGCAATCCCGTGCGTGGTGCGTCCGTGTGTCCGGAGCACCACTGGTCGGCCGGGACCATCGCCTTGACGTGGGCGAGGTGTTGTCCGCATCCGGCCCAGGTGGTCTTGTGGCAGGTCTTGCAGCGCACCGGACGACACATGGTGACTCTCTTTCCTGGCGGTGAGGCGTGCTCGTGAGTAGGCGGTGGTGATCAGCCGTGGGAGAAGGTGATGGTCGGCAGGATCCGGCGTAGCCAGCGTGGAGTGGCCCAGGCGGCGCGTCCGGTGAGGCGGAGCATCACCGGCAGGAGGACGAGGCGGATGAGGAAGGCGTCGAGGAGGACGGCCACCCCGAGGATCACGCCCATCTCCTTGGGCGGGAGGGGGCCGGAGAGGGAGAAGGTGAAGAAGATGGCGACCATGACGCCGCCGGCGGCGAAGATGACGCGGCCGGAGTGGGCGAGTGCGCCGACCATGGCCTCGCGGGGGTCGCCGGTCTTCTCGTAGTGCTCCTTGGCGGAGGCGAGCAGGAAGACGGTGTAGTCCATCGCGATGGCGAAGATCATGGCGAAGAAGAACACCGGTGCCCAGGCGTCGAGGAAGCCTTGGGACTCGAAGCCGAAGAGGCCGGAGAGGTGTCCTTCTTGGAAGATGAGCCGGGCCACGCCGAAGGCCGCGCCGGTGGAGAGCAGGCTGGTCACCGTGCCGAGGAAGGCGATGAGTGGTGCCTGCAGGGCGATGAGCAGTAGCAGGAAGCCGAGGCCGAGGACGACCCCGATCACCAGTGGGGTGGAGTCGTCGAGCTGGTGCTTGAGGTCGAGGTTCTCCACCGCGGCGCCGCCGACCAGTGCCGTGGAGGGCAGGTCGGTGCGCAGCCGGTCGACCGTGGCGGCGAGGGCCGGGTCGGAGGGATCGACGGTCGGGACGGCCTGGACGAGGCTGTAGCCCGAGTCGTCGGGCGCCGACTGGGCGGGCAGGACGCCGGCGATGCCCGCGTCCTTGGCGAGGACGGCGGTGACCTGCTTGGCCCGGTCGGTGGGGATGACGATCTGGAGCATGCCGGGCGCACCGTCGCCGAATGCCTTCTGGACCTGGTGATAGCCGACCCGGGCCGAGGCGTCGTCGGGGAGGACCTTGATGGAGGGCATGGCGGTCTTGAGTCCGAGGATCGGCGCAGCCAACGCGACCAGCGCCACCAGCGCGATGGTGCCGAAGACCAGCGGGTGCCGGCCCAGGAGCCGTCCCCAGGCCGCGAACCGGGGTGAGCGGTGCTCCCCGGAGTGGACCCAGCGCAGGGCGAGCTTGTCGATGCGTCTGTCGAGCCTGTGCAGCACCAGGGGCAGCAGGGTGAGCGTGGCGGCGAGGACGAAGACGACGGCCAGCATGATCCCGCCCGCCATCGACCGGAAGGAGGGGGAGGGGACCAGCAGAACCGCGGAGAGGGAGACCAGCACGGTCAGGCCGGAGAGCAGCACGGCCTTGCCGGCGGTGTCCATGGTCTCCGCGATCGCCGTCTCCCTCGTGGAGTCGTCGCCGAAGCGGGCGGCGCGGTAACGCACCACGAGGAAGAGCGCGTAGTCGATCCCCAGCGCGAGGGCGAACATCATCGCGAAGTTCATCGCCCAGATCGAGACCGGGACCAGCTCGTTGATCACCACCAGCGATCCCGCGGAGGCCAGCAGCCCGGCCATGGTCAGGATGAGCGGCAATCCGGCGGCGACCAGTGCGCCGAAGGCGAGCACCAAGATGGCCAAGGTCACCGGCCAGGAGAGCATCTCCGACTTCAGCATCGCGGAGAGGTTGGCCTCGTTGAAGTCCGACCACAGCAGCGAGGAACCGGTCGGACTCACCTGCACCGAGGAGGTCGAGAGATCCTGCAGGTCGTCCTTGAGGTCGGTGGCGGCCTTGACCATCTCGTTGGTGTCGGCCCCGGCGCCGCCGATCAGGATCGCGGTCTGCCCGTCCTTGCTCAGCGTGGTGCCTGCCTGCGGCTGGATCACGCTCGAGATCCGCGGGTCGCGGTTCAGGATCGCGGTGGCCTCGGTGAGCGCGCGGGCGCCCTCGCCGGTGGTGACGGGTCCGTCGGTGCTGTGCACGACGACCTGGATCGCCGAGCTCGCGGTACCGCCGAAGTGGTCCTGTACGAGATCGCGGACCGCGACCGACTCCGAGCCGTTTGCCTGCCACCCCGCCCCGGAGAGGGTCGCTTCCACCCGCGGCGCGAACACGCCCAGGCCGACGATGACGACCGCCCACACCAGCGCGACCAGGCGGGCATGACGGATCACCCACAGCCCGAGACGACCCAGAGGTCCGGCCGCCGCATCGACGGGGACCTTGGCCTGAGGTGGCCCGGGATGGGCGGGCGAGGTCGTGCCTGTCATGGACTCTCCTTCTCGCGCTTTATCCCCCCTGGGGGATATGCGAGACCGTAACAGAACCCCCATGGGGGATACAATCCAGGGTGCCGGAGACTGCGGCGATGGGACCTGCGAGAGGGTGGGACGAGCCATGGTGCAACTGGAGCCGAACGAGATCAGCGCCGCGACTCTGCGGATGAAGCGGGCGCACGGACACCTGGCCAGCGTGATCCGGATGATGGAGGAGGGCGCGGAGTGCGAGGACGTGCTCACCCAGCTCGCCGCCGTCACCAAGGCGCTGAGTCGTGCTGGCTACTCGGTGGTCGCGACTGGCCTACAACGGTGTCTGGAGTCCGAGGAGGGACTCGAGGGCGTCGACGCGAAGAAGATGGAGAAGCTGTTCATGGCGCTCGCGTAGCGATTCGGCGCGCACTCCTCACGGTCCGGACTCGCGCATGGCCTACTGCCCGTAGGTCGAGCGGAGGCCGGCGAAGAGGAGCTGGTTGATGCGCTTGCGGATGTGTCCGGTGAGCGCTTCGTCCGGCGGGTCTCCTGCGGCCAGAAGGGTGAAGCCGAGGCGACTGTCGCCGCGGCTGCCGGTGGTGAGATCGAGGACGACGCGGTCCTCGGGCCGCTTCGTCCAGAGCGAGGACCAGACCAGGTGGCGCGGCCGGTCGGACTCGATGACGGTCGGTGGCCGCTCGTCGTCGAGCAGGAGCAGCCATGCCCTGGTGCCGGTGGCCCTGGGCGAGGCGAGGTCGTCGAACACGATGTCGGCCGGTGCGGGCATCGGCCTGGTCCGGGCGCCGTACTCGATCACCCGATGAGGCTACGAGGTGCGTGGTGGCCTCCTCGTGACACCCATGGGCGCGGAGCCGCGTCCATCCAAGCCCGGCCGCGGTCAGGCCGGGTCAGTCGGCGGTGCGGTTGGCCCGACGGTCGGGCTCGTCGGCCTCGTGTTCGGTCGCCGCCCAGGAGGCAAGCAACCCGAGGTTGTCGGCGGACGGGGTGGCGGGCTCGGCGGTGTAGGCGGTGAGGATCAGGCCGGGGGCGGCGACCAGTTCCATGGAGTCGTACGCCAGCTCGAGAAGGCCGACGACCGGGTGGTTGAAGGTCTTGACGCCGCCGCGGTGGGCGCGGACGTCGTGGGCACCCCACCGGGTGCGAAACGCCTCGCTCCGCGTGGCGAGCTCACCGATGAGCGCGGTGAGGTCCGGATCGTGTGGGTTGCGGCCGGCTTCGGTGCGCAGCAGCGCCACCGCGACCGCGAGGGCTCCCTCGTAGTCGGGGTAGTAGCCGGCGGCGCGCGGGTCGAGGAAGTCGAAGCGGGCGATGTTGCCGCCGTGCGCCGGTTCGTCCAGGACCGGCGAATACAGGGCGCGGCCCAAGGCGTTGCTGGCGACGATGTCGAGGCGGCCGGTGCGGACGAAGGCGGCGGCGCCGCTCATCGAGTCGAGCACCCGCTGCACGCTGGGCGGCACCTGGTCCTTGGTGCGTCCGCGCGGTGCGCGGACCGGTGTGGCGGCACGGGCGAGGTTGAACAGGTGCTCGCGTTCGACGTCGGTGAGTCGGAGGGCGCGAGCGACGGCGTCCAGGACGTCGTGGGAGACGCCCGCGATGTGGCCCTTCTCCAGCCGGATGTACCAGTCGGTGCTGACCCCGGCCAGCACCGCGACCTCCTCTCGGCGCAGCCCCGGGACGCGACGGCGACCACCGGTCGGCAGTCCGACCTGCTCGGGGGTCAGTTTGGCGCGTCGGGTCGCGAGAAAGTCCCGGACGTCGGCTCGGTTGTCCACGCCCTCAACGTTACGAGCGCCCGTCGGGGGAGGGAGGTTGCGTCAGTACCCCCCGCTGAGTCGACCTCCCACGCCTGCGCGCGGCCGGATGTCCTGGACGGGTGAGCTCGTGCATCGCGACGATCCGTCAGGCTCGATTCGACGCATGACAGCGCGGGCGGGCCGTGGCAGTGTGGAGCGATGGATGGCCGGAGCCTCGTCCGGCCGCGATGTCCGGAGGCTGCTCGATGACGAACCCAGGACCCGCGTGGCCGCGCGAGGCGCTCGACGTGTTCTCCTCGGCGGAGGAGATCGAGGTCGGTACTCGTCGCCACGACGGCACCCTTCGAGGCCTCGTGCCGATCTGGGTCGTGGCACTCGGGGGCACCCTCTATGTCCGGTCGTACCGCGGCACCGGCGGAGCCTGGTATCGACATGCCACGGCTGACCCACTCGGTGTCGTTCGGGTCGGTGGCCGTCAGGTCGATGTCGTCTTCAGCCCGTCCGGCTCGCGGCAGCGAGACGCGATCGACGCCGCCTATCGAGCCAAGTACGCCCGCTACCGCGACACCTATCTGCCGGCGATGCTCGCCGAACAGGCCGTCGCCACCACGCTGCGTCTCGACCCGGCCTCCGGGACCGGCATCTGAACGACGTCAGCCGACGACTTCGGAGAAGGAAGAGCGCCTCAGGCGGGGAACGCTTCTGTACGCCGGTGACGTCCGACTCGACACCCGCCGACGACCGACGTCGGCATCGTTGAAGGGGTGGGCGGCGACGTCACCGCGATCCGCGCCGAGATGGCCGGTGCCGGGTCGTCGCTTCCTGCCGGACCTGATCGGTTGATCCTCGCCCGGCAGCACCGACCCCGGTAGGGTCTTCGACCTCATCCTGCGGCTGGAACAGGTGGCCGAGGGATACGCAGCGATGGACGAGCGTCGCGCGATCAAGACGCTACTGCGTCCCTGAACGGCCGGCTCGCGCCCGGTGAGCGCACTCATCGAAGCCAACAGAGTTGCGCGACGCAGTGTGAGAATCTTGGGTCGAGTCATAGCGTGAGTAGTGGTTCTTCGCCGCCACGGTCAAGGGTGCGCGAGCGCGTCTGTGGCATGTCCAGGGATCCTGACAGGTGGAGCTCGGGAACCGGAGCAGCGCTCGGCGGGTCTTGCACGAGCCGTGCCTCGAGGACGGCGACAACTATTGGGTCGAGGTGGTCGGGTGATGGGCAGCAGAGAAGAGGTTGACGGGGTTGCCGGTGCCCTGCATGGGAGCGAGACGCCGAGCCGGGTGAGTCAGCGTCAGGTCGACGGTGTCGTGGCAACGCACCCATCGAGCGGGACCTCAGCTGAGACGCAGGTCTTCGTCCGGGTATCACCGGCCTCGCCGGCTCCGTGTTCGGGGGAGAAGGAGTCGCGCGCCGAGAACGGCGCGGCGGGTCCCATCGTCGTCTGTGGCGGGGAGTAACCGTGTCGGGTCGCTCCTCGATGCCGGAAGGCACGGCTTCGTGGTGGTCGGGAACCGTCGATGTCGTCTATGACTGCTACGGCCTGGGGACGTCACGGGGCGTTCCCGAGACGCCGGAGCAACTCGCGGCGGGACTGCTGGTGGGCCGTGGTGGGGTGTTGGTGACCACCTCCCGGCACGCCATCGAGGTCCGGCTGCGGGTCATACCGGAGCGCGGCCCAGATCCGGACGGATCGCGGGCCTCGAGGGCACAGGCGATTGTGGATGTGCCCGCCTCCGGGTGGGCTCTGTACACCGCTGACGGTCCGGTGCCTGAAGCGCCCAAACCATTGCTCGGGCCGGGACGGTGGCTGCTCACCCTCGATCGCGAGACCGTCGACGACGTCGGCTGCATCGATGGCCACACCCTCCATGTCCACCCTCTGGACGAGACCGCGCGCGGCTTCATGCCCCCATTCGTTCCTCGGGCCCCACGCAGGCATATCCGGTGGCGGCCGGGACCAGGCACCTATCACGTCCTCATCACCCGAGCCGGCGACCACGATGCGGCCCCTGACGACACCGATGTCGAGATCGTCGTCCAGGAGCGGCAAGGCGAATGGTGGCTGGACCGGGACGGGGAACGGCTCATGCCGCTCGGCGAAAAGTGGGAGACCCGCCGCGGCTGGGCCCTCGGGCCGGGCGAGACCGTCAGCGTCACCGATGCACGAGGGACTCCGATGCCGGAGGTTCCGACACCGTTCGCGGTCGGTCCAGCCAAGGTCCGCCTGGCCGAGCAGAACCGCGAGGTCGGCGACATCGTCGACGCGGGAGACGGTGGGCGGTGGGTGCTCCCAAGCGAAGACAGCTATCGCCTCGAGGTCGTCCCGGGCGACGGCTGACCGGCGCACGCTCGTAATCAGGAGTTGCTCTGCACCGTGATGGCTCGGCAAGACCAGCGCTGGCGACGTTCGCCGTCACGACTGCTACCGGCCGGAGCACCAGAACGCCCCTGAGACTCGGTCTCGGGGGCGTTCGTGCAGGTCAGGAACCTGCAGTGCTTGTGGGCAGGGGCGGGGTCGAACCGCCGACCTTCCACTTTTCAGGCGGACGCTCGTACCAACTGAGCTACCTGCCCAAGCGAGGCCAGAGACTACCGGAGGTCGCTGGCCTGTCACCAATCGAGGCCGTCGCCATCGAGCACCTGCCGGGCCACGGCGGCCGGCCCGCGCGGTACGGCGAGCGCCACTCATACGCCGCACGGGCGACTTTGGTGCGCCTCGGCGCCGCACCCTATGCTGAGCGATCGGGCCCCCTTCGTCTAGCGGCCCAGGACCCCGCCCTTTCACGGCGGTAGCGCCGGTTCGAATCCGGTAGGGGGTACGAGACGCACGGGGTTCAAACCCTCTGCCGGAGAAGATCCGGCGGGGGTGCGAACCCCGTGCTTCTTTTTCGCCCAGGTCAGGGCGTTGGCGTGGACCTCCGGGTCGAGGAGCGTCTCGAACGGCGCGGTGAGCGCGGGCCTGATCGCGTTGCCCTCGTCGACGTAGATCTTCTCGAAGAAGGCTTGGTTGCACATCCGGCGAGTCACGTCGTCGCAGCGTGCGTAGAGGCCGGAGATGTCATCGAGTACCTCCAGCGACTTGTCCAATGTGTCGGTGATGGCGGCGTACTCGTTGTGGTCCTGTTCGAGGCGGCTGCTGATCTGGTCCAGCTCGGCGACGATCCGTGACTGCTCCTTCTTCAAGAGGTTCAGCGGAATCGCGTCGGCATAGTGGGCCTGGAGGAGTCTGAGCTGCTCGGCCTCCAACTGGTCACGGTAGGCAGTGAGATGTTCGAGCTCCTCAGTCTCGGCCGCCATCATGCGGTCGAACTCGGAGCGGAGCATCCCCGAAAGAGCGTCCCGGTGAGTCGGTGTGAGTCCGACGCCGGTGTAGTAGTCCTCGATGAGCTTCTCAACCATCTCGATCAGCACGGCCGGTCGGGTGCAGTCGGTTCGCTTGGAGTGTCGCCCAGCGCAGACGAAGTAGGGATAGACGTTGCCGTGCCTGTTCTTAGCGTTGGTGACGATGAGGCGGGAACCGCACTGGCCGCAGTAGACGCTGCCCTTGAGGTAGTGGTTGTGGACTTGTGTCGCGTCGGCGGCGGTCTTATGAGCCGCCATGACCGACTGGACCTGATACCAGACCTCGGGCGGAACGAGGGCATTGTGCTGGCCCCGGTACAGAACGCCTTTGTAGACGATGTTGCCCTTGTAGTACGGATTGGTGAGCATTCGGTGGACCGACGAGACGACCAGCGCGCCGGCGGGTCGACGCGGTGTCGGGACAGATGCGAGGCCGCGGTCCTTGAGTTCGTCGGTGATCTGACTGACGGTCCAGTCGCCGGAGGCGTATGCCTTGAAGGCCCACTCGACGAGCGGAGCACGCTCGGCGTCGACAGTCACACCCCGCACCTCCCGCCCCACGTCGTCGCGGAAGATCGTGTTCAGGTAGCCGATCGGTGCCTTCCCAACGGTCCCGCCCTTGGCGGCCTTCTGGCTCATGCCCTTGACCACCTCGGTGGCCAGATTGCGGGAGTAGAACTCCGCGATCGAGGACATGATCCCGTGCAGCAGCATTCCCGAGGGAGTCTCGTCGATGTTCTCCGTCGCCGAAACGAGCATGACGCCGGCATCGCGCAGCGCGAGGTGGATGGTCACGTCGTCGGCACGGTTGCGGGCAAGTCGGTCGACCTTGTGGACGATGCAGTAGGCGACCCTGTGGGTCTGGACGTACTCGATCATCCGCATCAGGTCGGGTCGGTCCGCCGTGCGAGCTGACTCGCCCGCGTCAATGAACTCCTCGATGATCGTGGCGCCGATCGTCTCGGCCTTGCGATGGTTAGCCTCTCGCTGGGCGGGGATGGAGAAGCCTTCGTCGGTTCCGCCTTTCTCGGCCTGCTCCTTCGTGGAGACGCGGAGATAGGTGACGGCAAGCGCTGATCCGCCGGCAGGGCCGGTGAAGGCACTAGTGCCGCCGAACGGCTGGGTGGTGCTCTGGTACATGGGCATGTCCTCACTGGTGTGACGATGCCTCGGTTGGTCGTTGACCAACGGGGGTGTCGTTCGTGAGGAGAGCCACTGAGGGCTGTAGGGCACCGACTGTGTATCTGTCGGGTTCACTCGGCCTGGTCGAGAGACAAGGCGCTTAGGCCACGACGCCCCACGCGGGGCGGGATTGGTTCCTAACGACATCATCCTACCTTCGCCGGCCGACAGGGAGCGTCAGGACGCCGCCCGTGCAGGCCGGAAGGTCGACGGCGACACGTTCGCTCGTACGTTCACGCGAGTCCGCCCTGCGTCTTCCAGAGCGAGCCGGACCATCAGTTCAGCGATCCGCCGCAGGTCCGGCTCGTCTCGGTGGACTGCGTTGATCGTGAGCTTGCGACTCGGGCGATCTCCTGATCGCTTGGGTCCGTCGGTCATCGGGGGTCTCCTCTCTTTGTGGTCGCCAGGAAGGTGCGCTAGGCGCTCCGCGTCATAGGCCAGGTCCGTAGTCCGGCCCATCGTGCGAGTGGCCCGGAGGTCGGTTGCTGTCGGTCTCGGGGACGGACGGGGGAACCACGCGCTTGGTCGCCGAGACGTGATCCCGGAGTGTCTGTACCGTGACCGGGGCCGGTACGTGCGACGAGACGAACGTGGGTGCAGCGGGTCTCTCGCGGTTCTCGTCCTGCATCGCAGCCAACGCGGTCTCGACGGGTGGCGAGCTGCTTCTCTGCCTGGTCGAGGGCCTGGCTGTGCTTGAAGGGCTGGCCGATGCGTTGGGCCGCCTCTGTCTTGGACCGCTCGGCCTTGTCCAGGTCTTCATGGACGTGGGTGAGCAGCGTCGGGATGGCCGAGACGCGGTTCTCGATGCGCTGAACGAGGCCCACTCCACCAGCGAGGAACTCGCGCTGGGTGAGGGTGAAGGAGGAGCGAGGGACACCGACGAGGCTGGTGGTGACGTTGAGGATGCCCATGCCGGGGCTGGTCTTGACTTCGATGTCGAAGCCGCTGATGTTGCCGATGACGCCGTACTCCTGGCCGCGGTAGGTGGGCATCCACTGAAGCCGGTTGGCCTGTATCCAGCGTTCAAGCGCCCCGGCGGCGTCGGCGCGGGAGGTGTAATGGCGGCCGTCGAGTGTGATGCGGAAGCGGTCCCCGCTGGTGTCGGTGACCAACGGCACGGCTGCTTCGAGGGCGGAGATGTGCTCGGTGAACCGGGCAATCTCCTCGTCGGCACGGCGCTCGGTGTGGGCGAGCATGTTCTGGTTGCGTTCGTGGGCTCGTTGCAGCCGACGGAGCTCGGCGACCTTGCTGGTCAGGGTGGAGTGCTCCAGCAGCAGCGGGTTGCCAGAGCTGAGGGCCTTGGCTTCGGCGGCCGAGAGGGCACCGGGGTCGATCTCGTCGATCTCGCGGGAGTCGAGCCGGCCGCGCATGACCTGGGCGATGAAGGTGGCCTTGCGTTCGATGGTCTGCCACATGAAGGCATCGAAGGACCGTTCGGTGACGAACCGGACGATCGCGATCTCCTCGTTCTGGTTGCCTTGCCGCAGGATGCGGCCGTCCCTTTGGGCGAGGTCGGCTGGTCGCCAAGGGCAGTCCATGTGCCACAGCGCGACCGCGCGGGCTTGGACGTTGGTCCCCACGCCCATCTTCTCGGTCGAGCCGATGAGAACTGAGATGTGCCCGGCTCTGGCTTGGGCGAACAGGCGGGCCTTCTCTGCGTCGTTGCTGGCCTCGTGCATGAAACGGATGCGATCACCGGGAACACCGCGCTCGTTGAGTTGCAGCGCGAGTTCGTCGTAGGCGTTCCACCTGTCGGGGTTGGGCGTGCCGATGTCGCAGAACACCAACTGGAGCGCGCCCTTGATCGGTGAGGGCTGGCCGGTGAGCGGGTCGAGGTATTCGTTGTCCCGGGTTCGTTCCCACACGGCGGTGATGGCGTCGGCAGCGACGTCGACCTTGGTGGGACCGGAGGGCCGGTCGGGCAGCACCATGCGGATGTCGAGGGCGGCTTTGCGGCCGTCGGTGGAGATGGTGAGCATGTTGTCTTCCTCGGGCCGGACCGCCTTGTTCGCCACGGCCTCGGCCCGTTCGCCGAGCTGTTCCACGAACCGTTCGAGTTCGACGGTCGGCTCGACCGGGACTGTCGCAGCAGCTCGCTGGCCGTCGTCGCGCTCAGCGAGGGCCGGGATGGGAAGGTCGAGGTCGGCGGCGGTCTTCACGTCGGCGAACACCGACCACATCCGCAGCATCTCGGGGACGTTCTGGAACTTCGCGAACCTCGTCTTGAGCCGGAACGCGCCGGTGGGAGACATCTCCATCTGGGTGACCGTCTGCCCGAAGGTCGCCGCCCAGGCATCGAAGGAGCCGATGCCGGCGGCGTCGAGGAGGTCGGGGCGCAGGTAGCGCTGCATCACGAACGCCTCGGTCACGCTGTTGGCGATCGGGGTCGCGGTCGCGCCGGTGACCACCCGGGAGCGGCCGGAGGCGCGCAGGTGCTCCAGCTTCATGTGCAGGTCGGCGGCGCGGGCCGAGCCGTCGATGGCGGCGTCGCGGATGTTGGAGTCAGTGGCGAGGTTCTTGTAGAGGTGCAGCTCGTCGACGCAGAGGTAGTCGATGCCGGTGTCCTCGAAGCACACGCCCTCGTCACGGCTGGTGTCGATGCGTTCCTCGAGTTTGCTCTCCGTCTGGAGCAGCTTGCGCTGGATGCGCTTGACCGTCATCGCCTGCCCGGCCTCGGCGTTGTCCAACACTGCCCGGAGCTGGTCGACCTGGGCACGCACGTAGTCGTCCTGGGTCGCCTGACGCAGAGGGATCTTGGCGAACGCCGTCTGGGTCAAGATGATCCCGTCCCAATCGTTCGCTGCCGCTTTGGCGACGAACTCGCGGCGCTTCTCCGCTGACACATCCGAAGACGACGCGGCCAGCACGCGGGCTTGCGGGTAGATCTGTAACCACTCCCTGGAGAACTGCTCCAGCATGTGATTCGGGACCACGATGACCGGCTTGTTCACCAGCCCCATGCGCCGCATCTCCGAGACCCCGATGATCATCTCGGCGGTCTTGCCAGCACCGACCTCGTGAAACAAGCCAGCCGAGGGCTCCGCAATCATCCGAGCTACCGCTGCCCGCTGGTGCTGACGCGGCGTGAACCCCTCGGCCACGCCGGGCAGGGTCAGGTAGTTCCCTGCATCGGTGTAGTCGCGCAGCACGATGGAGTTGAAGCGCCGGTTGTATTCCTCGACCAGTCCGCGTGCGCGTTCGGGTTCCTCCCACACCCACTCGGCGAACCGCTCCGAGAGAGCGTCGGCCTTCTCCTGAGCGGCGGTCGTCTCGACCGGGTTGAGAACGCGGCGCTTGCGGCCGTCGGCGTCCTCGAATTCGTCATGAACCAGTACAGCCCGCTGTTCCATGACCGCTTGGGCGATGTCAGGCGCGGGACGCCGGACGGTGCCCCATTCGCTCGTCGACAGCAGGCCACCGCGTCCGCCCCGGACCTCCCACATGCCCGGCAGCGGGTTCTCGACCTTCACGTCCTCGACGCGGAGCAGCTCGTTGAGGAACGCCTGGTGGACCTCGGCGCTGATCCACACCGCGCCGAGTTTCGCCGTGATCTCGTCGGCACCCAGGGTCGGTGGCATCACCGCCTCAAGCGCCCGCACGTTGACCTCGAACTCCGGCTCTTCCTTTGTCACGAGACGGGCTTGGTCGAGCTTGGTCCGCACGTCACCCGACAGGTACTCCGGTGCGTGGACGAGCGTCTTGGTGTCGGGGTCGGTGAAGACCAGCCCGGCCAGTGCCTCACGGGCGTCGTCCCCACCGAGTCCGAGAAGGTCGGAGATCATCGGCAGGTCGACGCCACCGGTCTTGTCGAGGCTGACCGCTATGGCATCGGCTGGGGTGTCGACCCCTTGGACCTCGGGACGCGGTGCGACGACGCGGCGACTCATGATCGCGGCGGGGGTGGCGACCTGCTCCACGTCGTCGAACTGCTCCAGTGCGAGCACCAGCGCACCGAACGGGTCGGTCCGCAGCAGCCGGATCGCCGGGGGCACGATGCGGGCGTAGGTGTCCTCGCCGTTCTCGTCCATCCGCCCAGTCGGCCGCAGGGTGAACCGGTTGATGGGTCCCCACCGGCCCACGTACTTGCGGTAGTCGCGACTCAGCGTTGCTCGCGCGGCGGTGATCTCCTCGGTGTCCTCAGCGGACGCGCCTTCCAGCGTCAGCAGGTGGGAGGCTTGGTCACGCAGCTCCAGCAGGGCACGCAGCTCGCTGGCGGCGTTCTTGGGCACCTTGACCGGCTCCAACAACCCATCAGCGACGGTGGCGAAGGTGCCGTCGGGTTGACCGACGAGGCTGCCCGCCCACAGGTCTTCGGCCGCGACCCCGCCGGTCACCGGATGCCCCCGCCCCCTCGCCCCGGCTGCGGGGTCGGGTGCGGTCATGGTCAGGTCGTTGCGGCGGGCCGTGAACATGATCTCGTCGAGGGCCTGGGTGAGGTCGTCCTCCAGGCCGTCGAGGTTCCCGGTGACACGCAGCATCGGGACGCCGTAGGTGCCGGTCCCTGTGCTCACTTCGCCGAGCATGTGGTCGGGATGGGCGTCGAAGTAGGTGTTGATCTTGATCTCGTCGTTCCCGATCTGAACCTGGACTACCTTCTCCCACTCCGGTGACCGCACGGGTTCGCCGGGCAGACGGCGGCGGAACAGCAGCAGGTCGGTCAGCACCGTTGTCCCAGCGGCACGCTGGAATGCGCCGTTCGGCAGCCTGACCGCGCCAAGTAGGTCGGCCATCTCAGCCATCGCCCGGCGGGCTCCGGGGTTCTGGGAGTCCATCGTGTAGTGGCTCGTCAGCACCGCGACCAAGCCACCGGGTCGGGTCAGGGCGAGGGACTTGATGATGAAGTGGTTGTGCATGGAGTGCCGTCCGGCACCGTGGCCCGGGTTGTGAATCGGGTCGTGGAGCTTCACGTCCGAGAACGGGACGTTGCCGATCGCGGCATCGAACGTGCCGGTGCGGATGCGGGTGTCGGCGAACGACTCGGTGCGCACCTGGGCGTGCGGGTACAGCGCCCGGCTGATCGCCGCGGTCAGCGGGTCGAGCTCGACCCCGGTCATCCGGGCTCCGGTCGGTGCCATGCCGATGAAGGTGCCTGCGCCGCTGCCGGGCTCCAGCACGGTGCCGGCGGTGAAGCCGAGCGAGCCGAGTGCCCGCCACATCTGGCGTACCACCAGCGGGTCGGTGTAGTGCGCGTTCAGGGTGGTGCGCTCAGCCGCCGACCACTCCTCGTCGGTGAGCAGGCCACGCAACTCGTGGTGTTCGGCGGTCCAGTTCTCCTTGCTGGTGTCGAACACGTCGGCCACGGCACCCCAACTCGACCAGCGGGCAAGAGTCTGCTGTTCCTCGGCTGTTGCTGGGCGCTGCTCGTCGGTCAGGGTCCGTAGGACGCGGATGGCCTCGATGTTCGCGGCGTAGCGGGCCTTCGCGCCCGACGGGGCGAGGTCGTCCTGACTGGCCGGGACGAAACTCGGTGCAGGTGCCGGGTCTAGCGGACGTCGCGGAGGAACCGGAGCGTGGCTGCCTCGGCCATCGTCGCCTGGTTCTCGGCGAGGAAGCTCCGGGGAATCGGTGCCGCCGCCAAAGAGGTCAAGAACTCCGGTGTCACCGCCCAGGTCTTCGCCTTGTCCTCCAGCTCCGCTGCCGAGGGCATCAGGTCCGGGCAGTCTTGAATCCGCTCCGCCCAGGAGATCAGGGCCTCGTCGGAGGGACGGGTCTGCTCCCATTCCTCCCGGGCCTCGGCCAAGGTCAACTCCGGTGCCGGTGTCCACACCAGTTGCGCCATCACGACCTCCTCCGCTGTCCGGGTCGCCGCCTGGAGCCGGGCGACCTTCTGTTTGTAAGTCTCCCTCTCCGGGTCCGGCCCAGCCAACAGGCGCGCCAGATCGCTCACCTGCGCCTGCACCTGCTCGCCCAGGTTTGTGAAGAACGCCTCCGGGTCCTTCAACGCCCGCACCCGGCTCGGTGCCCAGCGTTGCCAGTGCGTCATCGCCAGTCGCGCGTACCGGTTCATCGCCATCCACCTCCTGTGCCGGCCCGTATTGGGCCGGCTCCTCGCCCCACAGGTCGAGGGTCAGCTGGCCCTCGACCTCGTGCCGTGAGCGTCCACGAGCCATCACTCACTCCCTACCTGCCGCCGTCCCGAGACCCGCTGCTCCCAGCGGTCTGTGCCTGCTGCTGGACGAAGGCGTCGACCCGCTGCTCGACGCGACGCCGTGCGGTGAGGTCCTCATTGACGAACTGAACGAAGTCCTCGTCCCTGTTCTCGATCACCCGCTCGAGCGAGGCTGGGGGCAGCGGCTCACCGGGCCAGATCGTCTGCCGGGTCGGGCGGTCATGGTCGAGCCGCGTTCCCGCGGTGGAGACCCATTCGCGCAGCCGGTTGCGGGCCTCGGCGAAGTCGTGATGCCACGCCAGCGGCGCCGAACCCGACGCGTCGGGGTCGTAGCAGGCCAGCCAGTGCAGGTGGAGCGCAGAGAGTTCCCAGATCAGCTCGTCATGGCGGTGCCAGAACGGCGGCAGCACCGCCGGTGGCAGGCCGTAGGTACGACGCAGCCAGTTGACCCATTTGTCGAGGTCCAGCCACTCGGCTCTCGCCTCGTCGGCGGTAAGGAGGTTCCAGTTGACCGGCCGTACCTGCTGCTCCTCAGAGCTGCCGTAGTAGTCCGGCTCGTCCAGGTGCGGGTCGGGGAAGTGATCGGTGGTACCCATCGAGGTCGTCGTCGGGGTGTCGTCTGGTCTCACAGGCCGATGGCCTGGCTTGCGGGCTGCGCGCTCGACCGCGGCCCGTTGATCTCGGCTTGACGCGCGGGGCCTTGGTGCGTCGGGGACCGGTCAACGGCGTAGCGGGTGCGGGCGAGGTCGTGGCCGATCCGACGCGCCACGAACTCCTCCCGCGGGACGTATTCGCCATCGCGCTCGACCTCGTACTCGTGGGTGTAGCCCGAGGCGACGAAGCTGTCGCCCTTGTGGAATCGGCTGTTGGCTCGCTCGGCGCTGGCGCCGTAGATCACGAGATCGTGGTAGCTGGGCTCCAGCGGAGTGAAGGTCCCGTCGGTCTCCTTGCGCGCGTGCTCGACCCCGACGCGCATGTAGCAGCGCGCCACGTTGTCGCGTGTGCGGGTGAGCTGGGGATCGGAAGCAACGAACCCGGTCATGCTCATTTGGGTGGGGATTGACATTGGGTGCTCCTGCTAGACGTGCAACGCCCCGAGTGGGCGCCGGCTCTCGCCGGTCAGGTGCGCGCAAGCCCCCAAGGCAGCATCGTTCAGAGACCGAGGCGGGGGTCGGGCGGTAGCGCTTGGGCGGTCCGGGTCGCAGGAGGAGACTGCGGGCGCCTCACACCCCGGCGCTCGACGGAGTACCTCGTCCGGCCCGAGTCGTGACCGATCTGCTCGGCGACGAACTCCTCGACCATGCCGTGTCCGTCGTACTCGTACTCATCGACGTAGCCAGAGGCCACGATCGCGTCGCCAGCCCGGATGACTTCGTAGGCGCGGGCCGCGCGGTCGCCGTACATCACCAGATCGTGCTGGGTCGTTTTCGGCGATCCGCCCCACGAGTCGGGCGGTGCTTCGTGTCGCACCTCGATACGGGCGAAGAAGCGGGCAGGGCCCTTGCCGATGACGGTGAGGCGTGGATCGTCAATCACCACACCGTGGAGGCTCGCTGCGGTCGGGATCACCATGCTGTCGGTCCTGTCATGTCTGCGCCTTCGCTCTCAGCGGCAGCGGAGTTGCTCTTCGACGAGTCGGCGCTCATCGCGGATGGCGGCGGCGTCAGGGCGATCGGTCCATCGACGCAGGTCGGTGACCAAGGGAGGCGCACTGCGCAGGAGCACCAGGGCGGTGCCGAACGGGAGGGTCCTGATGACTTCCGGTGGCATCACGGGGACCCGGCGGGTGGAGCGTTGCAGGGAGCGGGAGCCGTAGTCGCCCACCGAGATGGTGTCGGTGTGCTCGTCTCGTTCCCCGATGAGGGCGGAGAGGTCTTGCAGGTCGCGTGCGGCGGCGGTGCCGCCGAGGATGACCTTGACGATGCTCGCGTCCCAGATTGCTCCGGCCGCGTGGTCGCCCCACTTGTCGCGGGCCTGGGACAGGGACTGGAGGACTGGCATGGTGGTGATCCCGGTGCCGCCGCCCTCGGCCATCAAGGTGGGCAGGGATGGCAGCGGTGAGAGGTTGCCGATCTCGTCGAGTGCCAGCAGTAGCGGGGGGTCGAGGCGGGCTCCGGGTGAACCGGCGGCCAGGTGCCGTGCGGTTTCCACCAGGTCTTCGATGAACGCGGCCACCAGCGACCACGACGCGCCAGCCCCGGCTCCGGTCGCGAGGAGGTAGAGCGTCCCGTTGGAGGTCAGGAACTTCGTTGGGTCGAAGTCCTCACCCGGTGCGGGTGTCACCGCATCGAGAACACGCGGGTCAGCCAGACACGACAGAGCGAGCGAGACACCCATCCAGATCGAATCGCGCGTGCGGGGGTCTGCATGGATCATCGACTCCAGCGAGTCCGCCCATCCGGGTGCCGCGTCCGGGTGGCTTGACAGCACCGCGACGGCGTCGGCCGCCGCCGATGGTGAGAGGATCCACCCGAACAGCTCCCGAGGGCTGCGCTGGTCCAACGCGGCAGCGTGGAGCAGAGCTTGGAGCGCGGTTCGGGTCTTGCCCTCCCAGAACCCACCGGACTCCACCCCGCCCGTCGACAGCCCGGTCGCCGAGGCCAGTCCAGTGGCCCGGATCATCGCCGTCAACGGGTCTTGGCATCCCCGTACCGGGGACCAGCGCAGCCCGGCGGGGAGGCCGTCGGCGAGCCGCTGCGGGTCGAACACTGCAACCGGACCCCGGTCACTGCGGGCGGTGATGGTGGCGGCGATGTTGTCCGGTCGAGTTGCGGTCGTCACCACCGCGCCGGGTGCGTCGAGGATCGCGTTGATGACAACATGCAGGCCCTTCCCAGAGCGCGGTGGCCCCAGCAGCAGGATCGAGTCCTCCACCGATGCCCAGACGCCCCTGCCGCGAGCGCGTCCCAGCAGGTAGCCGACGTCGGGAGCTGTCGGCTTCGCCAGGGAGGGGCGCAGCGTGTGGGCGCGTTTGAGCAGAGCCTTCTCTGAGGCCGTAGCCGCTACATCGCGGCCCGTGGCGACGCCCGCGAGACGGTGCGGGTCACGCGATGACTTGTGACGCGCCCCCGAGACCAATCGCCAGCAGCCGAAGGCGATAGCCCCCACACACGCCAGCAGCGCGGCAACGGTCGGCCAGTAGATCCACGGCGATAGTCCGGGGGCGCCGAACGCCTCGCCCGGTGCGCCTGCGTGGGTCAGGACGCCAAGCCCTGCGGCGATCCCGCCGGTTGGCATGGGGTTGCCGGTGACTACAGCGGCGACCGTGCCGCCCAGCCACAGGACGGCGGCGACGGCTGCTGCTGCGCCGACCAGGATCAGCCCGAGGTTGACCAGCTCGTCGTCGACGCCGCGTCCGCGCGGGTTCACGCTCTGCTCCCGCTGACAGCGACGAACCCGGACGAGCGGCCGACCAGCACGACCGTTCCCGGCCTGGACGCCAACAGTGCGGCGGGCAGGCGTAGCCGCGCACAGCCGTCGGGGCCAGCAGTCTGATGGGCGACCACCACCGCGACCGCGACCTGCTCCTCGGGGTCGAAGCCGCTGCCCCCGACCTCAAGGCGGCCACCAACCTCCGCCACCGTCGACATCATGGGCGCCTCGGTCACCGGGGTCGCTGACTCCGCGTGTAGGGGTCGAGGCGTCACGATCTCGGTGAACACGGTGCCGTCGGTCTCGCGGACCTCGACGCGGACCGCCTGGGCCAAGTCGCTGGTGACCCGCTCGACCAAGCCGCCAACCGCCGTACGCCCCGCGCTCAAGTTGCTGGGAAGCGGGTAGGGCTTGCCGTCGAGGTTCGCCGTTAACCGGGCATCGTCCGGGCCGGCGTCGGTGCCGTTGATGGTGATGGTCAGATGTGGGAGGACGACCGGGACCCGATCAGCGACTCGGTCATGAGCCTCCCGGTGGTGGCGTCGGGTCATCACAGCGCCACCGCCTCAACGCTGGGTTTGCTGACGGCGTGCGTGGCTTCAGCGGTCGGTCCTGCCTTGACACCCAGAGGCTTCCGTCCGCTTGCGTGCTCGCGTGCAAGCGCTTCGCGGTCTAACCCCGGTGGGTTGCCGTCGCCGACCATCGGGGTGTCGAGCTGGTCGAGAATCTTGACAGCCGTGCCGCGAACCCGCTCGGCCGTGGATTGCACGACCTCGGCAGGGGTCTTGCCTGGCACGCTGGAGGCCCACGAAGCCACGTACGGGATCGTGTAGTCGTCGGTACCCAAACCGTGTGCGGCGCCGACCATCAACGCGACCGACTCGGCTTCGACCTCCGCGACGCCTCGGTGCATTACCGCGTCCTCGTTGTCCGGGCCGTGGAGCATGACATGGCCGAGCTCGTGCGCGAGTGTCTTGACCTGCGCCGCGGCGTCCATGTCGATGCGCACCGAGACCTCGTGGGTCAGGTAGTTGGTCAGCCCGTTGGCTCCGCCGATCTCGCTCGCACTGGCGACGACCCGCAGATCGAACCCGCGCGCCTGGACCTGGGCAGCGAGGCCGTCCCACAGCCCTTCTGGCGCCTGACCGTGGAGCAGGACCGGGCGCGGGGTCTCCGGGATCGGGTCGCCGTCGGTCTGAGACACGTCGAAGACGTAGGCAGGTCGGAGACCGACGAGCTTGGATCGCACGACCTCGCCCCAAGACGGCTTCTCACCGCGCCCGAGCCGCCTCCACGAATCGTCGATCTCGGGGGTCGGGGAGGCGAACCGGGCCGTGACCGGGGCGAGAATCTGGTAGCCAGACTGCCCTCGCATCACATTGCGGCCCATGCTGAGCCATTGCTTGAACCCCGCGACGTAGGTCGGCATCGGGTCGGGCACGAGGCCCTTCTGGAACGCGGCGTAGTGCTGGACGTAGATCAGCAGCGTGTTGTTGAAGGACCGGGATCGGAACCGCGCCGCGAACTCGAGTGCTCGCTTCCAGTCCTCGCCCGATACCAGGCCGTTGACTGCTTCGGTCAGCCGCTGATGCAGGGCCTCCAGCTTCGCGTCCTGCTCTTCGCGGCTCAGCCGCGCCCTCGTCGCCATCAGGTCCTCCTGCTCTCGGTGCGTTCCAACGCAAGGTGCGCGGCAAGATCCGCCGCTGCGAGGCGTGGCTGTGGCTACTAGGTGAAGCAGGCGCCGCTGATGCAGTCGATCGAGAGGGCTGCTTCGTCGAAGAGGACGCCTTGCCCGGCGTCGACCTGACGCTCAGCTTCGGAACGAAGGTCGACCTCGCGGAGCGGAACACGGTCAGCGTGCAGGAACATTTGGCCGGCGAACGCCGCACCGCCGCGAGCGTTGAAGGCTCCTCCGTTGCGGATGTGTTCGTCCAGCAGGCACGCGCGTTCCCACAGCTCCGGGTGTTCCGACTTCAGCGCTGCCCACCGGGCGTTCCGTGAGTTCGGGCAGAACCAGCAGGCACTCCTGGGCGGTGTCGGGTGCCCGTTCTGCGCGAACCACCCGATGGTGTCGCTGCGGCGGAACGAGAGCCCGAAGTCCTTGATGAGCGGCCAAACGTTGACCTGCCACGGATCGAAGCCGCCGCAGTCACACCGATCACATGCTGGCCTGTGACCGCTCACGTCGTCGGTGTTGTCCTTGCCGCGTGGAGACCGAAGCCGGGAGTGACCGCAGCGACACTCCGTGCTCTCCTTACAGCGCGCTATCTCATCCACGGAGAACCCGAGCCATTGCTCGACCCGTGTCCGCTTCCACGCTCCTCGGCCGCCGCCCCGCTCGTTGGCCAGCCGTTTGACCTCCCGTGTCACCACCCGACGCTTGTAGTCGTAGGAGCAGCGATAGCCGAGCACCTTCCCGGCGCTTCCGTCCGGGTTGAGCACATGAGCGGGTGGCGTCGGATTGCTGGACGTGCGCACCGGCGACAGCAACGCCTCCTCCAACGAGCCCGCCGAGACGCGGATGAACGGAATGCCTGCACGGTCGAGATGGGACTGGACGTACTCGGCGTACTCGTAGGTCTCTGGCAGCTCGCCGTGGGTGTCCGCGAAGATGACCGCGTTCAGTCTCGGAAGTTGGCCGGCTGCCGACATGAGTGCCAGCGCCGCTGACTGTGTGCCGCCCCCGTAGGACAGCACCCGCAGGTCAGGAAGCCGTTTCATCGCATCCTGGCCGTGGTGTCGAAGAGTTCTAGCTCGGCAGGATGGAGCTGGTGCTGGCAGACGAACGAGCGATCTTTGATGCGCCACAAGCCCTGCCCGGTTCCCAACGTCGGAAGCAGTTGCCGCTCGGTGCCGGTCAGCCCGAGCGCATCGGCAGTTGCGCCCAACTGGTCGGATTCCTGGCGGTAGATGATGCGCGTCTCCGCGTTGGCCAGCAGCGAGGAGGCGAGTGCTCTCATTGCCGATCCTTGGTCGCCCACGGTTTCGAGGTCGCTGAGCTTGTGGAAGATCAGCATGTTTGCGATGCCGTAGTGCCTGGCCAACCTCCAGTGTGCGTCCATGCGTCGCAGCAGCGCGGGGTGGGACATGAGGCGCCAGGCTTCGTCGTAGATCACCCAGCGTTGTCCGCCGTCGGGGTCAGCCAGTGCGGACTCCATCCAGGCCGAAGCACAGGTCATCAGCACCGAGATCAAGGTCGCGTTCTCGGTGACCCGCGAGAGGTCGAGCGAGACCATTGGCAGCGTTGGGTCGAACCGCACGGTCGACGGCCCGTCGAACAGGCCGGCCAGGTCGCCACCAACGAGACGCCGCAGCGCGTGCCCGACGAGACGGCCATCCTCGGCCAGTCGACCCTCGCTATCGTCACGCTTGTCGGGACTCAGGAGCCGGTCGACCACCATCGGCAGTAGCGGAACCTCGGCGGCACGCACAGTGCTGGCCAGAGCGACGTCGATGGCCGTGTGCTCCAACGGCGTGAGCCGCCGGTCGAGGACGGTCTCGGTCAAGGCCCCGATGAGGTCGCGTCGACGAGCCGTGACTTGCGCAGCCCACTCAACATCGTCGAGCCCGGCAGGCCGGTAGCCCTCATCGAGCGGGTTGAGTCGTGCGGGCATTCCGTGCCCCAGCTCTATGGCCATGCCACCCACGGCCCGCGCGACCGCCGTGTGCTCACCTTTCGGGTCGCCAGGCACGTAGACCCGCCGTCCGAACGGGAGGGAACGGGTGTAGAGGCTCTTGGCGAGCGCTGACTTGCCAGAACCCACGATCCCGGCCACGACGACGTTGGGCGCGGTGATGAGTCCGTTGCGGTAGAGCACCCACGGGTCGTAGACGAACGAGGCTCCGCTGTAGAGGTCTTGTCCGACGAACACCCCGTCAGAGCCGAGTCCGCCCTCAGCGACGAACGGATACGCACCGCCCCAGGTGGCCGAGGTGTCCTGATGGCGAGGCAGCCGCAAGCGGCCGGATGTCCGAAGGGCCGCCGGGCCGGGCTCCCCGGAACGTGGCAGGACCGTCATCGACCGACGTTCCGCCGCCAACTTCTCGGTCTTCTGCGTCGCGCTCGCCTTGCGAGCGTCGCGGTCCTCCGTCAGTAGCGACTTGGCTGACGCCTGCCGAGCTCGCCGGTCACGACGCCGCTCCCGACGTGGGGCAACCAAGACGGCGCTGTGCAACCGCTCGTCATTCCACTTGGTCACAGCGACAGTCCGTGGTCGACCGCGGCGCTCTGGCGCGCTCCGTGATCGGGGAACTCTCGGTGGTAGCGAAGGACTGCCTCGGCCTCGTGCGCACTGTTGATCGACTCCGAGACCTGGTGCAAGACCTCGCCGGCACGGTGGAGTTCCCACGACACCCGGTAGGCCGTCGACCTGGCCTGTGTCGATTCGGCAGGTACCCAGCCGCCACTCTTGGCCGGACCGTCGTGGAACGCTGCGATCTGATGGAGGGACTGACTCAGCGAGGCAACGGCCGACGTCAGCGATCCGAGCATGGAGTAGATCTGGCGCGGGTCGTCGATGGAACGTGTCGCGTGCGCCAGAGCCCTGAGTGCAGTCTGGACCTCGTCGGCGTCAACCGCCGGGTTCTCGAACGTGGGCATCTCGGTCTCCTTCTCGATGTGGTCGAGAAGGAGGTGCGCTTCGACCCCCTGCGAAGCGAAACGTCAGTAGATGCCGAGGTTGGCCAGTCTGTAGCCAGGGAGTTCCGCGAGGAGGCGCAGCGCGAGCGGACGGTCCTGCTGGCGTGCTGTCGCGAGCTGCTTTTCGTCACTGTCTAACTCGCGGAGGAACCCGAAGTGGGCGTTGATGGTCGCGTTGAGATCGTCCAGCGACGGTGTGGGCACAGCCAAGGCGCCGATGTCGTCAAGGTCGACTTCGGCGACTCCTCGCGTCCGTAGCCACTGGTCGGGATCAAACGACCGAGGCTCGTGGCCCGGCCGCCACGCGCAGGTCGCAGACGAGACGCCGTGCGCGTCGACCCATATCTTCAGCACCGCGAGTCGCCGGATGAGATCGGTGTCCAGGACACCCACGTCGCGCTGGTGTGTGGCCAGCCATGCGAGGTCGTAGAGATCGCGTGCGGTCGTGGTGCGGTTCAGCCGCGAGACTTTCTCTGCGATGTTCTCCTCCAACCGGATGACTTGGAGTTCAGGCTGGCCGGGCTCGCCGTAGGTGTTGTGAACAGGCATGGGAACCCAGCCACGTCGAACCGGTGTGAGCCACGGCGGGGGCGAGACGTCGATCTTGCTCGCCAACCCCGATTCCTCGTCATTCAGGTCGCTGTCGATGGTCAACCACCATTTGCCCCGGCGCTCTGCGATCCCATAGGTGAACGGCCCGACGCGCAGCCCTTCGATCTCGCCGATGAGCTCGAGGACCACGGTGTCGGGGTCGGAGGCGGGGTCGGCCACGCTGAAGTCGAGATCAAGTGAGAAGCGTCCTTGGTTGCCCGCATAGAGCTTCCGCAGCGACGTGCCTCCCTTGAACACGAGTGCTTCCAGCACGCCGTGCTGGTGTAGTTCGCGTAGGAGCAGGTCTTGGGCGATGTCGATCTCGGCGGCTCGTCGACCATCGACGCCAGCACCTGGTGGCGTGTGCCGACCGAGCCAGCCCAGGGTCAGGGTGATCGGGCCGCTGGTCATACGTTCGCTCCGGCGACGGATGCCAGACTCCGGGGGTCGAACGGGAGGAGGGTGTCTGCGATCTGCCAGTGGCTGTCATGGCGGATCACCTTCTGGCGCGGGCCGAACCAGGTCTTGGTGCTTGGACCGGCGATCTTCTCAGCGATGTCGGGGCGCAGTCCTTGGATCAGGTAGCCCAGCCGTGCTGTCACCGTTGCCGGGCGCTCATTGAGCTCTGTCAAGACATCGTCTGGCGTGGCTTCGGCAACGAGGTCGGGGAGCCACTCCAACGCACTCGTCCAGGACCGAACGTCGGTCGGGCTGCTGGCCATGTGGGCCAGCACGCTGGCAGGTCGAAGCACAGGCACCCCCTTGAGCGTGACGTATCCGAGCGTTGGGTCGAAGACGGACACGTCCAGCCCGTCGGGCAGCTTGCGCGCTTCACGGGCCGACTCAGCGGCGACTTCCAGCCGGACAGGAGCGCGATCCGCGATGCCGTGTGCCCACGCGGCCGCCTGGAAGGTCAGTCCGCAAGCCACGTCTGTACGTGCGAACACTGACCGCAACAGACGGGTGTGCCCGCCGCGACTAACGGCTCCAGCAGTGGCACCGGGGGCGAACTCCCAGACCCCTCTCTGACCAGTCGGAAGGAGCCAGCCACGTTCGCGTAGGCGAGTTGCCACCGTGCGAGTGGCTGTGCCAACGCCGGACGCCTTGACGATCTCGTCTAGCTTCGCGGTGGTGACAAGATCGGCGGCCTCCAGTTCGAGCTCGGCGACCACGGGTGCCAAGGATGGCGGGATGGAGCGTGTCATAGCGCACCTCCTTGCCTCTGATTTGGACGCAAACACGTTCTGCGTGACACCAGTATGTCCTTGTCGCAGAGGAGTGTCAATCGTGACAACTTTGCCTCTGATTCGGATGCAAATGCCACTGCCGCGACACTCACACGCTTCTACACAACGGAAGTGCGGCCGTGGCGAAGGCCTGGGCCTGTTGGCCCCAGAGGCGGCGGGTCTCGCAGGAGGCTTGGATAGCCGCCTGCTCGATCGCGGCGACTTCCTGCTCCAGCTCCTCAGGGGTGGTGGCGCTGACGGTGATGAAGCCGGTGGCCCGCAGAACGCCGTGGCCGGCGGTGAGGTCGGCCTCCTGGCGCAGTACATCGTGGTACTCGGCGTCCTGCTGAGCGTCCTCGATCTGACCCATTCGCTGTCGCTGGGCTGCGTCGGAGACGTGTTCGGTCTTGCGTTTGCGGATGTCGCGGGCGGCGTGGTCTGCCCGCATCGGGGTATAGAGCAGCGTAAAGGTGCGGCGTATGCCGGAGGAGAGAAGGATCGAGGACAGGAAGCCGGGATAGACGAGTGAGCGCGGCCATTCGCTGATCCACAGCACGCAGTGGTGGGCCGAGTCGCTGCGTAGGTGGCTCCATGACTCGGTGACAGCGACGGGTCCGGCGGTGGCGAGGTCGCGGCCGAGGTCACCGTGACGCTCCAGGGTGGCGGCGACTTGAGGGTCGTAGGCCGAGCGGAGGATCACGGCCAAGTCGCCGGGCTCCAGCCAAGCCGACGGTGCGAGGTCGGCGGCGCGCAGTGCGGCGGTGATGGTGGTCATCTCCTGACGCAGTACGGCTGCGGCTCCGCGCATCCCGCCGCCGGCTGCGCGGATGGCGCGTGCGGCGTTCTTCATGTCGAGGGCGACTGAGACGGTGCTTGCATGACGTTCACCCGCTGGCCCGGCACGGTCGATGAGCTCGCCGTAGGTGGTGGAGGCCCAGGAGCCGTCGTGCTGGCCGTGGCGTTGCCACCACTCGGCCAGCCCCTTGCCGGAGTCGGGCAGGGTGCGCTCCATCATCTGCATCGAGGCGATCCGCCCCGAGCGGCAGGCGGTCGCCAGCACTCGCGACCAGCTCGTGACTCGTCGCTCTTGTTCGATCGGGTCGAGCAGTACGAACGCCGGGTGCGTGACCGACACCAGGGCTGTGAGCGTTGCGGTGTGGGGGTCGTGGACCATGACGGCTCCGGTCTCGGCGTCGACCCACTGACGCAGTCGGGCCGCGTCACCAGGCAGGGCAAGTACCCCGGCTGGCCGGGGTTTGAGGATGCGGCGGCGGTAGATGAGTTGGCCGCCGGAGGATCGCCGTGTCCAACGGATCAGGATTGGAAGCCATTCGACGAGCTTGCGTCCACCAACTCCGACCCACGCCAACGCTGCACACCCGATCAGGATCGGTGAGACGTAGGCGAGGATGGCGCCACCACCGAGGTACAGCGAGAAAACAAGCACGACCGCGCCGATGCCGACCGCGACGAGTTGCGAGCCGGACATCCCAAGAAGCACGCCACGCTTGGAGAGCCGGGAGAACTTCACCGGCGTCAACTCGGCTTCACGTCCGACGCGCTGGGAGGTGGGCGCGCTCACTTCTTCTCACCTCGCGACTTCACCGAGGGGGTGGGGTCGGCAACGTGCGGCACCAGCGGTGCCGGTGGCGGCGGACTCCCTGCTGCTTGGTTAGCCCCATCGGCATGGCCTTCAGCGCTTGCCCCCACCCGCGAGCCGATTCGAGGGCCAGCGGTCGCTGCCTCCTTCGCTACGACCGCACCGGCAAGGACGCCGCCGCCCGCGCCGGCAGCGGCCCCTCCTGCTGCCGAGGAGGTTCCGCCGGGAGCCGCACCCCCTGTGCCGGGTCCTGACGACCCAGGTGACGGTGAAGCGGGCGAAGGGGACGGAGTCGGCGAAGAGCCGGACCCGCCGTTGCCGCTTGTTCCGTCGAGTACCTTCTTCGGCTCCTCGCCGCCTCGTCGGGTCGTCGGGATCGGAAGCGGACGGTTGAGTGCGGCCTTGGCCTCCTGCTCCATGCTCATCGAGTGATACATGTCGAAGCCCATGAACGAGATCGCCTTGTAGGCCATGTAGGGGGCGAAGGCCGCGATGAGCATGAGCACGACCCCGGCGATGGGCTCGCTGACCGACTGCAGGTCGGCGTCGATGGGCGCTGAGACTTGGGAAGTGGCAAGGAGGAAGATCACCACCACGACGACCTTGGACACGATCAGCGCGACGACGAAGGAGATCCATTTGCTGATCCAGCCGCGTGTGTGGTCCCACGTCGCGCCCGCAAGTGCCACGGGTGCGAAGACGATGGCGATGAGAATCAGGGCCTTGCGGACGAGGAGGCTGATCCACACCATGACCGCGCCGCCGATGGCCAGTCCCGCGATGAAGATGGTGATGACGGCGCCGACGCCAGGTGCTGCGATGTTGAGGGTGGCGAGGCCGCTGGCCAGCAGGGCGATGCGTCCGCCCATGTCTGCCATGTTGGTGCCGGCGGCTTGGACGATACCGATGCAGATCTGGTCGGTGAGCTCCAAGGCGGCAGCCAGCAGGGTGAGTGCCACGAAGGAGCCGAGGATCGACTTTGCGAGGCCGAGTAGCGCGCGCGACAGCGCGCCAGGTTCGCGGCGGATCATTCCGCCGATGACTTGGAGCAGGAAGAAGCCGACCATCACGAACGCGGCTACTCCGAACAGGATGTTGTAGACCCGCACGAACTGGGGGCTGGTGATGTCGACCATCGTGGTGGAGTCGAAGACCTTCCACATCGCCTCGAACATCCAGCCGGCTGCACCGCCCATCGCGTGTGCCAGCCAGTCGAAGGGCGCCGTCACCAGACTTGCTGCAGCATCTCCGGCAGCGTGGCACACACTGGAGATGACAGGCACGTTGCATACGTCCATCGTCGTGTCCTCGTTCTGGCAGCCCGGGCTCAGACCGACTGGCCGACGTTCCAGAAGAAGTTCACGAGCGCCACGGCAGCACCGGTGATGATCGCGGCACCCAGCGCGATCAGGACGCCGGTCTTGCCACGCCCGGCCAGGTGCGGGTTGCTGCTGTTGGCGCCGAGCGCCCACACGATCGCCGAGACGATGAGCGCGAGCACAGAGAGGATGAGGCCGACGGTCATGGAGGCGCCGACGATGGTGCGGAGCTGGCTGATGCCGGGGAGGCCGTTGGAGTTCGGGGAGATGTTGATGTCGGCCGGAAGCACGGCGGCGACGCCACTCGAGAGAGTGGAGAGGGGGTGAGCGAGCGTGAGCATTGGTGGTCTCCTGATTCAGCGCGGATGAGCGGTTGCGCTGGTCAGGTGCTCGCCTTTCCCCGACCGTCTCAGTCGCCGATGCCCAGACCCGATGACGGAGTTGGGGTGCGTCTGGCCTCGGGGCTTGGTCGCGCTCGCCGTGCCCGAGCCGTCGGCTTGGCCGCCGGGACAACTCGGTCGGGGTCGACGGCCGTGTGGGAGAGGTCGTAGCCGGCCCACGGTGACCGTCCGGGCACATGCCGGTGCCCCATCGTGGGACGCTCAGTGATGATCGGAGCCCCTGGAAAACGCATGTGCTCGGGGTAGTGCTCCTCGATCCAATCCCGGGCTTGCTTGGTTGGCCTCATGCTGGAGTCGACGACCTTGATGTGGACTGGGACAATCGGCAGGTCCCGCCAGTCGGGAATCGCGTGGTCGTGCCACGCTTCGACTGCCTCGTTCTCGCCTGTGACGACGGTGTGCCACTCGCACGGTTCGCAGACTGACTGATAGAGGTGGTCGCCCATGCACTCGCAGTTGCCGTGCCGGTGGGAGTCGGCGAGGCAGCGCAGGTCGGCGTTGAACATGTCGAAACCGTGGTCACCGACCTGGACCCCTCCTGGCACCGCCACCGCGCGGTGCCACATGTGGCTGCGGCTGTAGGCACCGAGCACCCCGCTGTTGAGGAACTGCCAATGCGCGAACGCGGCGTCGAGTTCGCCTGGCGCGTAGTAGCCGATCGTGAAATGCAGCGGTGCGCCGGTCCAAGGCGGGGCGGCCTCGATCTCGGCCTCGCGGATCATTCCCTCGATGTCGAAGGCAAACTGAAAATCGACTTCGGTTGCGGCTTGGCCGCGTCGACTCATAGCGACGCGCCCAGGTGCAGGAGCCAGTTGGCCCAGGCAAGCGCACCGCCGATCAAGACCGCACCGCCAAGAGCGACGAACAGGCCGGTCTTCGCTTTCGCAGCGGCTTGCCAGCTCCCAGCCGAGGACGCGATGGCCCAGGTCGCGGCGCACACGACGATCATCAGCACCGAGATCAGCAGGCCGTAGGTCAGCAGCGCGCCGACGATGGAGCGAAGTTGGCTCGACCCACTGACGGCGCCGAAGTCAGGCCCCACCGACATGGCGAGAACAGGAGCGGTGAGCAAGCTGGTCATGTGGTCCAGGTGCTCACTACTCGCCGAGGCGGCGCACGGTCATGGTCTGGCCGGCGAACTCCGAGACGGTGCCATAGCGGACGTTCTCGCCGGTGCGTGGGGCTTGGAGAATCTTGCCGTCGCCGACGTAGATCGCGACGTGGTGCGGCTCGGAGGCGCCAGATTCGGTGAAGAAGATCAGGTCACCGGGCTGCTTGTCGTCCCACGCGACTGGCTGCCCGTAGGTCATTTGGGCGCCGGAGTAGTGCGGGAGTCGCAACTTGCCGCCAGAGGCTTGGTAGGCGGCGTAGAGCACGAGGCCGGAGCAGTCGAAGCCCGGCCCACGGCCGTCGGAGCCGACGCCGGAGGGGCCGGTGTAGGTGCCGCCGCCCCAGACGTAGGGCTTCCCGATCTGCGTCTGCGCCGCCGCGATCAGTGCCCCCGCGAAGCCAGGAGGCAACTGGACACCCGAGCCCGGGTTCTGGTCGCCGCAGGAGCCCGATGAGCTGCTGGTGGCGAGTGCGTTGAGGATGGCCTCGGCGACCGGCTCGTAGGCCGCGTACCTGTCGGGGTAGGCCGAGACCTCGACTGCTTGGGCTGCGGCGCCCTTGGGCAGCAGCTTCCAGTCGGTGATGTCGAGCAGGCCACGAGGCGAGCCGTGGTTCGGTCCGGTGGCCCCGCCGTAGAAGGCTTCGGCGTCGTACTCGGCATCCATGAGGTTCGCCACCGAGCCCCAGCCGGTGCTGGGTCGCATCTGGAACAGTCCGAGTGAGTCGTGGTCAGAGCCGTCGCCGTCGTTGGGGTAGTTCGCCGAGTCGGAGTAGGCGGCTGTGTTCGACAGCAGGTGAAGGCTCGACTCGGTGAGCGCGGCCATCAGCGCGATGACGATCCCGTCGCGGCCGACGCCGTTCGTGCCCGCGCCGACGCTGACCACCGTGGCCGCGCGAGTGAGCTGCGCCTGGTCGAGCGTGACGCTCTTCCCAGTGGTGGTCGTCGCGGTCACGCTGGTGGGTGTCGCGTCGACGACCGGACTCGACGGCAGGCACTCAGCTTGGGCAGCCGGATTCATCAGCACCCCAAGAGACAGCAGGACGCACGCTGGACCAGCGAAGATCGCGGTCAGTGCGGAGCCGACCGCAGCCTTGAGCATCGCTCAGTCCAGCGGATCGTCGAGGACCGAGAGCCGCAGCAGGTGGCACTCGGGGTAGGACGGGCCGCAGACGATGAAGATCGTGAATGCGACATCGTGCTCGGTGGCGACGGGCGAGCCCTCCCAGATGCCAGAGCGGTGGCGTACCCCGTGGATCGTGAAGGCCGTGGTTCCGGGCAAGAGCGCGCTCCCGGCCTGAGCCTCGGCATCGGCCCACTTCGACGGCGTGGTGACCGAGTCGATCGTGAGCCACTGCTTGGTCTCGTACTGCGCGAGGTCGAGCCACGCGTCCTCGGTCGGCAGGTAGCCCTCCAGGTCGGACAGCAGGCCGACGGTCGACTCTCCGGTCGGGTCGCCGACTTTCACGAGCTGCTCGATGTGGTCGTCGCGTCCGATCATCGTCGTGGTGTCCCACGCGAAGATCGCTTGTGCGACCTCGCGGGCGAACTGCTCCGGGTCGTCAGTGGGTTGGAGGGCATCGAGCTTCGTCGGTACGGGCGACGGCTTCGAGGCGATCGGCTTCGTTGTGCCGGGGGTCTGCGTCGTGGCGGCGATGTTGGCCTCGTGCGAGCGATGGACGAGCACCGCGTACGTGATGCAGGCGATCAGCAGCACGGCAGTTGCGACTCCCGTGACGACGAGGCGGCGTCGGCGGAGATCGTCAGTAGTCGGAAAGAGCATGGAGACTCCTCGGCGCGGAGAACGTGGACAGCAGGCAGGTGCTCAGAAGGTTCCGATCAGGCCGAGGCCGGCATCTGGCGCAGCTCACGAACAGAGGCTGCGAAGTCCGCGGTCTCGGCCAGCACCCGCTCGAACATCTCCCAATCGCCGTCCTTGAGCTGGGCTGCGACCTCGGATGCGTCGTAGTGGCGCGACCAGCCGTCGAGGTCGCTCCAGGTCAAGACGAAGGCGCGCAGCGACCGTGAGGTCGTGGGGCTCTTCTGCTTGGCACGAGGCCGGCCACCGCCCCGAGCGCGGTCTTGCCGGGCGCGCTCGTCTGCTTCCTCCAAGAGTTGTTCGAGTTCCTCGGCGGTTGGCGACGATCCAGCCGAAAGGTCAGCGCCAGCCAATTCGATGGCTGCCTTGACGCGGTGGAAGGCAGGCGACACGTCCGCGCCGTTCTCGATCTTCTTCAACTCGGTGGCTGCCAGCTCGCGGATAAGCAGCGGCAGTTCACGGTCTTCACTGGTGCGCTTGACGGCGTTGGTCTGCTCCAGCCGCTGGAACGACAGCTTCCCGGTCAGAATCTTTGATGCTTGTTCGCGGGTCTTTCCTCTGGGTCCCGCCGGTGGTGAGGAGTCCTCACCACCGTTGACTTCCCCCGCGACTCCCGGTGGTGAGGAGTCCTCGCCACCGCTCACTTCTCCCGAGGTGCCTGTTCCGCCGAAGCGCGACTCCTCCTGGCGACGTGCGGCGTCCTCGGTCAGCACACGGGACAGTTCCTCGAAGAGGGCCGCTTCCTCCAACGGTGTCAGCGGCTTGTGCTGTTCGTTCTCGTCCTGCTGCGCGAGGATGCGCGACAACTCGTCGGAGAGGCCGGAACGTACCCATACCTTCAAGGTGCGCCAGCCAAGCCGTCTGACCGCTTCCAGCCTCCGACGACCGCAGACAAGCACACCGTCCGGGGTGATTGTGATGGGCTGCAACAGCCCATGCTCCTCGATGGAGCGCATCAGCGCGTCGATGTTGCCAAGGTCTCGGCGGTGCCGGAAGCCGATCACGATCGAATCGAGGCTGCGTGCGAGCTCGATGTGTCCGCTCTGCTCAGACATGCGCGCCCCCGGCCACTACGGCGTCGGCGACAGAGAGGACGCTTCGGGTGATCTCAGGCATGTCGAGGACGTCCGCGAGGTCGTAGCCGGTGAGCAGCAACAGCAGGACGCCCCGCCCGGCGTTCGTCTTCGTGCGATCAGGGTTTTGGTTGCCAAGGACTGTACGAAGCATCGCCAGCCATACGCGCTGGTTGATGTCGAGCATCGCCAAGGCGTAGTGGTCCCGTCGCAGGGCCTCGAACGCCCCCTGCCGGTCCTCGGAGCGAGCGAGGCGGGTGCAGATGTACTCCACGCCGTTGCGCGCGACCTCCTGCGGCCAGCCGAGCTCGACGAATACCTCCACTGTGTCGTCGAGCGCGAAGAAGGCGTTCGTGGGCTCGTCGTCCTCATTGGGTCCGTCTTCGAGCGCGGAGCCGAGGCCGGCCTGGAGCGCGGGGTGGTAGTCGATGAGAGCGACGTCTCGTTCGCTGAAGCGCTCGGCGTCGTGGTGGACCGAGACGTGCGGGCGGCGTGCTTGATGGGTAGAGCAAAGGAGACCGTTGGCTCGTTCTTCCGCGACCAAGGTGACGTAGACCGCGCGAGTGACCACGGCCCACGGATCACGAGCGTTGCGGGCCGACTGTGTGCGCATGACCTCGAACGCTGCGACCGCAGCGTCTTCGGGCTCCAGGTGGTGCTTGCGCGCCAGTGCGCCGTACTTGTCCATCGCGTAGCGCATCAACTCGGCCGCCTCGGGGTCTTGACGCCAGCTCTGAGGGCCGGCCTGGTCGAGTCGGCGCAGGATCGCGCGCAGTCCTTCGGGTTCGGCGAACGGGGGCCGAGTCACCCCGTCGCGCTTCACAGTCGTATCCCTTGGTCGCTGATCGTGGTGGTGGCAGGCTCGGGGCGGCCGATCGCGTTGCGCGTGATGCGGCGACGGACCTGCCACGCGGCTTGGGCGGGAGTTCGCCGCGCTCGGCGAGCGAGCTCGGCTTCGAGGTCGATGCCGCGCCGCAACATCGGTGAGCCGAGAGCGGTGGGAAGCTCGGATGGGCGAATCCACGCGATGCTCCGTTGTCCCTTCTGGGCGGTCTCACCTCGGCTCACCTCGGCTCGCGCGGCTGCTCGTGAGGGGTCGCGGTGAGTGGCGAGCGCTGAGTGCTCGGGTGACGTTGTCTCCGGCGGGTTCTGCTCGTCGAGCGTTCGATCGGCCCGACGTTCGTAGGCGTGGTGCTGGTTCATCTCTGCTCCTTGCTCGGGATGGCTGCGGTTGCCGCGGTGCTCGCGTCGATGGGTGCCAGCCAGCGGCCGACGGTCGAGGGATGTACGCCCAGGTGGCGGGCAATGGCGCGGTTGCTCATCCCGTCCAGTCGCAGTTGCTCCGCCTCGGCGCGTTGGTCGACTGGACTTGTCTCGGCTGGGGTGGCATCTGACGGGGGATGTGAATCGCTCACGCCGGGTTCATGTCCAACCTCGGCGTTGCGCGTCAGATGCACCGTTAGATGGGTGATGGCCAGCAGCACCACGGGTGGGACGGATGCAACAGCGGCTGCAACAAGTCCGGGCACGTCTGCGTCGGCGGCGATCACCGCGTGCAGCGCATTGGCTGCGACCGAGACGGCCGCGCCAGACGCGAGCAGCAGCCACGGATACCACGTCGCGCGCGGGTCAGCTGCCGAGGACAGCGCCACGACCGCGACAGTGGCGACCACGATGATGCCGTCCACGATGAGGGGCCATACCCATGCCCGACTTGGTGCGATGCCGGATCGTCGGGCCAGATCGGTCAGCGAGGTGAACGACAACCAGAACGCACCTGTTGCGATCACGACCGTCCCGGCGACAGCGGTGGCAACGACCGGACTCATCGACATCGTTCTCACGGTCCTGTCACCTCCATCGGCGTAGTCCCAGAAGTTCGGGACTCGCTGGAGGTGCGGAGTGGTGGTTCGGTAGGCCGACCGGATCGTGGTCTCTGCTTCACGCTCGGAGAGTCCGGCGGCACGAGCGGCGTCCCCGAGCACGTCCAGTGAGGCGCCGAGATCGTGGCCGGCCTCGACCATGCGGCACGCGGCCCAGAAGAGGCCCTGGTTGCGGGCTCCCTCGGGGCGAGTGGACACCCAGGCAGCCAGCCGGTCCGGTGTGGAGTTCGCCGTAGTCGGGGGCAGTTGCCGGGGCGACGAGGCGGGGCGCGGAGGGTCGAGGAACCGGCGCAGTGCCGTGGTGTCGATGGGAGCGGGCTGACGCTCGGTAATGGAGACGACTCGGTACTCGCCAACGGCCCCACCCGACAGCGAGACCCGCGATGGCGGCAGTACGACGTAGCCGCCGTCGCCCCGGCAGTCGACGTGCCGGCGAGGAATCTGCCAGCAGCGTTGCGAGACACCGGGCCTCGAGGGATAGCAGGCATGGAGGCCGCCTGACGGCGTGCGAACCATCCAAGCCCAGCCGTCTACGAGTCCGGCCGATTGGGCGCGCTCGAAGGCGTTGAACCCGTTGCCTGTGGCGTGAACATCCACGTCCACCACGACGATGCCCGACGGTGCGCCAGTGGGCATCGCCAGGTTGGCCTGTGGCCAGCGTCGCCACCAGTGCGTCACCCGGCTGGGGTCAGCCGAGGCGTCGAGGAAGCCACGCCGAGTCAGGGGCTCCTTGCCCAGCGGAACGCACGGAAAGACCGGCACCCCAGCCTGCGCAAGCCTCAGCGCGGCGGCGCCCGGATCGGGTGCCGTGGTGAGGTCTGCGAGTAGGCCCGGTGACCACGCCGGAAGTTCTCGCGTCGAGCTGTTCATGTGCTCGACGTTCGCCACAGGGGGTTACCGGATGGGCTCCCCCCGAGGGGGTTCCCCCAGCGTTCCCCTGAAGGGGAACCCCTACCGGGATTGTGCGTTTCCGCAGGTCAGCCGGGGGTTCCCCAAGAAGTTGAAGAAAGTTTCGAGCTACCCCTTGCGAGAGGTCGAAGCGGGGCGGTTTCCGCTCGGTTGGGAGCCGTTCTGGGCGCGTTTGTTGGTCATGTCTTGGGTTCGTGGGGGCAGTTCGACGGGTCCAAGGTCGTCGTCGCTGCGGTTGTAGATTCGGTCGTTTAGGAGTTGCTCGGCCAGTTCCTCATGGCCTTCGGCGGAGGCGACGGCCACGAGGTCGAGGCTGGTGATCTCGTCGTACGGTGCGGCATGGTGGGCGATCTCGACGGCTTCGTGGGCCATCGCTAGGTCTCCCTCGGCGAGGGCGTGGGTCGTCACAATGTGGGCGACGTCCACGATGGCGCAGGTGAGGATGTGGTCAAGCCGGTCGCCCTCCAGGACCCAGGACCAGCCGTTGTTGCGGAGTTGCCCGAATGGCTGGCCGGTGACCAGTCTCAGGGCTGTCGCGAGGTCACTGATGCCTGCCGCGCCACGCGCCTGACCCCGAGCCCGGAGACGCCGGAACAGGTCGGCGTCCAGCAGTACGTCGTCGACTTGATAGAAGTACCCGCCCCGCTGCCTCGCGGCCCGGGACTCGTCCGCCTTCGGGAGATGCGGTCCGCTGGTGTGAGGGTTCGTGCCGAGCCAGGAGCGGAGCGCGTTCATGTCGACTCGGGCTCGCTTGGGCGTGATGGCGAAGGCGTCGGCGACCTGCCCGGAGGTCACCCCGCCGGGGTGGAGGGCGAGGAAGGCCAGCATCTCGGTGTAGAAAGGCTTGCGGCCGGCTATGTCCGTCGCGTCCCCGTAAGCACGCCCATGCACCGGTCCCAAGACGCTGATGCGTGGGAGGCGACAGGTGGGGTCGAACCACCACGCGACTTCCTGGTCCAAGGTCGGGTCGGCGTCCTCGACAGCGGTGCGAGTCGTCTCGGGTACGATCGGTGCCAGTGTCTCGAGGTCTTCGGGCGTGGTCGCCGCGATGTCGGCGTACTCACTGGTCGGCCGAGGGAGAAGCGCTGTGCCGCCTGCCGGTCCCATTGGCCGGGACTCCACGAGTTGGTCACGCAGCGCGCCGGCCTTGTCGACCAGCTTGTCGCGGCCGGTCGCCGCCTCGTCCACAGGAACCGCGGCGAGAGTGGCGTCTCGGGTGACTGCGAGGATCGCCGCGCACGCCGATGCCTCCTCGTCGCTCAGGCCCGCTGCCGCGATGGTGATGCCGAGAAGGGGAATGGTGAGTCGGGCGGACTCGTCGATGTCCAGTGCCAGCGACTCGTCGGTGCGGTGCTCGCCGACGGTGACCACGGTGATGCCGCGAGCCGCATGAGTGGTGTTGGCCGAAGTGATTGCGTGCGCCGCATCGGTGTCCGCGTACGTGTGCTCCAGAAGCAGGGTGCGGCGTCGTTCTGGGGCAAGGCCGGGGATGCCGGGTTGGGTAAGGTCTGCCGTGAGCTTGTCGAGCAGGCGAGTGTCGGCGTGGTGGTGAAGCCGGTGCGGGTCAATGCCCACAAGCGTGGGTGCGAGGCCGAAGGTGTCGATGTCGACCTCGGCGGACCACGAGTTGAGTGCCAGCTCGGCAGCGAGGTGGCGAAGGAAGTCCTCGCCTACGTTGGCCTCGCCCGTGACGGCGACGTGCGCCGCGTGGCCGAGGTTGAGGAACCAGATCGCGCCGGCGTCGTCTTGTCCGACGGCGACCAGGAGTGGGTACGGCGGTGGGCTCTGCTCAAGTGGCTTGGCACTGCCGCTTTGGAGTGGGGCTATGCGGGTTCGGCCAGCTCCGCTCCACGGCTCCGGGAGCATCGCATCGGCATTGGCCTCGGCCAGATGGAGCGTTGCTTCGTCAGCGGAGAGTGCGACCGCGATCACCTCGGGCAGACCGCGAGGGCTGCCGCTGATCTGCCGGAGAACGTGGTCCAGCGCCTCGACCTGCGTGGTCCTAGAAGAGCCTTCGATGTGAAGGGTCTTCTCCAGGCCGTTCAGTGGCGTAGGCGGTGGCACGACGATGTGCCCGGGTCGCCTGTAGCGCAGTTGGGTGCGCTGGCGCCGGCGCAGCGCGGCGAGGAGTCCGGCGGCAAGGACCGCGCCCGCGCCGGTGAGTCCGGGCACCAGCCAGCTGGGAGTCGACGACTCGGCTTCGTTATCGGTCGCGGCGTGGGTGCTAGTGGGCTCTCGATCGGCGGTCGAGGTCGAGCTCGACGTTGCCTCGCTTGTAGGGGTCGGTGTCTCGGTGGGTGTCTGTGTCGGCGGATCGACGGAGGCTGGTGGCGTCACCTCGTGCGTCGGCTTTTCGGGAGTCTCCGCCTTGTGTTTGGCCTGGCCGGGGATGGTGATGTCCCAGCCGGGGCGGATCAGGTTTGGGTTGGTCAGGTGCTCGCCGTCGGGCTGGACGGTGCGGCGCGACGCGGCGAAGAGTTCTGGGTAGAGCTTTGGGTCGCCGAGCTTGGCTTCGGCGATCTCGGAGAGCGTGTCGCCGGGCTGGACGACGTACTCCTCGGTCGGCCGGTCGGAGGTGGGCTCGGCCGCCTCGTATGGCACCTTGAGCACTGTGCCGGGGGTGATGAAGTCGGGCCGGTCGAGCACGCTGCGGTTGACGTCGACGATCTCGCGGAATCGTGAGCCGTCTCCGAGCAGGTGGTCGGCGATCTTCCACAGGCTGTCGCCGCGTCTGACGGTGTAGTCGATGGTCGTCTTGTGCTTCGTCTCCGATTCGACGTGGGCCTGGACGGGCGCAGCTTCCGGGAGGACGGGCGCAGCCTGAACCTGGGGAGTGTCGAGGACGGACGCGGCCGCTGCGGCGTGGGCGGGCGGGGTCGGGAACGCAACCATCACGGTGGGGGCTGCGACGAAGAGCAGGGCTGCGACGGTCACGAGCTGACCTACGGCGCGTTGAGGCACGCCGAATCCCGGAAGAGTCGGCGCCGGTAGCCCGCGGACACGCGAGACCGCTTCGACGAGGAACGAGACGGCGATGAGGAGCCAGGCGATCCACGCTGCGGCGGCGATGACGACCATCGCCAGGGTGCCGTCGTCGGGGCTGGTGAGCAGGGTGCGGGTCTGGTCGAGCTGGGCGTTCCACGGGGCGGCGCCAATGGCGACGAGCACGACCGGGATGCCGACCACCAAGAGCAGGAGCGCGAGTGCTGCTCCGAGTCCTTGGAGTCGTTGCGCGAAGCTGGGCTGGGTCATCGTTCGCTCCCTCCGAGGCTGCGGATCAGTCGTGCCGCGGCGCTGCTGGTGACGGTCAGGTTGCCGACGCCGATGATGCTGAGGAACTTCGGGTCGTAGACGTCGGTGACGTCGGCCATGATCGTGTTCCCGCCGGTAATGGTCACGGTGCCGGTGACGCCCGAGGCGGCAAGGTAGTCCTCGGCAGCCTTCTTGGCGGCGGTGGTGTCGACAGCGAGGTACTGGCCTTCGATGGCGGGTGCGGCCTGCACTTGCTCCCCGCCGGTACGGGCGGCTTCGGCGGCGATGTCGTGGGCGCGCTCCTTGGCCTGGACCTGTCCGCCGAGGTCGACGGCCAGTCCGACGAGGACGATCATCACGAAGCTCGCGGTGACCATCCAGATGCTGATGGAGCCGCGCTCGTCCCGTGTACGGCGCGTGCGGCGCGTGCTCACCGTTCCCTCCAGGTGTCCAGCGGCGAGCTGACGGTGGCCTTGATGAGGCGGCTGCCTGGCACGCCCGGCACAGACAGGTCCGAGAGGTCGAGGAGGCACTCCACGGTGGCGGTGACCGAGCCTGGCGTGCCGACGGGCAGGGAGAAGGCGGAGTCGTCGATGTTCACGGTGACGCTCAGGCAGTGGATGTGCTGGTTGGCGAGGCTGGCCTCGGCCGCGGTCTTCGCGTCGCTCGATGCCTCGGCGGGGTCGCGGGCGATCGAGGCGGAGCGGGCAGCGTCGGCGGCGGCTGATTCGACGGCTCCGTGGGTCATCGCCGTTCGTCCGCCGAAGATGATGAGCCCGACGAATAGGATGAAGGCGGGTACGCCGACGACGGCTTCGACAGCCGCCGAGCCCCGCTCGTCCCTCCGCTGGCCGGTCATGGTGCGGTGAGTCTCTCGACGGGCAACGTTGCCGACTGGACGATCGCCGGACTCCAGCCGGGGATCACACTGAGGCTGTGGCCGGTCACCGTGACGGTGACTGTGGTCGCGGTGCGGTTCGCGGTCGCGCTGGCGTCGGTCAGCACGTCGTCGCCGCCGGCATCGGCGACGAACGAGGACGCGGCTGTGACGCCGTCGGAGTCTTTGCCGTTCTCGGCTGCGGCGGCCTTCGCGCCTTCCTGTGCGGCGGCGATCGCCACTGTGCGGGCGTGGTAGAACAGCGCCGCCTGCCTGCCGAGGAACATCACGGCGAACAAGGCGGGCAGCAGAATGACCATCTCGATCGAGACCGAGCCGCGCTCGCCACGTCGGCGGCGGTGCAGCTGTCTTGGTCGACGATGGCTACTTGATGTTACCGGCCTGCGAGGTGACATACGCCTTGATCGCCGCGACGACGATTCCCACGAAGACAATGACGGCCACAGCCCACAAGACGTTCTCGATCGTGACGGAGCCGCGTTCTGAGCGCGCGCGGCGGAGCCTGGTATCGAGGCCCAGATGGACGGTGAGTAGGAGTGCGAGCAGTCGATTCATTCTGGTGTTTCCTTTCCTGAACGGGTGTCCCTTCCTCGGGGCTGAGTGGGGTTCTCTGGTGGTCAGGTGTTGCTGAACATCCGCAGCAACGACGGGGCGACGAGCAGCGCCAAGAAGATGACGCCGAGCAAGGAGCCGGGGATGGTCATGCGCTCACCGACCGCGTTGGCTTCGGCGATCTCGTCGTTGAGCATCGCCGTACGCATCGCGGCCGAGCGGGCACGCAGGTTCACGTACACGGAGGCGCCCTCCTCGCCCGAGAGGCGCATGATGTCGGCAAAGTCGTCCAGCTCGGACAGGCCGAGTTCCTCGGCGAGCGCGTGCAGCGCGTCCCACGGTGGCTGGCCCGACCAGCGTGACCGGGTCAGCTCCTCGGAGAGCCGGGTGAACACCCACGAGTCGCCGACCTCGGCCGCGGATTCCATCGCCTGACGGACGCCGGAGCCGTTGTTGCGCTCCAGGGCGACGAGGTCGATGTAGGCACCCAGCGCGCGGGCGAACTCCAGCCGGGCCTTCTTCGCGTCGTCGACGGCGTTGTAGTTGGGCAGGAAGAACATCACCACGGCCAGTCCTATGGAGGCGACGGCCGGAATGGCGAGGGGAAACCCGAGGCCGATCTGGTCGAAGAAGAACCCCAGCAGCGGCGGGATCACCAGGCCGAGGCCGGCCATGACAATCTTGTCGCCGTAGAACCTCGCCAACGGGATGCGCAGCAACGCCAGCTCGCGGGCCGGGGTCCTGATCCAGATGGCCGGCGGCAGGGCCTTGATCGCCCAGACCCCGATCCGCTCCTTGCCCTTCGCCGTCGTGACCGGACCAACAGCGTTGGCTCGTCCCCGGGTTGGGGTGAGCCGTGAGAGTGCTTCGGCCAGGTCCGGTTCGGCGGGCATGAGGCGGGCGATGAGCAGCACGATCCCCAGGCCGAGAAATCCGCCGCCGAGCAGCGCGATTTGGAGTCCGGTCGTCATGCCGCGCCGCCTTCCTTGGGTGAACCTGGGACGGGCGCGAGGAACCGCGGCATCGCCCGCCCAATCGCCATGCGCTTCATCCAGACCAGCGTGGCGACGTACGCCGCCAGCAGGCCGACGAGGACGACCTGGCCGAGCGGGCTCTGATAGGGCTTCACGTACGTCCCCGAGACGGCGAGGATCACGAGCACACCGACGCTGATGAGCGTCACCCACCGGGCAGTGGACCGGGGCTTGGCGCGGTCGGCTTCGACCTGACGCCGGGAGCGCACGTCGGCGGCAACGGACTCGGCCAGTCCCTCGAGGACGCTGGAGAGTCCTGCGCCCCTCCGGCGGGCACCAAGGATCAAGTTCGCGGCCACGAGGTCGCCGGTGGCGTCGTTCAGCTCGTCGGCGAACGCCCGCAACGCGTCCTCGGTGACCCACCGTGCCCGCAGCCGCGCGACCAGTCGGGTCACCTCGGGAGCAATGGCGGCAGGGGTGGAACGGAGCGTGGCGACCAGTGCCTGCTCCAGGCCGACGCCGACGGTCAGCACGCCGGAGAGCGAGCGGGTCCATTCCTCCATCGCTTCAAGACGCGCGATGCGCTGGGCGGCTGAGGAGGAGGAGAGTAGGAGGGGCAGTCCGACGAACGCGATGGGGACGACGAGAAGGGCGAGCACCCATCCGGTGATCAGGAACGCAACCATGCCGACGGCGACCCCGGCGAGCAGCAGTCGCCGAGCCTGCGCCGAGAGCTTCGGCAACCGTCGGGGTCGGGCGGGGCGCTGGATGACCGGGGAAGGGCGGAGCCCGAGCCCGAGCGCGATCAGGCCGCCGACAACGAGAGCGCCCGCAATAGCGGGGACCAGGAGGATCACGACCGCACCTCCTGCTGCGCCAGGTAGCCGTTGAGGTCGAACCCATAACGTGCCAGCGCTCGATACGAGTCGGGCAGCACGGCGGGCACGGCGGTGCCGTCGAGGTCTGGCGCGAAGACGTGGGTGGTGGCGTAGCCGGTCTCGCGCTCACCGGGGTCGAGGGCGATGATCTCGGCCACCCGGCGGTGTCGGACGCTGCGCCCGTCCTGGCTCGACGTCTGGAGGTCGAGGTGGACGATGACGTCGATTGTCGCGGCGAGTTTCGAGGTCGCCAGTGCGTGGGTGACGTGCGGTCCGGCCTCCATCGCGCAGGTCACGAGCTTGCGGATCGCCGCGACCGCGTCGGAGGCGTGAGTGGTGGAGATCGAGCCTGTCCCACTCTCCATCGCTTTGATCATCGCCCAGATCTCACGGCCCCTGACCTCGCCGACGATCTGACGGGAGAGGTTGAACCGGAAGGAGTCGACCAGCGCCTCATCGAGCGTGAACTCGCCCGCGGCCTTGCCGTCGAGTCCGCGTTCGCCGGACCCAGGTCGGGCTTCCCACGGGTGGACGATCCGGTGCCGGTCGCGCAGCTCGTGCAGGTGCAGCTCGTACTCGGTCTCGAAGGTCCCGATCGCCTCCAGCGGGTCGATCTCCGCACACAGTGCCCGCACCAGGGTCGTTTTGCCAGCGCCCTGTGACCCGGAGACGACGATGGACTTGCGCGCCCGCACCGCCGCACGCAGGAACGACGCGACAACGGGAGTGAGCATCTGGCGTTCGACGAGGTCATCGAGGGTGACCTCCATTAACCGGTGACGCCGGATCACGACCGACGGTCGCGGGGTCACCCACGCGGCAGCAGCCAGGCGCGAGCCGCCGTCTAGGCGCAGATGCAGGCGCGGTTGGGCTTCGGAGAAACCGCGGGCGTTGACCTCGGACCTGGAGGCGAGGAAGACCAGGAAGTCGATCAGCTCCTCATCGGAGTCAGCCACCGGCGGCCCGTCGGCTAGGGAGCCGTCGGTGAGTTCGAGCAGCACGTTGTCGTGTCCGGTGATGATGATGTTCTCTAGACGGTCGTCATCCACGAAAGGCTGAAGCCGCCCGAGCCGGAACAGCGAGTCGAAGACCGCCCGGGCGAGCGCGTCCTGGTTGGCTGGCGACATCGCGGTCGAGCCCGCGTTCACGCGGTCGGCGACTGTGGCCTCGATCAGGTCGAGCACGATCGTCCTGCCGAGCTCCTCTTGGGAGATCTTGTCGAGCCGGCCTCGCTCGGCGGCGACAGCTTGGCTGAGTTGCTCGGACGCTTGCGCCCGCAGGGCAGAGACAAGCGACCAGTCCACGTTGCTGCCGATAGGTCCACTGCTTACGGTCGTCAGTTCCGGCGCGGCCATAAGATGGGGACTGTTCCGCTGCTCGGTGGGCATTGGAGGCAGCTTGCTGAACAGCGGCAACCCCGCGAGCGGCGCCTTGCGCCCTTCGGAGCGCTCGGTTGTCATGACCGGGCTCCTTCGAGCAGCTCGGTACGGCGCCGGCTGATGGTCGAGTGGATCGACGCAACCGCTGCGTTCAGGCTGCGCACCAGCGGGCCGGACTCGAACCGCTTCGGCTGGTCGGCGCCCCGGTAGAAGACCTCGGCCGACGCTGGATCGGCGGCTAGCGTGGCGACCACTGGCAGTCCGGCGACGTCGGCGACGTCGCTCGCCTCATAGGGCTGCCCGGGGCCGACAACCAGGAGGCCCGACTGGTGCCAGTCGAGAGCCGGGCGTTGGAAGGCGTCGGCCCACGACCGCATCGCGGAGATCGCCGGAAGCGACGTACGGCTGACGAGAAGCGCCAGGTCGGCCGCATCGAGCAGAGGGGTCGGCGATCCGTTCAGTCCGAGCCGACCGGCGTCGACAATGACGTCCTGGCCGGTCGCCTCCAGCTCACCGAGGGTCTCGGCCAGCGGCGCCCATAGGTCCCGCAACGCGCTGGCCTGGGTGTGCGAGCGGGTACCAGGGACGAAGGAGACCGTCGTGCCGTCGACCTTCTGAACCACATCGGCGAGAGCATCGCTGAGGTTGCTCGCAGTCAGCGCCAGCTCGATCAGGCCAGGGTCGTCGCGCGTCCCGCGGAAGTAGCCCGCGAGCAGCCCGGAGCCGCCCGTCGGGTCGGCCTCGACCAGCAGCACCGGTCTCGGCCACAACAGCGCCAGTCCGAGGGCGGTCGTGGTGACGCCGGGCGAGCCGGAGGCGGAGGCGAGGACGATGATCGCCATGTCAGTTCTCCCGCGAGTCCAGGACGATGGCGATGTTCCCGGTCGCCACCCGCTCGGCGAGCACAGCCGCATCGGCATGATCGACGAGCAGATCCACCACGGTGTTGCCCGAGGTCTCGTCAGTGTGGACTCCGACCACGGTCGCCTCGTTGAACAGCGGCGCGCCAGCAGGGATGTCCGCGCCCTGCCCGGGCGTGACGACGACGCGGACGTGGTCACCGCTGTTCAGCGCCAGCCCCGGCGACTGTGCTGGTGTGAGTGAGACACCGACGACCGACTGGCCGTCGCCAGGAACGATGGTCGAGGTGAACGACTCTGGGGTCAGCATTCCGCCCGCCGCGATGTCCAGGGAGGCGCGCTTGCCAACGACCTCGTCGAACTCCGATCCCGGCACCGGGTGGAGAGCGGGATCGGCGCTGAGGCGTACCCGCTCCAGGTCGGAAGCCTTGATCACCGAGCCACGAGAGATGGTGTCGCGCGCGACCAGCACCTCCTGGGTGTCGGTCGTGGCCTTCCACGCCCATCCGGCGAGCAGCGCGCCAAGGCAGATCGCCGCGACCGCTGCCGCGATGAGCGCAGGCCGTCGGCGCAGCTTCGGTGGAGGCACGAGGGCGGTCGGCGCTGGACCCTCCTGATGAAGAGCCCTCTCGTCTCGGGTGGCTGTACTCATACCTGTGCCTCTCGCCCTCGTCCTAGGTGCCCGCTACTGCACGAGCACCTGCGCTTCCCCGACCGCGATCTGCACTGATCGCGACAGTCCGTTGAGCCGGATGACCCCGTTCTGCCCGGCCCCTTCCCAGGTGATCACCCAGTCCGATGTGGCGGTAACGGTGTACTTCCCGCCCGGCTCGTGCGAGCTGGACTTCGTGTAGACGTAGCCGCAGTCCGGGGACTTCTTGTTTCCGTACGACGCCTTGTACGGCGTGCCTGCGGTCGTGCAGGTCACGGTCGAGCCGTCGCCCATGTCCCAGGTGATCTTGTTGACCTTCGCGGTGGCGGTGATGGTGATGCCGCCCGCTGTCGCGGAAGCCGTTGCTGGTCCGAAGGTGTGCGCGTCGGGACCGGCGTCCCACAACCAGATCGGCATGCCGACCAGTCCGATGCTGTTGGTGCCCGGGTCCGGTGTGATGCCGATGTTGACGGCCTCGAGGTCCATTTGCTTGATGGCCAACTGGGCCACGTCGCGGGGTGTCGGGCCGGCGCCAGAGTTCGGTGGCGGGTCCTGAGCCCATATCTCGACGAGGAGGTCGGTCTGTGGTTGGTAGCAGTTGTAGACCGTGCCGTCGCCTGGAAGGTGCCCCTGCCAACTCGGGTCACCGGCCGGCGGCTGCGGATCGACGGCCGAGATGTAGCAGTTATGGTCATTGGACCAATAGCCCTCATCGCTCGAGCAGGGCACAGGCCCGGGAGGCGGCTTCGTGATGCCCTGCTTGGTGCCGTCCCAGTAGCAGGCAGTGCCGGACCCGGTATCGCTAGGACCGTCGCTGCTGCCACCGCCAGGAGTGGGGTTGCTGCCAGGGACTTCGACCCAGATGAGGCACTCGCCTGTTGCTGGGTTGGTCTGCTGGCAGACGGTGTCGGCGTACGCGACCGCATGGCCGAACACGACCAGGCCACCGGCCGCGACCAACATTGGAAGCAGCCGGATCACGAGGCTGCGCATGGCGCCTTCTCGAGATCTTGACCGGTCGCTACACGCCAACCGCGCGTCGGGTCAGTGGCGTAGTGGTAGTTCGCGACGATGAGACGGGTCCATCCGGTATCGGCACGGCTCTTGCTGACGATCGACTTGCCCGAGGCGTTCACGACGTCAACCTTGCTGACGTCCCAGCAGACGTCGAGTTCGACGGTCGGGACCTTGCCCGCCGAGGGGTCGGAGTTGTCGAGGTTAACCGACTGAACCTCCAGTCGCGCGACCCTCGTGTCGCCGATCTGCCTCTCCTTGGATCGTCGCTGCTCCTTCAGAAGCGTCCTCTCGGCGTTCAGCTGAACTCCCGCGGCAACCGCAGAGAGATCATCGAGCGGCGCGCTCAACTGTTGTCCGAGCTGGTCGACTGTCGCGTAGTACCTCGTTACGAGGTTGGAGGCGGCCCGCGATGCGGCCTCGCTCGCCGATGGCGGCGTCGCCACGCTGGTCGCTGTCGTCGGCGACGGGAGACTTCGAGTGCTGCTCGGGCTGGTGGTCGGTCTGAGGCTGGAGGCACAGGCAGTTACGGCGACCGCCAACAGTGCAGCGGACGCGAGCGCCGAGAGTCGCTGTGCGTTCGTCATGGCCGAGGACCTGTCGTGCCCACGAGATGGTCTCGCGAACAGCGCGCGCGACGCCTTGTCAGTTGAGGCCGACAAAGGCGCCGCTTTGGTATCCTACATCACAAGCCGATGGTCGGCCGATGCGAGTCTTAACGTCCCCCTACTCCCGACCCCGGCGTCAGAAATGCATGTGCGGACGCGACAACGTCATCCGGGCACGCAGCGCTGAACGCAGAGGCCGCCCCGGCCCGGTCGGGCGGCGTCGAACCAGCGCTGAGACGTGCACTCGCTTTCGACACGGCATCCTTCGACCGTCTACTCCAAGGCATCACACCTAGGCCAGCATGGTGACGGCCGCGGTGAATACAACCCGGTACAGGCTGCCGCCTCGCTCCCGCCGTCGTGCACGGCCGAGTGGAGGTACTGGGCGGGGATTACAGCTCCTCGATTTCGCGGGTCAGTACTCGCACTGCCGCCGCCATCTGCTCGGCGGTGCCGACCGTGATCCGCAACCAGCCGGGCACCTCGGACACTTTGACCAGGACGCCCGCCGCGCGCAGGGCGTCGACCGCGTCCCCTGTCGATCCGCCCGGCCGTACGTGCACGAAGTTGGCGTCCGATGGCATCCAGGCGAGGCCCGCGGCGTCAAGCAGCTCGTACACGCCCGCCCGGACTTCACGGACGGAGCGCAGTCTCCGGTCGACAGCCGCGTGGTCGGACAGCACGGCGCAGGCAGCGGCCTGATTGAGCGACGAGACCCGGTATGGCAACGCTGTTGCTTCCACCTGCTCCGTCGTCGCCGGGTCGGCCATCGCGTACCCCACCCGCAGGCCCGCCGCGGCGAAGGCCTTGCTGAGGGTTCGGGTCACGACGAGTCCAGGGCAGTCCCCCACGAGCGAGGGCGCGGCGAACGCATCGGGGCAGCGGAACTCGGCGTACGCCTCGTCGACCACAGTCACCGGGGCGAGTTCGGCCAGCGAGCGCAGCTGCGCCCCATCCGTGGCCGTGCCGGTGGGGTTGTTGGGCGTGGCGACAACGATCAGGTCCGGGGACCATCGGGACGCGGCGGCCCGGGCTGCACGCACATCCACCCGCATCGCCTCGTCCCGCGGCTCCTCGACAAGACGCGTGCCGGTGAGCCTGGCCAGCCGTCGGTACAGCGGATAGGTGGGTCCGAAGGTCATGGCAGTACGGCCCGGCCCGCCGAAGAACTGAAACAGGGTCTGCAGCACCTCACTGGACCCGTTGCCGACGAACACGTGCTCCGGGCCGAGCCGGGCTCCGGTGTCGTGGTGGACCCATCTGGCCAGCTCGCCGCGCAGCAACCGCGCCTCGGGATCGGGGTAGCGGTGGAGGGTCTCCACGGCGTCGGCGAGGTGCTCGACGATGTCACGCCGCCGAGGCGGGTCTGGCGGCGCCGGACTCTCGTTGCTGTCGAGCGCGATTGTGTCGCGCCCCACCGGGCGGCTGAACGATGCCTGCGACGAATCTGGCAAGGTCACGGCCGCTGCAGCCACAGCCGCATCAAGCATCGCGGCGGATCACCGGCCGCGTTCTCGAATGCGGTCCGCGAGTGCAGCACCTGCTCGTTGTCGATGACGGCCACGTCCCCCCGCCGCAACCGGGCACGTCGATGCAGATCGCCCCGGGAGAGGATGTCGTCGAGCTCGTCCAGAACGGACACGGCCGTTGCGGCAAGATCCGGCGCATCCGACAGCGCGTGGCCCATGTCAATGTATTCGCGCGCGTAGCGCACGTGGTGGCCGCCGTCGCGGCGGTCGTCGAGTACCGGATGGACGACCCATTCCCGGCCGTGCGGGTCGACGCCCTTTGTGTGGAAGTAGAAAGGCTCGCGCAGCGTGCGCACCGCGTGGTCCGGTTCGGTGAAGCCGTCGAGTACGTCGTCGATGTGCACGAAGGACAGGGCACCGCCGCGGCGAGCGCTGTTGAGGCACGTGAGCGAGAAGTAGCCAGGGGTGGGCTGGTCGGGCATGTGCATGCCGTCGGTGTGCATGGGCGCGGCCGCCGCCGTCTCGCTGAAGCGGGCAGGGCCAGACACCGCCCGCTCGATTACGTCGCGATCGAGGCTGCCTGCGCTGTCCTGGACCAGGAACGACCCGACGCCGCTTGACACGGCGCGGCCGAGGTCGCGGATGGCGTCGTCGGAGACGTCGTCGACCGAATGGACGATGAGCACCTCGGGGCGGTCAGGCGCGGCCGCCCGCATCGCCGCGAGTTCGGCGATGACGTTCTCAGCGGGTTCACCGGCGAGCAGAGCGGCTCGTTCGGCGGTACTGAGCTCTGTTTCGATGACACGCATCATTCGACTACCTCTCCGATCATCCGACTACCTCTCCCGCTTCTCGGGTACGGCACCGCCGTCCGCGGCATCGTCTGCGACATCGCCGGCGGCCGGGGGCGAGGCGGCGGCGAGCGAACGAACATCGTTCGACAGCAGCGGCAGCACCCCGAAGACTGCCATCACGACGCCGAACACGAGCATGGTGGTGCCCGGCCCCCAGGACGGCACGACTACGCCGCCGAGCAGCACCGCGAGCGGCATCAGCGAGTACGAGATCAAGTAGTCCGCGGCGCCGACCCGACCCAGGATGTGTTGCGGAACGTGCAGCTGGAACAGCGTCGTCCAGTGCACTCCGCTCGCTTCGACGGCGAACCCGTATAGCAGTGACGAGATCGCGAAGATGGCCACGACGGCTGCGGTCGAGTATCCCGTCACGGACAGTCCGATTAGTCCTAGTGTCACGCCGATGGCGACACCCGGGCGCGAGGCGCCCATCCGCCCAACGACGATCGCGCCGGCCACGGCGCCGCCGGCCTGGATCGCGTAGCTGATTCCGAGCATCACCGAGTTGACTCCGAAGTTCTCACGGACGAGGTAGGGAAGTGCGACGTCCATCGCCCCGGCCGCACCGGCGTTGACCACGGCCGCCGCGACGGTCAGCAGGCCGAGCCACCGCAGACGCCACAGGAAGCGGACCCCCTCGGTCGCCTCCCGCAAGAAACCCTGTGCGTCGTCGTCGGCGGCCGCGTCCGTCGTCCCGGGTTCGGCCGCGGCGTCGACCGGCACCCCGCGGCGGCCCCGCAGAACGGCCTCGAGCAGCAGCAGGGACACCACCGACACGGCGAACGACGATGTGTTGATCCAGAACGCGACAGCCGGGCCACCGGTCGCGATCACGAACGCGCTCAACACGGGGCCGAGGATTAGGCCGCTCCGGCGTCCGATCATGTCGATCGCGTTGGCGGGATAGAGCTGCTCAGGTGGGATCAGCTCGGGGATCGTTGCGCGGTACGCGGGCAGGAAGAACGCGTCGGCGACGCCGAAGAGCGCGTACAGAACGGCCACTAGCCCGACGGGCGGACTGTTCCCCACGCTGGCCAGGACCGCGAAGGCGCCCGCAGCGAGCATTCGGACGACGTCACTGGAGATCATCACCAATCGTTTGCGGAAACGGTCCACGATCAGTCCCGAGACCGAGAACAACAGCAGGTTCGGGATCATGAACGAGGCGGTGACGATGCCAAGGGCTCCCGGCGAGTCTGCGTAGTCCACTATGTACAGGATCAGGGCGACGCGGAAGGCCGCGTCGCCGATCTGGGACACGACCTGCCCGGACACCAGCAAATCGAACGCTGGGTCGCGCATCGGTTCGCGGAAGCTGTGCCGCATCGGCGTCGTGGTTGGTGAGGTCATGCCTGAGTTCCTCCGCTGTGCTCCGGACTGTGCGGCGTGTTGGCGGTTGCCCGCGGCACCCCCTCTGTCGTCGGGTCCGCCGTTCCTGTGCAGCGCGCGTCGAGGATCCGGCCCAGCAACTCCGGGCAACGGGGCCGGACGGGACGGACCCACCCGTCGAGCTCGCGCAGCACCGCCCCGCGGGCGACCTTTCCCTCGAGGTGACCGATTCCGAGGTCGATGCTCGACGACAGCGTCGCCCGTTCGCGGATGATCGCGTAGTAGGTAACCTCGAAGAACGTGAGCGGCGGTGCCACCCCGTGGTCCACCGCGCTGAGCACGACGTGTGTCGTCCGGCCGTACGTCAGCGTGACCGACGCCCCGACCGGGTTCCCGTCGTACTCGGTCAGCCTGATCTCGGAATCCGGGAAGCGCGCCTGCAGCCGCTCCAGTCGTTCCCGTTCGCGGGCACGGTCCGCGACCTGGCCCAGCTGCTCGAGATGCGCGACGCGAAGGTCGACCACGACGGCGCGGGCGCGGTCGCCGTCGGAGCGGTACGTGCGCAGGCCCAGCTCGCGGATCCGTCGCTGCTGTCGCGACATCTCGCGCCGACGTTTGCTCGACCCGAGGGATTCCAGCCAGGCCGCCATCCCCGGCTCCGGCGGCAGCGGCAGCTCCGCGCGCCGGGTGAGGGAGAACCGACGAAAACCGTGCGCCTCGAGCAGGGTGGTGACCTCGGCACGCTGTGGGACGTAGAGCAGTGCAAGCATCGCCACCTCGCGCTCCGTGGCGAAGTCGACCGTGGCGCTCAGCAGTCGCTCGCCATAGACCGGCTCGGTCGCGGCCTGCCCGAGCGGATCCCCGTAACCCGGAAGCGCGATGACTAGGCAAGATCCGAGCGCGGCCTCCGTCGCCGCTGTCGCCCCCGGTCCCACCACATCGCGCACCGCGCCGTCGATCGCCCCCTCGACCGGGAACACCGGTGGAGTACGAGCCAACAGAGCAGCCAGGTTGAAGGCTTCGTAGCGATCTGGGTCCGGTTCGTGGAGGTAGCCGAGCAGACTGGCCCCGCCCTCGCCGTCGGACACCGTGACGCTGTACGGCAGGTCGCCGACCCGGCTCCCCATGCTCTCGATCCAGGGGACGGACCGGTAGAGCGACCCGTCGTCGTTCCAGTGGGTCGAGTCGAATCCGGGCGCCACAGATACGTGGGTAGTCATCACCCGCGCTCCTTCCAGGCCCGGGCCACCTGTGCTCGTCGTTCCGCGTCGCCGCTGCCGGACAGCCATGCGGTGACCCCCACCATGTCGCAACCTCGGCGACGCTTGGCCTCGACGGTGCCGTGGCCATAGCAGATGCGTCGCGCGCCGGCCGCCGCGGCGTGGTCGGTCGCGGCGTAGAAGAGCACCTCGAAGTACGCGCGGTTGGCCCGTTCGTCGGTGTAGTCCGTACCGGTCGCCATCGCGTGCCAGTCCGCGCCCAGAACGCTGAACAGGACGAAGGAGAGCGGGGAGCCGTCCTGCCCGGCACGCGCGACGACGACGACATGGTCTGCCAGGCGACGCAGTCGATCGAGCTGTGCCCGCTCCTGGTCGAGGGTCGTCAGGCGGCCGTACTTCGTTCGCTGCTGAACCAACAGGCGTGCGCAGGCATCGAGTTCGTCGGGGCGGGCCAGACCCGTGACCACGCCCGCCTCGGCAAGGTGACGACGCTCGCGTCGGAGCTGCTTGCGCCGGTGCTGGGGAAGGGTGGCCAGGTGCTCGGCCCACCCGCCGGCTGGCACCACCAGCCACGCCTCCTCGGTCAACGGCACGTCGATCCACCCGGCACCGGCGAGGGCAGAACTCAGCGCTGTGTCCTGGGCCGACGTGTAGGGCGCAATCACCGTCGCGAAGCCCTGGCTCGCAGCCCAGCGCTCGATGGCGTCCACCAGTCGGGCACCGGTCGCCGGATCGGCCGCACCCGGTCCGATCGTGAACGTGGTGAGCCCGGGCATGACGAGCCACAGGCAGGGCAGCTCCAGCCCGGGTGAAGTCACGGGGTCCGCCGGACCGGCCTGGTCGAGGAAGGGAGAGGTGACCGGGTTCAGCAAGTCGACGTCGAGAAGCGGGTAGCCGCTCGGTTCTCGCTGGACGTGGCCGGGCATGCCAGCCACCAGGACCCCGTTGCGACGCAGCGCGAACCAAACCCGCTCCGCCGAGGTGCGCCCGTCGAACAGAGTCAACCAGGCCGCCTTGGCGAAGGCCTGCTCCGGCTCGATAGTGTCGTCCCAGTCTGGCGGCGGCTCCGCGGCGACCGTGACCGTCAGGTCGGTGATCACTGCGCCACATCCGCCAGGCAGGTGACGAGTTGCACCGGCGACATGCCGTGTCGCGCCTTGTAGTCGTCGTTGCTCCGACCACATTCGACCCGACCGGCCCCCAGCTGCAACCCGAGTTCGATCTCCGCGGCCAGCAGGACCGCGTTCGGGCTCCAGTTCAGCTCCCGCGGGTACTGCGCGCCGCCGGCCCAGGTGTGCAGGACCCCGCTGACAAGGAAGCAGATCGACGCCGCCAACACCTCGTCGCCCAGCATGATCCGGACGACGTGCACGTCACCACGCAGTCGGAGGAATTCGGCGAGTGCGGTCGACGGGTAGTACCGGGACCGGTGTCGGTCCGCCGAACTGCGGCACTGTTCGACCGCGTCGTCGAGCGCACGACGGTGCTCGTCGCCGTCCGCGGACGTGGTGACCGTCGTCCGCACCTGCAGATCGCGCGCGCGGCGGCGAGCAGCGCGCAGAGTCCGTCGCGTGGCGCGGCCCAGCCGGGCCGTGTACTCGTCGATGTCGGAGAGGCCGGTCAGGTCGAGATACCAGCGCCGGCTGGACGTTCTGGTGACGATAGAGGGCAACGCGGCGAGCGCCTGGTGGGTCGGTGAACCGGACACGACGTTCATGAAGCCGCACACCGACGCGCCCTCCCGCGCGGCCACCTCGACGACGCCGTCCATCAACCGGCCCACGACCTCTGCCGGCACCGTGTCGATCCCGGGAATGATCGAGTCGTAACAGTGCGGGAAGTGCCCCAGCAAGGCTGTCTGGCCCACGTGGGCGAGCTCAGGCAGCCCGAGGACCGACCCCACCTCCTGCGCCTGGAGCAGGTACAGGGCCGTTCCGGCCACGAGACGGCCGTCGCGCTCCACGAGCAGGTACCGGTGTGCCCGCTGATTACCGAGCCGGCTCCGCTCGTACGCCGTGAGGGTGTCGTGGGTGTAGAACGGGTTGGCCCGCACGCCGCTGAGGCTGTGCCACGCGTCGCGGTCGATGTCGACGGAGGACCGAACCTCGTGCACCACGTAGGTGGGCGGCGACCAGGCGCGACCGATCGGGTTCGAGCCGACCTCCGGCAGACCGTCGACGGCTGGGAAGTACTGCTTCCACTTGTGTTCGGTGGGTCCCGTCGCAGTGCCCGCGTCCGCGAGCAGCGGAACGCGGTCGTAGTCGAGCAGGCGTTGCCGGATCCGGAGCTTGGCTGCGCGCCCCAGCGGCGTCCCGCCCGTCATGTCGGCAAAGATCGTCATGGGCTGAAAGGCCAAGACGAGGCAGGGCCCCAGGTCGCGGCTGCGGCGTTGTCCGAAACCCGGGCTCGCCCCGAAGCTGAACAGGCGTTCGCCGGCGAACTCGAAATTCCACGACGCCGCGTCGGGATCGGTCTCCGTAGGCGTCGAAGTATCGGTCGCGCTGAGGCGGCGCAGGATGTCCCAGTAGGTCGCCCGATCGGCGGCATGCCGACCTCCGGTGTCGCTCCTCGAGGACGAGGGCGCAGGTCCGACCACGCACAACAGCGACAGCCGCTGGAGCGGTGGCGTTCGGTCCAGCGCCAGGAAGGCCCGGAGCGTGGCGGCCAGCTCGGCGATCTCCGCCTGCGGCACACGACCCCCGACGTCGAGGGTGCAGTACGTGTAATAGGTGCTACCTAGCGTCTCGCCCTGCCGGGCGAAGTGGCACGGGTAGCCGACCTCGTCGTCGGTGAACAGCGAGTGCAAGGCCCGGCGCCGCTCGTCGAACCACTCCGGGCCTTCGGTAGCGCCGGCGCCGGGGCAGGTGCCGGGGCCCGGCCCCACGAGCCGGGGCGTCATCACGGCGCCACCGGGGCTTGCAGGGCAGCGTGCACCTCGGCCCACACGCCGGGTCCGAGCGCTGCACGGGACGCGATGCGATCCCGGACGGCGGCCAACGCCTGACGGGCCCGGGACACGTGGGCTGCTGGATTCGCACTGGTCAGCATCGCGGTCACCTCGGTGAGGTCGAGCGTAGGGTCCAGACGGTCGTCGGCAGCCCGCCGCAGCACCGCGGAGATCTTCTTCAGGTCGTACAGGACGCGCCCGTCCAGGGCGAGCGAACTCAGCAGAATGCCCTCGACGACGCTCGACAGCGCGATGTGGCACCCCAGAGGATCGTCGATCCGCCCCTCGGCCAGGCGCAGGTAGCTCTCGCCGCCGACGACGTTGACGAGGGCCACGAAGGCGCCGAGGCGGTCCAGGTGCAGCGCGTCCCGCAGTCGATCCAGTTCGGTGTGCGCGTCGTCCGGCGCGAGCGGCAGGGCTGTCCGGAGCCGCGACAGGGTGCGCACCTCGAGGGCCTGCAGTAACGGAGCACGATGCGGACCGAACTCGGGGGCAAGCTGTTCGCCCATTCGGTGCAGCGCTTCGACCGACAGGCATTCGACGTTGACCTCGCGCCGTCCCGCGGTCGTGTCGAACCACCCGATCCAGTTCGGGCCCAGCAGCGTACGCATGTCGACGACACCCGCAGCCGGGACGGACTGTGGTGGGGGTCCGCCGAACACGGCGAGGACGTCGATGTCCGAGGACGGATCGGCAGTTTGTTCCAGCTGCGAGCCGACTGCGAGGATCATCCGTGCTGCACCCAGGTCGTAGTCCTGCACGAAGCGCGGAGACAGCTGGGTGCCCGGCCCGCTCAGCAACGGGTGCACGAACGTCTCGGCGGTCATCGGGCGGCCTCGGGCTCCGGTTCGGGACGCCGGCTCTGCGAACGGGGTGCGAAGGCCGCCGACGTCGTGAGGACGAGCTGCTCCCACGGATCGACGGTCAGTTCGACGCCGATGAGCGCGGCCCGCAGCGCTCGCGCGTCGAGACCCGGCAGGCCCGGACGCCACTCCGCCCGAAGCAGAGCGGCAGTAGGGCCGGCGGGGAGATCCCGCGCGATCCGCGCTCCGGTACCGATGTCGGCGAGCGTACCTGCGACGAGGGCATCCCGCGCTACGAGTCGCGCGTCGTCCGGCAGCAGGTGCCAGGACGTGACCAGAACCCGGCTGCGGAGACCGAGCAGTACGGCGTCGAAATCCCTGATTTCCTGGTGGCCGGTGTCGCACAGTGCCGCCTGCGTGCGCCAGTCGCCCTCCGGCACCGGCGTTACCTCGGCGGAAAGGCCGAGTTCCGGCGCCAGGGTCGTCGCCTCCCACGCCGAGCGGGCCGGCGTGTCGGCGGTGTGGAGCAGACCCAGCAGAACGTTGACTCCACCGAAGTCCCAGCGGACCGTGCCGACGCGCGACGCGGCCGGGTCGGTCGCCCCCTTGAGCCGACGCAACCGCTCGTGGGTGCCTAGTTCCGAGTGTCCCAACTGGTCGTCGCGCACGACGAGGGCGACACTCGGCCCGAGGTCGAACAGGGAGTCGAGCAGACGGAAACGATACGGATCGCCGCGCTCCATGACGTCGATACCGAACGCCTCGTCGCTGCGGCCCGGAGTGACGTGGACGGCGTTACAGCGTACAATCGTGAAACCGGCATCGACGAAACGGGTGATGATGGCGGTGACCGCACGCTTGACCACCGCGTCCGGGCAGATGAGCGCGAAGGCGTACCCGTCCCAGGGGTGCCCCTGCGGATCCAAGGACATCGGCTCACTCACCGCGCCTTCGTGAAGACGAAAACGGCGGTCGCAGAACCCGCGTGCAGCGGCGTCCCGTCGAAGTCGGCCGCCGACGACTGCACGTTCCAGCCCGCCTCCTCGGCCCAGCCCCGCACCTCGTCGACCGACAGGAAGACGAAAGAGACGGCCGGGAAGTAGCGCCGATTCGTGACGGTGCCTGCTTCGTCGACCGTGTCGAGGATGCCGAGGATCTCTGCGCAGCGATACTGCGCGTCACGGGCCCGGGTCACGTCCCACACAACGCTCGTCCCACTGAAGGCCCGCAGCACGGGGAGTCGGTCGCGACTCCGCAGCCGCGGCTCGACGCGAATCGCGGTCTCCACCACCAGTAGGCCGCCGGGACGTGAGTTGGCGGCGGCATTCCGGAACACCGCCGCCTGATCACCGTCGGCCACGTGGTTCAGCGTGTTCTGGGCGCAGAACTGGACTGCCACCGGTTCGGGCAACTGGACGGCCGTGATGTCGCCGTGGATCAGCTCGGTGCGCCGCGCGACCCGCCCCGCTGCAGCGAGCATCTCCGCGGAGATGTCCACTCCGAACTCCGGTTCGAGCACGGCAGCGAGCCGACCGGTGCCCACGCCGAGCTCGGCTACCGGGCCTCCACCCGCGTCGGCGACCACCCGCCGGATGAACGCCACGTCGGACCCGTCGACCGTCGGTTGCTCTGCGGCGAGGAGGTCCAGCCATCGGCCATAGAATGGCGCCCAAACATCGAAGTCCGCCTTCGTCATGCGTTGTCGCTCCCAGCTGTCGTCGTTAACCGGCGCTCGAACACGCAGTACCAATGGTTGGTTCCCTCGCCGCTCTGCGCCAGGTCCTGCAGCGAGGTCGCCGCGAGGCCCGCATGCAGCGCGACGAGGTCGGCCGCGTCGCAGTACAGATGAGGATGGGCCTTGTCGTCGGGCATGCCCGGTACATGCCGACCGGAGGTGTCCACAAAGGTGTCCGGCGAGACCTCGACGCCGCGCCCGAAGTTGCGGTGCCGCTTCGACAGCATCGTCGAGAGGTAGACCCCGCCCGGACGCAGGACGCGCGCGACCTCGGCGATGGCGCGCCGCGCGTCTCCGCGGTCGCCGTGGTACACCACGTTGAAGGCAACCACGACGTCGATCGATGCGTCCGGCACGGGCAGCTCGGTCATGGTCGCCTCGATGGTCTCTACGGTCAGGTCCTCGGACGCGACGCGCTCGCCCAGCAACATCAACGCCGTCGGGCTCGCATCGACGGCCAGCGCATGCAGCCCGGCCGCAGCCATGGCCACGGCGTGCCGGCCGGGTCCGCACCCGAGGTCGAGCCCCCGGACCGCACCGCGGGCGACGAGATCCGGGAGCCGCTCGGCGACGAACGGATCGGGATCGGACCACCGTTGCCGTCCGTCGGCAGTGCTCCACGCGCGGTCCCAGTAGACGTGAGCGGTCGCGTTCCCGGCCGGCACTGGCGCGCTGCCGGTCACAGCGCCAGCCACTCGTCGGTCGCGGTGATATCGAACAGGCGCTCCACGCTCTGCAACTCCTCGTTCACCGCCGCGAGGCACGGCTCCGCCTGCAGTCGAGCCAATACGCGCTGCAGGCTTTTCGTGATCGTCCGGACGACGACGTTCGCAAACAGCATCGTTACATCGCCGAAGCGCGCCAGATCTTCCGGTCGCAGATTCACGAGGGCGGTGGGGGCCAGGACGAAGGGAAGTCGACCCGCGACCTGCTCCAGTACCGGGAACAGCAGGTGTGCGTTGGCCTTGTTCACCTGCACGAAGAGCGACGACGCGCCGGCGTCGGCGTACATCGACAGCCGGCGCACCGCCTCGTCGACACCCAGACCGGCGACGACGGCCTCCGTGCGGGCGATGATCGGCAACTCGTCGGCGACCGCCAACTTCTCCACCCGCCGAGCGAAGGTGACCGCATCCTCGAGGTCACGATGCCCGTCAGGGTCGTGCAGCGAGTTCCGTTTCGGGAAGAGGTTGTCCTCGACGCACATGGACGTTGCGCCGGCGGCAGCGAACGAGTGCAGAGCGTAGAGCGCGGAGCGATCGCTGCCGTACCCGTTGTCGGCATCGATCAGCAGCGGGAGGTCGCTGACGGACCGGACCCGCGTCACGATGTCGGCGACCTCAGCGCTCGTGATTAGGTTGAGGTCGGGTATGCCCAGGCTGCTGGTCATCTCGAGACTGCCGAGCCACAACGCCTCGAAACCCGCAGATTCGGCCAGACGCGCGGTGAGCGCGCTGTGCACGCCTACTCCGATGGTGACGGTTGGCGATGTCAAAGGTACCCCCCGGTGGGCCTGCTTGTGCCTGCGAAACGTCGTACCCCAATCCGACGCCTGTTCGGCTACGGTTGTTGGAAAGCGAACATAGCGCGGTACGCAAACTTTGCGGCGTGGGCGCACGACAGGGGGCGTGATGAGTGCTACGACGACCTGTACCGGGCGGGACGCCGAAGACCCCCTCGTGGCGATCGCGGCGCGAGTCGGGTTCACCCTGGTCACCGGGGTCCCGGACAGTCCGCTGTCCGAATTCGCCAGTGCGCTGTCCGCGCTCGCCCCGGCGCGGCCGGGAGGTCTCGACTACGTTCCCGGCACCCGAGAGGACAGTTGCCTGGCGGTGGCCGCGGGCGAGGCGCTGGCTGGGGGCCGTCCCCTCGTGTTCATGAAGAGCGCGGGCTTCGGCAACTGCCTCGACGTGCTGACCAGTCTGGTCCAAGTGTACTCGATCCCGGTCGTGCTGCTCGTGTCCTGGGCCGGTCACGCCGGACGCGACGTTCCGCACCACAACGTGATTGGCGAGCCGCTGCAGGCGCTCTGCGATGCTGTGGGGCTGCCCACCCGTGTGGCGGCTCTGGACGACGCGGCCGACCTGGAGCTACAGCTCATGGCAGCCGCGGAGGCGGCAGCGCGGACGTCGGGTCCGGTCGCCGTGCTCGGCATCCCGGCGGGGTTGTGACCGTGCGCGCGCCGGCTCTCGACCGCGACGACGTCATCGCAGCAGTGCTGGCTTCCGCACGACGCGCGGGCGCCGCGGTGTTCACGAGCAACGGGAACAATTCCCGGGCCGCGTACCACCTCGGCGACCACCCGTCGGTGTTCTACGCGATGGGCAGCATGGGCCAAGTGTCGCTTCTCGCCGCCGGCTTCGCGCGCAGAACCGGCGTGCCGGTGGTGGCCATAGACGGTGACGGCGCCGTGGCCATGGGTGCGGCCGGTCTGCCGACCGCCGCGCGGATCGCCACGAATTCCTTCGTGCACGTGGCCATCGACAACTCCGTCTACGGCACGACGGGCGGCCAGCCCGTACCGGTTCCCCCGGGCTGGATCGAGCACCTCGCCCGAGGGGCCGGCTACGCGCGAGTCCTGGCGGTGCACGACGCCGACGAGCTGGCCTCGGCAATGCAGACCGGGTTCGCAAGCGGCGGCGCCACCTTCGTGCATGCCGTGGTGTCCACGGCGGCCGCCAACCACTATCCGCGGGTGGCGATGGACCCAGCGGATGTGACACGCCGATTCCGCGTCCACTGGGGCCACGACCCGGCCGGCTCCGGCGTCCGACTCTGAGGGCCGCGGGTCCCGCCGGGCGAACGAGCAAGCTCGTCGCCGCTCGGCTCGGTCGGGGCGGCGGGATTCGCCGACCGAGGTGCTCCACGAGCTGCGGCACGGTCACCGAGCGGGTCTTCCGGTCCGGGTGCCTATGTCCACACCTCGGACCCGCTCGTGGGCCGAGGCGAGCCAACTGACCCGTGAGGACCGCCTGGCCCAGGCGAACGCCGTCGCCGGCGTTCTGCGACCGGAGGCGCCGTATGTCGGACGCCGCCAAGGCGAACGTCCGACCGCCCACATCGTGGCCTGGGTCGACCACCGGCCACCCTCGCGGCGGTCGAGGAGCCGCTGGCCAGGGCCGCCCCGCCCGTGACCGGCCAGCGCTGCGGCCAGCCGCAGCAGCATCCACACCACCACCAGGGCGCAGACGACGCTGGCGGTCAAGAAGAACATCCACGCCCTCGCGGTTCGCCAGGCTTGGCTGCTTATTGGGCCGGTTCCCGAGTTGTTGAGCCGATTCCCGAGCACGACTGCTCCTCCTTCTCCTCGAATGCCTTCTGGCCTCAGTAGGGCTCGTTCTCGACTGTGCGAGCCCGGCACCCGAGCGGCGACGCATCGCCGCCGCGGTGTCGACCCACGCACGGTTCGTGTCGTGCATACTCAGCTCGACATCGACCAGGTCGACCATGAACGGGATGCCGGCCCTTCCAGCCGACCTTGAGCAGGAACTTCCCGCGGCCTCGCGGGATGCCCATCTCGCCGGGGTTGAGACCGCCGAGGTAGACCAGCTCCGAGCGCGCCACGACACCTAGGGAAGCGCTGATCTTTTCGGGAGTCCGGCCCGTCGTCTGGCCCGGCGGGCGCGACTGCGAAATCATGGGTCTCGTGGACCGTGAGCAGCCCTCCTTCACTGACATCGAGTACGGCAACCGTCGGCGGATATCGAGGCGTGAGCGGTTCTTGGAGCAGATGGACGCCACGATCCCGTGGCAGGTGTGGGTCGGGCTGATCGAGCCGCACTACTACCCGGATCGACCGGGCAAGTCTCGCCGTGGCCGTAAGGCCAAGCCGGTGTGAGCGTCCCGTGGAGTGGTGGGCTTTAGGGTCGGACGGCGGGGCTCCGAACGTGAGGGGGCCATCGGCGAGATCTTCGGTGTGAACGGTCAAGCACACATCGAAGAGGAGTCCACCGATGGCCCTATCCCAGTCTGCCCTGTCGGATTTGCTCGAAGCGTTCCGCGCCGGTGACGGCGTGGATCTGATTCGTGAGTCGGTTCGGGTCGCGTTGCAGGAGATGATCGAGCTCGAAGCAAACCGAACGGATCGGCGCAGCACCCTATGAGCGCACCGAGTCTCGCCTCACCGAACGCAACGGTCATCGCCCGCGGATGCTGACTACCAAGGCCGGCGACGTCGACCTGCGAATTCCCAAGCTGCGCAAGGGCTCGTTTCCTGCCAGTCATCCTTGAGCCTCGCCGTCGCATCGACCAGGCGCTGTATGCGGTCGTGATGGAGGGCTACGTCCACGGCGTCTCGACCCGAGCGGTCGATGACCTGGTCGAAGCGATGGGCGCCGACGCCGGGATCAGCAAGTCCGAGGTCTCCCGGATCTGTGCCGGCATCGACGAGCAGGTCGGCGCGTTCCGCACCCGCGTGCTGGACCACACCGAGTTCCCCTACGTCTACCTCGACGCGACCTACCTCAACGTTCGCAATGCCACCGGCCAGGTCACCTCGATGGCGGTCGTGGTGGCCACCGGGATCGCTGCGGACGGCTCCCGAGAGGTCCTCCGCGTCGATGTCGGAGACAGCGAGGACGAGACCTTCTGGCGCGGCTTCCTAACCGCGCTGAAGCAACGCGGCCTGCACGGCGTGCGGCTCGTGATCAGCGACCAGCACTCCGGGCTCGTCCAAGCGCTGAGGCGGTCCTTCCAAGGTGCCGGGCACCAGCGCTGCCGCGTCCACTTCGCCCGCAACCTGCTGGCCCACGTGCCCAAGTCCCACGGCGACATGGTCGCCGCGGTCTTCCGCACGATCTTCGCCCAGCCTGACGCTGAGGCGGTCAGCGCCGCCTGGGACGAGGTTCGTGACCAGCTCGCCAAGTCGTTCCCCAAGATCGGACCGCTGATGGACGAGGCGAAGGCCGAGGTCACCGCCTTCACCGTCTTCCCCCGAGCGCACTGGCAGAAGATCTGGTCGACCGACCCGCTCGAGCGCGTCAACAAGGAGATCAAGCGCCGCTCGCGCGTGGTCGGGATCTTCCCCAACCCCGCCGCCGTCATCCGCCTGGTCGGGGCCGTGTTGGCCGACATGCACGACGAGTGGCAAGCCGGTGACCGCCGCTACCTGTCCGAGGTATCCATGGCGCTGCTCTACCCCGACAGCGATGCTGGTCCCATCGCCGCGATCGACAGCGGCGAGTAGGCACCGAGGATCAACCTCAAAGCCCACCACTCAGCGGGGGCTCTGCCAAGCCGGTCGAGACGATGCTGCGGATGTACCTGCTCCAGGTCTGGTTCAACCTGTCCGACGAAGGTGTCGAAGACGCGATCTACGACTCCTATGCCATGCGCAGGTTCATGGGTGTGGACTTCACCGTCGAGCAGGTCCCCGACGCGACCACGCTGCTCCACTTCCGGCATCTGCTCGAAGAGCACAAGCTCGGCGAGAAGTTGTTCGCGGCGCAGAACGAGATCTTCGAAGCCGAGGGCTGGATCATGCGTGGTGGTTCGATCGTGGACGCCACGATCATCGCGGCTCCGTCCTCGACGAAGAACTCGACTGGGACCCGTGACCCGGAGATGAAGCAGACGAAGAAGGGCAACCAGTGGTACTTCGGGATGAAGGCCCACACCGGTGTCGACGCCGGCACCGGGTACGTCCACCCGGTGAGCGTGACCGCCGCGAGCGTGCATGATCTCGACGAGATCGCTCACCTGGTTCGTGGTGATGACGAGGTCGTCTATGCCGACGCGGGCTGTCAGGGTGCCCAGAAGCGGCCCGAGATCGCCGGCGATGAACATCTGGTAGGAGTGGAGTTCCTGATCGCTGCGCGCAAGACCAGGTTGAAGTCGATGCCCGGACCGGACCGGGTCGCGGCCTCGCGTCAGGCGTCGGTGCGGGCGAAGGTCGAGCACCCCTACCCGGTCGTGAAGCGGGACTTCGGGTTCATCAAGACCCGCTACCGCGGCATCGGCAAGAACCTCAACCATCACAACATGCTGTTCGCCTCCGCGAACTGGCTGATGCGGGCCCGGGCCGTCGCCCTGATGGGGTGACGGCCGGGCGTCAGCCTGCCTGAAACCGGTCCGCAGGCCCCGAACCAGGGCCCGCGAGACCAGGAGAGACGCCCCGAGGCCGTCCCAGAAGGCCCTGGCCCCGCAACTGGCCTGTAGATCAGCGTTTCCCTAGGCCTTGGCGGTGGCCTCCTCGGGGTGGACCTTGAGGTCGTCCATGCAGTGGGTGATGAGCAGCTGCCCGAGGTTCAGCGTGCGGTCCAGGCGGGTGATGTCATCGCCGCGGTCGACGAACGCCGCGGCCCGCAACGCGCGCCTCAGCTCGTCGATCACCGGTAGGTACGACCAGGCCCGCTTCGGCTAGCGCCTCCGCATCCGAGATCGTGGTCGAGCCGTAGGCCCAGCACACCGGCTGGACGCCGGCCGCCAGGGGGCGTCCATGCCGTCGAACTCCGAGGGGTCGAAGACCACGAGCCGGTCGAGCCGGAGCTCGGTGGTCGTCGGTTCGGCGAAGACCCGGCCGAAGGTCTCCGGGCCGCCGTCCAGCGCCATCAGCGCGTCGACGAGACGCTGGGTTCGCTCGGTAGATGTGCTTCTCGCCGCGGTCCTGGGCGTACTGGCGCAGCTTCTCGGGGCGAGACACGATCAGCTCGAGCACGTCGTGGATCAGTGGCACCTGTCGAGGTGCTCGGAGTCCACAGCTCCATCGCCTTTGATAGTTGGGACGCCTTTCTTGGCGTGCGCCGCCCGCAGCGAGTCCAACGAGTGTCGACGGAGCCCGCCGGTGCCACGCCGATCAAACGTCTGGCAGATCGAGGGGGGTTCAGTGCGCACCTGAGCTTCGTGACGGTTTCGATGCGCGTGATGAGCGCCGGAGATGGCTATGAGTACCTGCTGCGCTCGGTCGTGGCCGGGGACGGGAACCGTTCGCTATCGACGCCGTTGACGCGCTACTACGAGGAGGCGGGAACCCCTCCGGGCTACTGGCTCGGGAGCGGGGTTCACGCCTTCGGTGACGGCCAACTGATGCCCGGCGCGACGGTTGAGGAGGACCAGCTCGCGCTTCTGCTGGGCCAGGGGCGCGACCCGCTGACTGGGGACCAGTTGGGTCGGGCTTTCCCGAAGTACCAGTCCGTCGCCGACCGGATCGCCAGCCGGGTCGCTGAGCTCGATGCCGGGCTCACCGGGGAGGAACGCGACATCGAGGTCGCCCGGATCGAAGCTGAGGAGACCGAGAAGGGCAAGAACCGCGCCGTGGCGGGGTATGACTTCACGTTCTCCGTCCCGAAGTCGGTCTCGGTGCTGTGGGGCGTCGCAGACGCGGGCACCCAGGAGATGCTGGTCGAGGCCCATCATGCCGCTGTTGCGGAGGTCGTTGCGCTGCTGGAGCGCGAGGTTGCTGCCACCCGCACCGGTGTTGCAGCCCACGACGGGGCGGTTGCACAGGTCGACGTGGCAGGCGTCGCGGCGACGGCGTACGACCATTGGGATTCCCGCTGTGGCGACCCGCAACTGCACACCCATGTCGTCATCAGCAACAAGGTGAAGACGCTGTTGGACGGCAAGTGGCGCAGCCTGGACAGCCGCCCGATGCACGCCGCCGTCGTTGCTCTCTCGGAGCACTACAACGCGGTGCTGGCCGACCGGCTCACTGGCACGTTCGGGCTCGGCTGGGAGCAGCGCGCCCGTGGCGAAGACCGCAACCCGTCGTGGGAGATCGTCGGGGTTCCTGACCGGCTCTTGACCGAGTTCTCCGCACGCGGCCGGGCTATCGAGATCGAGAAGGAACGCCGCATCGCCGAGTACGTGACCCGATACGGACGGCAACCCTCACGCACCACCGTCATCAAGCTCCGTGCCCAAGCCACGCTTGCCACCCGTCCCGAGAAGCACGTCCATTCGCTCGCCGATCTGACGGCGGCGTGGCGCACCCGCGCCGCCCGGTTGCTCGATGAGGAGCCGACGCAATGGGCACGCAACCTCACCACCGGCCCTCCGGCCCAGGTGTTGCGTGCCAGCGAAGTACCGCTCGACCTAGTCGGCGACGTCGGTGAACGAGTGGTCGCCAACGTCAGCGAGAAGCGAGCCACTTGGCGGCACTGGAATCTCTGGGCAGAGGCTGGCCGGCAGACGATGGGCTGGCGGCTTGCCACGATTGAGGACCGCGAGGCGATCACCGCGATGATCGTGGAGGCTGCTGAGGGACGCTCTATCGCTCTGACCCCGGGCGAGCTGGCGCTTAGCCCGGCCGAGTTCCGGCGGGACGATGGCACGAGCGTTTTCCGGCCCCGGCACTCGGTCGTCTACTCCTCACTGGAAACCCTCGCTGCCGAGGACCGGCTGCTCGACCTGGCCGGCGACCGTACGGCTGCTGTGGTGCCGGCCGAGGTCGTCCGTGCGGTCGCTGACCGTCCTGTCCGCGGTCAACAGCTCAGTGACCAGCAAGCCGCCGCCCTGACCGCCATCGTCACCTCTGGGCGTCGGATCGACCTGCTCGTCGGCCCGGCGGGAGCGGGCAAGACCACCGCCATGCGAGCGCTGCGGTCGGCGTGGAGCGTGGAGCACGGCACCAACAGCGTCGTCGGACTGGCGCCGTCTGCCGCCGCTGCGCAGGTGCTCGCCGACGACATCGGCATCGCGGGTGAGAACACCGCCAAGTGGCTGCACGAGTACGACCGGGGACGCGCCGGGTTCGCCAAGGACCAGCTCGTCATCGTGGACGAAGCCAGCCTCGCCAGCACCCGGACCCTTGACCGACTTGCAGCCATCGCAACCACAGCAGGAGCGAAGCTGCTGCTGGTCGGCGATTGGGCTCAGTTGCAGTCCGTGGACGCCGGAGGAGCATTCGCTTTGCTCGCGTCCGCCCGAGACGACACGCCCGAGTTGCGCGACATTCACCGCTTCACCCACGAGTGGGAGAAGACTGCGTCCCTCGACCTGCGCGACGGCAACGTCGAGGCGATCGGCGTCTACTCCCGCGAGAAGCGCCTGCGCGAAGGCACCACCGACGAGATGATTGACGCCGCCTACCTCGCCTGGCGCGCCGACGCCCAAGCTGGACTCGCCAGCGTGCTCGTCACCGAGTCCAGCGAAGCCGTCGCAGCGCTCAACGCTCGCGCCCGCGCCGAGCGCATCCTCGACGGTGACACCGACGCCACCCGCGAAGCGGTCCTTGCCGACGGTGCGCGAGCCTCCGTCGGCGATCTGGTCATCACGCGGCACAACGAGCGCCGACTCCGTTCCATGCGGGGTGGCTGGGTTCGCAACGGCGACCGCTGGAAGGTCACCGATGTTCGAGGCGACGGCACCCTCGTCGTACGCCGCCAAGGACTCCGCTGGGCAGCCACCGTCGCCCTACCGGCCGACTATGCGGCCGAGCACGTCGACCTCGGCTACGCCATCACCGCCCACCGGGCTCAGGGAATCACGGTCGAAACCGCCCATGTTGTCGTCTCGGCCTCTACGACGCGGGAGAACCTGTACGTCTCCATGACTCGTGGCCGCGAGTCGAACACCGCCTACGTCGCGCTCGACAAGCCCGACGACAGCCACGCCGCGCCGCACCCCGACGACGTGAACGCCCGCACCGTTCTCTACGGCGTCCTCCAACATTCCGGCGTCGAGCTCTCGGCACACCAGATGATCGAGGCCGAGCAAGAGCGCTGGACCTCCATCTCCCAGATCGCAGCCGAGTACGAGACCATCGCCGCGACCGCGCAGCGTGATCGCTGGGCCACTCTCCTGAATGCCAGCGCACTCACGCCGGAACAAGTTGTGAAAGTGCTCGCCTCAGATGCGTTCGGGCCACTCACCGCCGCCTTGCGGCGAGCCGAAGCCATCGGGTACGACGTCGACCAACTCCTCCCACGACTCGTCAGCCGCCGCAGCCTCGACGGTGCCGTCGACCTGGCCGCCGTGCTCCAGCACCGCGTCGAGGCCAGCGCGAAGCAGCCGCCCGGCGGCCGACGTCGCAAGACGCCGAGACTGATCGCGGGACTGGTTCCCGAAGCCCAAGGAGACCTGGCTGCCGAGATGCGCACCGCGCTCGACGAGCGGCGCGACCTCATCGAGACCCGCGCCACCGAACTCGCTGAGACCGCTATCGCGGAGCGAGCGCCGTGGCTCAGAAAGGTCGGCCAGCCGCCGAGCGGGGCACGCGAACGCCAGCGTTGGCTCCAGCAGATCGCCGCTATCGCCGCCTACCGCGACCGCTACGGCATCACCGGGACCTCGATGCTCGGCGCACAGCCGGAGAACGAGGCACAGCGCAACGACGCCAACCGCGCCCGCGCGGCCGCCGAACGCGCCAACCAGATCGCTCGCAGCGCCTCCCCGGAAACAGCACGTACCAGCGCCCGCCGCGTCGGCTTGTAGCGGCGACTCGCAGTCGCCCGTCGCTCTTTGTCGGCGGGGTGGTCTATCGTCATAGACGAGGCAGCCTTCAAACGGCGCCGACGCTCACATAGCGACGGCATTGACCCTCCGAAGTCGGGACGGTCCTTCAAGGTTCTTGCTGCCGGACCCTTACGAGAGGACCGTCCAATGACCACCGCGATCTACACCCGCACCGCGCGCGCCAACGACGCCGGGCTCCAAGCCCAACGCGCTGCCTGCGCCGACCTAGCCAACAGGATCGGCGCCGCTGCTACCCAGGCCCGCGCCGCCACCGGCAGCCCGCGCCTCGCCCTCGACGGGCTCCGGGACTACGCCGCTGCTGCCGGTCGATTCGACTCGCTGGTCGTCGCCAGCCACGACCGACTCGCGCGCACCGCGGGCGACTTGGCCGACCTGCTGGATGACCTCGATTCCGCAGGCATTGCCGTCTACGTCGCAACGGCCGGAGACGAGCCGGTCGGTCCGGCCTCGCAGAATTCGTTTCTCCTGAGGCTCATGGCCGTAGTGGACGAGGCCGCCGACCGGCTGACCGAGGAGGGCTGAGCGCGATGATCCGCTTCGCCATCATCGCCACCGCACGAGCTGGGTGGTTTCTGCGCTGCTACGCACCCAGCAACATCATGCTCGACGCCATTCGTTCCCGGCGCGGCCTTAAGTGGGGCATCCCAGCCGCACTCGTTCTCGTGCCTGCCTACCTCTACGGGGGCAGCATCGCCATTACGCTGATCGAGCGTGGCGGCCCTGGGTGGCTGAACCTCGTCGTGCTGATCCTGATCTGGGACGCGCTGAAGTTCGCTGTAATGGCCCCGGTCAGCATCGCCTTGCTCGTGCGGACAAGGCTCGCCGAGCGGTCGCGCCGTACCTGCCGGCGGTTCGTCCCGATGGGTTGTGCGCCCGGCCGGGGAGTCGGTCCCTGGACGACCTCGGCGTAGCTCGATCTAAGTGAGGCGGCCCGGCATCAGCCGGCCGCCCCATGTGTGTTCAGGCCCCAGGGGGGAAACCGTGACCCGGCGCTGTCATCCGACGCTAGCCTTCACGCGTGACCGCCAGTTTTCCTGAGATCCCCGACCTCAAGGCCCTTGCAGCGCTTCTCGGGGTCGAGATTGATCCCGAGACGAAGCAGGAGGCGGTGCTCAACCTGCTTCTGAGCGCGCCCGGTGCCGATGAGTACCTGCGAACGAAGTACGAGGTGCCGTCGAGTCCTCCCGGCACGTTGGGGATGCTGGTCGGCAAGACGCGCATCTTCTTCAACCTGGAACGCTGCAAGCAGCTCAAGGGCGACGCAATGACCGCCCTCGCGGTCTATGCCACGACCCAGTCCGCACCGGTCGCGTTCTTCGCTGCCTCCGCTCGCAAGCTCTACGACAACCTCCTGCTGTTGACCGAGGATGAGGTCGAGGTTGTCCGCAGCTTCTTCTCCCTCAGCAATGGGAAGCCATACGACAACCCGGTCGCCGAACAAGCCCTGCGAGCCAAGTTTGCCGGCACCGCGATAGCTCTGGACGACCTACTCGACGGACTGGAGCGCAAGGGTGTCGTTTCTAAGCGCCGTGGTGGTTCGCTCATCCTCGTCTACTGATCCGGCGCTCAGGCGTGTCCCTCTCGTTCGTTTGCTCCCGTAGCCTCACCAATGCGCTGGGCGGCCGGCTTCTCGGCGCCTACGACGGCTCCGGCGCATGGCAGATCTATCTGTCGGAACTTGGCAATAGTGAAGAGCAGTTGTACGTCGAGATGCACGAGGGCATGCATCATGAGCTCCAAGCATCGACGGGTTGGGGCCTTGTGTCGGCGATGGCTTCGGAACTGGCGAGACGCGGGTTTCGACGGGAGCCGCTTGAGGCCGTGTTCCATCGCATGGTTGAGCACAGTCGAAGCGCGCACGAGATGTTCGCAACTGCTATCTCTAGCTTCGTCGTCGGGAAAGACCGTGCGCGTGAACTGCTCGTCGACAACATCTTGTACTCCGATTACCTGCGCCAAGCAGAAGGTCTTGTCCCGCGCTCCCAGGCACCTTCGGACCGCTTTCACCAGGCCGCGGTTGCTGCGGTCCTGCGAGCCGTGATGAGTCCTCAGAGCACCTTGCGCCTTCTCGCGGTCGGCTATGACCGCCTCCAGCTTGAGGACCTCGCCGACGACGTGAACACGCCTGAGGTTCGTATTGAGGCGTACTTAAGAGCAGCCACAGCAGACGGGTGGCTAGATCTCTTCGAGACCTTGACGACCGGCCACCCCGAACAGGTTCAAGGTCCCTGGGACGACAAGGGCACGACTTCCTGGCCGGACGAGGACTCTCAGGAATTTCAGGCCAGACGGACCTTCGAGGAGGAGATCCTCCTTCCCGCCTGTTATCGCCACGTCGAGCAGATTCTCGATAATGCCGGCTACCCGACTGTTCGTTTCGGTGCCCAGAGCGAGCTGGCCAACGGCGTCAAGGCTGCGGTCGACGCCGTCGACCCAGTTCTCGCCGCGCGCCTCCGGCTCGTCACCGAACGTCGACCCGTCGCCGATGACGGTCTGGAGTATGACCGCCAGCAGATCGTTCTCCGCAAGGCGCTCCCCGCTGTCGTACATCCATACACGAACGGGGCCTCTGACCGTGAGTTCTTGACATGGGAGGGGGCGAACGGGTCGACCATGCTTGGCATCTGGCTGAGCGCCCCCGCCCTGCGAAAGCAGTGGGCACTTGAGCCGGAGGACGCCGACTCGCTTCCCGGCACTGTGCGGGCACTCCTGCAGGTTGGCACCAATCGCGAGTCGGGCACTCCCATTGCAGTGATCGCCACTCTGCCGCAGACAGGACCCCGTGAGGCCCAGACCCTCATCGGTGAGTCCGTTCCGCTCGTGGTCGTGACCTCGCACTCATCGCTGGTAGACACAGACCTCGCCAACGAGCTCAAATCTGTCGAGCCCGTCTTCGTCCTAATGGATCTCCCGGTCGCACACCAGATAGCGGCCTGGATCGCACAGGGACTAGACGTCCGAATGGCTGCTTCGCCACTCGACGGAACAGCTACCGGACTTTGGCTCCTTGCCTTCGCCATCACCGAGATGCCCGCGTTCGTCTTTCTCAGCCTCGGAGGTAGCACGGGAGTTTCTATGCTGATCGAGCGACTGCGTCGCGCGCACGATGACGCGCTCCGTATCGACGCCGACGTACTCGTACTCCACGCGGCAGGCATCAATCTGGCTGTGGCCAAGATCCTGGCCTCGTGGCACGTGCTCGATCAAGACGGCATCGAGAGCACGAGCGCTGGAGGCTGAGCTGAATCCGCTACCCGCGCCCCGTGCCGCGCTTTGCATGCCCGTGGGCCTGGAGCGTGTCGCGCGACGCCGGCCGCTGAGATCGCACGCCCGATGGTGCGTTGGCTGACGCCGAACTTGTCGCCGATCTCCTCCAGCGTCCGGTTCTGCTCGACGTAAAGGGCGACGGCCTCAGCAGTCTGTTGTTCGCTCAGGCCCCGAGGTCGCCGAGCGCCGTGGCGGCGGAGGTGGGCTGTGACGGTGTTGCGATGAGTCTGGAACGCCGATGGGGGTCTGGTGGTTCGCGTCCTTGACGTCGAGCAACACATGCCGCCCAACGCGAGGATGCACCTCCGTCGCGGCGGAGCCCGATCACGACTCGGTGCTCGATGACGTCGGCGGAGACGCCTTCCTCGTCAGCGTCCTCTTGGGCTTCGCCGACTTCTTCGCGCTCGCTTTCGTCGACTTCGCGGCGCGCTCGCGCTCCTGGTACTCGCGGAGCATGCGCTTCAGTTCGCTCTCGCCGCCTTGCTCTGCTTCGGCCGCAGCTGTCTTGCGAGCCGCCTCCCGGTCGCGGTTCATCTGCTCGATCATCACCTCGGGGCGGGCATGACGGCGCAGCTTGTAGGTGTGGCGAACTCGTTGCCGCGTAAACGTCGGTGCGGGCGTATTGGTCACCAGCTGCTTCTTTACCGATATCAAGCCGCGGTCTTCAAGCTCGGCGGTTCCCTGCGAGCGGACGCTGGGGGAGAGGTTGAAGAGTCGCGGGAACCGCTCCGTGCTCCACCAGGTCCGTCGACCGTCCACGTTCCGCTCGGCGCTGAACACCAGCAGCATCGCGAAAGCTGCGGCCGACATCAGCTGGATGTCTCCGTTCGTCCACAGTTGCGGGGGCACTTTGAAGTAGCGGTGAAGCGCCTTCTCCTCCGGGGTCTCGGCGAGTGCGTACGCCGTGGAAGGCAGCGTGTACGGGGCGCCGCTCCCGGATTCCTCGAGCAACCGCACGATCGTGGATTCGCCGCGGCGCTTGGTGAGCTTCACCAGGTCGAGCTTTGCGAGCAGGTCAAGCGCACGGGTCACCCGGCGGGCGCCGAGGGTGGCGGGCTCCTCAAGGCCGAGCAGCTCGGCCCAGTGGCGAGCCAGGATGTCGGTCTCGAACGGCTCGGCCGAACACCGCCAGATCAGTGCCAGATAGAGCTTCAAGGGCACCGCACCGCCGCGGCCGCCCGCGATGATCAGACGCGCGAGCGGCGGCTTCGTGTCCGGATCGTCGTTGCGCACGAACGCCATCCGCATCGGGATCTCGATGCGCCGCCCCGCCTCCTCTGCCAGCAGTTTGGCGGCGTCAAGCGACGACTGCGGCGCCGTCGGCTCGACGACTTTCGCGCTAGCCTCGGAGACGATTCCTGAATCGTCCTTGACGACCTTCATGGAGTCCTCCATACCTCTCCGGTCTACGACGGTGTGTATCTGTGGCAACGACATAAGCGTACCGCATTGCAACGCCACCAGCGTCTAATGTGACTACGACTATCCAGTTTCGCGCGTCGCCGTCCTAACGAACATCATTGCACTTCAGCACGCCGCCGGTGCGGCCGTGAGAGGTATGCTTCTGCCAGGAACCTCAGCAAGGCGTCTTCGGCGCAGCGGTCAGCCCGGCAGCCAGTCGGGACAGTGGTGGCCGCGGCACCGATCCGGGTGCGGAAGTGGCCTATCTGACAGCCAGTCGGAAGCCGCGGTAGGCCGTCATGGAGCGCAACGAGAGGGACCAGCTGCCGCGTGACGATCGGTGACGACCTACGTCTTCACCGAGGCCATCAGTCAACCGTCTGGGTTGTCTCGTGGATCATCTCGGTGCCGGCGGCGGGGTGGGGTTGTCGGGTGGAACCGACAGCCCCACCTTCACTTCGGTGCGCGGCGGCCTGGCGGACGTCGCGGAACGCCCGCGCCCTCCAAGATCCTTCCAACAGTTCGCTGGCTGAGTTCGAGCTCACGGCCGACCTCCTCCATCGTGTATCCGTCGTCGACGTACAAGCCGATGACGCGCTCGGACCGTTCGTTGGTGACGCCACGCCGCCGGCCCTTCTGGCGCAGCAGGTGCTTGTTGACGGTCGCCGGGTGGATCCCGAAGCGCTTAGCCAGTTCATGCTTGCCTTCACCAGCCGCGTGCCGGCCAAGTAGGTCCTTCACCTGCGCAGGCGTCAGGCGGGTTTGAATTGTCGCGACTTCCCGCACAAGCCTCCCTGTCGGCGGGTTCGCAGGCGCGTCCGACGCCCTCGCCGCTGGTTGGGTCGCACGCGTCCCCCCGCGTGATCTGCGGGTATGCACGGATCTGAGCGCTTCAGGAGGGTTTGAGAACTGTCGCGTCAGGCGTACTCGGTAGGTCTCGGACTCGTCCGGGCCGAGACCTGTGCTGGGGGTCCACAGCGGGTGTGGAAGCAGATAGGGTGCGAGACTCATGCTTTCACAGGAGGGGCACAGCATGCGAGGTTGGACGCTCACCGGACTCGTCGCGGCGACAGGCCTGATGACGACCGCACTGGCGGTCGTGCCGGCCGACGCGGCCACCGGCGCCGAGCCGGTCGCCGTACGCACCGCCACGGAGGTGAGCGCGCCGGTGCCGACGTTGAACTGGACGAAGTGTCCGGAGTACGGGCGGCGGATGCGGTGCGCCACCGCGTCGGTGCCGCTGGACTACGACCATCCGTCCGGCCCGGCCATCAAGTTGTCGCTGTCCAAGCTCCCGGCGAAGAACCAGGCCGCGAAGCTCGGCTCGCTGTTCGTGAACCCCGGTGGCCCCGGGGGCACCGCGACGGACTTCACTCCGTTCGCGGCGCAGCTGTTGGGCCGCACCGTCCGGCAGAAGTACGACGTCATCGGGATCGATCCCCGTGGCGTGGGTGCACACAGCCAGGTCGTCTGCCGCGGGACGCGGCCGATACCCACCGGCCTGGCGTTCCCGATCACCGTCAAGCAGTCACGTCAAGCATGGGCGGCTGCGCAGTGGGAGCGCCGGGCCTGTCAGAAGGACGGCAACGCCATCGTGGCGCACATGTCGACGGCGGACACCGCCCGCGACATGGACCTGATCCGGCAGGCGGTCGGCGATCAGGTGCTCAACTACTACGGGATCTCCTACGGCACCTACCTCGGCGCCACCTATGCGGCGATGTTCCCCGACCGGGTCGGCCGACTCGTCGTCGACGGGGTGCTCGATCCGGTGAAGTGGGCCACCGGCAGTGCGAGCACCCGCAATCGGCCGTTCAGCACCCGGGTCAACAGTGCCCGGGGCGCCTACGAGGCGCTGGTCAGCGCACTCGACGAGTGCGATCGGGTCGGGACGAAGCGGTGCGCCTTCGCCGGCGGCGCGACCGCCAAGTGGCGGACGCTGGCGCGGCGGGCCAAGCACGGACGGCTGCGCTACGGCGGCGACCGGCTGAGCTACCAGGATCTGGTCGGAGGCACGTTGTCGATGATGTACGACGGCCGCAGCTACCGCTTCCTCGCACGCTTCCTGAACCAGCTCTGGCGAGCCTCCCAGCAGCCTGGCAAACACCGCACGGCGCGGGGACTCACCGCTGCCCGCATCCGGAAGATGGCGCAGCAGGTGATCGCCGCGCCCTACGCCCCGACCGCGGCGCGGAGGACCGTGCCCTTCAGCGACGGGTTCGCCGGGGTGGCGTGCGCCGACACCGTCAATCCGAAGAAGCGGGCCGCCTGGTGGCACGCCGGGCGGAGCCAGGACCGGCGTTCGCCGTGGTTCGGCTCGCTGTGGACCTGGGTCTCCAGCGCGTGCGCGAACTGGCCGGCGAGATACTCCGCCGATGCCTATCGAGGGCCGTTCAAGGCGACCACCGCGAACCCGGTGCTGATCGTCGGCAACGCCCACGACCCGGCTACCCCGGTCTCCGGCGCTCGTCGGCTCGCCACCCTGCTCGACGGATCCCGGTTCCTGTTGATGAACGGCTGGGGTCACGGCGCCCTCGGCAACTCCTGCGTGACCGCCGCCTACAACAGGTACTACGCGACCGGCACCCTGCCCGCGGAGGGCAAGGTCTGTGCCGCGGACAGGCCGCTGTTCCCCAAGCGAAGCTGACGCCAGGCGGGATCTTCCGGGCCGGTCGGGCCGGTCTGTCCCCGATTGGATGCGGCGTGGCCCGATGGGTTATGGTTCCACCGCTCCTGCAAACGAGACGTCGGCTGCAGGGAGCGCCAAGGCCCCGTAGCGCAGTTGGTTAGCGCGCCGCCCTGTCACGGCGGAGGCCGCGGGTTCAAGTCCCGTCGGGGTCGCCACCTGATGCAGTCAGGGTCAAGGCCCTCCGGCAAGTGCCGGAGGGCCTTGAGCGTTTCCGGGGCTCTTCGACGTTGTGGCGATCTCCGCTGACGGACGGACGTCGAGATCGCCGCGTGCATCCTCGAAGAGGACCACCCCTCGGACTGGTGGGAGAGGAGCGCCCCGACAAAGGCCCTGAGCTCCCGACGTACGCTCGCCGCCTGACCTCCTGTCGGGGCCACCTGCGTCGCGCGAGCGTTCACCGATGCTCCGGCACACTGGCCGTATGCCCATCGAGATGGACGCCGAGCGTTTCGACGAACTGGTCGACCAGGCGCTGGACTCGATCCCGGCCGAGCTGGCGGCGCAGGTGCACAACCTCGCCGTACTCGTCGAGGAGTGGCCGCCACCGGGGGAGCCGCGGAGCCTGCTGGGGTTGTACGACGGTGTGGCGATGACCGAGCGCAACGACCTGTGGGCGGGCGGCCTGCCGGATCGGATCCTGATCTTCCGCCAGCCGCTGCTGGCGATGTGTGCGACCGAGGAGCAGCTCGTCGAGGAGGTCCGGATCACCGTCGTCCACGAGATCGGACACCACTTCGGCCTCGACGAGGAGCGGCTGCACGAGCTCGGCTGGGGCTGACCGCGGCTGGTCCGCTCGCCCGGGTCGGCTACAGCGCCGTGCCGATCACCCAGCCGAGCGCGCTCGCGGCGAGTCCGGCGGCGAGCGACGTCACGACGTTGAACGTCGCGGCCCGATAGTTGCCCGTCTCGATCAGCCGCCAGGTCTCGTAGCCGAAGGTGGAGAACGTGGTGAGCGCGCCGCAGAAGCCGGTGCCCACCAGGGTGAGCGCCCACGACGGCAGCCCGGCGCCGTACGCCGCCCCCGCGACCAGCCCCAGGATGAACGATCCCGTCACGTTCACCACGAACGTGCCCCACGGCACGATCGAGTCTCGCCGGGTCTGCACCCACTGGTCGGTCAGATAGCGTGTCGGAGCGCCCACCAGCCCACCGAGGACGACCAGGAGCGCGGTCACGAGTCTGCCCGGGGCGGTCGACCGGTGTCGATCACCTCGACGCCGGTCAGGGTCATCAGCCGGCCTTCGACGAGCTCCGCGACATCGGCGGCGAACTCCCGCAGCCGCGCAGGGGTGTCGACCAGGATCACCAGGCTGGGCAGGTCGTCGCTGAGCGAGAGGATCCGCTCGGTGTGGATCCGCTGGGACAGGCCGAAGCCGGCGGTCCCGTCCAGCACCGTCGCCCCGGCGAGCCCGGCCTGGTGCGCCCGACGGAGGAGCTCGACGGTGAGCGGGCGGTGATTGACGCGGTCGTTGGCCCGGGCGTAGACGGTCAGCTGAGCCGGGCCGGCGGCGATGGTCATCGGTTCTCCAAGCGGTTGCGGTAGGTGTTGGCACGGATCAGCAGTCGCCCGAGGCTCAGGCCAGCGAAGACCGCCACCAGCCCGAGCGCCACCGAGCCGAACAGGTAGAGGGCGGCGGTGCCGACCTCGCCGGCGGCGAGCAGGCCACGGGTCTCCAGCTGGTAGGTGGAGAAGGTGGTGTAGCCCCCGAGTACGCCGACCCCGAGGAACGGGCGCAGATAGCGGGTGTGCGAGAGCGGTCCGAGCATCAGTGCCATCAACATGCCCAGCAGCAGCGCCCCGGAGAGGTTGGTGACGAAGGTCGCGAACGGGAATCCACTGCGATGCGGCCAGGCCTCGGCGAGACCCCAGCGCGCCAGGCTGCCGAGCGCGCCGCCCACGGCGATCACCGGCAGCAGATCGGCGTGGGCCCGGCCGAGCTCCGCCAACGTCGGCCGGGCCGGCCTGGGCGGCCGGTCGGGCGACGGGTCGGCCCGCCGGTCCGACATGGATCGGGACATGCTGCACCTGCCTGGCAACGAGATCGGCTCGAGTAGGGACTGTTGGTGCCGAAGCACGGTTCTCGGCGAGCCCCACCGCCATCGCGGCCGAGTTTAGATGATCCGCCGGGACGTCTCGCCCGTCGCGCGACCCGTCGGCTCATCCGCGTCCGGCTCGGTGGCCGAGCCCCGAGGATGTCGCCAGGCCGCGCGACCGCGCGGTTCAGTGCACCGCGTGCCCGTTGTCGCTCGGCCATGGGCGGGGCGATGCCCCCGCCGCCTGACCGAGGAACTCCCCGAGGAACCAGCGCTGGAAGCGCACCTGCTCCGGGGTGCGTGCCAGCGCCAGCAGTCGCTCCTGCCGACAGAACTCGTCGGCCACCTCGAGCAGCTCGAGGAATCGACCCAGGGTGCCCGCCGCCGACGGTGGGATCCGAACGTCCACGTCGGCCCGGCTGGCACCGACCGCCAGCGCCTCGGCCAGCTGCTCCTGCCCGATGCCGTCTCGCAGCTGCCGCTCGAGCGCGGTGAACAGGTCCGAGAGCGTGGCCGCCAGCGGGTAGTTCTCGGCGTGCGCGACCGCCAGCAGCCGCACCTCGCGACGCAGCTCGCGGAAGTGATTGGCGAAGCCCCGGAAGAGATCCAGCGGTACGTCGAGGACCCTGATCTCGACCAGGTCGCCTCGGTCCGTCCGCGGCTCGGGCACCTCGACGTGCCCGGTGAACCGTCCCTCGACTCCCGGCCCCTCGGAGAGCTCCGCGGCCGGGCAGAACCAGACCACCTTGCCGTCCTGCTCGATGTCCGCACCCCAGGCCACACTGGCCCGCGAGACCAGGGAGAGGCCACGCCCGAAGGTGAGCATCAGGTCGTCATCGGTGGCGGCACCGATCGGCGGTGGCACCGGGCGCTGTGCCGAGCCGTCGCGGACCTCGACCCGGGGATGCACCCGGGTGCCGCGCACCCGCACCTCGATCGGGTCCCGCCCGTGCATCACCGCGTTGCTGACCAGCTCGGAGACCCCCAGCTCGGCGCTCTCTCGCAGCTCGGGTCGGCCGATCGCCACACACACCGAGGAGACGAGGTCACGCGCGCGCTTCGCCCCGTCGTCTCCGGGCCCCAGGGTGAGGGCCGGCCGGTTGAGCGACACCGATGCTCCTCTGCTCTCCCGCGGGCTGTCCTCCGGTGCCGGCCTGCGCCTCGCCGACATCATGGTCCACCGATGATGGTTCCATCGGCATTGTGCGCCACCTTGCTGTGCGTAGACCATGGATGTGACCAGATGAACGACGCTCCGGGAGCCGATCACCGGGGCGCAGCCTCGCCGCCGGAGCGCCGAGCCGTCCGGCGGCACCGTTCCCCCGACGCCTGGTATTCCCGGCGGAGGTGTGAGAAGACAGATGAGGGCCTGGTTACCCGCTCACGGCCTCGACGGGACACAATGGTCAATGGAACGATCTAATTCAGGCACGGCATCGCGACACCAAGCTCAACGGAAGGGTTGAGGGGCATGACAGCGCAGGCAGGCAAGCACCGGGTCGTCATCATCGGCTCCGGGTTCGGCGGCCTCTTCGCAGCCAAGGAGTTCAAGCGCGCCGACGTCGAGGTGACGGTGATCGCGAAGACCACCCACCATCTCTTCCAGCCGCTCCTCTACCAGGTCGCGACCGGCATCCTGTCGCAGGGGGAGATCGCGCCGCCGACCCGGGAGATCCTCGCGAAGCAGAAGAACGCGACGGTCCTGCTCGGCGAGGTCACCGCCATCGACATGACCGCCAAGCAGGTCACCTCCGAGCTGCTGGGCCGCACCACCGTCACGCCGTACGACTCCCTCATCGTCGCCGCCGGTGCCGGTCAGTCCTACTTCGGCAACGACCAGTTCGCCGAGTTCGCCCCCGGCATGAAGAGCATCGACGACGCGCTGGAGCTTCGCGGCCGCGTCTTCGGCGCGTTCGAGCTCGCCGAGATCGGTGCGGCCCGCGGGGAGAACGTCGACCACCTGCTCACCTTCGTGGTCGTCGGTGCCGGCCCGACCGGCGTCGAGATGGCCGGGCAGATCGCCGAGCTCGCGCGCCGTACGCTCAAGCGGGACTTCCGCCACATCAACACCAAGCGGGCCCGGGTGGTGCTGGTCGACGCCGCACCGCAGGTGCTGCCGCCGTTCGGCGAGAAGCTCGGCGAGAAGTCCAAGGCGGCGCTGGAGAAGACCGGCGTCGAGGTGATCCTCGGAGCCATGGTCACCGCCGTGGACGAGCGCGGCCTGGAGATGAAGTTCAAGGACGGCAAGGTCCAGCGGATCGAGTCGGTCGCGAAGATCTGGGCCGCGGGCGTGCAGGCATCCGAGCTCGGCAGGACGCTCTCGGAGCAGACCGGCGCCGAGCTCGACCGGGCGGGCCGGATCGCCGTCAACGCCGACCTCACCCTGCCGGGACACCCGGAGGTCTTCGTGGTCGGCGACATGATCGACCTGAACCATCTGCCGGGCGTCGCCCAGGTGGCGATCCAGGGCGCCAAGCACTCCGCCAAGACGATCAAGAACCGGCTCGTCGGCAAGCCCGAGCCCGGCGACTTCAAGTACTTCGACAAGGGCTCGATGGCCACCATCAGCCGCTTCCGCGCGGTGGTGAGCGTCGGGAAGATCCAGATGTCGGGCTTCCTGGCCTGGCTGATGTGGCTGGTCGTCCACCTCGCCTACATGACCGGCTTCCGCAACCGGTTGACCGCGACCCTGCACTGGCTCATGTCCTTCATCGGCCGTGACCGCTCCGAGCGCACCACCACCATGCAGCAGATCTTCGCGCGCTCCGCGCTGGAACGGATCGACGGCGGTGCCGCCGGACTCGTCTCCGACCCCGGCGAGATGGACCGTCAGCTCGATGCCCGGCGCAAGGAGCTGGAGGCACAGGCGGCCGAGGAGGCGCGCCTCACCGACGAGCACGAACGCGGGGTCGCCTCCTCCACCTCGTGAGTCGCCGGCGTCGGGCGCGAGAATCGGGTTGTCCGCGGTGGGCGGTCACTGGTCTGCTTGACCGGTGACCGCCCTCGTCGCTCCGACCACCGACCGTTACCCGGAATGGGCCGAGATGGTCGCCGAGTTCGAGCCCGGCCAGATGCACGGGTCCGGACTGGTCGAGGCCAGGTGCGACGCGCCGTCGGCCGCCGAGCTCGAGCGGTTGGTACGCCGGTTCGCGCGGTACGCCGACCCGGCCGCGACGCTGCCGTCCGGCAAGGTGCACTGTGACTACCGTTGGATCGCCGACGCGGGATTGATCGGCTTCATCGCGATCCGGCACACGCTGAACGACTTCCTTCTCGACGTCGGTGGCCACATCGGCTATTCGGTCCGGCCCTCGCGCCGTCGCCAGGGGCACGCCACCCGTGCCCTGGCTCTGGCGCTCGACCGGGCCGGTGAGCTTGGGCTCTCGCGCGTGCTCGTCACCTGCGACGTCGACAATGCCGCCTCGGCGGCGGTGATCGAGGCGAACGGCGGTCTGCTCGAGGACGTCCGGGACAACTCGGCCCTCGGGTCCGGGCTGGGCCTGACCCGCCGCTACTGGATAGCGGTCACCGGCTGACGATCTCGCCGCCGCGGCTGCGGTCCAGGGCGCGGGAGATGACCATCCGCTGGATCTGGTTGGTGCCCTCGAAGATCTGCGTCACCTTCGCCTCACGCATGTAGCGCTCCAGCGGGAAGTCCCGGGTGTAGCCGTAGCCGCCGAGCACCTGGACCGCGTCGGTGGTCACCCGCATCGCGTTGTCGGTGGAGACGAGCTTGGCCACCGAGGCCTCGGTGGAGAAGGCACATCCCAGGTCTCTCAGCCGGGCCGCCGACCGCAGCGTCGCGCGGCTGGCCACGACCGCGGCGGCCATGTCGGCGAGCAGGAAGGCGAGCCCCTGGTGATCGATGATCCGCTCGCCGAACGTCTCGCGTTGCTGGGCATAGGCGACCGCCTTGTCCAGTGCTCCCTGCGCCAGGCCGGTGGCGACGGCGGCGATCCCGAGGCGGCCGGAGTCGAGCGCCGCCAGCGCCAGCTTCAGCCCGTTGCCCTCGCCGCCGATCAGTCGATCGGCCTCGATCCGGACACCGTCGAAGCGCATGGTCGCGGTCGCCGATCCGGTCAGGCCCATCTTGTGCTCGGGCGGGTCGGCGTGCAGCCCGGCGACATCTCCCGGCACCAGGAAGCAGGAGATGTCGCCGCGCTCATCGCCGGTGCGCGCCATCACGGTGTAGTAGTCGGCTTGCCCGCCGTGGGTGGTCCAGGCCTTGGTGCCGGTGATCACCCACGCGTCGCCGTCCCGGACGGCGCGGGTGCGCATCGCCGCCGGATCGGAGCCGGCGTGCGGCTCGGAGAGGCAGTACGCGCCCAGCAGGTCGCCGCCGAGGATCTCCGGGAGCCAGCGCCGCTTCTGTTCCTCCGTGCCCGCGGTGACCAGCGGATAGGCGGACAGGGCGTGGACCGAGACGCCCACCCCGATCGACGCCCAGACCGCGGCGAGCTCCTCGAGGACCGCCAGATAGTTCACGTAGGAGAGACCACCGCCGCCGTACTCCTCGGGGTAGGGCAGCCCGAGCAATCCGGCCCGTCCCAGCATGGTGAAGATGTCGCGCGGGAACTTCTCCTCGGCCTCCGCCGTCGCCGAGCGCGGGGCGAGTTCCTCGGCGGCGATGGTGCGGACCAACCGCAACAGATCGGCGGCCTCCTCGGAGTCGACGACGTGGCGCGCGGGCATGGATCCCACGGTAATACCTGGATGTCCTACCAACCAGGCCGACCTCACCGGTCTCGAGGGTGCGAACGGCCGTTGCTGGCCGCGCTGGGCGGCGCGTGGGATCCTCGGGGAAGAGAAGCCTCCTCGTCGTACATCCGCCGGAGGCGTAGGTGGCCGGGAGGTGCAGTGGTCAAGCGGGTCTCACTCGCCGATGTCGCCCGTGCCGCGGGCGTCGCCAAGGCGACCGCGTCGCGGGCGCTGTCCGGTCGCGACGACGTCGGTGCTGCCACCCGCGCTCGGATCCTCGACATCGCCGCCGACATGGGCTACCACCCCCACCGGGTCGCGCAGGCGCTGCGCACCGGCCGGGTCGGGATCCTGGCGGTCTCCGTCCCGCTCGACGATCCCGCCACCGCGGGGGTGCTCCGCGTCGTCGCCCTGCGCGCCGCCGACCACGGCTATCAGGTGCTGATCGACACCGAACGTCGCGGTGCCGAGACCGTCGCGGCGGACCGGTTCCAGGCGACGACGGTCGACGGTGTGCTGCTGGTCGGTGCGGCGGCGGCGCTTCCGGTGCCGTGTGTGGTGGTGGAGTACGGCGACGACCTGGAGCAGGCGGTGATCGCCGGTGTCGACGACCTGGTGGCGCACATCGACGGCACCGGCGCGCGCGTCACCGACCGGCGTTCGGTGGTGCCCGCTTCTTGACCTGACGTGTGACGGCCGACATACTCGTCCGGAATCGGTTCCGGAACCGATTCCGGAGACGATCTCGCGCGTGAGGTCGGAGGAGGACTGATGACTGGCCACACCTGGTATCTGCTCGCGGTGTTGGTGGTGGCGATCGCCGTACTGATCGCGCTGATCAACTCCAAGGTCCGGATGCACCCGTTCGTGGCCCTGATCGTGGTCGCGGTGGCGACCGGGATCGCGGCCGGTGAGGCACCCGCCGACATCGCGGAGAGCATCGAGGACGGCGCCGGTGGCATCCTCGGCGACGTCGGTCTGACCCTCGCGCTCGGCACCATGCTCGGCCGGTTGATGGCGGACTCGGGCGCGACCGAGCGGATCGCCGGCGCGATCGTCGATCGCTCCACCAGCAGGACGCTGCCGCTGATGATGGCGCTCGCGGCGTTCGTCATCGGGATTCCGATGTTCTTCGAGGTCGGCCTCATCGTGCTGCTGCCACTGGTGTTCAGCGTCGCCGAACGGGTGCGGCGCGAGCGGCCCGAGGCTCCGTCGCCGTACGTCATGCTCGTCATCCCGACGGTCGCCGCGCTGGCCACGCTGCACGGCATGGTGCCGCCGCACCCGGGCCCGCTGGTCTCGGTCGACGGCCTGCACGCCGATCTCGGCAAGACGATCATCATCGGATTCATCTGCGCGATCCCCACCATCCTGCTGGCCGGCCCGGTCTTCGCCCGCTTCATGGAGTCGCGGGTCAGCGTCGAACCCGATGCCGCCCTGGTCGAGCAGTTCACCCACCGCGCCGACGCCCCGCACGGTGCCATCGCCGGTGCCGGTGTGCCGGCGGCCTCGAGCGGGCGCCCGGGCACCGCGACCCGGGGTGTGCCGGTGGCGCTTGCGCTGTGCGCCATCGCCGTACCCGTGGTGCTGATGCTCTTCCGCACGGTCGTCGAGGTGATCGCCGACGAGGGCAGCGGAATCTACAAGGTCGCCGAGCTGGTCGGCGCGCCGACCATCGCGATGCTCATCGGCTTCCTCTTCGCGCTCTACTTCCTCGCCTTCGCCCAGGGCCGGGAGGGCGAGGACATCAGGCGGTCGGTGTCGGAGAGCCTCAAGCCGATCGTCGGCATCCTGCTCATCATCGGCGGTGGCGGCGCCTTCAACGGTGTGCTCAAGGCCTCCGGGATCGGGGACGCGGTGGCCGACGCGGGATCCAGCCTGCACGTCAACACGATCGTGCTGGCCTGGCTGCTCGCGCTGCTGCTCTCGGCCTCGACCGGATCGGCCACCGTCGGCATCGTCTCCTCGACCGGCATCGTCGCACCGCTGGTCGCGACCGACGGCAGTTGGTATGTCTCGTTGGTGGTGGTGGCGATCGGTGCCGGCTCGGTCGGCCTCAACTACGTCAACCACGCCGGGTTCTGGCTGGTGAAGGAGTCCTTCGGGATGACGATGGGGCAGGCGGTGAAGATCCACACCTCGGTGCAGACCCTGGTGAGCGTCATCGGATTCGCGATGGTGCTCTTCTTGTCGATCTTCTTCTAGTGCCCGCGGCACGCGCGAGGACGTCTGCTCGGCCGCGATCGGTCGATCCGAGTTCAGCTCTCGAGCCCGTGCTCGGCGGCTGCGGCGTCGAGGGATGCGACGTGCCCCGTGAGGGGCTCGAACCCTCGACCCATGGATTAAAAGTCCACTGCTCTGACCAGCTGAGCTAACGGGGCAGGGACAGTCTGCCAGCCGTGGTGGACACGGTGGAATCGGCCTGTCGGGGTCGCTGGGACCCGGCGCGAGCCGGTCCCCGGGACGCCCGGCTCAGGTGTTGGCCAGCTCGGGCTCACCGGTCGGGGTGGGATCCTTGCGGTGCGGCACGGTGAGGACCAGCAGTGCCGCCAGCACCGAGGCGACGGCGCAGACCGCGAACAGCCAGCGGTACGCCGACAGGCTGGAGGTCGCATCGACGACCTGGCCGTCGACGACGCGATAGACCAGCGAGCTGGCCAGGATGCTGGTGCCGATCGCCGTCGCGAGCGTGCTGCCCAGGCTGCGGAACAGGGTGTTGAGCCCGTTCGCCGCGGCGATCTCGTGCGGGGGCGTGTGCGCGTTGATCAGGGCCGGCATGGCGGCGTACCCGATCCCGACGCCGATGCCGCTCACGGTGGCGCCGAGGATGACCTCCCACAACGAGCCGGTCAGGGTGATCCGCAGGATCCAGCTGACCGCCACGATGGCGGCGCCCAGCGCCAGCGTCTGTGGTGCGCCGCGCAGCGCGATGATGCGTGCGGCGACCGGCGAGAGCAGCAGCATCGCGACGCCGCTGGGCAGCATCGTCAGGCCGCCGACGAAGAGGCTCGACCCGAAGCCGTAGCCGGTCCAGGTGCCGGCCTCGACGAAGGTGGCGGTGCCGATGAACGAGGCGAACAGGGCGAAGCCGAAGCAGATCGAGGCGAGGTTCGTCATCACGATCGGGCGGCGCTTGAGCGCGCGCAGGTCCACCAGCGGGTCATCCCGCCTCAGCTCCGCCAGCGCCAGTACGACGAAGAGCACGGCCGCCGCGGCGAACAGGAGCCACACCCGCCCCGAGGACCAGCCCCAGTCGTGGCCCTGCTCCAGCGGCAGGATCAGGCAGACCAGTGCGCCCGAGAGCAGGACCGCGCCGATGAAGTCGACCCGGCCGCCGGTGCGGCTCTTGGACTCCGGGACGATCGCCAGGATGCCGACGAAGGCCGCCGCGCCGATCGCGGCGTTGATCCAGAACAGGGTGTGCCAGTCGGCGTTCTGGGCGACCAGGCCGGCCAGCGGCAGCCCGAGGGCGCCGCCCACGCCGAGCATGGCGCTGATCAGCGCCACCGCCGAGCCGACCCGTTCGCGGGGGAGCAGGGTGGCCAACAGGCTGATGCCGAGCGGGATCGCCGCCGACGAGGCCCCCTGGATGGCACGACCGACGATCAGCCAGGTGATGCTGTCGGAGAGCGCGGTGATCAACGAGCCGACGGTGAGCGCGCCGATCGCCACCAACAGCATGCGGCGCTTGCCGAACATGTCGCCGAGACGTCCCATGATCGGCACCGTGACCGCGGCGACCAGCAGGGTCGAGGTCAGCAGCCAGTTGGCGCTCTCGCCGTACTCGCTCTGGAGCTCGGCGAGGACCGGCACCAGCACCGACTGGCTCAGCGAGACGACCAGCGCACCGAGACCGACGAAGAGCAGCTCCAGATTGGCGCGCGAGGCCGAGGTGTGGCTGCGGCTGTCGGCGTCCGCCGCCTCGGCGCCGGGCGCGGTGGTGGGGGCAGTGGGCTCGGACATGGGTTCCCTTCGCACGAACGGTTCGTCGGCACTCTAGGCCAAGAGTGACACAGAGTGTCAACTCTGGCACGAGTGCTACTGTCGGACCGAGATGTCAGCCGGAACCGAGACCCTGCGAGACCTGGCCCGCAATGCGGTGCGGGAGGAGGTCTCCCGGCACGCCTGGGAGCTCTTCGCCAGCCAGGGGTTCGAGGCGACCACGGTCGATCAGATCGCGGAGGCGGCCGGCATGTCCCGCCGTACCTTCTTCCGCTACTTCTCCGGCAAGGACGAGCTGGTCTCCGAACGGCTCGTCGAATCCGGCGGCCGCGTGGCCGCCGCCCTGGCGGCACGTCCGGCGAGCGAGACGCCGTGGCAGGCCCTGCGGGCGGCCTTCGACGCGGTGGTGGTGCCCCAGGAGAACCTCGAGCAGGCCAGGAGGATCCAGCTGATGCTGCGCGACGAGCCGAGCGCTCGCCCGGGGCTGGAGGAATGGCGACGGCGATGGTCGGAGCTGCTCGCGCCGCAGCTGGTCGAACGGCTGGACGATGAGGCGACGGGGGAGTCCGAGCTGCGTGCCGGCGCGCTGGTGGCGTGTGCGATCTCCTGTCTGGAACAGGCCCAGCGCGCCTGGGCCACCGACGCGGACGCGAGTCTCGGCGAGGTGCTCGACGTCGCGATGTCGGCGATAGCGCCGCTGGATTGAGCCGTACGACGCCGTGGCCGGTCGTGCCGAGTCCTCAGACCCGAGGATGGCCGATCGGTACCTGAGGCGGAGGCGGTCGGCCGGTTCGGTGGGAAGGCTGGCGTCATGACCATTCAGATCACCGAGGCACATCAGATCACCGAGGCGCGCCAGTGCCGTGCCGCAGCGGTCTCCGTCCGAGCCGGTCGGGAGGGTGGGGCGTGAGCGCGGCGTGGGAAGGTGTGGCCGTGAAGCGGACCTCCTGGCTCGACTGGGTTCCCGAGGTCGTGCTGGCGATTCTCGTGCTCGCGATCGCGCTCTGGCAGGCGCCCTGGATAGGTTCGTGGCAACTCCAGACCGGCGACGCGCAGCGCCTGATCGTGATCACCTATCTACTCCCGGTCGCGGTCGGGCTCTGCCGGCACCTGCCCTCTCTCGGGTTGGTGATCGTGGCCGTCATCGGCTACCTGCACATCGGGTTCCACACGCCGTTCGTGCAGGTCGAGATCGCCGCCCTGCTGGTGGTCTTCGGCGCGGCCCGATGGGGTCGGTCGGCGACGGCCGGCGCGGGTCTGATGATCGGCCTGCTGGGGCTCTTCATGGTCGGTGACGACTTCGGCGTCTACCAGGACGACGACCGTGGCTTGATCGGGTCGGTTTCCGGCAGCGTGATCCTCCTGCTCTGCCTCGGCGCCTGGCTGATCGGCATCGCCCTGCGCTTCCTGGCCCGTTCCCAGTCCTCCGAGCGCTCGAAGGCACGGGCCGAGGATGACGCCGCCCGCGCGATGAGCGAGACCGCGCAGGCCCAGGAGATCGCCCGGCTCCAGGAGGAACAGGCCCGGCTGGCTCGCGACGTGCACGACGTGGTCGGGCACAGCCTGGCGGTGATCCTGGCGCAGGCCGAGTCCGCTCAGTTCGTCGATGACGCGACCAAGCTGAAGCAGACGATGGCCACCGTCGCCGACGCCGCGCGCAGCTCGCTGCAGGACGTCCGCCAGGTGCTGGCCGGCACCCGTCAGCCGTTCGCCACGACCGCTGGCCTGGACGAGCTGATCGCCGGCCTCCGGGCCGGCGGGCATCGGGTCGAGGTGAATGAGATCGGGAGGCCGCGCCCGCTGCCTCCCGAGATCGACACCGTCGCCTACCGGGTGCTGCAGGAGATGCTCACCAACGCGCTCAAGCACGGTCGCCGGGACCGGCCGGTGATGGTGGAGCGAGACTGGAACGGCTACGCCGGTGACCTCCGGCTCGAGGTCACCAATCTCGTCCCCGTCGCTGCCGACCAGGCCCAGCCGATGGCCTCCCAGGACCTGCCCGGCCACGGACTCGCCGGGATGCGCCGCCGGCTCGACGCGGTCGGCGGTCACCTCGACGTACGCCGGAAGGCCTCGCCGGAGGGCACGACCTTCGCCGCCACCGCGTGGATCCCGGCGGGTGGCAGCCGGTGAGCGAGGCGTCTCAGTGGCCGGCCGATGACATCACCGTCCTGTTGGTGGATGATCAGGACCTCTTTCGCGAGGGCGTCCGGATCATCGTCGACGCTCAAGACGGCATGCATGTGGTCGGCTCGGCCGGTGATGGCGTCGAGGCGGTCCGGATGGTCGAGGAGCTCTCGCCCGATGTCGTGCTGATGGACATCCGGATGCCGGAGATGGACGGCGTCGAGGCGACTCGGCAGATCTTCGCCGCCGAGCGGATCGCCCGACGGGGCGGACCCGTCAGGGTCATCGTGCTCACCACGTTCAACCTCGACGACCGGGCCGCCACCGCGATCAGGTACGGCGCCAGCGGATTCCTCCTCAAGGACACCACGCCGCGGCAGTTGCGCGACGCCATCCGCACCGTGCACGCCGGTAACGCGGTCCTCGCGCCGGCCGACCTCGCCCAGTTGCTCGACGAGCAGTTCCGTACGCCGGCGGAGCCACCGCCGGCGTACGTCGCGTTGACGGAGAAGGAGCGCGAGGTCTTCGGCGCGGTCGCGCGGGGTCTGTCCAACAGCGAGATCGCCGCCACGATCTTCGCCAGCGAATCGACCGTCAAGACCCACGTCGGTGCGCTGCTGCGCAAGCTCGGGCTGCGCGACCGCGTGCAGATCGTCGTCTTCGCCCACGAGCACGGGCTGGTCTGAGCGAGATCGGGGTGGGAGATGTCACGGCGCTGTCGAATGCCGTCGCCCACCCCGATGAGCCGATAATCGGGACCGCCCGGCCATCGCGACCCCAGGAGACCACCATGAGTGCGCCGACGAAGCGCCGCCGTCATCTGATGGACCCGAACAACCCGGTGCGCCCGGTCAACGACGCCTCGCTGACCAACGTGCAGCGGTGGGTCTTCTCGGTGTTGGCCGTGTTCACCATTGCGCACCTGGCCATCGGCCTGGTGGTGGCCGGCGTGATGATCGACCCCGACCAGCCGTCGGCCCGGATCGGGCTGTGCATCATCGCCGGCGCGTTCGGGGTGATCGGTGTCGCGGCCGGGTTCGCCATCCACCGCACGAACCCGTTCCGCCCGTGGCTGCTGCTGGGCCTGCTGCCCACCGTCGTCGGCCTGGCGCTGGTGCTGGGCTGACGATGTCGACCGGCCCGGTCAGCTGAACTGCGGGGATCGCGCGTGCTGGAAGATCAGGTTCGTCTCGGTCAGGGCGACATCGCGGTTGCTGGAGAGGTTCTCCACCACGAAGGCGTTCAGGGCGTCGCTGTCCGGTGCCGCGACGTGGACGAAGAAGTCGTGTGCGCCACCGAGCAGGAAGACGTTCAGGACGCCGGGCAGCTCGGCCAGCTGACGCAGATAGGCGCTGAGCCGACCACGGGCGTGCCCCTGCATGCGGACCGCGATGATGGCCTGCAGCGAGCGGCCGGCGAGAGCCTGGTCGACGTCGGCGTGGAAGCCGCGGATCACGCCGCTCTCGCGTAGCTGGCGCACCCGGGCGAGGCAGGTCGAGGGGGCGATGCCGGCCTTGGCCGCGAGCGCGTTGTTCGGCACTCGGGCGTCCAGCGAGAGCTCGCGCAGCAGGATGTGATCGATCTCGTCGAGCCGCACCGCGGTCTCGGTGCGGCGTTCGAGTCCGCTGCCGGACTGCCGAATCATGTTCGATGCGGTGGGTGTCTGACTGCGCACCGGTGACGATTGAGATGCCATTGCGGCATCCTAGAGAATTTTGTTCGCATCTGTGGTGCTCGGACGAACATCTGCGTCACCATGCCAGGGAGAGCTCAGCACTCCGCCGGCCCGATCGGTCCGGCGATCACCCTGCCACGGAGGCACACATGCGGGTCGGCGTACCCAAGGAAGTCAAGAACCACGAGTACCGGGTGGCGATCACCCCGATCGGGGTGCACGAGCTGGTCGCGCATGGGCACGAGGTGGTGGTGGAGACCGGCGCCGGCGTCGGCTCCGCGATCACCGACGAGGAGTACGTCGCCGCCGGCGCGCGGATCCTGCCGAACGCCGATGAGACCTGGGGTGCGGCGGAGTTGGTGCTCAAGGTGAAGGAGCCGATCGCGGAGGAGTACCACCGGCTGCGTGCGGACCTCACCCTGTTCACCTATCTGCACCTGGCCGCCGACAAGCCGCTCACCGAGGTGCTGCTGAGCTCGAAGACCACCGGCATCGCCTATGAGACGGTGCAGCTGGCCGACGGCGGACTGCCGCTGCTGTATCCGATGTCGGAGGTGGCCGGCTGTCTGGCGCCGCAGGTCGGGGCGCACTGCCTGATGAAGGCCGAGGGCGGTCGCGGGGTGCTGATGGGCGGCGTCGGCGGCGTGGCCAACGCCAAGGTCGTGATCATCGGCGCGGGTGTCTCCGGGCAGAACGCCGCCAACATCGCGCTCGGCATGGGCGCCGACGTGACCCTGCTGGACACCAACCTGGACAAGTTGCGGATGTCGTTCTGGCGCTACAACAACCAGGTCCACGGGCTGGCCTCCTCCAAGCTGGTGCTCGAGGAGCACGTGCGTCAGGCCGACCTGGTCATCGGCGCGGTGCTGATCCCCGGCGCCGCCGCGCCGAAGCTGGTCAGCAACGAGCTCGTCGCCCAGATGAAGCCGGGCTCGGTGCTCGTCGACATCGCGATCGACCAGGGCGGCTGCTTCGAGGACAGCCACGCCACCACGCACGCCGAGCCGACCTACCGGGTGCACAACTCGACGTTCTACTGCGTGGCCAACATGCCGGGCGCCGTACCGAACACCTCGACGTACGCGCTGACCAACGCGACCCTGCCCTACACCGTCGCGTTGGCCAACAAGGGCTGGCGGCAGGCGCTGCGCGACGACGCTGCGCTGGCCGGAGGCCTGAACACCTACGCCGGTCAGCTGACCAACCGGCCGGTCGGCGAGGCCGTCGGCATCGACGCGGTCGGCGTGGCCAGCGTGCTGGCCTGAGGGCGCACCTGCGCTGACGCGCCGTGCGCCGCGGGGCTCAAGCCCCGGCTCGTGGCCGGGCCAGCCGCTTGGCGAACGGCTCGGCCAACCGCGGCGCCAACGGGCCGACGATGGCGAGCACCAGCACGTACGCGGCGGCGGTCGGGGCCAGCTTTGCGGTCACCGAGCTGGCCACCAGGCCGGCGATGATGATCGAGAACTCGCCACGCGGCACCAGCGCGGCGCCGGCCCTGATCCGGCCGGGCCGGCCGACGCCGGCGCGGCGGCCGG
>NZ_JASGET010000117.1:0-20521 GCF_047606145.1 Nocardioides sp. | reverse complement strand
GTCCGATCGGCGGCGGGAACGAGGAGATGTCACGAGTCCCGGGCGGGGGCGTGGTGGGGCCGGCCGGCACGATCGTCGGGGGCGGCCCGGCCGGCAGCACCGGCTTGGCGGCCGAGCGGGTGCGCGCGACGGCCTCGAGCCGGTCCACGGCTCGGGTGATGTCGGCGGCGAACGCCCCGGCGGACGGATACCGGGCAGCCGGGTCCTTGGCCATCGCGCGCTGCAGCAGCGGGTTGATCGCCACCGCGCCCGGGGCGTCCGCCGGCAGCTGCGGGACGTCCTGGTTCAGGTGCGCCGACATCATCTGGAAGTCGGTGCCGGAGTACGGCGGATGCCCGGTCAGGCACGCCCACAGCAGACAGCCCGCCGAGTAGATGTCGCCGCGCGCGGTGGCCTGTTGACCCAGGTGCCGCTCGGGTGACATGTAGGCCAGGCTGCCGACCACCATGCCGGTGCGGGTCTGGTGGTTCTCGGCATCGGTGGCGATCCCGAAGTCGCACAGGTAGGGGATCAGCTCGCCCTCGGTGCGCTGCCACAACAACACGTTGCTCGGCTTGACGTCGCGGTGCACGATCCCGGCGCGGTGGGCGTCGTCGAGCGCCTCGCAGACCGGGCCCACCAGCTTGAGCGCGCCGAGCGGGCCGAGCGGGCCCCGGGTCCGCAGCCAGCCGAAGAGATCGCCGTCCGGGACGAACTCGGTGACCAGGTAGACGGTGCCCTCGACCTCGCCGTACTCCAGGATCTGCACGATGTGCCGCGACCGCAGTCGCGCCAGCGTGTTCGCCTCCCGCTCGAAGCGGGCCTTGAACTCCTCGCCCACGGCGAGCGTCGGCTGCACGATCTTCAGCGCCACCGCGCGGTGCAGCTGGGTATCGGTCGCCTCGTAGACCACGCCCATGCCGCCCTGGCCGATTCTCCGCTCGATCACGTAGCGACCGAAGCGTTCGCCAGCTTGCGGCAGGGCAACCATGCAGATCCGTCCTCGAGACAGCGGGGGCGGGGCCGTCGACCCCGCCCCCGCATGGTAAACGACGCCGGTGACAGCAGGCGCAAAGCCGGCTGCCAGGCTCAGGCGACGTCCTCCAACTCGGCGGTGTGTGGCCGGTCCAGCCTGCTTGGCCACCAGATCCGGCTGCCGAGGTCGAGGTTGAGCGCCGTCACGAGCACCGCCCGCACGATCATGGTGTCGAGGATGACGCCGAGCGCGATCGCCGTACCGATCTCGGCGAGGAAGACCAGCGGGATCGTGCCGAGTACGGCGAAGGTCGCGGCCAGCACCAGCCCGGCGGAGGTGATCACGCCGCCGGTCGAGGCCAGCGCGACCAGCGAGCCCTGCCGGGTGCCGACCCGCTGGGTCTCCTCCCGCACCCTGGTCATCAAGAAGATGTTGTAGTCGATGCCGAGGGCCACCAGGAACACGAAGACGAACAGCGGGAATCCGGAGTCAGCCATGTCGAAGCCGTAGACCTGGGTGAAGATCAGCGACGACAGGCCGAGTGCGGCGCCGAAGGAGAGCACCACGGTGGCGATCAGCAGCAGTGGCGCCAGCAGGGCGCGGAGCAGCATCATCAGGATCAGCATCACCACGATCAACACGATCGGGATGATCACCTTGTTGTCCCGCTCGGAGGCGACCGAGGTGTCCAGATAGATCGCCGCCGACCCGCCGACGAGCGCGTCCGCGTCCGGGACCGCATGGACCGCCGTCCGGACGGCCTTGACCTGGTCCGCCGCCGCGTTGCTGGCCGGATCGAGGTCCTGGGTCACCGAGAGGTACTTGACCCCACCCACCGCCGGGACCGAGTCTTCGACGGTGCCGAGTCCGTTCACCGAGCGCAGCGCGGTCACCACCGCGTCCGCGGCGTCGGCGTTCGCGACCACCTGGATCGGCGTCGAGGTGTCGGAGAGGCCGTGCGAGTCGAGCAGCTTCTGCCCGGTCACCGAGTCGACGGTCTTGGTGTACTGGTCGTCGGTGGGGATGTTGCCGGTGTTCAGGGTGAGCAGGCCGAGGCAGGCGGCGGCCAGCGCCAGCGCGGTGCCGATCCACACCTTCCGCGGCCGCGGGGCGATCCGGGCGCCGACCCGGGCCCACAGCCCGTGCGTGGTCGGCTCGTCGGAGCCGAACGACGGTCGGCGGGGCCAGAAGATCCAGCGGCCGACGATCACCAGCAGGGCCGGCAGCAGGGTGATCATCACCAGCAGGGTGACGATCACGCCGATGGCGAGCACCGGACCGAGGCCGGCGGTGGAGTTCATCTCGGCGAACAGCAGGCACAGCATGCCGATGGCCACCGTCGATGCGCTGGCGATCAGCGCAGGGGAGGCACGATGCAGCGCGAAGCCCATCGCCTCGTGCCTGTCCTCGTGGTTGCGCAGTTCCTCGCGGTAGCGGGCGACCAGCAGCAGCGCGTAGTCGGTGCCGGCGCCGATCACCAGCACGCTGAGGATCGCCTGGCTCTGTCCGTTGACCGTCAGGCCGGCGTACTTGGCCAGGAAGTAGATGATCGCCTCGCTGGTGAACAGCGCGACCACCGCACAGAAGATCGGCAGCGCCCACAACAGCGGGCTGCGGTAGGTGAACAGCAGGATCACGATGACCACGCCCAGCGCGGCGTACAACAGCGTGCCGTCGATGCCGCCGAAGACCTCGGCCGCGTCGGCCGCCTGGCCGCCCGGGCCGGCGAGGTGCACGGTGACGCCGTCGATGCTGGCGATCGCACGCAGCGCGTCGGCCGTGTCGGGCATCTTGTTCCAGCCCTCCGAGCCATAGTTGAAGGTCACCGTCGTGGTGGCCACGGTGCCGTCGGCGGAGACCAGGCCGAGCTTGGTGCCGCTCGCCTGGTTGGTCGGCGCGAGTACGGCGGGCTTGCCGTCCTGGGTGACCACGCCGTCGAGGGCGGCGATCTTGGTGGCCTGCTGGCCGATGTCCCGATAGTCGCTCGCGGTCAGCCCACCGGAACGGTGATAGACCACCAGCGTGGTGATGTCGTTCTCGTCGGAGAACGGGGCCAGCTTCTCCAGTGCCTTGGTCGACTCCGCACTGGCGGGGAGCCACGAGGACGCCTGATTGTCCTGGACGTCACTGAGCTTCTGGGCGAATCCCGACGCACCGGCCACGATCAGCAGCCACGCCACCAGGACCACCCACTTGGTCACGCGCCCGGTCAGGGCGCCAGCGATCTGTCTGTGCATATCCCTAGCGCACACTGATTTACCGCTGTGCGCATCCGGGTTTTCCCTGAGTGAACCGCTGACTTTCGTCGAATGGGCCTGAGTCTCTGGGCGGAGGAGGGCGATCTTTCGTCGGGTGAGCCGGCCGCCGAGGCGATCGCGAGCTCGATCAGGCTCGCCGGCGCGGTCGAGCCCGGTCGGCCAGCGATCAGCCGCGACGGCCGGGAGCCCAATCGCCGCGACGGGGATCGGTGGCCCCGCGGGATCAGGGAAGCCACTGCTTGACCTGGGCGATCGCCGCCGCCGGGTCGGTGCCCTCGGCGGGGGTGACCTGGAGGCTGGTGACGCCCGCCTCGGCGTACGCCGCGATCCGCTCCTTGACGTAGGACTCCGGCCCCACCAGGTTCGCGGCCTGCAACCAGGCCAGCGGCACGGCCGCCTCGGCGTCGCGCTGGTGTCCGTCGAGGTAGAGGTCCTGGATGGTCCGGGCCTCGTCGGCGAAGCCGTAGCGGACCGCGAGGTCGTGGTAGAAGTTCTTGCCGCGCGCACCCATGCCACCGACGTAGAGGGCGTAGATCGGTCGCATCTGGTCGAGCAGCTGCTGGGTCTGCTCCCCCTCGCCGACCGCCAGCAGGCCGCCCGCGGAGATCTCCAGCGGTCCGAGGTCCGGTGAGCGCTTCGCCGCGCCGGCGGCCAGCGCCTCGCCCCAGACCAGCGCCGCCCGGTCGGGGTGGAAGAGGAACGGCAGCCAGCCGTCGGCGATCTCGGCGGTCAGCGCGACGTTCTTGGCTCCCAGGGCCGCGATCCAGAGGGGCAGGTCCGCTCGCTCGGGCCGGTTCAGCAGCTTCAGCGGCTTGCCCAGCCCGGTGCCGCGCTCGGCGGGGAGCGGGAGCTGGTAGATGCCGTCGTTGACCAGTCGTTCGTGTCGGAGGCCCTGCCGCAGGATCTTGACCACCTCGCGGGTGCGGCCCAGCGGCCGGTCGTAGGGAACGCCGTGGAAGCCCTCGATCACCTGCGGACCGCTGGCTCCCAGTCCGAGGATGGCGCGTCCGCCGGAGACGTTGTCGAGCCCGGCGGCCGTCTGCAGCAGCGCGCCCGGCGTCCGGCTGTAGATGTTGAGGATGCCGGCACCGAGCTCGACCCGCTCGGTCTTCGCGGCGAGGTAGCCGAGCAGCGAGACCGCGTCGAACCCGTACGGCTCGGCGACCCAGAGCTGGTCGAGCCCGGCCCTCTCCAGGGCGACGACCTGGTCGGCGGTCTGGCGCGGGTTGCCGAAGTAGGGCAGTTGCATGGAGAGCTTCATGGTCGGCAACCTACCCGGGCGACGTGGTGGCCGGGACAGGCGAGAGCGGAACGCCCGGCCGGCGTCGAGGGACACGCTGGCATGATCGGGGACGTGACCCAGATCCGATTCGGCTACAAGGCATCCAACGAGCAGTTCGCCCCGACCGAGCTGCTGAGTTACGGCGTCCTGGCGGAGGAGTGCGGCTTCGACTCGGTCTTCGTCTCCGACCACCTGCAGCCCTGGCGGCACGACGGCGGGCATGCGCCGTTCGCGATGAGCTGGCTCGGGGCGCTGGGGGCGAAGACGTCCCGGATCGCGATGGGCACCTCGGTGCTGACCCCGACGTTCCGCTATCACCCGGCGATCGTGGCGCAGGCCTTCGCGACCCTCGGCTCGCTGTATCCGGGGCGGGTCATCCTCGGCATGGGCACCGGCGAGTCGATGAACGAGGTGCCGCTGGGCCTGGAGTGGCCCGACGGCAAGGAGCGCTTCGCCCGGTTCCGGGAGGCGGTGCGGATCATCAAGCGGCTCTGGTCACAGGACCGGGTCACCTTCCAGGGCGACTACTACACGCTGGACCGGGCCACCATCTACGACCGGCCCGAGGTCGCCGTACCGCTCTATCTGGCCGGGTCCGGACCGGCCGCGACGAAGTACGCCGGCCGCTCCGGCGACGGCTACATCACCACCTCCGGCAAGGGCACCGAGCTCTACACCGAGACGCTGCTGCCGGCGGTGCGCACCGGGATCGAGCTCTCCGGGCGGCAACCGTCCGACCTGGACATGATGATCGAGGTCAAGGTCTCCTTCGACCACGACCGCGAGCGCGCGATGGAGGCGACCCGGTTCTGGGGCGCGCTGGGGCTCTCCGCCGAGCAGAAGCACTCGGTGGACGACCCGGTGGAGATGCAGCGCCTTGCCGACGCGCTGCCCACCGAGGCGACCGCCCGGCGGTTCATCGTCTCCACCGACCCCGACGAGCACGTGGCCAGGATCTCCGAGTACCTCGACATGGGGTTCACCCATCTGGTCTTCCACGCCCCGGGTCCCGACCAGGCGAGCTTCCTGAGGCTGTACGGCGAGGAGATCCTGCCGCGGTTGCGAGACCTGACCGCGGGCTGACCGCGCCCGTGCCACCGCGCGGAACGGCGGCGCGCCCCGGCGTCCGCACCACCCCTACCCTGACACCTGGATCACCTGCGCGCCCACCTCGGGCGCCGATTTCGCACGAGGAGGCACCGCGTGCACGACGATGACCCGAACGGCTCGGCCCTCCCACCGATCGATGCGGCGACCGCCGCCTCGATCGCCGAGCGCGACTGGGGTCTTCGCGGTCCGACCCGCAAGCTGGGCTCGAACCAGGACTACAACCTGCGCATCGACGACGCCCGGGGGCCGGTCGTGCTCAAGATCGCCAACCCGGTATGGGAGCGGAGCGCGATCGAGGCGCAGCGCGACGCTCTCCTCGCGGTCGCCGCGGCCGGCATCGCGGCGCCGGCGCCGGTCGGCGATCTGCGCACGGTCGAGATCGGCGGCGTCCGGCTCCTCGCCCACGTGGTGAGCTACGTCGTCGGCGACCCGTTGCTCGACCGCGCCACGTTCGGGATCGCCGAGTGTCGCATGCTCGGCGAGACCGCCGGGCGCCTCGTCGACGCGCTGGCCGACTACGCCCATCCCGGCACGGACCGCGACTCGCCGTGGGACCTGCGGGTCGCCACCGAGGTGATCGGCCGGACGGACCCGGCCCTGCTCGCCCGGCTCGCCGAGGCGCGGGCCCGCCTCGAGGCGCTCGTCCCCGACCTGCCCACGCAGGTCATCCATGGGGACGTGACCGACGACAACGTCGTCCTCACCGCGGCCGGCGAGGCCGCGGTCATCGACTTCGGCGACCTGGCCACGAGCTGGCGCTGCGCCGAGCTCGCCGTCACCGTGGCCAGCGTGCTGGGCAAGACCTCCGACGACGTCGCGGCGGTGCTGGCGGTCGTCGAGGCCTTCGGTGACCGGGTCCGGCTCAGCGACGCCGAGCTCACCGCGATCTGGCCGCTGGTCGTCCTGCGCACCGGCGTCCTGGTGGCCTGCGACGCCGAGCTGGTCACCGCCGGCAACGCCTACGCGTCGGCCCGATCGGCCAGCGAGACCCGGGCGCTCGAGACGGCGCTCGAGCTCGATGCGGACGAGATGGCCTGGCTGATCCGCGGCGTCGGCCAGCCCCTCGCCGAGCTCTCCCTGCGGCAGGTCCTGCCCGCGGTCGAGCCGGTCGACCTCGGAGTCACCAGCGAGGTGTGGAACGACGGAGCCTGGCTCGAGCCGCGCCCCTGGAACGATCGCATCCCGCGGTCCGGCGGGGACCGCGCCCCCGCCAGCCGGTACGGCGAGTACCGGCTGGACCGCGCCCGAGTGTGGTCGCCCGCCGGATCGGCCACGGTCTTCTCGCTCGGCATCGAGGTCGTGCTCCCGCGGGGGAGCCGTCTGCCGGCGCTGCCCGCCGGCGTCGTCGCCGACGGTCTCGACGCCGACAACGTGGTGATCGCGCCGACGGTCTGGCTCCAGGCGTGCGCGCTGCCCGGCACGCCGCCGCGGTACGTCACGGCGCGGGCCGAGGAGGTCTGGCGGCGCATCTGCCCCGACCCGTCACCGCTCGCCGGCGTCGAGGTCGCGGCGCCCGCTCCCGATCCGGGGACCCTGCTGACCCGGCGCGACGCGCACCTGGCGAGGGTGCAGGAGCACTACTTCGACCGGCCGCCGCAGATCGAGCGTGGTTGGCGTGAGTTCCTCATCGACACCTCGGCGAACGTCTACCTCGACGTGGTCAACAACGTCGCCACCACGGGTCACGCCCACCCGGACCTCACCCGTGCGGCCACGCGACAGTGGAGCCTTCTCAACACCAACAGCCGGTTCCACTACGAGGCCCACGTCGCGTTGTCCGAGCGGCTGGCTGCGCTCGCACCCGAGGGGCTCGACCAGGTGTTCCTGGTCAACAGCGGCAGTGAGGCGGTCGATCTCGCCCTCCGGCTCGCGATGACGGCGACCGGCCGCTCGCGCATCCTCGCCGCCCGCGAGGCCTACCACGGCTGGACGCTCGGCTCCGATGCGGTGACCAGCTCGATCGGCGACAACCCACGCGCACTCGAGACACGTCCCGCGTGGGTCGAGCTGATGGACGCCGCCAACCAGGTCCGTGGCAGGCATCGCGGCCCGGGCGCGGCGGCGGCGTACCTCGCGGACCTGGACGCGCAGCTCGCCGGTCTCGACACCGCCGAGATCGCCGGCGTCATCCTGGAGCCGATCTTCGGCAACGGCGGCGGGGTGCACCTCCCCGAGGGCTACCTCGCCGGGGTGTACCGACGCGTGCGAGCGATCGGTGGGGTGTGCATCAGCGACGAGGTGCAGGTCGGGTACGGACGGACCGGCCACCACTTCTGGGGCTTCGAGCAGCAGCACGTCGTCCCGGACATCATCACGATCGCGAAGTCGATGGGGAACGGCCAGCCGCTGGGCGCGGTCATCACCACCCGCGCCCTCGCCGAGGCGTTCTCGGCCGACGGAAGCTTCTTCTCCTCCGCGGGAGGCTCTCCGGTCTCCTCGGCGATCGGGCTGGCCGTGCTCGACGTCATGGAACGCGAGCAGCTCCAGGAGAACGCGCGCACGGTCGGCGACCACTTCAAGGCCGGTCTCGAGCGACTCGCGGGCAAGCACGACGTGATCGGGGCGGTGCACGGCAGCGGCCTCTACCTCGGTGTCGAGCTCGTCACCGACCGAGAGAGCCTCGCGCCGGCGACGGTGCTGGCCGCGCAGGTGTGCGACGCGTTGCTGGCCCAGGGCTGCCTCGTGCAGCCGACCGGCGACAGGTACAACGTGCTGAAGATCAAGCCGCCGCTGGTGATCACCGCAACGAGCGTCGACTTCGCCCTCGACGCCCTCGACCGGGTGCTGACGCGGCTCACGCGCTGATCGCCACCTGCCGGCCGTGCGGGGCCGGCCGGTCCGTCCCCGGTGCGTCATTTTAGGCTGTCGATGAATTCTTTCGCCGGCCTCAGGGCCGTAGTTAGTGACTTCGACAGGTCGAAAGCATCTCTGCCGCATCTCCTTGAACGACCCCTCGATCGGGCTAGAGTCGCGCTCATGCCGAGCACATCCCCACGGGAGCGAACCCGGGAAGAGCTCCTCCGACTGATCCGCACGGGTCGGGGGATCACTCGCGCGCAGCTGGTGAATTCGACCGGTTTCTCGCGCAGCACCGTCAACGGCGCGGTCGCCAAGCTGCTCGCCGAGGAGCGGGTCTCCGAGATCGATGTCGAGGAGAAGGGTCCCGGTTCGGGCAGCGGCCGGCCGGCGACCCGGCTGATGGCCACCGCGACCGGGGCCTGGGTCGCCGGGGTGGACTTCGGCCACAACCACCTGCACGTGGCGGTCGCCGGGGCCGACGGCGCGGTGGCCGGCGAGCGACGGATCGAGCTCGACGTGGACCTGGAGGCCGAGCAGGCGCTGGACGAGGCGGCTCGGCTCCTGGGCGAGCTCCGGGCGAGGTACGACATCGACGAGCTCGGTGCGGTGGTGGCCGGGATCCCGGGCCCGTTGCATGTCGTGACCGGCCTGGTGCAGTCCCCGACGATCCTGTCGGGCTGGGTCGGCGCCGACCCGGCGGCCGGCCTCGAACGCCGGATCGGCTTGCCGGTCCACGTGGAGAACGACGCGGTGCTCGGCGCGCACGGTGAGCTGTATGCCGGCGCGGGCCGGGAGCATCGCGACTTCCTCTACGTCAAGGCCTCGCATGGCGTCGGCGCGAGCCTGGTGATCGGCGGCGAGGTCTATCGAGGCGCGAGCGGACTGGCCGGCGAGATCGGTCACACCAAGCTGCCGGGACGAGCCGAGCTGTGTCGCTGTGGCGCGAAGGGCTGCCTCGAGGCGGTGGTCTCGGTGGCCGAGCTGCGCGCTCAGGTGGCCCATTCCCATCCCGGACTCGACGTGGCCGAGCTGGAGCTGGGCAGTCTCGAGGACCCCGTCTCCGATCGGATCCTGGAGGACGCGGGCTGGACCACCGGGCGAGTGCTCGCCGACCTGTGCAACCTGGTCAACCCGTCCGCGGTCATCCTCGGCGGCGAGGTCGGGGTCTCCGGCCCGGCGTACGTCGCCGGCGTGGACGCCGCGATCCGGCGTTACGCCCAGCCCGCGACCGTGGACGCGCTGGTGGTCCGCGCGGCGGAGCTGGGGGTCCGGGCCGAGCTGGTGGGCGCGCTGGAGGTGGCCGGCCGGCTCGTGACGGTGTGACCCCGTGCCCTGACGTGCGCTGAGGGTGACGTGGCGGTGACGTGGCGGGTGCCGGGCGGGACGCGGCCTTATAGTCCGCGCATGGCGTGGAGCACGGGCGAGCCCCTGACCGAGCAGCATCGTGCCCGCCTGGTCGAGGCCGGTCTCGACGCCGCCGAGCTCGCGGGCCTGGAGTATCGGCGGATCACGGCGCCGCTGCCGGACTGGTGGCACCGTGGCGGCAACGCGCTCTATCTGCGCGCCGGCTTCGACCTGCCCGAGCGACTGGTCGAACTGCTGACCACCTATCCGTTCGCCCAGGCGCTGATCGTGGTCGGCACCGGGCTGGAGGCGCTGCAGTGTCTGCTGGTCGGGGGTGATCGCGCCACCGTCTACGTCGGCCCGGACAGCGTCCTGGCCGCGGGCGAGATCTACTGCGGCGCCGACTCGGCGGTCGTGCTGGCCGGCGGGGTCGTTGCCACCGCCCGAGCCCAGATCGATGCCCGCAACGGTGGTTCGGTGGTGGCGCAGTGCGATCAGCTCTGGGCTGCCGGGGTCTACCTGGCCACCGACGACATGCATCGGCTCGAGGACGTCGCCACCGGCGCGCGCCTCAACCCGTACGGCGCCCACATCCGGCTCGGCCGGCACGTCTGGCTCGGCCGGGAGGCGGTTCTCACCGGGGACGTGGAGATCGGCGACGGCGCGGTCGTCGGCCTGCGGTCCCTGGTCCGGTCCCAGAAGGTCGCCTCGCGGACCGCCGTCGCCGGTACGCCGGCCCGGGTGATCCGCGAGGGCGTGACCTGGCGCGGGGAGGACCTCCCCTAGCGACCACGATCGCTGGACCGGGACGTTGACCGCCGTGCCCGCCGGCGTTCACGCGGTGTTGGCTGACCGGATGCCGTGATGAGCGAGCCTAGGGGCCATGTTCTCCGCCGAACGGCCGTTGGTGATCGGCCATCGCGGTGCGCCGGGCTACCTCCCCGAGCACTCCCTGGAGTCCTACCGTCTCGCCCTGCGGCAGGGTGCCGATGCGCTCGAGACCGACGTGGTGATGACCAGGGACGGCGTGATGATCCTGCGACACGAGAACGAGCTGTCCCGGACCACCGACGTGGCGACCCGGCCGGAGTTCGCCGGTCGCCGTACCACCAAGCGGGTCGGCAAGAAGAAACGGACCGGCTGGTTCACCGAGGACTTCACCTTCCCCGAGGTCCTTTCGCTGAACGCGCCGACCCTCGGCACTCGGATCATCACCCTCGACACGCTGTTGTTGCTGGTCGCCGAGGAGTCCGCCCGGCGGGGGGTGCGGATCGGGCTGCACATCGAGATCAAGCACCCCGCCTACTTCGCCGATCTCGGGCTGGAGATGGCCGAGCCGTTGCTGCGCACGCTCGCCGACCACGGTGTCGAGGGGGTCGGATCGCGCGTCTGGCTCCAGAGCTTCGACGCCGACTTCGTGCGGGCCGTCAGCCCGCGGGTGGACCTGCCGACGATGCAGCTGATGGACACCGACTGGGGGCAGGTGGACGTGCGGGACATCGCGACCTATGCCGACGCGATCGGGCCGAAGAAGTCGATGGTGCGCAAGAAGGGACAGGCGCCGACCACCCTGGTCGCCGAGGCCCACCGCGCCGGGCTGAAGGTGTTCGTCTGGACGCTGCGGGCCGGGCGCGACCAGGCGGTCCGGCTGTACGAGGCGGGCGTCGACGGCGTGTTCGCCGACTACCCCGACCGCTGCGTGGCCGCACTGCGCGAGATGTACGTCGAGGAGACCGCCTGACCCGAGCCCGCTATCGGCGGCGCCGGGAACTGGCGACGGCCGCCGCGAGCAGGCCGACGGCACCGCCGATGACCCACGGGATCGGCAGCAGCCAGTGCACGTCGGAGCCGGTCACGGTGTCGGTGTCGATCAGGATCCAGTCGACGGCGAAGACCAGGAAGACCACTCCCATCACCAGATGGCCGATGTTGACCCGGTGGCCGCCGCGCGACCGGGACGGCCCACCCGATCCGGGCGCGGGCTCGTCCTCGGCCGCCGGCGACACCGGTGGAGGCGCGTCGTAGGAACGGGTCGGATCGCTCATCGGGTGCTCCCGTTCTCGTCGAGGATCTGCACGGAGCCGATGTCGAGGCTGGCGTCGACGGTCAGCACCGGTGGGTCGGCGGAGTAGAGGTTCGCCGTACGGGACTTGGAGACCTCGGTGTCGACGCCGCCGCTGCTGCTGCCGAGCACATCGACCTGGCCGGGGCCGCTGACCGAGCCCTCGGCGTGCACCTCGACCTCCGCGGGCACCAGGATCCGGATGTGTCCGACGTTGCCGTCGACGGTGAGGTCGCGACCGTCGAGGTCCGCCGGGTCGGTGAGGTGGGTGAGATCGATCTTGACCTCCCCGACGTCGAAGTCGTAGCGGTCCTCGAGCACGCTCGCCGAGGTCGGCGCGATGTCGACCTGGCGGGCGGTGACGTGCCAGACGTGGCTGGCCAGGCTGCCGGCCAGGGCCAGCACGGCGACCAGGCCGATCGCGATCAGGCCCCCTGCCCGCCCCCAGAACGCACCGAGCACCAGTGCCGCACCGATGATGGCGACGGCGACGCCCGGGTAGGTGGGGCCACTCAGATCCGCGCCGGCCGCATCGACGAGCCCGAGGATCCCCTCGGCGAGCGCGATCAGTGCGATGACGTAGCCGAACAGGATCGGTCCACGCTTGCGCGGGTCCCGAGCGCGTCGGGGCCACTCGGGCCGGGGCCACTCGGGACGGTCCGGCCGGGGCCGGTCGGGGCCGCCGGCTTTGTGGTCGCCGACACGACCGGCGGGCTTGCTCAGGTCGACGGTCTCGGTGGCGGTGCCACCGGCCGTGGGCGTGCGGGGCTCGGTCTGGCTCGACGGCGCACCCTGGTCGATCCAGCCGGTCCACCGGCCACGCCCCATGGCGCCCTCGGGCCTGTCGGCGTACCAGTCCCGATCCCGTTCGCGACGCAGCAGGAAGAACAGCACCACCGCCGCCACGATGAGGATCGGCCAGGGGAGGTGGAAGCCGCCGGCGGTGTTGCCGAAGACCGCGATCGCGGCCAGGCCCGCGGCCAGCCACAGCACCACCGTGCGGCTGCGGCGATCGACCCGGATCACCGCGTCCCGGCCGTCCTCCTCGGGGATGAACAGCCATCCGACGCCGTAGAGCACCAGGCCGGCACCACCGAAGAAGACCAGCACCGCCAGCACCACGCGGACCACCACCGGGTCGATGTCGAGATGCCGGGCGATCCCGCCGGCGACGCCGGCGATGAACCGCCCCTCGGGTGCTCCCCGTCCGGTGCGGCGCAGCTCGCCCAGGTTGCGGAGCTGGTCGAGTGGTGGCCGCTCCCGGTCGTCGCGGTCCTCGCGCTCGTCGTGGTACTGGCCGTGACCGGGCGAGACGGGGCCCGGCGGCGTGCTCATTCCGCCGCCTCCGTCGAGGAAGGGCAAGGATACGGATGCGGCGGCCTGAGGTCATGGGTCGCTCGCCGATGCTCGCTCATGCCCCTCAGCCTGCCGCCGGACCCGCGCGTCGGACATCGGGGACCCCCCTGATTCGGCGTTCGACCGGCCCTGGGAGAGCCGGGGGTCGTGGCCGCCGGTCCCGGCCCGCGGATCAGGGTCGTCCCTCATGGCTCCGCGCGCGCCCGCATGTGACGATGGAGGCCTGATGAGCCAGCCCACTGCCCAGGCGCGGCGTCGTGCCTACCGTGACACCGAGGACTCGGTGATCGGTGGCGTCGCCGCCGGCCTGGCCCGACACCTCGGCGTGCCGGTGCTCGGGGTGCGCGCCTTCTTCGTGGTCGCCGCGGTGGTCGGTGGGCTGGGTGTGGTGCTGTACGCCGCGCTGTGGATCTTCCTTCCCGCGCAGGTGCCGATCGACCATTCCACCCCCGGGGCGGAGAGCGCCTCCCGCGGCGGGCGGCGGCCGGAGCGACGCCGCGGCATGATCGACAAGGGACCGGCGGTCGCGCTCGGGGTGCTCGGCTTCGGTGCCATCTTGATGCTGGAGTCGATCTTCGGTCAGGGTGCGTTGTTCTGGCCGCTCGCGATCGGGGTGGCCGGGGTCGCGCTGTTGTGGCGCCAGGCCGACCAGGCGCAGCGGGAGCGCTGGCTGGACGCGAACGGCCGGATCGACCCGATCCGGCTCGTCTTCGGTCAGGGCGGCTGGGCGTCGTACGCCCGCGCGGCCGTCGGTGTGCTGCTGGTGGTCGGCTCCTTCGCGCTCTTCACCCTGCGCGGCGGCTCCGCCGCCGATGCCCGTGACCTGACCGGCGTCTTCGTGGTCGGCCTGATCGGCATCGCGGTGGTGATCGGACCCTGGGTGTACCGGCTGGTGACCGACCTCTCCGCCGAGCGTGAGGAGCGGGTCCGGACCCAGGAGCGCGCCGACGTCGCCGCGCACCTGCACGACTCGGTGCTGCAGACGCTGGCGCTGATCCAGCGCAACGCCCAGGACCCGGCCGTGGTGGCCCGACTGGCCCGGGCTCAGGAACGCGATCTGCGCAGTTGGCTCTATGAGGCGCCGACCTCGTCGGAGGCCACCTTCGCGGCGGCGCTCAAGCAGGCGGCGGCGGAGATCGAGGACGCGCACTGCGTGACCGCCGACGTGGTGGTGGTCGGGGACGCGCCGATGGACGAGGTGCTCACCCCGCTGATCGCTGCCGCCGGTGAGGCGATCACCAACGCCGCCAAGCACGCCGGCACCGGTCGGGTGGACGTCTACGCCGAGGTCGAGCCGGACGAGGTGACGGTCTTCGTCCGTGACCGTGGGGTCGGCTTCGACCTCGACCAGGTGCCCGCCGATCGGCACGGCGTCGCCGACTCGATCCTGGACCGGATGGCCCGACACGGGGGCTCCGCGCGGATCCGGTCGGCGCCCGGTGAGGGCACCGAGGTGCGGCTGTGGCAGGCCCGTGACCCCGGCGATGCCGGGTACGCCGGGGAGAGCGGGCGCACGGGCGAGAGCGGAGACGCCGAGGAGAAGGAGGGGAAGCGATGGGTGAGATAAGGGTCGTGATCGTGGACGACCACGCGATGTTCCGCAGTGGCGTGCGCGCCGAGTTGGCCGGCCAGGCCGCCCAGCGGGCTCAAGTGAGCGTGGTCGGTGAGGGCGAGGACGTGGACAGCGCGGTCGCCGCCATCCAGGCGGGGTCGCCGGACGTCGTACTCCTCGATGTGCATCTGCCCGGTGGTGGCGGAGTCGAGGTGATGCGGCGCGCGCCGAGCGTCGATGGCCGCCCGCGCTATCTGGCGCTCTCGGTCAGCGACGCGGCCGAGGACGTGATCGGTACCATCCGCGGCGGGGCGCGGGGCTACGTCACCAAGACCATCACCGGTCCGGAGCTGGTGGCGGCGATCGGCCGGGTGGCCGGCGGCGACGCGGTCTTCTCGCCACGCCTGGCCGGCTTCGTCCTGGACGCCTTCGCCGGCACGATCGAGATCGCCGACGTCGACGAGGACCTCGACCGATTGACCGAGCGTGAGCGCGAGGTGATGCGGCTGATCGCCCGCGGATACTCCTACCGGGAGGTCGCCGCGGAGCTGTTCATCTCGATCAAGACCGTCGAGACGCACATGTCGAGCGTGCTGCGCAAGCTGCAGCTCTCCTCCCGGCACGAGCTCAGCCGGTGGGCCTCCGACCGGCGACTGCTGTGAGGTGCAGCCCAGCGGCGGCGGGGGCCGCCGTCGGACCTAGGATTCGGGCATGGAGATCGTCCGCCTCGTCCTGCTGGTCGTCCACCTGCTCGGCTTCGCGGCTCTGACCGGCGGCATCCTGGTACAGCTGCGGGAGCCGACCAAGAGGGTCAACTCGCTGATGCGTGACGGCGCCGGTACGGCGGTGGTGGCCGGTGTCGCGCTGGTCGGGGTGCTCGAGGCGGACTCCGACGTACAGGTCGACCACGCCAAGATCGGCGTCAAGCTGGTGATCGGACTGATCATCCTGGCGCTGGTGATGATGAACCTGCGCCGCCCGCGCATCCCCGACGGGCTGTTCTGGCTGATCGCGGCGCTCACCCTGGCCAACCTGTGTGTCGCGGTCTTCTGGGCCCCGGCGCACGGCTCGTACTGAGGGGCGGCCGGCCGCGTACTTTCGGCGCGGGGGAGCGCTCAGTAGCGTGGGAGTCACCCGACGAGCCCGATGAGCCCGATGAGTAAGGAACCTGCCATGCCAACTCGCACCGCACGCACCGCCTGGAACGGCGGCCTCCAGGACGGCTCCGGACAGGTCGAGCTCAGCTCGTCCGGGGTCGGCACCTTCGACGTCTCCTTCCCCAAGCGCGCCGCCGAGGACGCCGACGGGACCACCAGCCCGGAGGAGCTGATCGCCGCGGCCCACTCGGCCTGCTACTCGATGGCGCTGGCCGGACAGATCGCGGAGGCCGGCGGCACCACCCAGGCGCTCGACGTCTCGGCCGACGTCAGCCTCGGACCCGACCCGGCCGGTGGCTTCCGGCTGACCGGGATCACCCTGACCGTCCGCGCCGAGGTCGACGGCCTCGATGCCGACGGATTCGCCGCGGCCGCCGAGGCCGCCAAGGCGGGCTGCCCGGTGAGCAAGGCGCTGGCCGGCGTCGAGATCGCCCTGGTCGCCGCGCTCGAGGCCTGAGCTCGCGGAACGCCCCCCGGGTCTGGCCCGGTCCTGGCCGGTCCTGGGGAGCGCGCCCGGTCGCGTCCTGCGGTGCGACGGCACGCCGGCCGGGTGCGAGCACCGGGAGGAGTACGCCTCCGGGCCGCGCTTCGGAACTGTCCGCGCCGCGACATAGTCTTGGCCCCAGCATGAGTACTCCGGAGACGACCACCCCGATCCCGGGCCTCGAGGCCTTCGCTGCCGCTGCCGAGGAGCCGCCTCCGGCCCGTCGGGGACCGACCGCCGAGGAGCTGCTGGCCGGTCTCAACGAGCCACAGCGAGCGGCCGTCATCCATCAGGGCGCGCCGCTGCTGGTGGTCGCTGGTGCCGGCTCGGGCAAGACCCGGGTGCTCACCCGGCGGATCGCCTGGCTGATCAGCCAGCGCGGCGCGCATCCCGGCTCCATCCTGGCGATCACCTTCACCAACAAGGCTGCCGGCGAGATGAAGGAGCGCGTCACCGAGCTGGTCGGCAACCGCGCCCGCTTGATGTGGGTGAGCACGTTCCACTCCGCGTGCGTGCGCATCCTGCGCAAGGAGATCTCCGCGCTGGAGGTGTCCGGGACCGGGCTGAAGTCGAACTTCTCCATCTACGACGCCGCCGACTCCAAGCGGCTGATGCAGCTGGTGCTCGGCGATCTCGAGCTCGACCCGCGCCGCTACCAGCCGGGTCACGTGCTCAACTGGGTCTCGGATGCGAAGAACGAGTTGCGCGACGCCGAGGAGGCCACCAAGGCGGCGGCCAATCAGCTCGAGGAGAGCTACGCGGCGGCGTACACCGAATATCAGAGGCGGCTGCGGCAGGCCAACGCCCTCGACTTCGACGACCTGATCATGACGACGGTGCACCTCCTCCAGGCGTTCCCGGAGGTGCGCGAGACCTACCGGCGGCGCTTCCGGCACGTCCTGGTCGACGAGTACCAGGACACCAACCACGCCCAGTACGCCCTCGTCCACCAGCTCTGCGCGGACGAGTTCGATCCCGGGTCGTCGCTCGAGCCCGTGGGGACCCCGCGCAGCGAGCCCGCCGAGCTGATGGTGGTCGGCGACGCCGACCAGTCGATCTACGCCTTCCGCGGCGCCAACATCCGCAACATCCTCGACTTCGAGCAGGACTTCCCGAACGCGACCACGATCCTGCTCGAGCAGAACTACCGCTCCACCCAGACGATCCTGACCGCCGCCAACGCGGTGATCCGGCACAACAAGGGACGCAAGGAGAAGCGGCTGTGGAGCGACGCCGGTGACGGCGAGCGCATCGTGGGCTACGTCGCCGACGACGAACGGGACGAGGCACGGTTCGTCTCCGACGAGATCGACACCCTCGTCGACGGTGGCCGCCGGCCCTCCGACGTCGCGGTCTTCTATCGCACCAACGCCCAGTCCCGGGTCCTGGAGGAGGTGTTCATCCGCACCGGCCAGCCCTACAAGGTGGTCGGTGGCGTGCGGTTCTACGAGCGCCGCGAGGTGCGGGACGCGCTCGCCTACCTGCGGGCGCTGGCCAACCCCGCCGACCAGGTGAGCCTGCGGCGGATCCTCAACACCCCCAAGCGCGGCATCGGAGATCGGGCCGTGGCCTGCGTCAACGCGCTCGCCGAGCGCGACGGGCTGACCTTCTTCGACGCGCTGCAGCGGGCCGAGGAGGCGCCGGGGCTGGCAACCCGGAGCCTGACCAACATCTGCGCGTTCGTCGAGCTGATCACCGAGCTCCAGCAGATGGTGGAGGCGGGGGAGCGGGCCGACGTCATCTTGGAGACCACGCTCGACCGCTCCGGATACATGGGCTCGCTGGAGGAGTCCGAGGACCCGCAGGACGCCACCCGGCTGGACAACCTGGCCGAGCTGGTGGCGGTGGCACGGGAGTTCGCCGAGGATCCGGTGGCGGCGCCCAGCGCCGATCCCGCCGACGTCGACGCCGGCCTGGTCACCCCCGGTCTGAGCGACTTCCTGGAGCGGGTCGCGCTGGTCGCCGACGCCGATCAGATCCCGGAGGACGAGGACGGCGTGGTCACCATGATGACCCTGCACACCGCCAAGGGCCTGGAGTTCCCGGTGGTCTTCCTGACCGGCCTGGAGGATGGGGTCTTCCCCCACTCCCGCGCCCTGGGCGACGGCAAGGAGCTCGAGGAGGAGCGGCGGCTGGCGTACGTCGGCATCACCCGTGCCCGCGAGCGGCTCTATCTCTCCCGTGCGGTGGTGCGCTCGGCGTGGGGCGCGCCGTCGCACAACCCCGCCTCGCGCTTCCTCGACGAGATGCCGGTGGACCTGGTCGACTGGCGTCGCACCGAGCCCGCGATGACCTCCTGGAACCGGCCCGATCTCGGCGGGGACCGCTTCGCCGACCACCGCCGGGGGCAGGTCTTCGGCTCGCCGACGGCCGCCGGGCGCCGCAACTTCTCCTCCGCCGCCGTCCGAGCCGATGCCGCGGCCAAGCAGAGGCCCGGCCGCGAGGTGCCCTCCCTGGAGCCCGGTGACCGGGTCACTCACGACTCCTTCGGTCTCGGCACGGTGGTCTCGGTCGAAGGAGTGGCCGACAAGGCGGTCGCCTCGATCGACTTCGGCGCGTCGGGCGTCAAGCGCCTGTTGTTGCGCTACGCCCCGGTGGAGAAGCTCTGACCCGGCGAATCGGTCCTCCGGGGGCGCGAATCGTTCGTTGTTGCGGTCCGAGTCGTCAGTTCGGCGGCGCGAGTCGTCAGTTCGGGTGGCGGTTCGGGTCGTCGGTGCGGTCGGCAGCGATCAGGGACGGCGGCCGAGCGCGTCCAGGAGACGCATCTGCCGCGGGGCGGTCGGCGGGAGCGAGCCGCTGGGCCCCTCGCCGTACGCGCCGAAGGCGAGGAGCCAGGCCAGACGCGGCTCGACCTCGTCCCAGAGGGCGTCGACCACGGCGGGGGAGAGACGCTCGTCGAGGCCGGCGCCGCGCCGGAGGTCCCAGGCGTGGACGACGAGGTCGATGACTCGTAGGAGGAGGAAGTCCGACGCCGGGATCTCGCCGTTCGGATGGGGTACCGCGAAGGCGGGGCCGGCCGCCGCGAACGCTGCCGCCTGTGCCGCGCAGGAGCTCCGCACCGCGGATCCGGCGTCGGCGCCGAGCTGGTCGCCGCTCAGTACCGCACGCGCCTCGTCCCGGGACACCCCGGCGAGCAGCCGAGCGGCGAACCGATTGCCGGCCACCACGTGCTCGACCAGCTCCCGCACCGACACCTCGCTCGGCGTCGGCCGCTCGCAGGGGTCGTCGGCTCCTCGGCCGGCGGGCAGCTCCTCGACGGCGCGCAGGAACTCCGTCGATGCGTCCTGGAGCAGACCCATGCCGCTGACGCTACTCGCCTCGGGCGACCCACTCGTCGGTTCCGGGGGCGGACTCGCTGGTTCCAAGGGCGGACTCGTCGGTTCCGGGGGCGGACTCGGCGGTTCCGGGGACCGATTCGGCTACTGGTTGGCGTCGGGGTTGACACCGTGCTCCTTGAAGGCCGGGTCGGGGTCGACCGGGTCGCCGCCACCGGGACGGACCTCGATGTGCACGTGCGGGCCGGTGACGTTGCCGGTCGCGCCGACGTAGCCGATCACCTCGTCGGAGGTGACGGTGTCGCCGACCGAGACGGCGAACTGGCTCTGGTGGCAGTACCAGATCTCGGTGCCGTCGGCGAGGGTGACGACCGTCTTGTTGCCGTAGGAGCCGTCGTAGCCCACGGAGGTGACCGTGCCGCTGGCGACGGCGTGGATCGGAGTGCCGTACGGCGCCGCGAAGTCGAGCCCGGTGTGGACGCTGGCCCACAGCCCGCTGACGTCGCCGAAGCGGGCGGTGAGGTGGTAGACGCCGGCCTCGATCGGCAGCACCCACTTGTTGGAGTTCAGGTCCTTGTTCTCGCTGGCGGCCCGCTTGTCGAGGTCGTCGAGGGCGGCGGCGCGCTGCTGTGCCACCTCGTCGGCCTGGTCCTGGGGGGTGTCGCCGCGGCCACCGTCACGGCTCACCGTGGCGACTCGACCGGTGCCGCCGCCGGTGTGCCCGCTCAGCGCGGAGGCGGCCGGCACCCGGCTGTCGCCGGCGGCGAGGGTGGTCGGCGTCGCGCCGGTGGCCATCACGCCGCCGACCGCGACCGCGACCGCCGCCGCGCCGGCCAGCAACGGCAACGAGGGCCGGCGGCGCCGAGCGGTCGCCGTACGACGTCCGG